>NZ_CM177779.1:3600000-4210311 GCF_058248365.1 Cellulomonas sp. McL0606 | reverse complement strand
GACGCGCAGGGCCGGCGGGGCGTCCTCGGCCAGCCCGGGTCGACGGTGATCGCGAACCTGGCCTCGCGGTCGAGGGCTGTGCTCAGAGCGTCGGTCACCTCGCCGCGGACGCGCGACTCGAGGTAGTCCTTGGTCAGGTCGTTGCCCACGGCCAGCAGCAGGGTGCCGTCGAGGAGGCCGAGCGGCCGTGCCAGACGGACGAACGCGATCTGGCGCGGTGTGATGTCGGGGCTCTGCTCGAGCGTCGAGACGACGTGGCCCCAGACCCGTGCGAGCTCTTCGTCCTGTGACACGTGCTACCTCGGCTGTTCGTTCGCGTGGGTGGTCGAGTCTCGCACGGTCGTGCGTTGTCCACACAGTTGTCCACACCTGTGAGCGGCTGATCGCGTCGGCTCCGACCACCGTGTCCGGCGGTGAGGACGGGGAACGCCCGACGTCGTGCGCATCGCCTCGGGTGCCCGTCCCCAGCCCGTCTGCGCGAGCACGGTCCACAGGCCGCTGCCCCTGGCGACGAGGTACGAGCGTAGTAGCCCCGCTGGGGGCGCGGCAGGTCCCGACCGGGTGACGTCCGGTTCGACCCGGTTGCTCGGTTTCCTGCGCCCGCTCGTCGGTCGTGCGATCCTGACTTTGCGACTCGCGCGCATTTGACCCGCCTGGACGGCGGGAAGTACGGTATTGCAGCCTTATCGATGGCCTCCTGCTGGCGCGCCCAGACGCCGCACGCGTGTACTTGTGTCCTGCGTGTTCGTGGAGCAGTCGGTCCGGGCAGCCCGAACCTAGGTCGCGCGCCACATGCGAGGCCCACCCGATGTAGTTGGAGACTCTCGTGACCAAGCGCACCTTCCAGCCGAACAACCGGCGTCGCGCCAAGACCCATGGCTTCCGTCTGCGCATGCGCACCCGTGCCGGCCGCGCGATCCTCGCGGGCCGTCGCCGCAAGGGCCGCGCGGAGCTCTCGGCCTGACACAGGCGTCGGTGCTGCCCGCTGCGCACCGGATGCGCCGAGCTGCCGACTTCGAGCAGGCGGTGCGCCGAGGCGCGCGCGGCGGACGGGACACCCTTGTGGTGCATCTGACGACCAGGACCGATCACACGCCCTCAGGGCCGGTGGTCGGTCTCGTCGTGTCCAAGGCCGTCGGTACGGCGGTGACACGCAACCTGGTCAAGCGGCGCTTGCGGGAGCTGGTCCGGTCGCGGCTGGCTGCCTTGCCGGCGGATGCGTCCGTGGTCGTCCGGGCTCTGCCGCCCGCCGCGACGAGCAGCGACGCACAGCTCGGCGGCGACCTGGATGCCGCGCTTGCGGCGGCCGCACGGCGCTCGTCCCGACGGGCTGGTGCGTAGTCATCCCATGACTTTCTCCTCGGTGCTGCACGCCATCGCCCGCATCCCGGCGCGCCTGCTCCTGCTCGGTGTACGCGGGTACCAGCTGTTCATCTCACCGATGACGCCGCAGACCTGCAGGTTCTACCCGTCGTGCTCGCAGTACGCGGTGCTCGCACTTCAGCGGCACGGTGCCGTCCGTGGCACCTACCTGGCGGTGTGGCGGGTGCTGCGCTGCAATCCCTGGAACCCGGGCGGCGTCGACGACGTTCCTCCTGCGCACCATGCTCACCGTCACACCGACGCGGCACACGCCGCGCACTGATCTCCACCAAGGAGCTTTTTCGCATGAGTTGGTTCGACGGTCTGCTCCACCCGATCATGTGGGTCGTCAGCTGGATCATGGTCGAGTGGCACGCGATCTTCAAGGCCGTGGGACTCGACCCCGACGGCGGTGCCGCCTGGTCGCTGTCGATCGTCGGCCTCGTCGTCGTCATCCGCATCCTGCTGATCCCGCTCTTCTTCCGCCAGATCAAGGCGTCGCGCGGGATGCAGCTGCTCGCGCCCGAGATGCAGGCCATCCAGAAGAAGTACAAGGGCAAGTCGGACCCGGCATCTCGCGAGGCGATGAGCCGCGAGACGATGGAAGCTCTACCGCAAGCACGGCACCAACCCGTTCGCATCGTGCCTGCCGATCCTGCTCCAGTCCCCCATCTTCTTCGCGCTGTTCCGGGTGCTGAACTCGTTGCCCCTGATCGCCTCCGGCGCCAAGCCGCCGCTCGGGCCGATGACGAAGTCGCTCGCCGAGTCGTTCGACAACGCCACGATCTTCGGTGCGCCGCTGTCCGGCACGTTCATGAAGGCCGACGGCAACATCCACATCAAGATCGTCTCCGTCGTGCTGATCATCTGCATGTCCGCGACGACGTTCCTGACGCAGCGCCAGCTGACCATGAAGAACATGCCGCCGGCCGCTCTGCAGGGACCGATGGCGCAGCAGCAGAAGATCCTGCTCTACGTCCTGCCGCTGATCTTCGCCTTCTCCGGCATCAACTTCCCGATCGGTGTCCTCATCTACTGGACCACGACGAACCTCTGGTCGATGGGGCAGCAGTTCTACTCGATCCGGCGCATGCCTGCGCCCGGCTCCCAGGCTGAGATCGCCATGAAGGAGCGCAAGGCGAAGAAGGCCGAGTCCAAGGGCCTGATCGAGGACGAGCCGGCGCTGCTGATCGAGGAGAAGCCGCGTGGGCAGCGTGAGCAGCCCAAGCGCAAGGACCGTGCCAAGGCGCCCACCAAGCCCGGCGACGACGGCGTTCCGAGCAAGCCCGGGATCGAAGAGGACCCCGGGCCGTCGGCGCCCGCACCCGCCAAGCCCCCCACCAAGCCCAAGAAGTAGACGTTGAACGGAGTACCACCTCATGACTTCAACTGAGCCTGAAGCCCCGGTCGAGCCGACGAGCACCAAGCGTCTCGAAGAAGAGGGCGAGATCGCCGCGGACTATCTCGAGGAGCTCCTCGACATCGCCGACCTCGACGGCGACATCGACATCGACGTCGACCACGGTCGCGCGGCCGTGGAGATCGTCTCGGAGGATCCGGCCGACCGCTCGCTTCGACGCCTGGCCGGAGCTGACGGAGAGGTTCTGGACGCGCTCCAGGAAGCTACCCGGCTCGCCGTCCAGGCGAAGACCGGCGAACGTAGCCGGCTGATGCTCGATGTCGCCGGGTACCGGTCCGCCCGTCGGGCCGAGCTGGTCACCGTGGCGAGTGAGGCGATCGAGCGAGTCAAGGAGTCCGGCGCCTCGGTTGCTCTCGCGGCGATGAACCCGTTCGAGCGCAAGGTCGTCCACGACGCCGTTGCCTCCGCCGGGCTGTCGAGTGACTCCGAGGGTGTCGAGCCGGAGCGTCACGTGGTGATCCGTCCGGCCTGATCGGCGCTGCGCCGTTGACAGAGGGGTGGGCCTACGGCTCACCCCTCTGTCGTTGCTTCAGGCTGAGGCGGGTGAACGCGTGAGCCGTGGACGTATCCGGCCAGGCATCCGTCTCGGACGAGGTTGTTTCACGTGAAACGGGAGGCGCTCGGTTTCGTGCGCGCACATCCATGTGCCGTGGCGATCGCATGGCCGCCGGCGCCTGGTTGGTGGAATCGGTCGGTAAGAGGGTGCCTAGGTCGATGGATGCGCGGCCGTGGGCGTCGTGTTTCACGTGAAACGTGCGGCGTGGATCCTCGCCGCACTGTGCCAAGCCGGAGAGTCGGCGCGGTCGACGTCCGATGCACGACCGCTGGTTCCCGCGCGGCCCGACCAAGCCTGAGGCGGATGGCGCGGTCGCGCGCAGGTCGCACGGGCGACGCCGGGAATGGGGACCAGCGATGGGGCGACCTCTCAGCGCGCCTTCCACCCGAGCTTCCGCCGGCGCTCTCTGTTTCACGTGAAACGGTCGCACCCAGGTCGGACAGGTAGCGCCGACGCAGGAGACGGTGCAGATGCCGAACGCCCGCGGTTCGGAAGGATCCGAACGGACGCCGTCTGGATGCCGGCACGGAGGTAGTGGGATTCCCGGTCGCCTGCGCGGGTACCTCATCGGGTCGGTCTGTTTCACGTGAAACATGAGTCGACGGACGCAGCTCGGATCCCGAGCGGTCGCGCCGGAAGCGTTCGGCTCCGCTGCCGGGCTCGGTCGGCGAGGCGCGACCATGCCGAAGGCACCTGGATCACTGACGGTGCCGCCACCCCTCATGCCCCTGGATCCGTGTGCACGGCGCGACGGGACTCGGCAATAGGAGAACAGTCGGGTTGTCATGGGGGTCGGGGAGTGAGTGGGCCCGCGGTTGGGAGCCCGCGTGCGCATCTGGTCGGTCTGTTTCAGGTGAATCTCGGCCAGGTCGGGGTCCGGTGCGTGAACGACACGTCGTGGCCCGTCTTTGGGGTGGGGGAACGCTTCGGGCAAGACGTGAATCGCGGCAAGGGACGATCGGCGCCCTCAGCGGGGGGCGCCTGGTGTGTGCCGATTGCCCGGGCCGGCCGGAAGGACGTTTCACGTGAAACAGCGACGATGTGGGCGTGTGGTCCATGAGGCGCGGTGCGAGAGCGTCTGCGGTCGTCTCGTCTGTTTGAACTCTGCTGCAACGGCTCGTTGAAATGACGAGCGGGTGTCGCGCTTGCAGCCGACCACCACGGCGGATCCGACCCGCGGCCCTCGTTCCGTGGTGCGAATCGGGTGTGTGGATGGCGGGCCGGGGCGGCCGCGCACGGTACCGTAGGCGTCGCCATGAGGCGCTCGAGCGGTGATCGGCGGGTTCAGGTTCCCGGGCGCGCGAGCACGGCAGCAGTCGTTCGTTTCACGTGAAACCGAGGAGATCTGACGGTGACGGAAGCTCGGTCGACAGAGGTCGACGGAGCCGACCCGCTTCACGACGACCCGCGCGTAGCGGCCTACTTCGGACCCTCGTGGCCAGCCATTCTGGGCTTCCATGACCTGCTGGTCAGTCAAGGGGAAGCTTCCGGGGTCTCGTCGGGCCGCGCGAGCTGCCGCGGCTCTGGGAGAGACACCTGCTGAACTCCGCCGCGGTCGTGCCGTTCCTGCCTACGACCGGTCGGATCGTCGACGTGGGCAGTGGTGCGGGACTCCCCGGAATCGTCGTGGCGGCGATGGTGCCCGGGGCGGAGGTCGTCCTGCTCGAGCCTATGGAGCGGCGCACCGACTGGTTGAGTGAGGTCGCGAGCACGTTGCATCTCGACAACGTCGTGGTGCTGCGCGGTCGGGCACAGGACGTGCACGGGGATCTGGTGGCAGATGCGGTGACGGTTCGTGCGGTGGCATCTCTGGACAAGCTATACCGGTGGGCGCTGCCGCTGCTGCGAGCCGGCGGCACGCTCGTGGCGATGAAGGGCAGCAAGGCCGAGGCCGAGGTGGAGGAAGCACGTCACATCGGCCGGAAGCTGGGTGCGGGTCCGGCGGCCGTCCTGGATGCACCGACGATCGAGGGAGTCGACGTGACGAGGGTTGTGCGAGTCGTGCGGGAGGCTGTGCCAGGTGTTCGGTAGGAAGAAGGGTCGCCCGGACGATCACGAGACGGAGCAGGCCGCGGTCGCCGAGCCCGCGGCACCTGTAGCCGCGCAGTTCGACGGGGTGACCGGAGCCATGACGCCGCCGAGCGCGCCGTACACGGACCCATCGGCCCCGAGGGGCGAAGCCTCGACGCCGGCCGCCATCGGTACCGTTTCCCCGACCAGCGATGCATCAGTGCCAACCGCGGTCGGCGCGCATCCCGCATCTCCGACGAGTCCCCGGGAGTCATCGACGGCGGGCGGGGCGTGGGCGAGCCAGGTGCGATCGATGACGGTCGAGCGTTCCGATGTGGTCCCATCTGGTGCCGCGGCATCCGGTGAGCAACGCCTGGCCGACAGCGTCGACGCTCCCTTCACCGGGGAAGCAACGACGTTCGATGCGGCACCGCCGGTCGGCAGCGATGCTGACCGCCCGGTCGGTGGTGCGACCCCGTTGGTTTCACGTGAAACGGCCGCGGCTTTAGAACGGCCCGAGAGCGGGCCACTGGTTTCACATGCACCCACTGTCCGAGCGGTGGACGCCACGGAGGGGTCGACTGTTTCACGTGAAACCGTCGGCCCCAGCCAAGACGACGCGGCCGCTGGGCCCGTTTCACGTGAAACAACAGGCAGCGGCTCGATCGAAAGAGACAGTGTGATCAGCACTGAGCCGAGAGATGGGTCGATGGACGAGACAGACTCGGACGAGAAGCGCCGGGCCGCGCTGGTCGAGAGCCTGCCGGAGGCGTCGGACGACACCCCGCTCATGGCGCAGCTGCAACAGGACGCACGGCGGCGCATCGAGCTGCGCGGCCGCCGGTTCCCTCGGCCGCCCAGCACCCGCATCGTGACCGTCGCGAACCAGAAGGGTGGCGTCGGCAAGACCACGACGACCGTGAACCTGGCCGCCGCGCTCGCGCAGTCGGGACTGAACGTGCTGGTCCTGGACAACGATCCCCAGGGCAACGCCTCGACGGCGATCGGGATCGAGCACCACTCCGGAACACCCTCCATCTACGAGGTGCTGGTCGACGGTGCGCCGATGTCGGAGGCCGTCCAGCAGAGCCCCGACATTCCGAACCTGTTCTGCCTGCCGGCCACGATCGACCTGTCGGGTGCCGAGATCGAGCTGGTGTCGATGGTCGCGCGGGAGACGCGGCTGCGGAACGCCCTGGATGCCTACTTGTCCTGGCGGGTGGAGATCGGCCAGGAGCCGATCGACTACGTGTTCGTCGACTGCCCGCCGAGCCTCGGTCTGCTCACGGTCAACGCCTTCGTCGTCGCACGTGAGGTGCTCATCCCGATCCAGTGCGAGTACTACGCGCTCGAGGGCCTGAGCCAGCTGCTCAAGACGATCGAGCTGATCCAGGCGCACCTGAACCCGAGCCTGCACGTCTCGACGATCTTGCTGACCATGTACGACGCGCGGACAAACCTGGCGCAGCAGGTGGCGAACGAGGTGCGCACGCACTTCCCGCAGCTCACGCTGCGCACCACCGTCCCGCGTTCGGTGCGCATCTCCGAGGCGCCGAGCTATGGGCAGACGGTCATGACCTACGACCCGGGCTCCAGCGGTGCGCTCGCCTACCTCGAGGCGGCCCGGGAGGTCGCGGAGCGGGGAGCGGCCGGCTCGGCCGGTCCCGATCCGGTCGGGGGCGCGCGAGCAACCGGGGGCAACATCCCCGACGAGGGGCACGATCGCGAGCAGGCTGAGCCTGCAGACCAGAACAACCATGAGCAGTCGGCGGCGATGGCCGCCCTTCAGGAGGAACAGTGAGCGAGAAGCGACGAGGCTTGGGCCGGGGTCTGGGAGCCCTCATCCCGACCGGTCTGGACGGCCAGCGTCCGACCGGCGCCGAACGTCCGGTCGACGTGTTCTTCCCGGACCCGAAGCGCGAGGCGCCCGTGACGGACTCGGTCGCGACCGGCATCGACGCGGGCACGCGGACGGCAGAGGATCTTTCGACGGTCGCCGCGGGATCGATTGCTGCGACCTCGACCCTCACCGCGCCGAGCAGCACGCTCGACACCCCCGGATCGGCGGCGGTCGCAGAGGGGGGCTCGGTCGCGACCGCGACGATGACGCAGGAGCGTCCGGTGGGCGTGCCGGACGCGAACGGCCGGGGCGCCGGCGACTCGCAGTCGAACGGGACCGCTGGGCCGGTGGACGACGACGGCACGGGACTGCTCCCGGTGCCCGGTGCGCGGTTCGCCGAGCTGCCGGTGCTCTCGATCCGGCCGAACCCGCGCCAGCCGCGGACCGTGTTCGACGAGGACGCCCTCGACGAGCTGGTGGGGTCGATCAGGGAGATCGGCGTGCTGCAGCCGATCGTCGTGCGCGACGCGGGTGACGGCTACGAGCTGATCATGGGCGAGCGGCGCTGGCGGGCGACGCAGCTGGCCGGGCTGGCGACGGTTCCGGCCATCATCCGGGACACGGACGACGGTGACCTGCTGCGGGACGCCCTGCTCGAGAACCTGCACCGCTCGCAGCTGAACCCGCTGGAAGAGGCCGCGGCCTACCAGCAGCTGCTCGACGACTTCGGCTGCACGCACGAGGAGCTGGCGACGCGCATCTCCCGCTCGCGCCCGCAGATCTCCAACACGCTGCGGCTGCTCAAGCTGCCGCCCCTGGTGCAGCGCCGCGTCGCCGCGGGCGTGCTGTCTGCCGGCCATGCCCGTGCGCTGCTGGGTCTGCCGGACGCCGCCGCCCAGGAGCGGCTCGCACAGCGGATCGTCGCGGAAGGCCTGTCCGTACGGGCGGTCGAGGAGATCGTGTCGCTCGGCGGCGACCCCGAGCAGCCGGCGCGGCGGGCAGCGCCCGTCGCCGGTCAGCGGAACGAGGCCCTGGACAACTTGGCGGCCCGGCTGTCCGACCGGTTCGAGACCCGCGTCAAGGTGAGCCTGGGCAAGTCGCGAGGGCGGCTGACGGTCGAGTTCGCATCGGTCCAGGACCTGAACCGCATCCTCGCCAGCCTGGCACCCGAGGACCCGGGCCTGCTGAAGGGCTGACCCTCGTGGACGATCGGCGGGGCGGCATGACCCGCCGATCGGCCGGGGCGGTCACCGTCAGCCGAGCCGGGTCCCGTACCGGTCGGCGGGAGAACGGGCCTCCCCGCAGTAGGCCCAGGTCGACGCGATGCCGTACGTCTAGATGACGACCAATCGTACAAATGACACGTTGTTGCAGGTCAGCGTGCTAGTGCGGCGTCCACCATCGAGCGGTACAGAGCGCCGAGAGAGAGTCCGGCGGCCTCGGCCGCCTGCGGGAGCAGCGAGGTCTCCGTCATGCCAGGCGCCACGTTGACCTCGAGGAACCAGACCGTACCGGCTTCGTCGACGATGAGGTCCGTCCGGGACAGCCCCGAGAGGCCGAGCGCGCGGTGGGCGGCGAGGGCGGTGCCGATGACGGCGCGCGAGACGTCGTCGGACAGCCGTGCCGGCGCGAAGTACTCGGTGCGCCCGGGGTTGTAGCGGGCGTCGTAGTCGTAGGGCCCCTCGGTGACGATCTCGACCGGTGGCAGGGCGAACGGTCCGTCGCCCAGGTCGACGACGCTCACGGCGACCTCGGTACCGAGCACCGCGACCTCGAGCAGGGCGGTATCGCTGTACGCGAAGCAGTCGACCATCGCCTGCGGGAAGTCGTCGGCGCTGGTGACGAGCGTGACGCCGAGCGCGGACCCACCACGTGACGGCTTGACCACGAGGGGGAGCCCGAGCCGGGCGACGATCACGTCGAGCACCTGCCGGGCACCGAGCTGCACGGAACAGCGACTGCGGCAGGGTGACGAAGTCGGGGGTGGACAGACCCGCGCGAGCGACGACGGTCTTGGCGATCGGCTTGCTCCACGCGACCCGGCTCTCGCGCGGACCGGCGCCGAGCAGCTTCAGGCCGAGCATGCGGACGACGTCACGGACCGACCCGTCCTCGCCGCTGGTGCCGTGCAGGAGCGGCCAGACCAGGTCGGGCCGCAGCTCGGTGAGAGCCGGCACGAGGTCGGAGTCGACGTCGTGCACGCTGACGTCGACGCCCACCGAGCGCAGGGCGTCGGCAACCCGTCGACCGGACCGCAGCGAGACGTCGCGCTCGTGGGACAGGCCTCCGGCGAGGACGACGACCCGGGGCGACGGGGTGGTGGTCACGTGAGCGGCTCCAGGAGGACGTGAGAAGGAGAAGGATGGCCCGCCGCCGGACACAGGACGGGGCAGGTCATGGTGCGGGCCGCGCGGGTCAGGCGACGTCCGGGGCCGGCGACTGGACGTCGTCGGGACCCGAGGAACCGCTCGTACCGAAGCTCGACCAGCTCACGCTCGCCGGCGACGACCCCGGCGAGGCGGCGGACGCCCTCGCGGATCCGGTCGGGCGTCGGGTAGCAGAACGAGAGGCGCATGTGGTCGGCACCGGCGCCGTCGAAGTAGAAGGCCGTACCGGGGACGTAGGCGACGCGTGCGGTGACGGCCCGTGGCAGCATGTCCTTGGCGTCGAGACCTTCGGGCAGCCGCACCCAGGTGTAGAAGCCGCCGTCGGGGACGTTCCACGACGCCTCGGGGAGGTGCTCGGCGAGGGCGGCGACCATGGCGTCGCGACGCTCGCGGTACTGCTCGCGATAGGACTTGATCTGCCCACGCCAGTCGCAGGTGGACAGGTAGGTGGAGATGGCGATCTGCGAGGCGTTGGACGGGCACAGGATCGCGGACTCGCTGGCCAGGACGAGCTTCTCGCGGACGGCGTGCGGTGCCACCACCCAGCCGACGCGGTAGCCGGGAGCGAACGTCTTGGAGAACGAGCCGAGGTAGAGGACGCCCTCGTCATCGATGGAGCGCAGCGCGGGGAGCGGGTCACCGGAGAAGCCGAGCAGGCCGTAGGGGTTGTCCTCGAGGACGAGCACGCCGTAGCGGCGTGCGATCTCCAGGATCTGCGGGCGGCGCTCCACGGAGATCGAGACGCCGGCCGGGTTGTGGAAGTTGGGCACCGTGTAGAGGAACTTCACGCGGCGGCCGCCCCGGGACAGCGAGGCCAGGGTGGCCTCCAGGGCCGCGGGGATCAGGCCGTCCGCATCGATCGGGACGTGCACGACGTCGGCCTGGTACGCGCGAAAGACGCCGAGCGCGCCGACGTAGGACGGTGCCTCTGCGACGACGACGTCGCCCGGGTCGATGAAGATCCGCGTGACCAGGTCGAGGGCCTGCTGCGACCCGGTGGTCACGACGACGTCGTCGGGGTGTGCCTCGATGCCCTCGAGCGCCATGACGTCGAGGATCTGCTCGCGCAGCGTCTCGTCGCCCTGCCCGGAGCCGTACTGCAGCGCCTGGAGGCCTCGGGTGGCGACGACGCGCTGCGCCAGCTCACCCAGGACGTCGAGCGGCAATCCCTCGAGGAACGGCATGCCGCCCGCCAAGGAGACGACCTCGGGGCGGTTGGCGACAGCGAACAGGGCGCGGATCTCCGAGGAACGCATGCCGTGGGTGCGCTCGGCGTAGGAGCCGATCCAGCGGTCGAGGCGGGTGCCCGTGCCGGCGGCGGCGGAGGACGTGGGGTAGCCCGACGTCTCGCCGGCGGGCATGGGGTGCTCGGTCATGCCCCAGAGTTTCGCACGACGCGCCCCCGGGACCCGGCACCCGTCCGGCGTCGGAGACACGAGCGCCTCCGCACGCGGGGCGGCGGAGGCGTTCGACGGGACGGGTCAGACGGACGCGAGCACGCTCTCGATGTCCTCCGCGATCATCGACTTCGGGCGGGCGCCGACGCGGGACGCCACGCTCACCGCCGGAGTAGATGTTCAGCGTCGGGATCGACACGATGCCGTAGTCCGCGGTGACCTGCGGGTTCTCGTCGGCGTCGACCTTCACGAACTTGACGCGACCCTCGTACAGGTTCGAGAAGCTCCTCGAGCACGGGCGCGACCATCCGGCACGGGCCGCACCAGACGGCCCAGAAGTCGACGATCACGGGGATGTCCGACTCGAGCACCTCCGACCGGAACGTGGCGTCGGTGACGGCGTGCGTGGTCATGCGATCTCCTCGACGAAGGCCTCGACCGGAGGAACGGGTGCAACCAGGTCGCCCAGCGACGCCAGGAAGTGCTGGGCGTCCAGAGCGGCCGCGCAGCCGGAGCCTGCGGCGGTGATCGCCTGACGGTAGGTGTGGTCGACCAGGTCGCCGCAGGCGAACACGCCGGTGACGTTGGTGGCCGTCGAGCGGCCGATGACCTGCACGTAGCCCTCGTCGTCGAGGTCGACCTGCCCGACCAGCAGCTCGGAGCGCGGGACGTGACCGATCGCCACGAAGACGCCGGTCGCGCCGTGCTCGCGGGTCTCGCCGGTGACCGTGTCACGCAGCGTCACGCCGGTGACCTTGGCGTCGCCGTGGATGCCGACGACCTCCGAGTTCCACGCGAACTCGATCTTCGGGTCGTTGGCAGCGCGGTCGGCCATGATCTTCGACGCGCGCAGGTGGTCGCGACGGTGCACGAGAGTGACGCGCTTGCCGAACCGGGTCAGGAACGTGGCCTCCTCGACGGCGGAGTCGCCGCCGCCGACCACGATGATCTCTTGGTCGCGGAAGAAGAAGCCGTCGCAGGTGGCACACCACGAGACGCCGCGGCCGGACAGGCGCTTCTCGTCGTCGAGACCCAGCTCGCGGTACGCCGAACCCGTGGCCAGGATGACCGCGCGGGCGCGGAACGTGTCGCCGTTCAGCGTCTCGATGACCTTGATGTCGCCGGTCAGGTCGAGCGACGAGGCGTCGTCCCAGAGGACCTCGGCTCCGAACTTCTCGGCCTGCTTCTGCAGCTGCTCCATGAGCTCGGGGCCCTGGACGCCGTCGGGGAAGCCGGGGAAGTTCTCGACCTCGGTGGTGTTCATCAACGCGCCGCCGGCGGTCACCGAGCCGGCGATGACCAGGGGCGCGAGACCCGCGCGGGCGGCGTAGATGGCGGCCGTGTAGCCGGCGGGACCCGATCCGACGATGACGAGGTCGCGCACGCTGGTGGTCTGGTCGGTCACGATGTGGGTCCTTGCGGGTCGGCTGTCGGTGCTCACGGGTCAACAGATCGTAGGCGCCAGATGTTCCGGTGCCATCACCCGTCAGGACAGGGAGATCTCGGTCAGCTCGAGCCGGAAGGATCCGTCGGCCGTGGTCGGCAGCTCGGTGATCCACAGGACCAGCGACTGCGTCTCGGTAGGCGGGATGAGCGGGAACTGGGTCGAGGGTCCGAACGCTCCCGAGGCCAGGACGGGCCCGTCGGTGGGGTGCGCGGCGTCGGTGGCCCGGATCTCGACGTGACCGCCGGTGCTGTTCGAGCTCAGGGTCACCGCGTTCACCGTGGTCTTGGCGGTGAGGGTGATCGCGTAGCCCACAGCGGGCTTGAAACCCGCGAAGTCGGCGCGCTTGTACGTCTGGGTGTACCAGAACGTCGAAGGGTCGCCGTCGAACGCCCTTCCGACGGCCTCCTGGTGCTCGCCGTCGCTGTCGGACGGGTCGATGGTCGTCGCCGACGCGATGACGGGTGGTCCGGCCTGCGCGACGGGCGGGGGAGCGCCGGGCTGTGTCGCCGCAGCGGAGGCGGAGGCCGAGGCGCTCTGCGACACCGCCGGCTGGTCGGTGGTCGGGGATCGGGGGTCGAACCCGGCGAACAGCGTGCGGATCGCGATGATGACGCCGACGATGACCGCGATGCCGACGATGACCAGCACCAGGGCGGTCGGGTCGAACCGGCGCGCCACGATGGGGACCTCGTGCCCCTCGTGGCCCATCACCATGTCGAAGTCGGCGGCCGCGGTCGCCTGCGACACCGGCCGACGCGGGACCGTCGGCAGGATGACGGCCGGGACCACCGGGACCGCCGGTGCGGGCACCGGGGCTGGCGCGGGGGCCTGAGCAGGGGCGGGCACGGGGGTCGGGGAACGGGTGGGCACGGCCGGGGCGCCCGCGGGCGGGGTCGCACCGCCGAGGGTGTTGCCCCTGGTCGGGATCGCGGGCGGCGGGGTGCCGGGCAGGTTGGCACCGGGCGGCTGGGTCTCGTCGGCCCGGAACGCGCTCCGCACGGACTGGCGCTGCACGACGACCGGGGTCACGACCGCGGCGCTCTCCGCCTCCGGTGCGGCCTCCCCGGTCGGGGGGAACTGGTCGGCGACGGAGGCGGCAGCGACCGACGCACCGGCCGCGACCTCGCCGAGCCCGGACGAGCGGATCTCCCCCCACGGCTCCAGCTCGCGCACGAGCTCGCCGGGGCTGTGCGGCCCGTCGTCGTTCGGCCCGAGCGTCACGACGCACAGCGTGTCGAGGTCGTTGGGGACGCTGGGCACGAGCTCGGCGGGCGGGACGGGCGAGCCGTCGACGACCGGGGCCGGCGGGAGGGTGTCGCCCCCGGTCGGCAGCAGCGCCGACGGGTCGCCGGGCCAGTAGCCGGTGAGGGCGGCGTACAGCAGGCGGACCAGCCCGACCGCGTCGGCCCGGGTGGTGGACCGCGCGTCCCCGCCGGCGTCGCCGAGGAGGGCGGCGTCGAGCGCCAGCCCACCGACGAGGACCCGGCCGTCGGGGCTGACGTGCACGACCGACGGGCGCAGGGCGAGGTGGTGGACACCACGGCGACGGGCGACCTCCAGTGCGGCGGCGGCCTCGCCGACGACCGCGCGGGCCTGGTCGGCGGTCAGCGGCGCCCGGGCGGCAGCTTCGCCAGCGACGGGCCGGCGAGCTGCTCCGAGACGACGTAGCCGTAGCCGTCGTGCGACCCGACGTCGAGCACGCGCACGAGCCGGGGATCGGTCACCAGGGCGGCCCGGCGAGCGGCGTCGAGGGCGGGTGCGACGGCGCCGGACTCGAGCACGCGGACGCGCACGGCACGGTCGAGGATCTGGTCCGTGGCGTGCCAGGCGCTGGCGCCCTCGAGGTCCGAGTCGACCGGGGACAGCACGCGGTAGCGACCGGCGAGGACGGTGCCGCGACCGACGACCTCGCTCACCTGCACCTCCGCTCGAAGCCGACCGACGTCCGGGACCCCTGCATGCTAGCCGCGTCGCCCGGGAGCTTTCCGCAGCAACGGACCCAGAAGCCCGTCCAGCTCGCGCACACGCAGCACCCGCAGGCCCCCGACGTACAGCAGACCCATGATCGCCCCGACCACCACGCACTCGATCACGGCGCCGACGAACCGGTCCGGCAGCGCCCGTGCGAGCAGGAAGAGGACGAGCATCCCGACGGCGGCGGACACCAGGGCAGCCACGCCGGCGCGCGCATGCATCCGCAGGACCCGCCCGCCGTCCAGGGAGCCGATCCGACGCCGCAGCAGGACCTGCGAGTACACCATCCCCACGACGTACGACAGGCTCATCGACAGACCGATGCCGACCACCCAGTGCGTCGGCGAGAGGAATGCCCTGGACGCGTAGGCGCCGAGGACGACGACGACCGCCATCACGATCTGCACGGGCAGCATCGACCGCGCGTCCTCGTAGGCGTAGAACACCCGCTGATAGATCGACCAGACGCCGAACGCGGGCAGGCCGACGATCATGGCGAAGGCGACGGGTGCGACGGCGTGCGCGGACTGCGCCGCCGCCGTGAACAGCAGGACACGGGTGAGGGGAAGGGCGAGGACGGCGATCGCTGCCGTGGCGAACACGGTGAACACCCCGACGACGCGCAGGCTGTAGGACAGGTTGGCCCGCACGCCCGGCAGGTCGTTGTCGTGCGCGTGCGCCGAGAGCCGCGTGAACATGGCGGTGGCCAGGGACACCGTGACCAGCGAGTGCGGCAGCATGAAGATGAGGAAGCCCATGTCGTAGGCGTTCGGGCCGGCGACCGACCCGCTCGGCGCGCCCAGGGCGACGGCCGCCTGGGGCGCGGCGGTGGACACCTTGGACACGACGATGAAGCCCAGCTGCCCGACGCCCAGACCCGCGAGCGTCCAGGTGGCCACCCGCCCGGCGACGCCGAGGCCCGAGCCGCGCAGCCCGAACCGCGGCCGGTACCGCACACCGGCGCGCCGCAGCGCCGGGATGAGCACCGCGGCCTGCGCGACGACCCCGAGGGTGGCGGACAGCGCGAGCACCGTCGTCTGCGTCGTGGTCATCGAGCTCGCCTCGATGACCCCGTTGTGCTTGACGCCGCGGAACAGGGCGATGAACACGCCGAACCCGGCGATCGAGACGACGTTGTTGACGACCGGGGCCCACATGTACGGCCCGAACGACCCGCGGGCGTTCAGCACCTGGCCCAGCAGCCCGTACGCCCCGTAGAAGAAGAGCTGCGGGATGCACCAGAACGCGAACGTCACGGCGAGCCGGGTCTGTGTGGCGTTGTGGAAGTTCGAGTAGAGGCCGACCAGGATCGGTGCGGCGAGCGTGAGCACGAACGTGACCCCGGCGAGCGCGAGGAAGCCGATGGTCAGCAGCCGGTCGACGTACTCCTGCCCGGCGTTGCGCTTGTACGCCCGCACGACCTGCGGCACGAGGATCGCGTTGAGCACGCCACCGATGAGCAGCATGTACAGGATGTTCGGGGAGCTTGTTAGCCACCGCGAAGGCGTCGGCCACCTGGGTGGTGCCGCCGATGGCGGCGGCCAGCACCATGACCCGGACGAACCCGAGGACGCGTGAGGCGGCGGTGCCCGATGCCATGAGCGCCGCGCCACGGCGCACCCCGCCGTCGTCGCTCATGAACCGGGCTCGCCGCCGCCGAGCACGGGCAGCGGCGGCGGCTTCTCGGCGTCGACGCGCGTGCCGCGCCGCCCGCTCTGCCCGCGCCGGATGGTCCGCACGATGCCGAGCACCAGGCCGATCGCCAGCAGGACGCCGACGACCTTGGTGCCGACGCTCTCGATCGTGGGTGCGACCCGGGCGGTGAACGTCATGGGGGCCGAGACGGGCGTCCCGTCGTGGGCCGTGAGCCGGGAGTCGACGACGACCTCGCAGTTGGCGAAGGCGCGCAGGGTCACCGTGACGACGGTCGACGTCTTCGCCTCGACCAGGACGGGTGGGACAGCCTTCGCCTCGAGGCAGGCCTTGCGTGGCTGGACGGTGAGCAGCACGGTGGCCGGGACGTCGAGGGCGTTGGTGACGGTCATCCGGACCTCGTTCGAGGAGCTGACGGCGTGGACGTCTCCCAGCTGCGCGATGGACAGGCCGCTGGTGCGGGTGGTGAGGTCCGCGAGCACGCGGCTGACCAGGTCGGCACGCTGCCGGGGTTGGGCGCGCCAAGCGACGGCCAGGGGCGCGACGACCTCGGCGTCGACGCCCTTGAGCAGCGTGTCCGGCTCCTCCGTGACGGTCGCGAACGCGATCGCCTGGTCTCGCGCGGCGGCCAGGGCCCGGACCTGGTCGGGGGCGAGCGCCGTGGGGTCGGCGGCGCTCGCGGGCACGGTGGCCTTGCCGGTCGCCGCGTCGGCGCCGAGCAACGTCGACGTGTCGGTGACGTTCACCCACGGGGTGGTGTCGAGACCGCTCAGCAGTGCGGCGACGGTCGCGGTGTCCGGTCTCCAGTCCCGTCCCGCCGTCATCAGGACGTGCGGCTGGTCTGACGGGGTCTCCCGTGCCACGACGGCCAGCTCGGCGAGGGCCCGTTGGGTGGTGGTAGCAGGCGTCGCCTGGGCGTCGACCGAGGTCGGGTCGGTGAGCAAGGCGCTCAACCTGGTGTCCGGCACGAGGGCGTGCACCGTCCCGGCGGGGGTGCGGACGGCGGTCCGGGCCTCGGGCGTCTTCCCGCTCTTCGGCTTGTCCGCCTCGACGGACCCGGGGGCGACGACGACAGCGGGCTCGTGCACCTGCGCCGCGACGGCCAGCGTGGTCTGGTCGAGGTTGCCGCCCGTGGGCGTCCACAGGATGCCGGACGCGTCGATCCCGGCGGTCGAGGACGCGTCGACGGCGAGCTGCACGAGGGCCGACTGGTCGGCGTGCCCCGCCGCGCCGATGTCCGGGTCCGACCACGGCAGGGCCAGCACGTCGTGGTGCGCGAGGTCGGCGTCGAGCCCGGACGCCCAGGCCTGCGCCCGGGTGCTCCCACCGGCGGCCGAGGCGAGCAGGGCCGGGTCGACGGCGACGCCGATGTCGGGATGCGCGGCCAACGTCCTGGTCAGCGAGTCGAGGCGGCCGCCCGGCGCGACCAGCGAGTCCAGCGAGGCGGACTGCGGGGACAGCGGGTCGGCACCGGGTCCGACCACCGCGACCAGGACCGAGACGGGGGCCGGCGAGACCGCGGACTCATCGGGATACCAGAGCAGGAACGTGCGCTCGACACCCACGCGCGTGTGGCCGTCCAGCAGCTCGACCGACAGGCCCCGCGGCCCCCAGGTGTCCGGGAGGTCGAGCAGGTGGACGTCCGCCGCGGGCAGGGTGATCGGGACCGACGCGCTCTCGCCGACGCCGAGGGGATCAGCCAGCGTGACGGCGGCGACCTGCGGACAGGGTGACTTCGACGGGCAGGTGGTGCCCGACGTCCAGGACTCGAGGTCGTCGCGGGCGCTCACGAGGAACCGGCTGAGGCGCAGGGTCAGCATCGGCTTCTCGACGACGTCCGTGCCGGTGTTGGTCACGGTGGCGGCGACCGTCAGGTCCTGCCCGGGGCGCAGCACCGACGGGGAGATCTGGTCCACGTGGACGGTGACGGACAGCGGAGTGGCGTCGGCGGCGTCGGCCGGTGCGGCGAACGTGAGGGCAGCGCCCAGGGCCAGGGCCGCGCAGAGCACCCGGCGCAGCGTCGAGCGGGCGCTCATGCCTCGTCGACGAGGACCAGCAGGGCCGCCTCGGCGAGCCGGCGCTCGTTCGGGTAGGCCAGGACGTCGTGCAGGTTGGCGACCGGGACCCAGGCGGCCTCCTCGGCCTCCCCGTCCGGGTCGCCCTCGACGGACAGGTCACCACCGACGGCACCGAGCAGGAAGTGGTGCACGACCTTGTGCACGCGCCGGTCGTCGCCGCTGAACCAGTAGTCGATCACCCCGAGCCGCCCGACCACCTCGCCGACGATGCCGGTCTCCTCGGCGATCTCGCGGACCGCGGCCTGCTCGGGTGTCTCCGCGCCCTCGAGGTGGCCCTTGGGCAGGCACCACTCGAGACGACCCGCTCGGTTGCGGCGCGCGATGACCGCAGCGTGGGCGACCCCATCACGCCGGCTCACGACGATCCCCCCGGCGGACGTCTCGTCGACCACGGGAAGGGGCGGCGGCGCCGGCTTGCTGGGGGTGAGATGGGGGTCGATGCGCAACGCGTGGCCACCCGGCGGCGCAGGAACGCCCCCAGGGAACGATGGGCGCGCCGGGCTCGACATCCCGCCACTGTAACGACTACACGGTGGGGTGTCGGTCAGCCGTGCGGGAGGCGACGGTGCGACCGTCCGACGACCAGGCGACGGTGGATGTCTGGCAGGCTTGGACGAGTGCCCGCCGAACAGCCCGACGCATCCGCCCTCGACGCGCTCCGCCGTCGCGCCCTCGGCGTCCTGAGCAGCCTCCCGTCCGACGCCCTCGAGCTGGGCGAGGTGTTCCGGGCCGCGGGCCACGAGCTCGCCCTCGTCGGTGGACCGGTGCGTGACGCGTTCCTCGGGCGGGCATCGGCGGACCTGGACTTCACGACGTCGGCGTCACCCGACCAGACGCTCGCGCTGCTCGCGCGGTGGGGCGACGCGCACTGGGACATCGGCAAGGAGTTCGGCACGATCGGCGCCCGTCGCTTCGGGGGGCGCCGGCAGAACGGTCCCGACGACGTGGTCGTCGAGGTCACCACCTACCGGTCCGACGAGTACGACCCGACGAGCCGCAAGCCGGTGGTCGCGTTCGGGGACTCGCTCGAGGGCGACCTGTCCCGCCGAGACTTCACCGTCAACTCGATGGCGGTCCGGCTGCCCCAGCTGACGTTCGTCGACCCGTTCGACGGTCTGCGCGACCTGGCCGCGGGTGTCCTGCGCACCCCGGTCGACCCGCGCCAGTCGTTCGACGACGACCCGCTGCGCATGATGCGTGCGGCCCGGTTCGCCGCCCAGCTGGGCTTCGCGGTCTCCCCGGAAGCGCTCGCGGCCATCGAGAGCATGGCCGAGCGCATCACGATCGTCAGCGCCGAGCGGGTGCGCGACGAGCTGAGCAGCCTGCTGGTCTCGTCGACCCCCCGCGACGGGCTCGAGGTGCTGGTGGACACGGGCCTGGCCGACCACGTGCTGCCCGAGCTGCCCGCGCTCCGGCTCGAGATCGACGAGCACCACCGCCACAAGGACGTCTACGAGCACTCGCTGACCGTGCTCGACAAGGCGATCGCCCTCGAGACGGGCCCGGACGGCGCCGTGCCCGGCCCGGACCTTGTGCTGCGCCTGGCCGCGCTGCTGCACGACATCGGCAAGCCGCGGACGCGGCGGTTCGAGGCGGGCGGCGGCGTGAGCTTCCACCACCACGAGATGGTCGGCGCGAAGCTGGTCGCCAAGCGGCTGAAGGAACCCGGTTCGACAAGGCGACGGTGAGCGCGGTGGCCCGGCTGACCGAGCTGCACCTGCGTTTCCACGGTTACGGCGAGGGCGCCTGGACGGACTCGGCCGTGCGCCGCTACGTCACGGACGCCGGGCCGCTGCTGGAGCGGCTGCACCGCCTCACCCGATCGGACTGCACCACGCGGAACCTGCGCAAGGCCGCGCGGCTGTCGGCGGCCTACGACGACCTGGAGGCGCGGATCGGCACGCTGCAGGAGCAGGAGCAGCTCGACGCCATCCGCCCCGACCTGGACGGCACGCAGATCATGGCTGTCCTCGGACTGAGTCCGGGCCGCGAGGTGGGCGAGGCGTACACCTTCCTGCTGGAGCTGCGCATGGAGCGCGGACCGCTCGGGCCCGAGGTCGCGCGCGAGGAGCTCCTCGCGTGGTGGGCTACTCGCTCCTGACCACCAGGAGGCACACGTCGTCCTCCTGGCGGGTGCCGACGAACGTGGCGACGAGATGGTCGCGGATCGCGCTCGCGGACGCTCCTTCGGCGACGTGCGAGAGCTCGTCCGCCAGCATGGCGATCCCGTCGCGCAGCCCCCGGTCCCGCCGTTCGATCAGCCCGTCGGTGTACAGGACCAGCACAGCGCCCGGTGGGACGCCGATCGCGGCCTCGGGCCGGTCGAGGCCGGCCAGCCCGATGGGCGTCGACAGACCTTGGTCGAGCTGGAGGACCTCGCCGCCGGGCAGGCGCAGCAGCGGCGGCGGATGGCCCGCGCGGGCATAGGTGACGTGGGCGCCGACGCCCTGCGCCGACGACCAGCGCAGGTAGACGCACGTCGCGATGTCGGCGATGTCGAGCCCACGGACCAGCGCGTCGGCACGAGACAGCACCGCGCCGGGAGAGGATCCCTCCCACGCGTACGACCGCAGCAGCGACCGCGAGCTGGCCCATCGACGCCGCGGCGCGCAGGTCGTGACCCACCACGTCGCCGACCGCGAGCCCGACCGTCCCGTCGGGCAGCGGCAGGACGTCGAACCAGTCGCCACCCACCTGGGCGCGCCTGGCGGAGGGGACGTACGCGGTCGCGATGTCCAGGCCGGGGACGTCGGCGATCGTCGGCAGCAGGGACTGCTGCAGCGTCAGAGCCGCAGACCGCTCCGCCAGCAGCAGCCGGACGTTGTCGAGTGCCAGGCCGGCCCGCCGGCCGAGGTGCGCGGCCGTGACCACCGCGTCCGGGCTGAACTCGCCGTCGCTGACCAGGCACAGGACGCCGATCACCCGGTCCCGCGCCCGCAGCGGCACGATCATGGCCGAGATCAGCCCGAGCCGGCGCAGCAGGGCGAGCTGCGCGGACGTCGTGCGCTGGACCGTGTCCGTCAGGTCCACCCGGTACGGCGTGGCGACGAACCCCGGCGGGCTGGCGAGGGCCTCGGCGACCCGCGGCGCGCGGGTCAGCCAGCCGAGGTCCTCGTTGGCCAGCGCCTGCGCGAGCTCGCGGTCCGTCGGGTCGGCCACCACGAGGTGCACGCGCGAGTACCTGCCGCGCTCGTCGGTCATGGCGACGAAGCCCCACGTGGCCAGCGCCGGGATGGTGATGTCACCGAGGGCGTCGACTGCTGCGTCGTAGTCGAGATGGCGCGCCAGCTCGTCGCTGACGCGGGCGAGCAGGTCGAGGCGCGCGGTCGCCTGGGCGTCGAACCCGGCCTCGAGATCCAGAGCGTGCTCGGGCGGACTCCTTGGTGAGCCGCGCCTGGATGCCGACGTGGTGCGTGACCGTACCGGTCTCGTCCGTGACCGGGCTGATGACCACCTGGTTCCAGAACGGCGTCCCGTCGCGGTGGTAGTTGCGGATGATCGTGCCGATCGTGCGGCCCGCGTCGAGCGCGGTCCGGATCCGCGCCACCGTGCGCGGGTCCGTCTCGGTGCCCTGCAGGAACCGGCAGTTCCGTCCGACGATCTCCTCGACCGGGTAGCCGGTCAGGCGCGTGAACGCGTCGTTGACCCAGACCAGGGGACGGTCAGGCAGGCGGGCGTCGGCGATGCTCACGGACAGGTCGCTGCCGAGCACGGCTCGCAGCGGCAGGTCTTCGCTCATGCGGTGACGGGTTCCTGCGCGACCGCCGTCGAGCCGACACCACGCGACGCGAGGCCGTAGAGCAGCGCACCGGCGGCGTACCCCACGGCCAGCACCACGAACAGGCCCTGCGAGTACCCGGTGTCGGGGAGGGTCAGCGCGCCGAGCGCGGCAGCGCCGACGAACGCCGCGTTGTAGAGGACGTCGTAGAGCGCGAACGCCCGCCCGCGGTACTCGTCGTCGGTGTCCCTCTGCACGATCGTGTCGACGGCGATCTTGGCACCCTGTGCGGCGAGGCCGAGCAGCGTGGCGGCGGACAGGACCATGGCGCGCGACGACGACGTCGCGAGGAGCAGCTGGCTGGCCGCCGCGAGCACCAGGCACAGGACGATCCAGACCTGCGGCCCCGTGAGGCGCGCGAGCACGGGCGTGACGACCACGGCGGCGAAGAAGCCGAGCGCGGAGGCGCCGAGGATCGCCGCGAAGGTCTTGAGGCCGTCGTCGGTGTTCGCCGGGTCCGACAGCAGGTTGCGCGCGATGAGGATGCTCGCGATGAACGTCACGCCGTAGAGGAACCGGTGCACAGCCATGATGCCGAGGGCGCGTGCGGGAGTCCGACGTGCGAGCAGGTACTTCGCGCCCACGACGAAACCGCTGAAGATCAGGCCGAGCTGGGCGCGCAGCTGAGCGGCGCCCGCGCGTTCGTCGGGACCCAGCCGGTCCTTGCCCAGGCGGGTCGCCAGCGCGGCCGCTGCCGCCATGACGAACGCCGCGACGACGAGTGCGGCGGCGTCCTTGCCGCGGCCCGCGGGCAGCACGAGCCCGATCACGAAGCCGATCGCGCCGCCGATGCCCGCCGCGGCCGCGCCGAACGTCGGCGTCAGCGAGTTGGCTGTGAGCAGGAGGGGTCCGTCGACGGTGCGCGGCAACGACGCCGACAGGGCCGAGAGCAGGAACCGGTTGACGGACAGGTTGATCAACGCCAGCACGTAGACGGCCGGCGTGACCCCCGCGGTCAGCATGATCGTCGCGATGAGCGCGGTGAGGCCGACCCGCACGAGGTTGCCGACGACCAGCACCTGGCGCCGGCGCCAGCGGTCGAGCAGGACGCCCGCCCACGGCCCGACGATGGTGAACGGGAGCAGCAGCACCGCGAACGCGGCAGCGACCCCGGTCGCCGTGCTGGCGTTCTCCGGGGAGAAGAAGAACAACGTCGCCAGACCGGCCTGGAACATGCCGTCGGCCGTCTGGCTCACGAGCCGGACGGCGAACAGCTTGCGGAAGTCCCGCAACGGCCAGAGGGCCTTGAGGTCGGCGATTACCTGCACGCGCACATCCTCGCACCCGTCTGTCGCGCAACAGGCGCAGGCGTGGACCACCGGTACGGTACCGACTCGGTCTCGATCCCGGCCGATGCGTCACGTTCGTCGCGACCCCAACCGATCTCGCTGCCGAGACGTTCTTGACGGACGGCGACGTGCGCCGCGTGAAAGGGAAGAGGTTCGATGGCCAGGGGTTGGGAGCCGATGCTCGAGCAGGTGGCGCGCGAGCGCTATCCGAGGCTCGTGGCACGGGCGATGCTGCTGGTCCCGTCGCGCGCCGATGCCGAGGACCTCGTCCAGGAGGCGTTGGTGGCCACGTTCGCGGCGCGCGCCCGGTTCGAGTCCGTCGCGCAGGCCGAGCAGTACGTGCGCCGCGCCATCGTGTCGCGATTCGTCGACCGGGTCCGGCGCAGCGACCGGGAGAAGTCGGCCGCCGCGCGGACCGCCGCCCGACCGGCGTCGACGACCGATCTCGGCGCCCAGGTGCTGTCGACGAACCTCGAGGTCGCCCTGCTGGCGCTCAGCCCGCGGACGCGAGCCTGCGTCGTGCTCCGCCATCTCGAGGACCTGTCCGTGCGGGAGACCGCGTCGATCCTCGGGCTGAGCGAGGGAGCCGTGAAGCGGTACGTCTCGGACGGCGTCGCCGCCCTCAACGCGGCGTTGGGCACGACGAGCCCCGACGACCGCGACCCGGTGGTGCTCGTGCAGACCGAGGAGGTGCGCCGTGGAGCGTGACCTGAGAGACGTCATGTCGGAGAACCTGGGCGCCCGCGAACAGGCGATGAGAGGCATGGAACCGCCGGCCGCAGCCCTGGCGCGCACGGTCCGGACGGTCCGACGCCGCCGGGCGGTCCGGCACTCGACCCAGGCGGTCGGCGGGGTCGCGATCGTCGCGGTGCTGGCGGCGGGGTCCTGGTTCGGGCTCCGGGGCGCGCACGAGCCGCACCCCGCGGTGGCGCCGACCAGCTCGCCGACGGTCTCCCCGTCGCCGGACGCATCGACGCCGACGCCCAGCGCGACTCCCGCACCGACGGTGGTCCCCGACGCGATCCTCGGCCTGCCACCGACGCTGCCGCTGCCGCCGGGGCTGCTCCAGCAGACGACGCCCGGCTGGGTCCTGGCGGTGTATGGCTCCGCGGAGCCCGACCTCGGCACGGAGGACTTTGGCGACACCCTCCCCGGCTTCCTGGCCCACACGGTGGTGCTCGCCGCTCCGACCGGCGAGCTCTACCGCGTGGTCGACCTGCCGCCCGAGATGGGCCTGTCGCTGCTGACGTGGTCGGCCGGTTCGACCACGGCGATCGTGCGCGTCGACTGGCAGGGCGACTACGGCCAGGGCGCCGTCCCGCGCGCCGAGCTCGACCTGACGACCGGCACGATCACTCCCCGACCGATCGCGACGACAGAGTCAGGGATCGACGACTGGTACTTCGACGGCGTCGCGGCCGACGGGTCCGAGGTCTGGCGCACGCCGACGAGCACGGACGCCGTGACTGCGGACGTGTACTCCGTCGCGGCCGATGGCACGGGGCGCCGGCTCGGGGCCATGGGCCGCACGATGCTGCTCGACCCGACGGGTCGTCGCGGTGTCACGCCTCCCGACTCCTCCACGACGACCTTCGACCTGGTCGACCTCGTCGCGGGTGGGACCACGCACCACGACTATGGCGTGGCCGGCAAGGCGTGCGACGTCGTCGGCTGGCTGGACCCGGACGCGCTCCTGGCGACGTGCGTCACCTCCGGCTTCGACCGTTGGGCTGACCAGCCGAGCGGCGTCTCGGATGCTCAGGACTGGGCGTCGGCGGACCCGGGGATGTACCGGATCGACATCGGCGCGCACCGGAGGATCCCTGCTGGCGCCGCTCACCCAGTCAGAACCTCTGGCGTACACCTGGGAAGGCGCGTGGGTGCGTTCCGGCGAGGTGGCCTACCCGGCCGGTCAGCCGTATCTCCGGGTACGTGACTGTGACGACGCTGTGTTCTCGTGGTCGGGCGACGGGCAGACCCTTGTCCAGGGGCCGGGAGACTCCAGCGACAACTACTTGAGCGCCACCACAGCGGGCGACCGACTCTTCGTCGCCTCGAGCCCTGGCTGTGCCGGCGACGCCGCCCCGTTGAAGCTGACCGTCCACTCGCTCACCTCGGGCGAATCGACGGTCCTCCTGCCGGCCCCGCCGCTCACGCCGGCGGTCCAGAAGTGGGCGTCGGGCGTCGAGTCCTGGGTGGTCGGCCGCTGATGACCCCAACCTTTCCCGGCGCCCGCTCCGTTCTTGTTGGCGACGGCGTCGTGGCGGACGGATCGGGGGCGGGAACGCGGTGAGTGCCCGATGGGAGACGCTGCTCGAGCGGCTCGTCCGTGAGCGGTACACCCGCCTCGTCGGGCACGCGATGCTCGTCTGCGGGTCGCGCGCCGACGCGCAGGATCTCGTGCAGGAGGCGCTCATCGCCACGTTCTCGGGCAGGGCACGGTTCACGACCCTCGCGCAGGCGGAGCAGTACGTGCGTCGGGCCGTCGTCACCCGGTCGATCGACGAGTCGCGTCGACGGTCCAGCGAGCGCGGGGCGCTGGCGCGCCTCGGTGCGCGGCCGGTCGTCGCGCCCGAGGTGGAGCCGCGCGGGCTCGGCGCCGACGTGCGGCGCGCCCTCCAGGCCCTCGCTCCCCGGGAACGCGCGTGCGTGGTGCTGCGCCAGATGGAGGACATGTCGATCCGGGACACGGCGGCTGCGCTCGGGCTGAGCGAGGGAGCCGTGAAGCGGTACACCGCCGACGGGACGAGGCGGCTCGACGCGCTCCTGGGAACCACCACCGACCACCACGAGATGGCCGACGTCCGACTGACCGGAGGTGCGCTGTGAGCACGGAGAGCGGGTTCGCTGCTGGCCCGTGCGGTCGAGGAGCTGTCGCCGACCGACGGGCTGGACGCGTCACGGATGTCGAGGGTCGTCCGCTCGGTGCGGCGGCGTCGGCTCCGTCGGCACACGGTCGAGTCGGCCGTCGGGGTCGCCGCGGCGGGCGTCGTCGGCACGGCCGTGTGGGCCGGTCTGCAGCTGACGCCACCTCCGCCTCAGCCCGCAGCCCCGTCGGTCACCTCGACCCCGACCGTCCGGCCGTCACCCACCGTCGACCCGTCCCCGTCGACCCCGACCCCGAGCCCGAGCCCGACTCCGACCTCTCCGTCGGTGCCGGCCTCCTTCGGGCAGCCACCGTCGACGCCCGTCACGGACGCGATCCTCACGTCCGCGACCGAGGGGTGGTCCCTCGCTCTCGACCTGCCGGCGTACCGGGTCGCGGGTGGCACGGACGAGATCGTCGGGACGGAGGCCCTGTACCTGCTGTCGCCGACAGGCGATCGCTACAAGCTGCTGGACCTGCCGGAGAACCCGCCGGTCGCGGTGAACCAGCTGACCTACTGGAAGGCCGGCGAACCACGGGCCCTCGTGAGCACGTCCACGCAGGCCGGCGTCCCCGGCTACGCCTGGCTCGACCTGCGCACAGGCGAGCTGACCTCGGCGTCCGCCCCGCCCGGATGGACCGCCTGGATCGGCGTCTCCGCGACCGGGTCCATGGTCTGGGAAGCGATGACGGACCGAACCTACAGCGTCGTCGCACCCGACGGGACGACGACGAGCCAGACACCGATCGCGGCCGTGACCGAGCGCATGGCGGCGACCATGGATCCGACGCGGACCTACCTTCTCGGCGACGCCGGCCTGCTGAACCTCGTGACCGGGCGGCTGCAGCCCATGATCGGTGCCGGCATGAACCTGAGGGAGTGTCTGGTCGTCGGTTGGTCGGGCGACACCGAGCCGATCCTGAACTGCGCGGGTGGTGGTTCGCCGGCGCTGCGGCACGCCGTCCTCGTCCTGCCCAGCGCATCGATCAGCTACGGCGAACCCGTGTTCGCCGACCCGGGTCTAGCTTCGGATGACGGCATCGAGACGCTGCCCGACGGTCGACTCGGCTGCACGATGACGGTCGACGGCGTGTTCGGCGTCTTCGCTGTGGCGTCCGACGGAACGGCGACCCTCGTCCAGGACATGGGTCAGGAGACGGACAGGGGCACCGTCAAGGTGACCGTGGTCGGTGGCACGGTCTTCGTCAGCTCGGGCGGGATCGTCGTCGCCCACGACCTGGCCTCGGGCAGGTCGTACGACCTGAACACGATGCCCACGGAGTCGGGTGCTCCGTACGGGATCGGCCCGGTCACGTGGACGGGCGGCCCGCGGTGGTGGGTGATGGGCACCTCCTGGTGAGCTGAACCACGAAGCCGTCTCGACGGGTACGCACAGAGGCCCGCACCTCACGGTGCGGGCCTCTTTTGTGAACAGCTACGGGCTACTGCAGGTCAGCGCTCGTTCGTGCCATCGATGAAGGCCTCGAGCTGCTGGCGACCGAGGGTGTCCTCCATCTGCACGGGCGGGGACTTCATGAAGTACGTCGACGCCGACAGGATCGGGCCACCGACGCCGCGGTCCTTGGCGATCTTCGCGGCGCGCAGGGCGTCGATGATGATGCCGGCCGAGTTGGGCGAGTCCCAGACCTCGAGCTTGTACTCGAGGTTCAGGGGCACCTCGCCGAACGCGCGACCCTCGAGGCGGACGTAGGCCCACTTGCGGTCGTCGAGCCAGGCGACGTAGTCCGACGGGCCGATGTGGACGTTGCGGTCCTCCTTCTTGCCGCCCAGGGGGCCGGTCAGGTTGGAGGTCACGGCCTGCGTCTTGGAGAGCTTCTTGGACTCCAGGCGCTCGCGCTCGAGCATGTTCTTGAAGTCCATGTTGCCGCCGACGTTCAGCTGGTACGTGCGGTCCAGCACGACGCCGCGGTCCTCGAAGAGCTCGCGAGGACGCGGTGCGTGATGGTGGCGCCGACCTGCGACTTGATGTCGTCGCCGACGATCGGGACGCCGGCGGCCTCGAACTTCGCGGCCCACTCGGGGTCGGACGCGATGAAGACGGGCAGGGCGTTGACGAACGCGACGTTGGCGTCGATGGCGCACTGCGCGTAGTACTTCGCGGCGATCTCGGAGCCGACGGGCAGGTAGCAGATGAGGACGTCGACACGGGCCTCACGCAGGGCGGCGACGATGTCGACCGGCTCGGCGTCCGACTCCTCGATGGTCTCGCGGTAGTACTTGCCGAGACCGTCGTTGGTCACGCCACGCTGCACGGTCACGCCGAGCGGGGGCACGTCGGCGATCTTGATGGTGTTGTTCTCGGAGGCGACGATCGCCTCGGACAGGTCGAAGCCGACCTTCTTCGCGTCCACGTCGAACGCGGCGACGAACTCGATGTCGCGGACGTGGTAGTCGCCGAACTGCACGTGCATCAGGCCGGGCACGGTGCTGCCGGCGTCTGCGTCGGCGTAGTAGTGCACGCCCTGGACAAGCGACGCGGCGCAGTTGCCGACGCCGACGATGGCGACGCGGATGGAGGTCATCCTCGCTCCTTCTCGGTGGTTCGCGGTGGTACGACGTCGTCGTCACCAGCGGTGGTGTCAGCAACGGCCGGACGGCCGGTGCCTGCAGGACGGGTGCGACGTACGCCGCGCTCGTTGTCGATCAACCCGTCGAGCCAGCGGACCTCACGCTCGACCTGTTCGAGGCCGTGCCGCTGGAGCTCGAGGGTGTACTCGTCCATGCGCTCGCGGGTGCGGGCGAAGGACACGCGGACCGTCTCGAGTCGTTCGGTCAGGCGCGTGCGCCGACCCTCGAGGATCCGAAGCCTGGTCTCGGCGTCGGTCTGCGCGAAGAACGCGAACCGGACGTCGAAGTTCTCGTCCTCCCAGGTGGCCGGGCCGGACGACGCGAGGATCTCCTGGAGATGCTCCTTGCCGTCCGCGGTCAGCTGGTAGACGATGCGTGCGCGCTTGGACGCGACGGTGTGGGGTGCGACGACGGACTCCGTGCCCTGGATCCACCCGCGGTCGACGAGCGACTTGAGGCAGGGGTACAGCGAGCCGTACGACAGGGCCCGGAAGGAGCCGAGCACCAGGTTGAGACGCTTGCGCAGCTCGTAGCCGTGCATGGGTGCCTCGTGCAGCAGCCCGAGGATCGCCGGCTCGAGCACGTCGGAACGACCGCGCACGGGGGCACCTCCTCAGGCTGTTGGGCTTCTCGATGTATCAACTCGATACATCCGCAGACTATGTCGAGTTGAACGAACGGGGCAAGTCACGTGGCCGAGAGGTGACCTGGGCCACGTCGTACGGTCAGTTCTGCGCGCGCCCGCCGGGCAGGCGGTAGTGATCGTGTGAAGGGTCCGCAACCAGGGCCGACGTCCCAGGATCTGCCCTGCCCGGTCCTCCATACTGGGCAGCACCGGCAGAGGCATGCCCGCGATCGGGCGGTTGCCTCGCGTCGCCGTGACCAGTTGATCGACGGAAGGCAATGCGTTGGCAAGCACGAACCGGAGGGCCGCGCCCGCACGGAGCAGGCGCAGTGCACCCCGCGGGTCGAAGCGCCGCACCGCCCCGAAGCAGAAGCGGAAGCTCTTCGACTACCCGCGCACCGGCTTCCACGGCCTGCACCGCTGGCTGCCGTCGTGGCGTGTCGTCCTCGGCACGATGCTCGGCTTCGCCTTCCTCGTCGCGGGCTCGACCGTCGCCGCCTATGCGGTGACCAAGGTGCCCAGCGCGTCCGCCGACGACGTCAAGGCGCAGACCACGACCGTCTACTTCGCTCCGCACGACGACGGCACCCCCGGAGCCGTCATGGGGACCTTCGCCACCCAGAAGCGCAAGGTGGTCGACTACGCGACCCTGCCGAAGTACGTCGGCCAGGCCACCGCGGCCGCGGAGGACAAGTCGTTCTACAGCAGCAGCAGCGGCATCTCCATCAAGGGGATGGGCCGCGCGCTGATCAACAACCTCAAGGGCGGCAAGACCGAGGGCGGGTCCACGCTGACGCAGCAGTACGTCGAGCGGTACTACGTCGGTCAGACGACGACCGACTACGTGGGCAAGGCCAAGGAGGCGTTCCTGGCGATCAAGATCGCCAAGACGCAGTCCAAGGGCGAGATCATGGGTCGCTACCTGAACGCGATCTACTACGGCCGCGACTCGTACGGGATCCAGGCCGCCGCGCAGGCGTACTTCGGGGTCGACGCGTCCGCGCTGACCGTCGAGCAGTCCGCGCTGCTGGCCGGCATCATCCCGTCGCCCAACAACTGGGACCCGCGGGTCAGTCCGAAGAAGGCCGAGGCGCGCTGGAACGTCGTGCTCGACTCGATGGTCGACTCCGGCTGGCTGACCGGTGCCGCTCGCGACGCGATGGTGTTCCCGCAGACCATCCCGTACGTCGAGAGCAACACGATGGGCGGCACGAACGGGTACCTGCTCGCCATGGTCCGCGACGAGATGCTGAAGGACTACGGCGTCCAGGAGGGTGACCTCAAGCAGGCCGGGTACTCGATCGTCACGACGATCAAGGAGGACATGCAGGCCAGCGCCGTCGCCCAGGCGAGCGGCTTCATGTCCGGGACCCTCGAGGGCGAGAAGGCTCAGCCGAACCCGCTGACCCGAGCATCCATCACGTCGGTCGACCCGACGAGCGGAGCGATCCTCGCGCTGTACGGCGGCCCCGACTTCCTGGGCACCGGACCGCAGGACCAGCTCAACCGCGCCACCGTGGACCACCCGGAGGCCGGATCGACGGTCAAGCCGTTCGCTCTGATCGCGGCGCTCGAGAAGGGCATCCCGCTCACGACGAAGTTCAACGGCAACGCGCCCCAGAAGATCAAGGGCTGGGACCCCGTGCCGAGCAAGAGCGTCGTGACGAACTTCGCCGGTGAGGAGCACGAGGGGACGGTCGACCTGGTGAAGGCGACGGCGGACTCCGTCAACACGGTGTTCGCCCAGCTCAACCTGCAGGTCACCCCTCAGGCGACGCAGGAGGTCGCCGACCGAGCCGGCGTGCCCGACATCGGGGTCAACAACAGCAACGTCCTCGGGTACGCGTCGGTGCACCCGATCGACATGATCGGCGCCTACGCGACGATCGCCTCCGGCGGCATCCTGCGCACTCCGTACATCGTCGCCCAGGTCAAGGACTGGAAGGGGAACGTCGCCTACGAGCACCAGGTCCAGTCGAAGCGCGTCTTCGCCGCCGACGTCATCGCGGACACGACGTACGCCATGCAGCAGGTGGTGCAGTCGGGTTCGGCGAAGCCGTGGATCAAGCCGCTCGCCCGTCCGATCGCCGGAAAGACCGGTACCTCGACGGACAACAAGTCCGCCTGGTTCATCGGGTTCACCCCCAAGGTCGTCACCGCGGTCTCGCTGTCGCAGATCAGCGCGGACCTCAAGGGCGAGGACACCATCTCGCCGCTCGGCACGGGCAAGAACAAGGGCCAGGTCTCCGGTGGCAAGTGGCCGTCGTTCATCTGGCAGTCGTACATGAAGACCGTGTTCGCGATGCCCGCCTATGCGGCCGTCGAGGACTTCCCGCCGCGCGCCAACGTCGCGGCGGACAAGAAGCCGACCGCTGCTCCGAAGCCGTCGGAGACGGTTGCCCCGCCGGCCCCGACCGCGCAGGCCCCTCAGCAGATCGCGGTCCCGGCCGGTCTGGAGGGCGAGCCGAGGCGGATGCCACCGCGGCAGTGGTCAACGCGGGGCTCGCGCCCAACATCATCTCCGAACCCTCGGACACGGTCACGAGCGGGCGCATCATCCGCATCGATCCCGCCGGCGGAACGATGCTGGCCCCCAACGGGACGGTGACGCTCGTCGTCTCCACGGGCCCGAAGGCCGCCCCGACGCCGGCACCCACGGCGACGACACCGGTCCCGGCGTCACCCTGACGTACCCGACCCGCCACACGACCGAGGCCCGCATCCCCGCGGGCCTCGGTCGTTCGCGTATGGGCTGCGCGCGGCTCGTGCGTCTGGCGGCGGTCGTCGAGGGCGGATTTCGGTCCGGCGAGCCGGACCGGTAGACTGCGAGGCTGCTATGCCCGACGAACACCTCGTCGACCTCGACGGGGTTCGGGCGCAGCGACGCACAGACCCTCCTGCCACGGATCGACCGTGGCCGCTGAGACCAGAGGAGGTGGGTATGAGCCTGCGTCAGTACGAACTCATGATCATCCTTGACCCCGAGATCGAGGAGCGCACCGTTGCTCCGTCGCTCGACAAGTACCTGACGGTCGTCAAGACCGACGGTGGCACTGTCGACAAGGTCGACATCTGGGGCCGTCGCCGGCTGGCGTACGACATCCAGAAGAAGTCCGAGGGCATCTACGCCGTCATCGACTTCCACGCGACGCCCGCGACCGCCGAGGAGCTCGACCGCCAGCTCGGCCTCAACGAGGTCGTCCTGCGGACCAAGGTCCTGCGCGCCGACGCCTGATCGCACCTTGTGGGTGGTCGCATCTAGCGTGCGACTCCACAACATCTGACTTTCATCTCGAACGAGCGAGGAGCTGGGTATGAGCGGTGAGACCGTCATCACGGTGATCGGGAACCTGACCGGGGATCCCGAGCTGCGCTCACCCCCTCGGGGGCTGCTGTCGCGAACTTCACCGTCGCGTCCACCCCCCGCACGTTCGACCGCCAGAGCAACGAGTGGAAGGACGGCGACACGCTGTTCCTGCGCTGCTCCATCTGGCGGGAGGCGGCCGAGTCGGTCGCCGAGTCACTCACCAAGGGCACCCGCGTCATCGTGACCGGCCGGCTCGTGCAGCGCTCCTACGAGACCCGCGAGGGCGAGAAGCGCACCGTGTACGACTCCAGGTCGACGAGGTCGGCCCGTCCCTGCGCTACGCCACGGCCAAGGTCACCCGGACTCAGCGTTCGGGTGGCGGCGGCGGTGGCTTCGGCGGAGGAGGCGGCGGCTACAGCGGCGGCGGCTCGAACAGCGGGGGCGGCAGCCAGCAGGACGACCCGTGGGCCACGCCCACCGGTGGGTCCGGCGGCGCCGGCTACGCCGACGAGCCCCCGTTCTGATCGACACGGGCGCCTAGCAACACCCCGCATCTCTCCATCCCTGGGAATGGCAACGCCCAGGGCTCCAGCAGACAAGGAGCACCACGATGGCCAAGGCCGTGGTCCGCAAGCCGAAGAAGAAGCAGAACCCGCTCAAGGCGGCGAAGATCGACGTCGTCGACTACAAGGACACTGCGCTGCTGCGCAAGTTCATCTCCGACCGCGGGAAGATCCGCGCTCGCCGGGTGACCGGTGTGTCCGTCCAGGAGCAGCGCGCGATCGCGCGTGCCGTCAAGAACGCCCGCGAGATGGCACTCCTGCCGTACTCGTCGTCGGCGCGCTGAGAAAGGAGACCATCATGGCAAAGATCATCCTTACCCACGAGGTCACCGGTCTCGGTGAGCCCGGCGACGTGGTCGAGGTGAAGGACGGGTACGCCCGGAACTTCCTCGTCCCGCGCAACCTGGCGACGCCCTGGACCAAGGGCGCCGAGAAGGACGTCACCGCGATCCGCCTGGCGCGCAAGCGTCGCGAGATCGCGTCGCTCGACGACGCCAAGGCGATCCGCGACTCGCTGCAGTCGAAGGCCGTCGTCGTCACCGCCAAGGCCGGCGAGTCGGGCCGTCTGTTCGGTCACGTCACGACCGCCGAGATCGCGGAGGCCGTCAAGAAGTCCGGCGCGCCGCAGATCGACAAGCGCAAGGTCGAGATCGGCCAGCCGATCAAGGCCCTGGGCGAGTACCAGGTGTCGGTCCGTCTGCACGCAGACGTCGCCGCCACGGTGACCGTCAAGGTCGTCGCAGCCTGAGCTGAGCACGTTCGACGATGCCCCGCCCTCCGCCGTGGAGTGCGGGGCTTCGTCGTGTCCAGGGGTCAGGCGACGCCGAGGTAGGCCTGCTTGACGGCCGGGTCGGCCAGCAGCCCTTGCCGCCGCCCGTGGTGATGACCTCGCCGCTCTCCAGGATGTAGGCGCGGTCGGAGCGGGACAGGGCCTGCTGGGCGTTCTGCTCGACGAGCAGGATCGTCGTGCCGGTCGAGTTGATCTCGGTGATGATGCGGAAGATCTGCTGGATGACCAGCGGCGCGAGCCCCATCGACGGTTCGTCGAGAAGGAGCAGCCGCGGGCGGGCCATGAGCGCGCGGCCGATGGCGAGCATCTGCTGCTCGCCGCCCGAGAGCGTGCCGCCCACCTGGGACCGACGCTCCTCGAGGCGGGGAAAGACTCGAACACGCGCGCGACCGTGGCGTCGTGCTCCGCCTTGGTGTCGAAGGTGCGCGCGTAGGAGCCCATCTCGAGGTTCTCCATGACGGTCATCCCCGGGAAGACCCCGCGACCCTCGGGCGCCTGGACGATCCCGGCCAGCACACGCGTGTGCGCCTTCATGCGGGTGATGTCCTTGCCGTCGAACCAGACCGACCCGTGCGAGAGCGGCCGGATGCCGGAGACGGCGCGCATCGTCGTGGTCTTGCCGGCACCGTTGGCGCCGATCAGCGTGACCAGCTCGCCCTCCTCGACGGTCAGCGAGATGCCGCGGACGGCCTCGATGCGGCCGTAGGCGACGGTCAGGTCCTTGAGCTCAAGCAATGGCATCGTCGGGCACCCCCAGGTAGGCGGCGACGACGGCCGGGTCCGCGGAGACCTCCGCGGGGAGGCCGTCGGCGATCTTGCGGCCGAACTCCAGGACGACGACCCGGTCGGTCACGCCCATCACGAGGCGCATGTCGTGCTCGATGAGCAGCACGGTGAACCCGTCGTCGCGAATCTTGCGGATCAGGTCCATGAGCTGCTGCTTCTCCGCCGGGTTGAACCCGGCTGCCGGCTCGTCGAGGCAGAGCAGCTTGGGCTCGGTGGCCAGGGCGCGGGCGATCTCGAGGCGCCGCTGGTCGCCGTAGGGGAGGTTGCGGGCCTGCTGGGTGGCGCGCTTGCCGATGCCGACGAACTCGAGCAGGGCCATCGCGCGCTCCAGCGCGTCGCGCTCCTCGGCGCGGTGACGGCGACTGCGGAACACCGCACCGGGGACCGACGTCTTGTGCCGCGCGTCGGTGCCGACCACCACGTTCTCCAGCGCCGTCATGTCGCTGAACAGCCGGATGTTCTGGAACGTGCGGGCGATGCCGAGGCGGGTGATCTCGTTGCGCTTGATCGCGCCGATCTTCCGCCCGTCGAACACCACGCTCCCCGACGTTGGCCGGTAGATGCCCGTCATCGTGTTGAAGCACGTGGTCTTGCCGGCACCGTTGGGCCCGATCAGGCCGAGGATCTCCCCGCGCCGGATGTCGAACGAGACGCCGTCGAGAGCGGTCAGGCCGCCGAACTTCACGGTGACGTCGTCCATCGCCAGCAGCGACTGGCCCACCTCGGTCCGGATGTCGCGCTCCGACGCGATCATCTCGGCGACCTTCTCGGGGTCGGCCAGGTCCGGGTTCACGTCGGCGACGTCGACGGACACCGCCGTCTCCACCTCACCGTCGGGCAGGTAGATCTCGTTCAGGTCGGCGCGGGTGGTGATCAGGTCGTCGGGGGCGCGGAACTGCTCGTCGCCCTCCGACCCCGCACCCATGCCTCCGGGAGTGCTCATCGGGTGCCCCCCTCGGTGTCGTCGGACGAAGCGGCCGCGACCGTTGCGGGCACCGGCGGCTTCGACGCGAGGGCCGCCGCCGCGAGGTACGCACGGCGGGCCGCGACGTAGACCTGACGACCGTACGTGAGCAGCTTCTGTCTCGCCGGGAAGAGTCCTTGTGGTCGGAAGATCATCAGGGTCATCAGGGCGAGGCCGAAGAACAGGTACTTGTAGTTGGCGATCTCGTCGCCGTTGATGGGGATGCCGAACAGCTGCGTACGCCCGAGGAAGAAGTTGGGCAGGTACACGATGATGAACGCGCCGGCGATGACGCCGAGCTTGTTGCCCTGACCGCCGAGGACGACCGCGCACAGGAACAGCATCGAGTTGATGACGTTGAACGTGGACGGCACCACGAACTGGACCTGGCCCGCGTAGAGCGCCCCGGACAGGCCACCGATGGACGCGCCGATCACGAACGCCCACAGCTTGAACTTGAAGGTGGGCACGCCCATGATCTCGGCGGCGTCCTCGTCCTCGCGGATGGCCACCCAGGACCGTCCGACCCGAGACCGCTCGAGGTTCCCGACGATGACCAGCACGATGATGATGAGCACCATCGACAGCCAGAACCAGAACGCACCGGAGTTCAGAGGTGGGGTCACGTTGCCGGCGGAGAAGACGCCGTTCGGGCGTTCCTGGCTGACGCCGGCGACGGGGTAGGCGATCTGCGAGAGACCGCGGCCGCCGCCGGTGAGCGAGGTGAGGTTGTCGGCCAGGAGGCGGACGATCTCTCCGAACCCGAGGGTGACGATGGCCAGGTAGTCGCCGCGCAGCCGCAGGGTCGGTGTGCCGAGCACCAGACCGGACAGGGCGGTCGCGGCGATCGCGATCGGGACCGCGAACAGCCACGCCCAGTCCTTGGAGAGCCAGTCGTCGGTGAGGTTCCACGGGCTGTCGGGGCTGGTCAGCAGGCCGACGGTATAGGCGCCGATGGCGTAGAAGCCGACGTACCCCAGGTCGAGCAGACCGGTCTGGCCGACGACGACGTTCAGGCCGATGGCGAGCAGCGCGTACATGCCGAACTGGGCGAGCACGCTGCCGAAGTCGGTGCCCACCGTGGTGATGACCGGGAGGCGCAGCACGGGCAGGAGGGCGATGAAGATGATGATCGGGGAGCCGACCAGCCACTGCATCTGGCGCGGCAGGGCGTCCCACCACAGGCGCAGGCGGTCGCCGAGCCCGAGGTGCAGGGCGTCGGCGGTGGTGGTGGTGCTCGTCGAGACGTCGGTGCTCATGCGCGTGCCCTCCCGAGGGACTCACCCAGGATGCCTGTCGGCCGGAACATGAGCACCAGCACCAGCAGGACGAAGGCGACGACGTCGCGCCACTCGGTGCCGAAGACCGCCTGGCCGTACAGCTCCATGACGCCCAGCAGCAGGCCACCGAGCAATGCACCGCGCAGGTTGCCGATGCCGCCGAGGACTGCCGCGCTGAACGCCTTGATGCCCAGGATGAACCCTCCCGAGTAGATGATCCCGCTGGGGACGCGCAGCGTATACAGCAGCGCGGCCGCGCCGGCGAGGATGCCGCCGATGAGGAACGTCAGCACGATGACGCGCTCGCGGGACACGCCCATGAGGGTGGCCGTCACGGGGTCCTGCGCGACGGCCCGGATGCCGCGGCCGAACTTCGTCGCGTTGATGAACCGGTCCGTCATGAATGCCAGGACCAGGGCCGACAGGACGATGACGATCTCGACGTTGGTGACCGTGGCGCCGAAGATGCTGAAGACGTCGACCGGTTCGACCAGCCGGATCGGCTGCTGGGCGTTCACGCCGCCGAGCTGCCCGCCGGTCAGCTTGGGCAGCACGAAGTGCACGAACTCCTGGATGACGAACGAGGCGCCGATGGCGGTGATGAGGAACACGAGCGAGGGTGCGCCGCGCTTGCGCAGCGGCCGGTAGGCCACCCGCTCGAGCCCGACCGCCGATCCGCCGGCCACGATCATGCCGCCGATCAGGGCGATCCCGAGATAGAGGATCGTCAGCGGTATGCCTTCGTTGTACGCGTTGCCGCTCGGGGTGAAGCCGAGGAGCAGCAGCGTCCCGTACACGCCGAACATGCCGAGCATGAAGATCTCGGAGTGCGCGAAGTTGATGAGCCGCAGCACGCCGTACACGAGGGTGTAGCCGACGGCGACCAGCGCGTAGATCGAGCCGTACGTGAGGCCGTCGATGGTGAGCGCCCAGAAGTTCTTGGCCAGCGCGTGCAGATCGAACCCGATCATCGGATCGGCCAGGACCTGCGCGCCTGCGTGCAGGACAGAACTCATGCGACTCCTCGTGCGGGGGTTGGGCGACGGTACGGCACGACGGCCGGGTCCGTGCGGACCCGGCCGTCGTGCGCGCGCTACTTGACCTGGTAGATCCAGATCAGGGCCGAGGCGAGCTCGCCCGTCGACTCCCACTTGTAGTGACGGGCCAGGCCGTCACCGTCGTAGTTCTTCACGTAGTCGACCAGGCCTGCACGGTCCTTCACGCCCGAGTCGATGCCCTTGAGCATGATCGTCGTCAGGTCGTAGGCCTCGACCGAGTAGACCCCCGGGGCCACGTTGAACTTGGCCTGGTAGTCCGAGGCGAACTTGTCGGGCGCGGGGCCGCAGGGGCAGGACAGGTAGGCGCCCTTGGCGGCGTCACCGGCCTGCTTGACGAACTGCGGGTCGTTGCTGCCGTCGGCCGAGACGAAGGTGGCCGTGACGCCACCCTCCTTGAGCTGCGACGCGAACGGCGCAGCCTCGGCGTAGTAGCCGGCGTAGAACACGGCGTCCGGGCTCTCGCCCTTGACCAGCTGGACCGCGGCCGAGAAGTCCTTGTCACCGGTCTTGACCTTGGCGGCGCAGGCCGAGTCGGCCGCGTCTCCGAGGCCGGTGGTGATCTGCTCCGCGAGGCCCACGCCGTAGTCGGAGTCGTCCTGGACGACGCAGACCTTGGTGTACTTCAGCGTGTTGACCATGTACGCGGCGACCGACGGGCCCTGGACCGCGTCGTTGGCCAGACCGCGGAAGAAGTTGGTCCAGCCGTTGGTCGTCAGGCCCGGGTTGGTGGCCGAGGCCGTGAGCGAGAGCAGGCCGGCCTGGTTGAACACGGGGCCGACGGCCTTGGTCTCACCGGAGAAGGCCGGGCCGAGAAGGCCGATGACCGAGGCGTCGCCGACGATGGTCGGCGCGACCTGCGTCGCCTTCTGCGGGTCACCCTCGGTGTCGAACTGCTTGATGGCCACCTGGCAGTCCTTCGACGCGGCGTTGTGTGCGTCGATGGCCAGGGTGGCGCCGTTGAGGATGTTGATGCCGAGAGCAGCGTTCGCGCCCGTGAGGGCACCGGCCATGGCGATGGTCACCGGGTCGCACTTCGCGCTCGGGTCACCGGCCGGGTCGGCCGGCGTGCCGCTGTTGTCGACCTTGACCTCTGCACCCTTGTTGTCGATCTGGACCAACGGCTGGATGGACAGTGCGGCCGAGGCCTCGGTCGAGGACGCGCTGGAACCCGAACCCGAGCCGTCCGAAGACTTGGACGAGCACCCGGCGACGGCGAGGCCGACCACCAGGACGAGCGCAGTTCCCGCGAGGCGCGGAGTCGATCTACGCATGTGATACCTCCGTGGATATACGTGGCCACCCGTGCGGGCGGGCCGCTTCCCGACGGTGCCGGGGCTGAACGCAACGTAAGCCCATGGGGTTACCGGGGCGTTTCATTAGCCTCGAAAACCCGGTCTCAGATCGAGAACGCCCAGGTCACAGAACGATCACGGCGCGGCCGATCATCGGCGCGGAGGGGTCGACGGCGTCGTCGAGCCCCGCCGCGGGCAGTCTTACGTGTTGTCGGGCAGTGCGCCAGCCCTCGCCGCTGAATCCGTTCAGTTCCCGGTGACGATCCAGCGGTTACCGCGTGCCCGCAGGCCGGTGGTGAGGGCGCGGGCCAGCATGAAGACGCCCGCGAACGCCGCCCACAGCCACGCCAGACCGGCCGCCCCCGACGGCGAGAGGTGCTCGACCGCCAGCGCACAGGGCACGTAGACGGCCAGGGTGCCCATGCCCGCCCAGGCGAGGAAACGCCCGTCGCCCGCGCCGATCAGGACGCCGTCGAGCACGAACGTCCACCCGGCCATCGGCATGGTGACGCCCGCGACGACGAGAGCGACGGTGGCGGCGTGCTGGACCGACGCCGACGGGGTGAAAAGCGGGACGTAGAGCCAGCCGAGCCCGCCGAGCACGAGACCGAGGGCCGCGCCCGCGCCGACGCCCCACTGCAGCGTCCGGCGCAGGAGCGCGCGGACCAGGGGCACGTCGGCGGCGCCCAGCGCGTGGCCGACGAGGGCCTGAGCGGCGATGGCCAGCGCGTCGAGCGCGAAGGCCGCGAGGCCCCAGACGGCGCCCACCACCTGGTGCCCGGCGAGCGGGACCGGGCCGAGGCTCGTCGCGACGACGACCGTGAGCAGGATGGCCAGCCGCAACGACAGGGTGCGGACGAGCAGCGGCGTGCCGGCGCGAGCGTTGGCGATGATGCCGCCGACGGCGGGGCGGAGCTGGGCTCCCTCCCCGCGGGCGCCGCGGACGACGACCAGGCCCAGCACGAGTCCCATGGCGACCTGCGTGATCGCGGTGCCCAGGCCCGACCCCGCGATGCCCATCCCCACGCCGTAGACGAGGGCGATGTTGAGCAGCGCGTTGGCGATGGCGCCGGCGCTCGCGACGACCAACGGCGTGCGGGTGTCGAGCAGACCGCGCAGCGCGCCCGTCGAGGCCAGGACCAGGAGCATGCCCGGCAGCCCGGGCGCTGACCAGTGGAGGTAGATCACGGCCTGCTCGGCGACGACGTCGGACGCCCCGAGAGCGTCGACCACAGCTGGTGCGGAGAGCCAGACGGCGACGGCGAGCACCAGACCGAGGCCGAGGGCGAGCCACATGCCGTCGACGCCGAGCTGCAGGGCGCCCGCCCGGTCTCCGGTGCCGAGGCGTCGCGCGACCGCCGCCGTCGTGGCGTAGGCGAGGAACACGCACAGGCCGATGACGGTGATGAGGATCGTCGAGGCGAGCGCCAGGCCGGCCAGCGGTGCCGTGCCGAGGTGGCCGACGACCGCCGAGTCGACGAGCACGAACAGCGGTTCGGCGACGAGCGCGCCGAGGGCCGGGACGGCGAGGGCCAGTATCTGCCTGTCCACGCCAGGGCGAGTGTGTCCGACAGGTGAAATCCCGGCCAACCTTTCCTCGGTCCACAGGAACTACTGGGTGTTTACGCCGGTCCGGGCGTCGAACACGGACGAATCTGGCTCGTCGTCCACACCTCTGTCCACGGTCTGTGGGCAACTCGCCAAGGTTATGCACAGGCCATCGACAGGTTTGGGCCGCCGTCCACAGCACACCCCACAGACCCCCGAGGGCCCGTTTGGACAGCCACCCGGAGGTGCGCCTACCGTCCAAGAGCGAGGTCGGGAAGAGGCCCGCGCGGGCCTGAGTGTCAGTACCCCAGAGTACATATGTTCGAACGATGACGATGGGGAAGCGATGACGATCGACGAGCTCGAGTACGGTGCGCCGGCCGGGTCCAGCCGCGGTGGCGGCGGCTACGACCGCACCCCTCCGCAGGATCTCGACGCGGAGCGCTCGGTGCTCGGCGGCATGATGATCTCCAAGGACGCGATCGCCGACGTCGTCGAGCAGATCCGCGGCACCGACTTCTACCGCCCCGCGCACGAGGTCGTCTACGACGCGATCCTCGACCTGTACGGCCGCGGCGAGCCGGCCGACGCGATCACGGTCGCCGACGAGCTGACCAAGCGCGGCGAGATCGGCCGCATCGGCGGCGCGCCCTACCTGCACACGCTCATCTCGTCCGTCCCGACCGCCGCGAACGCCGGCTACTACGCCCGGATCGTGCGCGAGCGGTCCGTCCTGCGCAAGCTCGTCGAGGCCGGCACGCGCATCGTGCAGCTGGGCTACGGCACCGACGGCGGCGACGTCGACGAGATCGTGAACAACGCGCAGGCGGAGGTCTACGCGGTCACCGAGCGACGCTCGTCCGAGGACTACCTGATCCTCGGCGACATCATCGGCGGGACGGTCGACGAGATCGAGGCCGCGGGCCACCGCGGCGAGGGCATGATCGGCGTCCCGACGGGCTTCTCTGATCTGGATAGATTGACCAACGGATTACACCCGGGACAGATGATTGTCTTGGCCGCGAGGCCCGCAATTGGCAAGTCGACAATGGGAATCGACATTGTTCGTTCCGCGTCGATCAAGCACGGGATGACGTCGGTCGTGTTCTCCCTCGAGATGAGCCGCAACGAGATCACCATGCGTCTGCTGTCGGCCGAGGCGCGCGTGCACCTGCAGAAGCTGCGCAACGGTCAGATGGGCGAGGACGACTGGGCCAAGATCGCCGCGACCATGGGCAAGATCTCCGAGGCGCCGCTGTTCATCGACGACTCGCCCAACATGTCGCTGATGGAGATCCGCGCCAAGTGCCGTCGGCTCAAGCAGCGCCACGACCTCAAGCTGGTCGTCATCGACTACCTCCAGCTGATGTCGTCGGGCAAGCGCGTCGAGTCCCGCCAGCAGGAGGTCTCGGAGTTCTCTCGAGCCCTCAAGCTGCTGGCCAAGGAACTCGAGGTCCCGGTCATCGCCATCAGCCAGCTGAACCGTGGCGCCGAGCAGCGCACCGACAAGCGCCCGCAGATGAGCGACCTGCGCGAGTCGGGCTCGATCGAGCAGGACGCCGACATCGTGATCCTGCTGCATCGTGAGGACGCCTACGAGAAGGAGTCCCCGCGAGCAGGGGAGGCCGACGTCATCGTCGCCAAGCACAGAAATGGCCCGACCGACACGTTGGTCGTCGCATTCCAGGGGCACTACTCGCGCTTCGTGGACATGCAGGCCTGATCTCCTTAGTAGGTCCCGGCTGAGCGTTGGGGATTGCGGCCCCCAGATGTGATGCCGTTGTGTTCCGCGGGACCCTGTGGCGCGACCGACTCGCCGCGAACTGTTCGTGAGCTTCGAGCACGCACGGTCCGACCGGGCCCCGCCGCCCTCGCGACTGCGACACGGCAACCGCATTGAGCGGGTGCAACGGAGCCGCGAGGAGGTCAGGCGCCGGTGTCGTCAGGGAACAGCCCCGCCCAAACCCTGAAGCAGGTGGAAGTTGTCGACCTCGGTGAACCGAAGCGCACGTCCTGATTCACGGTGGAGCACGCCCGTGCCGGCAACCATCCGACGGTCTGCGTCGGCGCCACCGGCGAGGTGATAGCCGGCCTCGTTGAGGGCCATCGTGACGATTCTGGCCTCGTCGACGACGAAGTCCTGGGCGCCGCACGGAGCGCCCGTGAGGCGGCAGACACGGCAGATCCCGCGTAGACGATTCGGTCAAACGACTCACGGCACGCGCGGTGATGGCTCGTAGCGTCCCTGACGTCCACCGCACCGCGATCGAGAGGGATCTGCCATGTATGTCACCGACCTGTCTCACGGGATCAGGAAGCGAGTTGCGATCGTCGCGACGGCGATCGTCGCGTTCTTGTACCTACTCGTCGCGGGAACGGGTGGAGCGCCTGCCGACGCGACATCCGGCCCGCCACGCGCGCCGCTTCCGACAGTTGTGCTCGTGCATGGTGCGTTCGCTGACGCCAGCGGCTGGAACAGCGAGGTTCACCTGCTCGAGCAGCTCGGGTATCCGGTGATCGCACCGGCTGACCCGCTGCGCGGACTGACATCCGACGCCGACTACATCCGAGCGGTCATCGGGTCGATCTCCGGGCCGGTCGTGCTCGTCGGGCACTCGTACGGCGGAGCGGTGATCACGAACGCCGCCCGCGGAGCGAGCAACGTCGTTGCTCTGGTGTACGTCGCGGCGTTCGTGCCTGACATCGGGACGAGCGTGGCCACGTCTTATGACCCGTCCCTCTATCCGGGATCGGCGTTGACGCCGGACGCGCTCGTCGTACGCCCGGTCCCGAACGCGGCCGCGCCCGGCGGGCAGGACGCCGATCTGACCATCCGCCCGGACAAGTTCCGGCAGGTCTTCGCCGGCGACCAGTCAGCCTCCACGGCGGCCGTCATGGCAGCGACCCAGCGGCCCCTCTCGGCGTTCGCCTTCACCGAGCCGTCAGGAGAGCCGGCGTGGAAGTCGATCCCGAGCTGGGACCTGGTGACCCTCGACGACTCGGCGATCGCCCCGGCGGGCCAGCTGTTCATGGCGCACCGCGCGGGCGCACGGGTCACGACCATCCACTCGGCGCACGACGTGATGGTCTCGCACCCGCTCGCCGTCGTGCAGCTCATCGTGAAGGCCGCCGCGATCGCTCACTGAGAGTGGGGGTCGGGCCGGCGGAGGGTCCGGCCCGACCCCTCGAGCGACTCAGTCGATCGACTGTAGCCACGGCGTCGCCGCCAGCCCTAGGCTCGCGGCAGATCCGCTGCCAGCGGCAACTGACCAGGGACTTGGGTGGAGCGTCAGGTGAACGCGCGACAGCTGCTGGGCCGTGAGCGTGAGCTAGCCGTCCTGCGTGGCCTGATCGAGGCCGAAGAGGGCGAGGGATCGGTTCTTCTCGTGACCGGCGAGCCGGGGATCGGGAAGTCGGCGCTCCTCGCCGAGGCAGGCACGCGTGCGGCGATACTCAACTACTGCGTCCTGACTGCTGCAGGTGTCGAGAGCGAGATGCACCTGCCGTTCGGTGGTCTCCAGCAGCTGACGCGGCCACTGATGGGCAACATCGGCTCCCTGCCCCGGACGCAGAGCGAGGCGCTGTCCACGGCGCTCGGGCTCTTCGACGGGCCGCGGCCCGACATCTTCCTGATCGCTGAGGCGGCCTTGAATCTTCTGACGCTGGAGCGCCAGCACCGTCGGGTCCTGGCCGTGGCCGACGACGTGCAGTGGCTGGACCCGCAGTCGCACCAGATCCTCACCTTCGTGGCGCACCGCTCCGCTGGGGCGGGGCTGCGGATCATTGGTGCGGCGCGCACCGACCACCCCGGCCCGTTCGTCGATGCTGCGTTCCCGCGTCTCGAGGTCGTGGGGGTCGACGGGGACACCGCGGACGCCATCGTGCAGTCGACCGCGCGAGACCTCACCCCGGCAGATCGGCGCCGCGTCCGGCATCAAGCCCGAGGCAATCCCCTGGCCTTGCTCGAGTTGCCTGCCGGCTGGGGCGAAGGTCAGGCGGCGGAGGAGCCGACAGCCACGCTGTCGACCCGCCTGGAACAGGCCTTCGCCGGCCGGATCTCGCAGTTTCCGGCCGAGACGAAGGACGCACTGCTGGTAGCCGCGACCGATTCCTCGAGCGAACTCGAGGAGATCCTCTCGGCCACAGCGGTCTTTCGCCTCGCCCCGACCAATGCCGCCGTGTTCACCCCCGCCGTCGAGGCCGGTCTCGTCCAGACCGACGGCAGCACCATCACGTTCCGGCATCCCCTCGTACGTTCGGGGGTGCTCCAGACCGAGACCGTGGCCCGACGACAGGGCGCCCACCAGGCGCTCGCCGACGTGCTGGAAAGCGACCCCTTCCGGCGTACGTTGCATCGCGCGCAGTCGATCGTGGGTCCCGACGACCAGATCGCCGACGAGCTGGAAGCGACAGTCTCCGAGTCGCTGGACCGCGGTGCCGTCATGTCTGCGGTCTCCAGCCTGGAGCGCTCTGCGCGGCTGTCCAGCCGATCCGCAGACCGTGGTCGGCGGCTTGTGCGGGCGGCGGTGTACGCCTTCGAGATCGGTCGCGCCGACGTTGTGGAGCACCTTGTCCGAGAGGCGGAGCTGACCGAGCTCGACACGATCGACGTGGTGCGCGTGGAATGGCTGAGGCAGTCCCTCAACGACGACGTGCGCGCCGACCCCGAGCTCATGATGCGCCTGTGCGCGAGCGCCAGGCGGGCAGTGGACGCCGGCGACGTGGACCTGGCGCTGAACATCCTGATCGCGACGGCACTGCGCTGCTGGTGGGCGGACGTGGGCGCCGATGCCCAGAAAGAGGTTCTCGACACCCTCGATGCGCTGCCGTTCGCGCACGACGACCCCCGCTATAACGCCGCGCTGGGTCTGGCCGAGCCGGTCCGCCGTGGCGCCGACGTCATGGCGCACTTGTCCGGGGTGGATCTGGACGCAGTGACGGACGCCGACCTGCTGCGAACCTACGGGATGACCGCCTACGCGATCGGCGACTCGGTGCTGGCCACGGATCTGCTCGACCGGGCCGAGCAGGCACTGCGGGAGAAGGGGCGCCTGGGACTGCTCCCGGTCGTGTTGGCGCTCCAGTTCCACATTCGTCTGGACCTCGGGGACTGGACGGGGTCGGCCGCCGCCTCGCAGGAGGTCGACCGCGTCGCTGTGGAGACGGGGCAATCGCTCTTCGCCTTCAACAACGTGCTCGTCCTGTCACGTGCCCTGGCGATGCGCGGGGAGTGGGAGGCGGCGCTCGAGCTGGTCGTCGGTGCAGAGAACGACGCCGTGCGCCTTCGCCTCAACGACGCCCTGTGCCTGAGCTACCAGACCCGAGGCGCGGCCCTGCTCAGCGGGGATCAGCCGGCCGAGGCCTTCGCCTGTCTCAAGCGCCAGTTCGATCCGGGTGACCCGGGCTACCATCTCAGGGAGTCGTTCGCCGGCGTGGCCCTGATGGCCGAGGCGGCTGTCGACTGCGGGCGGATCGACGAAGCGCGCGAGATCCTGGCCGCCCTGGAGTCCGTGGCCCGCGCGACGCCTGCACCGATCCTGCAGGTCAACCTCATGTACGCCCGGGCTGTGCTCGCGGCACCGCACGAGGCCGAAGAGTCGTACCGAACAGCGCTGGAGCAGGACCTGTCGAGGTGGCCGTGGGTGCGAGCCGCATCTGTCTCGAGTACGGCCGATGGTTGTGGCGTGCCGCCCGTCCGGTCGAGGCTGTCCAGCACCTCACGGCTGCCGACGACGTGTTCCGTACGATGGGCGCGACGCGATGGACGCGGCGCGCCCAGCGGGCCCTGCACGAGATCGCTGCTTCGTCCCCGCACCAGGCGGGCAGGGAGTTCGGATGAGAGCGGATCTGATCGGTCGCGACTCGGGAGCTCGACACCCTGTTCGGTGCTATCGGCAGCGTCGAGGTACATGGCCAGGCGATCCTGCTCACCGGTGACCCCGGAGTCGGCAAATCGAGCATTCTTCGCGCAGCCGCCGAGATGGCAGGAAAAGACGGCCGTCTCGTCCTGCGCACCTCCGGCATCGAGACGGAGTCGGCACTGCCCTATGCGGGGCTGCACTACCTCTTGGCGCCGCTCCTGGGCGCGGCCGACACGCTCCCGCCGGTTCAGCAGCGGGCCATCCTCACGGCGTTCGGGCTCGCGGACGGGCCGGCGCCGGAGGTCTTCCTGATCGCCCTGGCGGCTCTCGGCCTGATCACCGGGATGGCGGTGTCGTGCCCGGTCGTCGCCGTGATCGACGACATGCACTGGTTGGACCCGCCGACCAACGACGTCCTGGCGTTCGTGGCGCGGCGGATCAGTCAGGACCCGGTGGTCATCATCGGCGCCGTGCGGCCGGGCCACGACATCGCCTACTCCGCGTCCAAGCCGTACGCGATCGACCTCCGGGGGCTGGACGACGGCCAGTCGCGCGAGGTCCTCTCCCACACCGCGATGGACCTCAGTCCACGCGACCGGCAGATGATCCTCGACCAAGCACGGGGCAATCCGCTGGCGCTCACCGAGCTGCCGGCTGCCTGGCGGTCGGCCAGCCGGTCCACCGTCAGCTCGGTCTCGGCCGTCATGCCTCTGAGCGGTCGGCTCGAGAGAGCCTTCGCCGCGCGCGTCACGGAACTGCCGGCGCCCACCCGTGACGCGTTGCTCGTTGCCGCCGTCAGCTCCGAGGGCACATTGTCGGAGATCCTCGCTGCGGCCTCGCTCCTGCGCGGGACGTCGATCACGACCTCCGACCTGGAGGCCGCCCAGAGTGCAGACATCCTCCGTTTCGATGAGGCGAAGATCGAGTTCCGTCACCCCCTCGTCCGCTCGGGAATCCTGCAGCACGAGTCCGTGGGCCGCCGGCAAGCCGCCAACGCGGCCATGGGACACGTTCTCTACGACCAGCCGTACCGCCGTGCGTGGCACCGGGCCCAGGCGGTCTACGGCCCGGACGACGCTGTCGCGGACGAGCTGGATGCGAGCCATTCCGAGTGCATCAGACGGGGCTCGATCGTCGCCGCGATCTCCGCGCTGGAGCGGTCTGCGCAGCTCACCACCAGCGCACACCCGTGGCCGGCGACTGCTGCTCGCGGCGCAGCTGGCCTTCGGGCTGGGTCGGGCTGATCTGGTCGACCACCTCGTGACGGCCGCCGAGCAGAACGACCTGTCCGACCTCGACCAGGCGCGCGTCGAATATCTCCGGGAGATCTTCAACGACGGTGCACCAGGCGACTCACGCCGCGTCCTCGATCTGACCAACAGCGCGCGCCGGTCGGCGGCCGCCGGGGACGACGACCTTGCGCTCGACCTGCTCCTTGGCGCCGCCCTGCGGTGCTGGTGGGCGGACACGGGAGCGGCGGCGCGCGCCCGGGTCGCCGAGGTGGTCGAGGGATTGACCCTGCCGCAGGACGACCCGCGGTGCATCGCGTCCATCGCGATCGCCGAGCCCCTGTTGAAGGGAACCCAGACGATCCAGCGACTCTCGGCCATCCGGGTCGAGAGCATCACCGACGCCGAGCAGCTGCGGCTTCTGGGGATCGCGGCTCGGGTGGTGGGCGACGAGCCCCGGGCGGCGGACTTCTTCGACCGGGCCGAGGCCAAGCTGCGCGACCAGGGAAGGCTCGGACTCCTGTCCCACGTCCTCGCCGTGGGCGCCGCGGTCCACGTCGAGCTCGGAGACTGGCGCAAGGCGGTGGAGAACGTGGAGCAGGGCCTGCAGCTCGCCGAGGAGACCCGTCAGCCCAACTGGAGCACGGGTATCACGGCCGTCGAGGCCATGGTCGCCGGGCTGACCGGTGACACGGAGAAGGCCCACCAAAGGGCCGACGAGGTCGAGCGAGCGTCTACCTCGCGCGTCATCAACGACGCCTTGTGCAATGCGCAGCTGGCCCGCGGGTTCGCCTACCTCTCCGCTGGTCATCATGCCGACGCCTACGCAGCGCTCAAGGTGGTCTTCGACCCCACCGATCGCCACCATCACTCGCGGGAGCACCTCAGCGGTGTCATGTTCCTCGCCGAGGCGGCACGGCACTGCGATCAGGTCGACGACGCACGCCACATCATCGAACGGGTCGAGAAGATCGCCGAGGTGACAACCTCGCCGGTCCTGGCGACCCAGCTCCTCTACGCGCGTGCGGTGCTCGCCGACGATGACACGGCCGAGGCGCACTTCCTCGACGGCCTCGCCTACGACCTCACCCGATGGCCCTGGACGAGATCCAGCTCGCGCCTACGGGTACTGGCTGCGTCGTCAGCGCCGGGTCGCCGAGTCGCGCGAACCCCTCTCCGCGGCACTCGTGACGTTCGATCGGATCGGCGCGACCGCGTGGGCGCAGGAGGCACGGTCCGAGCTGCGAGCCACCGGGGCCCGCGACGCCGCCGACGACCCCACCACCGCCGTCGCGCGCCTCTCCGCGCAGGAGCTGCGGATCGCCCGGCTCGCGGCGACGGGCTTGTCCAACCGGGAGATCGGCCAGCAGCTGTACCTGTCGCCCCGCACGGTGGGCGCCCACCTCTACCGGATGTTCCCCAAGCTTCGGCATCAGGACCCGCGCGCAGCTCGGCGCTCGGCTCGAGGCCGAGCAGGTGTAGGCCGGCGCCACCTCACCCGGCGGGCGGAGAGATCAGCCCGCGCGAGGTGGTGACCAGCACCACGCAGTTCTCGTCGGCGACCAGGCGGAGCCCGTCGAGGGAGCCCGAGAGCAGGTCACCCGGGTACCCGACGGTCACGAGGCGACCGAGGTAGAGGTGCAGACAGCCTTGCAGGACCTGGATCGTCCACCCAGCGACGCCGAGCTCGTAGCCGAGCAGCGCCGTGCCGGCGCGCATGGCGAGCACGCTCTGCCGGACGTCGACGTCATCGACGTCGAACAGAACCGACGTGCTGCGTCCGGAGTCGGCGTAGGTGGCCCGGAGCAGCTCACGCCGGGCCACCGTCAACAGAGAGGTCTTGGCCATCGCCGATCCCCGGCCGCCGCCCCGCTCAGACCTGCGAACCGAGGCCCTGCTTGTCGAGCCACCGCAGCGATGCGTCGGCGATCTCCTGCCACCCGTGGTCGATGGTCAGGGAATGGCCGCGGTCCTCGAACTCGATCAGGTCAGTCACCGCCGACGAGTGCTTGTACTGCTTGAGCGTCGACTTGGTGATCGCCTCCGGGACCGTGTGGTCCTGACCGCCCATCACGAGCAGCAACGGGCCACGCTCCTCGTTGCCGGTGGCGACCGCTGCCGGGGAGTGCAGCGTGAAGTTGGCCGCCGCAGCCTCGAAGAGGGGCTTGCCGGGCGCGGGGATCGCCCACTGCTCGAACAGCTCGTTCGACTCTTCCTCGGACAGAGCGTTCCCGAAGCTGTAGCGGAACTGTTCGGCCGTCAGGGCGACCGCGTGATTCTTGTTGGCCGGGTTCTTGAACACCGGCAGGGTTGCCCGCAGCGCCGACAGCGGCAACGGGAGCACACCCTTGATCTGGGCGGCGTCGATGGCGACCGCGGCGGCGGCCTTGTTCATGCCGAGGAGCTTCTCCGCGATCATGCCCCCGAAGGAGTGACCGACCAGGACGGGCGGCTGGTCCAGCCCGTCGATCACCCGCACATAGTGGTCGATCACGTCGTCGATGCCGACGCCGGCGATGAGTGACGGGTTGCTGCGCGCCTTGTCGACGGTGGACGGCACACCGGGCCACCCGGGTGCGATCGGTGCGAAGCCCGCTCGTTCGAAGTGCTCGATCCACGGCGCCCAGGAGGCTGGCGTGGATCCACAGCCCGTGGATGAAGACGACGGGCCTGGCGTTCTCGGTCATGACTGCCTCCGCTGCGTGGGTTGGACCGGTGGCTCGATGCTCACCGACCGGCGCTTCGCGGACTTCAGTCACCTGACTGCTTCTGGCCGACGAGCTCGACCGCCGGACGGGTGCCCGCTGGACCCGCGGTCTTCCGCACGGTCGGGTGCAGCGCAACCGGCGTCCCCCGTACCGGCGCACCCGAGCGCCGCGGCCGCGCCCCAGCCGGTCGGGCGGGCAGTCACTTGACTCAAGCGCGACCGCGACGGCCGACCCGAGAGTGAACGAGGGCCGAGCCGCCTGCACCGCACGTCACCGAGGAGAGCGCATGACCGCCCTGAGCACGCATCCACTGCCCACGACCATGACGGTGCTGAGAGCACACAGCCGGGGCGGGCCCGAACAGCTCGCCTTCGAGGCGGCGCCCGTCCCGGAACCGGGGCCGGGCGAGGTCCTGGTCGCGGTGCACGCCGCCGCCATCACGTTCGACGAGCTGCGGTGGGACGAGACGTGGACGCACCTGCCCAGCACCCCCTCCCACGAGTGGTCGGGCGTGGTCGCCGGGTTGGGAGCGGACGTCGCCGACGAGTCGGGCTGGCCGTCGGTGACGCGGTGTTCGGACTGGTTCCCTTCGACCGGGACGGCGCAGCCGCCGATTACGTCGTCGCGCCGGCCGACCGGGTCGTCCCGAAGCCGACATCCCTGACTTTCACCGAGGCCGCAGCGCTGCCGCTCGCCGGCCTGACTGCCCGGCAGGCGGTGGTCGATCACGGGGGCGTGGTGGCCGGTGACCGCGTGCTGGTGCTGGGCGCCGCGGGCGGTGTCGGAGCCTTCGCGGTCCAGTTCGCGCTCAAGCGAGGTGCACGGGTGACGGCGACCGCGCTCTCGCGCGACATCGCCTTTGTCGCCGCGCTCGGCCCCGAGCTCGTCTACGCGAGCGACCGACTGGACCAGGCGCCGCTGGACGCCGCGTCCTACGACGTCGTCATCGACACGGTCGGCGGGCCGGTGACCTGGGACGCCATGGCCCTTGCGCGTCCGGGCGGCAAGTACGTCACCCTCCAGGTCCCGCCTCCGGCCGAGCGGCTCGCCGAGCTGAACCTGGTCGGCGCGTTCTTCATCGTCGAGCCGACCCGCGACGGACTGGTCCAGCTCGGCGCCGACGTCGACGCCGGACACCTCCAGGTCACTGTCGCGGCCACCTACCCGCTGGCAGTCGGCCGAGCCGCCTTCCAGACCGGTCGGAACCTGAACCGGCCACCGGGCAAGACCGTCCTGGTCGTGCGCGGCACCGCCCCCACCGATCCGACGGAGGAATCATGACCACCGCGTTCGACCAGACCACCCCCGACACCGACCGCACCGACCCGTTCCAGCGGGTCATCGACAACCTCGACGCGAACTTTGGCGTCGCGCCGGCCCGCCGCGCGGCGCACGCCAAGGGCGCCGTGCTCACCGGCCTGTTCAACCCTTCCGTGGAGGCGCCGAGCGTGTCCCGGGCCGCTCACTTCGCTGGCCGCGTGCAGGTGGTGGCGCGGTTCTCCAGTTCCCGGGCGGTGCCCCGCACCCCGACGCCGCGCCCGAGTGCAACCCCCGCGGGCTGGCCGTCCAGTTCCGGCTCTGCGACGGGGGGACCACCGACCTGCTGGCCCACTCCATCAACGGGTTCCCCGGCCGGACCGTCGACGACTTCTCCGACTTTCTCGGCGCGATCGCACCTACCTCACCCGGGCCGCAGGAGTACCTGGCCGGGCACCCAGCCGCAGCTGCCTTCGTGCACGCCGTCCAGACCCACGGGGTGCCGGCCAGCTTCGCCACGCTGCCCTACTTCCCGGTCAACGCCTTCCGGTTCCACGCGCAGGACGGCACCGAGACGACCGGCCGCTACATCTGGACCCCGGTGGCCGGGCACCACGTGCTCACCGACGCCGAGGCTGCGACGAAGTCGGACAACTTCCTCACCGACGAGCTGCGGACCCGACTGCAGTCCGAGGCGGTGTCGTTCGTGCTCGAGCTGCAGGTCGCCGAGCCGGGCGACATCACCGACGACGCCAACGCCCAGTGGCCGCAGACGCGGCGGCGCGTCAAGCTCGGGACGCTGCACCTGACCGATCTTGTGCCGGAGAGCGCGGCGGCCGAGCAGGGTCTGTTCTTCGACCCCGTCCGACTCGTCGACGGGATCACCCTCTCCGACGACCCTCTCTTGGTCGGTCGGACGCGGACGTATCCCCTCTCCCTGGCGCGACGACACAGCGACGGCTAAGCAGCCGACATGAGCCTCGCCAACGTCGCCGTCATCGTCGCGATGGCGGCGACGATCCCTCTGCTCGCTCGTGCCGTACCGGGCGGGGTCGTACCCGGCATCGTCATCGAGATCCTGGCCGGCCTGCTCGTCGGGCCGCACGGGCTCGGCTGGGTCTCGATCGACGGTGCGGCGAGCACCCTGGCCCTGCTCGGGGTCGCCTTCCTGTTCTTCCTGGCTGGCCTCGAGATCGACCTCGGTGCCATCCGAGGTGGGGTGCTGCTGCGGTCCGTCGGCGCCTACTGCGGCGGCTTGGTGCTGGCGCTCGTCGTCACGGTGGCCATGCACGCAGCGGGTCTCGTGCAGGCGCCCGTGCTGCTGGCGGTGGCACTCTCGGCGACGGGTCTCGGCCTTGTCGTCCCCCTGTTGCGAGACGCGCAGCTGCTCGGGACACCGACCGGCGGAACCATCGCGTCGGCGGCGAGCGTGGCGGAGTTCTCGGCGGTGGTGATCCTCGCTGTGGGCTTCGGTGCGGGCCGCAGCCCCCTCCTCAGCGCAGCCTTCTTGGCCGTCCTCGTCGTCCTGACCCTCGTCGTGACGATCGCAGGACGACGACTGGACGCCGAGACGAGACTGACTGCCGTGGTCGACCGTCTCTCCGACGGCACTGGGCAGCTGCGGGTCCGCATCAGCGTTGCCCTGGTGATCGGGTTCGCCGCCCTCGCTCAGCTGCTCGGGCTCGAGGTCGTCCTCGGTGCCTTCTTCGCGGGAGGGATCCTCAACGTTCTCGACCACGGCATGCGCGACCCCGCCTTCCGTGGCCGGCTGGACGGCATCGGCTACGGCTTCTTGATCCCGATCTTCTTCATCGTGAGCGGATCGCGGCTCGACCTTGGAGCATTGAACCTGTGGCCGGATCTGTTGGTGGTCGTCCCGCTCCTCACTCTGGCCCTACTCGTCGCGCGGGGTGTGCCCGCCCTGCTGCTGGGGCTCCCGAGGGGGGGCCGGGTCGGTTCGGGCCTCCTGCTCGCCACCTCGTTGCCCTTCATCGTCACCGCCAGCCAGGTCGGCCTCGAACAAGGGCGGCTCGATACAGCAACAGCCGCCGCAGTCACTACCGCCGGCCTCGTCGGCGTCTGCATCTTCCCGACGCTCGGCGTCAGCGCGCTGGCGGCGCGGAACGTTTCGGTCCGCCTCGTTCGACACGGGCCCGGATGATCTTCCTGCCCACTCGGAAGTGCCAGAACTGGAGCGAAGGGCGTCTCAGGTCTGGTGAGGGCCTCACCTATGCGACGTCGGGTTGGGTCATCAGAGGCGCGCGGAGGTGCAGCTCGAGGCTGGCCGAGGTGAGCGGGACCGTGCTCCACGTGGCGACTGCCGTCCTGCGCTCGGCATCGAGCATCAGCTGGACCCGGTGCGGAGTGGTGATGGGGTAGAGCTCGGCGACGAACATGTCCCCTCGCCAGGCGCCGGTGGCCAGGAGAGGGCGACCGAGCGGTAGCTCTCGTGCCACTCACCGAAGCCGACGGCGAGCTCGATCGTTGGGCCTAGTGTCAGGCGCCAGCCGCCGGGGAGCGGATCGAGGGTGACCGCTGTCGTGTCTGGCAGAGCGGAACGGGGCGCCGAGGCGTCGATCTCGGCCGACGCGGCGCGGTGAGGGTCCGCCGAACCGGGGACCCCTGGTAACGCCAGGGTCTTCAGCCGTGCAGCGAGGACGTCGTCGTCCCCGAAACTCGCGGCGTCGTCCAGGCCGGGCAGCAGGCAGTCCCGAACCGCGCCAACGGCCGCCCCGTGCGGCCCGTCGCCCGCTGTCATCGCCACGACCAGGTCGTGCTCGGGGTAGACCATGCACAACTGCTCGAAGGCGCCCTCGCCTCGGTACCCGTCGCGCGACATCCAGAACTGGTACCCGTACCCGGAAGCTCGAGTCGTCGTTCAGCACGTCGTCTACCGATCCTGCGGTCTCGATGTGCCGGCTCGTCGCGAGCCGCACCCATTCGCCAGGGACCAGCTGCTGACCGTTCCAGGTGCCCTCTCGCAGCAACAGCTCACCGAAGGCGGCGACGGCCTCGGTCGTCAGGTGCAAGCCGTGGAACCCGAACGCGGCGCCGCTGCCCACCCGGTCCCACTCCGCGTGATGGATGCCCATGGGCTGGAACAGGCGATCGTCAAGGAGCCCGGAAGGCTGCTGCCGGTCACGCGCTCCACCATGCGAGCCAGGACGTAGGTGGTGGCGTTGTCGTACACATGCCGCGTTCCCTCGGCCTCGGTGAACGGGACGCGCAGGAACCCCTTGGTCAGGTCATCCGGTTCGAGCCGCCACGCTGCGTCGAGACTGTCTGTCGCGTGACCGGTGGTCATCGTCATCAGATGGTGGACGGTGAGGCGGCGTCCCTGGTCCGAGACGTCGCTGGGGACGTGGTCGGGAAGAACGTCCACCACCCGGTCGTCGAGGGCGAGCAACCCGTCCGCTACCGCCACTCCTACTGCCATCGAGGTGAAGGACTTGGTCAGGGAGTAGAGCAGATGCGGGCGTTCGGGCGAGTACGGCGCCCACCAACCCTCAGCGATGACGTGACCGTGTCGCAGCACCATCAGCGAGTGGCACTCGACGGACTGCTCCCTCAGCCGGTCCAGCAGTGCGTCGATGGAACGAGCGGAGACTCCCCCAGCGGCCGGGGACGACCGCGGTAGCAAGGGCATCTGTGGTTGCACGCCGGTGACCCTAACCGCGCGAAGTTCGCTGGGTGGCCACATTGTGACCGCGACCACCATCGTCGCGGTCATCGGCAGGCTCGATCGACTCGCCCCGCTGTCTCGTGTTGCTACGCGGCCTCGCGCACGAGGATTCTGGCGTGGTTCGGATCGGGGAACGACGAACCAGTCCGAACCGCCGTCTCGAGGATCGCGCCGAGGTGCTGGGCCGCGAGGCTGATCCCCCCCATCGCGACGGCCTCCGAGCCCAGGGTTGAGACGACGACGGTCGGCGGCAGGGGGCAGAGGGTGGCCAACGTGCGGGTGAACCGCGGGAGGAAGACGTCGGCGCCCGGAGAGCTGCCCCCGCCGATGACCAGGAAGCTCAGGGTCGAGGGCGAGCGACATCGCGGCCGCGCCGGACGCAAGATCGTCGGCGAACTCGTCGACGGCAGCGAGCGCCCCCGGGTCGCCGGACCTGGCAGAGCGAAGATCTGCTCGCGCGCTGGGCGAGGGCTGCTCAGGACGTCCTGCCCGTACAGCTCGTTCAGCTCGGCCCACTTCAGCTCGCGCATCTCGCCGACCGTGCCAGCGGCACCGTGGACGCCGCGATGCACCTTGCCGCCGACGATCGCTGCCCCGCTCGTGCGTCGCCCACACAGCACGTAGACCACGTCGGAATGGCCTCGAGCGGCGCCGTACGCGAGCTCGGCGTGCGCGCCGAGGGGCACGTCCCCTTCGACAAGCACTGCGCCGTCGAACTCGGCGGCGAAACGGTCGCGGAGGTTGAGGCCCACCCATCCGGGCATGCCGGTTCCGCCGAAGTGCAGGACCCGGCCGTCCATGCCGATGGCGCCGGGGGATCCGATGGTCACAGCCCACGGGTCGCTGCGGTCGAGTGCGACGGTGCCCAGCAGGCGATCGCAGAGCCGCAGCGTCCCCGTGATGCGCTCGTCTGCTGGGTCCGTCTCGGACACCGGTCCGGCGAGCTGTCCGAGGATCGTTCCCGTGAGGTCGGTCAGGACGGCGAACACGTGGTTCGCGCCGATGTCGACCGACAGGAAGTACCCGACGTCCTGCGGCATCCCGTAGGTCATCGCCGGGCGGCCGACGCCCCGCACGAGTGCGTTGTCGGCGGCGGTGATCCAGCCCATGGCCGACAGGTCGGAGACCACGGCGTCGACGGCGGTGCGCGACAGACCGGAGGACGCCGACAGCTCTCGCAGGGTCTGGGGCTGATTCATGATCGACCGCAGGACGCCCAGGGAGTTCATTCTGCGCAGCAGAGACCGGCTGCCCATCGAGCTGGCTGAGGTGTCGACCATCGCCTCGCGAGACATCCCGTCCTCCCCTTGCGCTTTATATCGCCACGTTGCATTATTAAGTCCTGCAGCCCCACACTACTGGGGTTGGCCCGCGGCGGCTGATCGTTTCGTCCGGGGACGTGCACAACAATCGCGCCAACGGTGGCCACTCAGGTCGGGTGCGGAGAGGCGCCCGATGACCGACCTTCGATTGCAGCGCAGAGCGCGCGGTACGAGTGTGACCGCGCTGCCGGCGCGACGAGGCTCGCGTGGCGACGGGCGAGTCGCGTTGTTCTTCATCGCACCCGTCCTCATCGGCTTCGGCGTCTTCTACCTGTATCCCACGGTCCGGGGTCTGTGGTGGTCCTTCACCGACTACAGCCTGCTGGCGGCACCTGACTTCATCGGTGTTCAGAACTACGCCGACGTCCTGCGCGACCCAGAGTTCTGGAACTCGATGAGAGTGACGCTCTACTACGTCGTGGTGAACGTCGGGTCCCAGACGACGATCGCCCTCCTGCTTGCAGCGCTGATGCATCGACTCACGCGCTCGGTCGTGCTGCGCACCACGCTCCTGCTGCCATGGCTCGTCCCCAACGTGACGGTCGGACTGATCTGGTTGTGGCTTCTGGACACGAATCTCGGATTCGTGAACCACGTCTTGGGCTCGGTGGGCTTCCACAAGGTCGGCTTCTTCACCGACCCGTCGTTGGTCATCCCGACGATCGCCCTGATCAACACCTGGGCCTACGTCGGTTACACGGCGCTGCTGTTCTACGCCGGGATGCTCCAGATCCCGCAGGACACGTACGAGGCCGCCTCGATCGACGGTGCGGGCGAGGTGCGGACCTTCACTCGGATCACGCTGCCGCTCCTTCGCCCGATCGTCGCACTCGTGCTGGTGGTGTCTCTGATCGGCTCGTTCCAGATCTTCGACACCGTCGCGGTGACGACGAAGGGCGGCCCGGTCAACGCGTCGCGGGTCATCTACTACTACATCTACCAGCAGGCCTTCACGTACTTCCACATGGGCTACGCAGCCACGATGGCGATCTTCCTCGTGCTGCTGCTCGGGCTGCTCACCTTCGTCCAGCTGCGTCTGTTGCGCGCCTCGACGTCTCAGATCGCCTAGGGAAGCCGACATGACCACCTCCGTCAGCCGTCCCCCCGCACCGCTCGCCGAGCCTGCGCCACCCGGGCCCCGGCCGCGCCGCCAGCGGGCAGCCCGCCGCCCCTCGCCGGCCCGTGCCGTCGGGTGGATCGTCCTCGTGGTCGCGATTCTCGCGACCTTGTTCCCCTTCTACTGGATGGTCAAGTCGGCGCTGACACCGGCGGCGGACATGATCGGTGACTCGGGCAAGTTCTGGCCGACGAGCCCGACGATGATCAACTTCGCGCGAGTGCTCGGGCTCACCACAGAGCAAGAGACACGAGCTGCGGGCGGCAGTGGCGCATCGATCAACTTTGCGCTCTTCCTGTGGAACTCGGTCGTCTACTCGGCGCTCATCGGGTTCTTCCAGACGCTGTTCTGCGCGATGGGCGGGTACGCCTTCGCGCGACTGCGGTTCCGCGGGCGCGACGCGCTCTTCGGCATCCTGCTGGCCGCACTCATGGTGCCCGGCATCTTCACGCTCCTGCCCAACTTCGTGCTGGTACGCGACCTCGGTCTGCTCAACACGGTCTGGGGGATGGTCGCGCCGTCGGTGCTCATGACGCCGTTCGCACTGTTCTTCCTGCGCCAGTTCTTCCTGAACATCCCGGCCGACGTCGAGGAGGCAGCGATGCTCGACGGCGCGGGCAAGATCCGGATCTTCTGGCGGGTCGTCCTTCCCATGGCCCAGGGCCCTCTCATCACGCTCGGGCTGATCACGGTGGTGTGGTCGTGGAAGGACTACCTCTGGCCCCTGCTCATCGGTCGCGACGAGTCGGTGCGCACCGTGACGGTCGCGCTGGGGGTCTACCTCCAGCAGTCCCCGAACACCCAGCCCGACTGGACGGGTCTGATGGCGGCATCGACGCTCTCGGTCGTCCCCGTCGCCCTGCTCCTCGTCATCCTCGGCCGACGCATCGTCGAGTCACTCAACTTCACCGGCATCAAGTGAAGACCTCAGCTTCCCCCGCCATCAACAACACGACAAAGGAGTGCGTGCTCGCATGAGAAGCAAAACGGTCCTGCGCGGAGCAGGTTTGGCAACCGCGGCCATCGTCCTGGCGGCGACGACCGGATGCTCGTCCAACAGCGATGACACGGCCGACGGAGGCGGCGCGACGACCATCAACTACTGGCTCTGGGACGACGCACAGCTTCCGGCGTACCAGCAGTGCGCCGACGACTTCACCGCGGCGAACCCCAGCATCAAGGTGAAGATCAGCCAGTACGGCTGGGGCGAGTACTGGACGAACCTCGCGACGCAGATCGCCGCCGGGAGCGCTCCGGACGTCTGGGTCGACCAGGCGTCCTACTACCCCCAGTTCGTCGCCGACAAGCAGATCGAGGACCTGCAGCCCTACATCGACAAGGACCCGAAGCCCGTCGACTTCGACTCGTACGTGCCGGGTCTGGCCGACATCTGGGTCGTCGACTCCGCGCGCTACGGGCTGCCCAAGGACTGGGACACGATCGGGCTCGTCGTCAACAAGAAGGCGGCGGCCGACGCCGGCCTCGACGCCGCCGCGCTCGCGGACCTCACGTGGAACCCGGACGACGGCGGGACCTTCCAGCAGGCCATCGCCAAGCTCACCGTCGACAAGGCCGGGCACCACGGTGACGACCCCGCGTTCGACAAGGGCAACGTCGCGGTCTACGGGTTCCTGCCCGAGTGGGCGGACGGCTCCCAGGGGCAGAACCTGTGGGGCAACCTCGCGCAGTCCAACGGGTTCACCTACTCGGACAAGAACCCCTTCGGCACCTCGTTCAACTACGACTCGCCCAAGCTCGCCGAGACGATCGACTGGATGGCGTCGCTCGCTGACAAGGGCTACGCCCCCGCGTTCGACCAGCAGTCCACGCTGTCGCGGCTCGAGGTGCTGCAGGCCGGCACGGGAGCCATGACGAGCATGGGGTCGTTCAACCAGCTCATGTTCAAGGACACCGCGAGCGACTACGTGTTCGCGCCGTTGCCCACCGGCCCGGAGGGTCGCAAGTCCGCGATCAACGGACTGTCTGACGCGATGTACGCAGGCGGCAAGCACAAGGACCAGGCGTGGTCGTGGATCAAGTACCTCGCCTCGTCGGACTGCCAGTCGGTGGTCGGCAAGACGGGCGTGATCTTCCCGGCGAACTCGGACGCGTCGAAGGACTCGGTCGCCGCGCGCGCTGCGCTCGGGCTGGACGCGTCCGTCTTCCTCTCGTACTCCCAGGAAAAGGACGGGACGTTCCTGATCCCGATCAGCGACCACGGCTCCGAGATGTCGCAGATCGTCCAGGACGCCATCCAGAGCGTCGCCCTGGGCAGCAACGACGCCCAGAGCGCCCTCAGTGACGCCAACGCCAAGGTCAACGCACTCTTCAAGTAGGTCGGAAGCCAGAATGCTCACAGATCTCGCCAAGTTCTCCAGCGTCGTCCTCCTCGGCGACCTGTCCCTCCCCATGGCTGCCAACGGCGCGCCGCGCGCGATCGGCGAACGCGAGTTCCTGATCCCGCCCGGTTCGGTCACCCTGGTGCACCCGTTCGAGACCACGGACTTCTTCCGTCACGGATGGAACTCGTGGAGCCCGTCGGGCTGGAGACGGATCGACGAAGCACCGCTTCGCATCTACGGGAGCGAGCAGCGACTGCTGACCGCCGACGACGCGAAGAACGACACACCGCACGCCCATTCGGGCAGCGCTGTGGGTGCGATCACGCTGCCGGACGGCGAGATCATCCTCCTCGGGGCGCTCGGACTGGGCGCCCCGAGGGTGGGGGCAACCGCCAGCACGCTGTGGGGAACCACGGAGGAGCTCGACGGTGAGTGGTACCTGGCCCGTGGCCCTGAGCGCGAGGTGTTCGCCCGGTACGCCGAGCTGATCGCCGAGCGGCTCGGATCTCGCACCGCGTCGGCCGGCCGGGTGTGGTGCAGCTGGTACTCGTACTACGAGGGCCTCAGCGAGGACCTCGTCCGCGAGACCGTCGTCGGCCTGGCCGACCTGCCGTTCGACGTCGTCCAGCTGGACGACGGGTGGGAACGGGCGGTCGGCGACTGGGAGGCCAACGAACGATTCCCGTCCGGCATGCCGGCGACAGCGCAGACGATCCAGGAAGCGGGCTTCCGCGCCGGGCTGTGGCTGGCGCCGCTGATCGCGCTACCCCGTTCCCAGTTCGCCGTGGAGCGCCCGGACCTGCTGGTGCAGAGCCCGGACGGCGGTCCGCTCGTCGCGGGCTACAACTGGGGCGGCCCGTACTTCGCGCTCGACAGCACCCAGGAGGAGGTGAAGGCGCACCTCGGGAGCTGTTCGCTCGAGTGGTCTCGTGGGGATTCACCTACCTGAAGCTCGACTTCATGTACGCAGGGGCGCTCGACGGCGAGAGGAGCGCGCCCGTGCATCGCGAGCAGGTGTATCGCGACGCGATCGAGCTCATCCGGGAGACTGTCGGCGACGACGTGTACCTGCTCGGCTGCGGTGTCCCCGTCGTCCCGTCGGCCGGCGCCTTCGACGGCATCCGCGTCGGTCCGGACGTCGCCGCCTACTGGGAGAACAGCGAGCGGCCAGGGGACCCGACCGGGGTCGGTGCCAAGAACGCGTTCTTGGCATCGATCCATCGGAGCTGGCTGCGGCCCGTGTATGAGACCGACCCCGATGTCGTGTACTTCCGTCGTCGCCGCAGTCTGCTCGACGACGAGCAGCGGCAGCTGCTCCAGGACGTCGCGACCATCCTCGGGTTCAAGTCCACCTCGGACCCTGCGGACTGGCTCGGCGCGGCCGAGATCGCCGAGCTGCGCACCTGGCTCGAGCGCGAGGAGACGGTGACGCAGCTGGGGCGCTACCTGTTCCAGATCGACGACCGAATCGTCGACCTCGGTCCCTTCGTCGACTACCAGGCGCCACCGAGCACCGTCGCCAACTGAATGCTCCCCCGGAGAACCCGACGCCACGCGCACCGGCTGTCGGCTGTCGCGCCTGGAGCCTCCGAGGAACGAGCAGGCGAGCACCCGGGTGCATCGGCTGGCCGGCTGAACCCGGGTCGGCGTGGCCTCTGACGCTAGGCAGTATCTTTGCGCCTAGTTGCCGAGTCTATGAGGAGCCCTAGGGTGCCCAGAAGGTCCGCTGTGACGATGCGGGACGTCGCCGAGCGTGCGGACGTCTCGATCAAGACGGTCTCCAACGTCATCAACGATTTCCCCATGATCCGGCCCCAGACCCGTGCTCGCGTCGAGGCCGCCATCGCGGAAGCTCGGGTACCAGGTCAACCTCACGGCCCGGAACCTGCGGCGCGGCCGCACCGGCATGATCGGGTTGGCGGTCCCCGAGGCTCACCGTGCCGTACTTCGCCGAGCTCGCCGACTCCGTGATGAGGGCGGCAGACACCCATGGCGTGCGGGTGCTCATCGAGCAGACCGGCGCGGAGCGTGATCGCGAGTCTCGCGGTGCTCGGCTCCGAGCTGCGCATGATGACCGACGGCCTGATGTTCTCCCCGCTCGCGCTCGGGCAGGACGACATCGACCGCCTGCAGGTCAACTACCCGCTGGTGCTGCTCGGTGAGCGCATGTTCGGTGGGCCCAACGACCACGTGACGATGCCCAACGTCGAGGGCGCCCGGGCGGCGACGCGGCACCTGATCGAGCTCGGTCGCCGGCGCATCGCCGTCGTCGGCAGTCACGCGGGAGAGGTGGTCGGCTCGGCAGGGTTGCGGCTGGAGGGGTACCGGTTGGCCCTGCAGGACGCCGGCTTGCCGTTCGATCCCGCCCTGCTGGGTGAGGCGGGTCAGTGGCACCTCAGCACGGGAGCCGCGGCCATGAACGCGCTGCTGGACTCCGGCGTGCACCTGGACTCGGTGTTCGGCTTCAACGACGCCATGGCGATCGGTGCGTTGCACGTGCTGCACGAGCGACGGATCCGCGTGCCCTCGGAGGTCGCGGTCATCGGCTTCGACGCCGTGCAGGAGTCCGAGTACACCGCGCCGCCCCTGTCGTCGCTCGACCCCGGGCGCGAGGAGATCGCCGAGACGGCCGTCCGCATGCTGCTGGAGCGTGTGAGCGGGTACTCCGGTGAGGCGCGCCTCGTCCTGACCAAGCACCACGTGGTCGCTCGCATGTCGACCGTCGGCTGACCTCCGGTCGTCCTGCAGCCCCCGAGGGAGCGCCTCAGGCCGGTCCGTGGACGAGGGCCGCGACGAGCATCGGCGGTGCCTGCGGGCTGACCCAGGTCACCGGGCTCGCCACCCTGGCGACCTCGTCCACGACCGCGCCCGGGCCTCCGAGGAGTCCCGCGGTCGCCGGATCCAGGTCGCCCGCGAGCGCAGGGAAGTGGCTCGGGGCGTACCAGACCACCGCTCCGGCCACCCGTTCGTCGTCGCGCCCCGCACCCTCCCAGCCGGAGCCGGCCACCGACGTCAGCGCAGCGAGAGCGGCGAGGTGCCCGCCGGCGGACTCACCCCAGACGGCGAACGCCTGCCGGTCGACGCCGAGCTCGTCGGCTTGCCGGTGCAACCAGCGCAGCGCCGCCTTGACGTCGTCGAGCTGGGCCGGGAACGGGGCCTCCGACGAGAAGCGGTAGGAGACCATCGCCAGCGCGAACCCGGCGCCGAGGATCCGCGCGCGTGACCCGGCCTCGACCAGGAAGGGCCAGTCGTGCTTCGGGCTGCCGACCTGCCAGCCCCCGCCGTGGATCCACATGATCAACGGGAGGACGTCGCCCCGGCGATCCGCCGCGCGGAAGACGTCGAGCGTGAGCTCGCGGTAGCCCGGGCGCTGACCACCGCGTCCAGCCGCTCCTCGACGCCGTCGACGACCCGGGCCGCCGGCACCGGTCCGCTGTCCGGGTCCTCCACGGGCGGCTCGTCGACGGTCATCGCCTTCGCTCCTCGTCGTCGAGGGGGCACCAGAAGAGACCGGAGCACGTCGCCCGGCGGCCCTGACTCTACAACGATGTAATCGGGCTGTCACCCACGCGGGCCGGCCCGTCAGTCAGGCAAGCGTCAAACCCGCCCAGATCGCGGCGAACATGAGTCAGCGGGGTCTCTCCGACCTGCGGATCGACGCGTTTGTGCAGGTCAGAGCGTTGACGGGCAGTTGCGTCACGATTTGGTCACGGATTCTTGTCTGATGCCCACCGCTGGGTTACCCTCACTTCCAACGTTGTAACCGGCAAAAGCGACCCACGTGCAGCAGGCCGCCCAGCAGACAGAAATGCGTCGCCGGTCAAGACCAGAACGAGTGGCCCGTTGATCAAGGAGGATCAGATGCACTTTCGTTCCCGTAAGTCTCTCGCGGTGGCGGCGTTCGCAGCCACCGCGTCCCTCGCCCTGGCCGCATGCTCAGGCGGCGGCTCGGGTTCTGACGGCAACAGCGCCGCCGCTGGTGGCACCACGAACTTGGTCCTGTGGCACGGCTACACCGAGGCTGACGGCAAGGTTCTGGACAAGATCGTCGCCTCGTACAACGCCTCGCAGACTGCCTGCTCGATCAAGTCCGAGCCACTGGCTTGGACGTCGATCTCGGAGAAGCTCCCTGACGAGCCTCGGCGCCGGCAACGGCCCGAACCTCGTGGTGCAAGGCATCGACAGCGGGCTCGGCTACGCCAACCAGGGCGCTTTCCTGTCGCAGCAGGCCTTCTACGACGACACCACGAAGTACCCCAGCTCGACCGCGTTCTACGAGGCGATGAAGCCGCAGGTCACGTTTGACGGCAAGGCCTACGGCGTCCCCATGGGAGTCACGCCGTTCGCGGTCTACATCAACCCCACCCTGTGGGCGGCTGCGGGTCTGACCGAGGCCGACTACCCGAAGACGATCGACGAGCTGATCGCCGTAGCGCACAAGCTCACGATCGACAAGAACGGCGACGGCACGCCCGAGCAGTACGGCATGGCGCTGCAGGACATGGACCCCGGCATGCTCTCGACGATGCTGCACACCGGCGGCGGTGACTACATCACCGACGGCAAGGAGCACCTCGACTCGCCAGAGAACGTCAAGACGATGACGCAGTGGCAGAAGGTGTGGCAGGACAAGGTCAGTCCGACCGGCCTCGACAACACCAAGGCCATGGAAGCTCTTCGGCTCCGGCCGCGCGGCGATGATCTACAACGGCCCGTGGGAGATCACCTCTGCCGACTCCTTCGGCATCAAGGTCAACATGTTCCACTGGCCGAGCGACTGGGTCGCCGGCGTCTACAACTACTTCTACGCGACGTCCATGAACAACACCGACGCCAAGATGAACTGCGCGTACGGCTTCGAGGACTTCTGGAACACGCACGACCAGCAGGTCGTCTGGACCGGGTCCTACTACCCGCCGAACCGGAACGACGTGACGGAGAGCGAATTCGCGTACCCGATCATCGCTGACCTCGCGAAGGCCTCGGACCACTCGTACTACTACGCCACGGGCATCTCGACCTCGGTGACCGACATCACCAACGAGACGAACTCGATGATGACCCAGATCGCACAGGGCGGCGATGTGCAGAAGCTGCTCTCGAGCACCGGGAAGAAGGTCGACGGCTACCTCGCGAGCGAGTAGCTGACAGTTCTGGTGTACCCGGCCGGGCTCTCGCCCGGCCGGGTACCCGGACCCGCGTCCATCCCCTGAAGGGCGGTGCTCGTCGCTATGTCTGACAAAGTGGTCTACAAAGCGTCCAGGTTGTCTGTCACCCGGGCGCAGGATGCCCGGTCGCCCGGCCAGCAGAAGCAGTTCCGAAAGCCGAAGGCGCAGAGCCGCCGGTTCCGAGCCGGCGTTGCCTTCCTCATCCCCGCCTTGATCATCTTGGCGATCTGGGTGTTCTACCCGGCGTTCTACGCGCTGTGGATCTCGTTCACCAATTCGACCGGACTCAACCAGCCCGAGTTCGTCGGGCTCAAGAACTACGCGCGCATCTTCACCGACCCCGACACGCGCGGTGCGATCGTCAACACGCTCGTCTACGCGGTGGGATTCATCCCGCTCGTGATCGCCACGGCCATCGGGATGGCGGTGCTGCTCAACCGCAAGGATCTGCCGTTGCGGGGGATGTTCCGGACGGTGATCTTCCTGCCGTTCGTCATCTCCATGGCGGTAGCCGCGCTGTCGTTCAGCTTCCTGCTCGACCCCAGCACCGGGATCATCCCGTACTGGTTCGAGCAGATCTTCGGACGCGCGATGCCGGATCTGCTCCACAGCACCACCTGGGCCATGCCGACGGTCATCTTCGTGGCTGTCTGGAAGACCTTCGGGTACTTCATGGTCATCTTCATCGCAGGACTCCAAGGAGTCCCCGAGGAGCAGTACGAGGCGGCGCACCTGGACGGCGCCAAGGCCTGGGGGCGGTTCTGGCACGTCACCCTGCCGGGCCTTCGTCCGACGATGACCTACGTCATCATCCTGGCCGCGAACTTCGCCTTCCAGGCCTTCGACCAGATCTACATCATGACCGCCGGCGGCCCGCAGCGGCACACGGAGACGATCGTCTACCGGGTCTACACCGAGGGCTTCACCAACTTCCGGCAGGGCTATGCGGCGTCGCTGTCGTTCGTCCTCATGGTGATCACGATGATCGTCGGCGTCATCCAGCTGACCATCAACCGGCGCCAGGAGAGGGACATGGCATGAGCGCGCTCACGATCTCCAGAACCCCGGTGAGGCCGAACTCGGCGCGTCCAAGGGGTCAGGCCTGCACAGAACCACTTTCATGGGCCGGTCCAGCGGGTTCCTGATCGCCACCGTGGCTGCGGTGATCTGCGCCTTCCCGTTGCTCATCATCGTCATCACGGCGTTCACGCCGCAGTCCGAGGTGCTCAAGTACCCGCCGAAGCTGATCCCGGCCTCGTGGACGCTCGACAACTTCCCGGGGGTCTTCGACCGCATCCCGGTCGGGGCCCAGCTCTGGAACACGATCCAGATGGCGGTGCTCGTGACCGTCTTCTCGCTGCTGCTCGACTCGATGGCGGCCTACGCCCTGGCGTGCATCGACTTCAAGGGCCGTGGCATCGTGCTCGCCGTACTTCTGGCCACGATCATGATCCCGTTCCAGGCCCTGCTGATCCCGCTGTACAAGATGCTGTCCGATCTCGGCTGGATCGGGTCGATGGTGGGCCTGGTCGTACCCCGCGCATCCGACGTCGCCGGGATATTCCTGCTCAGACAGTTCTTCGTGTCCATCCCACGGGACCTGGACAACGCTGCGCGCATCGACGGCGCCTCGGAGTTCCGGATCTACTGGAGCATCATCCTGCCGAACGCCAAGGCCGGTCTGCTCACGCTCGGGATGTTCAACTTCATCGGCAACTGGAACGACATGATCTGGCCGATGACGATGACCAACTCCGCGCAGGACCGGACGCTGACCGCCGGCCTGGCCCTGCTGAACGGGACGCAGCAGGGAGTCATCCCGTACGGAGTCACGATGGCGGGCTCCCTGATATCGGTGCTGCCGCTGATCATCCTGTTCACCCTCGTCCAGAAGCGCTTCATCGAGGGCGTCGCCTCCTCAGGCATCAAGGGCTGACCGCCCGTCGGCGCCGACCGACCGACGCGCACCGCGGGACCGCCCGTCCCGCGGTGCGTGCCACCCGGCATGCCTGAAGCAGCACCGCTCCGAAGGAGGCAAGGATGAGCACGCAGAAGAACGACGGCTTGACGGCAACCGCGTGTGCGCCGTTCGCCGTCGGGGTCGGCATCGAGGACACCTTCGTCGTCGAGCCGCGCGCAGGGCGACGCGCGCTCGACGAGTACGCGCTGACCGACCACGACCGCCGCTGGCGCGAGGACGTCGAGCTCCTGGTGGCCAGCGGGGCCGACCAGATCCGCTGGGGCGTGCCGTGGTACCAGGTGCACCCGGAGCCGAACCGGTTCGACCTCGCGTGGACCGACGGCGTGCTCGACGCGCTCGGGGCCAGCGGCGTCGAGGTGATCCTCGACCTCGTGCACTACGGCACGCCGGCGTGGCTGACCGGATCGTTCGTCGACCCCGGCTACCCCGCGGCGCTCGCGGACCTGGCGGCCACGCTCGCGCAGCGATACCCGCAGGTCACCATCGTCACGCCGACGAACGAGCCGTCCGTGACGGCCGAGCGGTGCGGTGAGGACGGCATCTGGCCACCCCACCTCGAGGGCGACGACGGCTACCTGCGCGTGCTGCTGGGCGTGGCTCGCGGCGTGGTCCTGGCGCAGCGCGCCGTGGCCGAGATACGGCCCGACATCGCGTTCTGGCACGTCGAGGCGTCGCGACGGTTCGTCGTCCCGGGCGGCTCGGCCGACGCAGCGGGTCCGTGGGCGGACCGCGTGGATCACCTGCGGGAGCGGGTCTTCCTGCACCAGGACCTGGTGACGGGACGGGTCGACGACGCGCACCCGCTGGTCGGTCATCTGCGGGCGCACGGGGTCGGCGACGCCGAGCTGGCCTGGTTCGTCGAGCACGCGGTGCGTCCCGACGTCCTGGGCGTCAACTACTACCCGCACGTCTCGACGGTCGACGTGAGCGGCCCGCCGTCGGGCGAGCCCCGCCCGTCGTCCTGGCCGGTCACCTACGCCGGGACGGACGCCCTCGAGGACCTGGTCCGCACGTGGCACGCGCGCTACCCCGAGGTACCGCTCGCCCTGACCGAGACCGGCGATCCCGGCGCCGTGGACCGCCGCGTCGACTGGCTGCACGCGTCGATGGACGTCGTCCAGCGGCTGCGCGCCGAGGGTCTGCCGCTCGTCGGCTGGACCTGGTGGGCGCTGATCGACTTCCTGCTCTGGGACTACCGCGAGGGCACGGCGCCCGCTCCGGAGTACCTCCTGCGGCACGGTCTGTGGGACCTCGTGCCGGACGGCACCCGCCCGGACGGGCTCCCGTCCTACGCGCGCGTCCGTACGGCCGCGGCCGACGCGTTCGCCGACCTGGCCGTGCGGTACGGCCGACGCACCGCCACCACCGAGTCGTCGGGAGCACCGTCATGAGCGTCACCACGACCGTCGTCCACTCCGGGAGCGTCGGTGAGGCCGGCGCGATGTACTCGCGTCTGCTGGTCACCGACCCGCAGGGTCCGCACGGCGGCGCGATGCTGCTGACCTGCGAGCTGCGGCTGGGCGTGGCCGATCCGGCGGGGCCCGTCTTTCCCGTGTGGCGCTCCGACGACGGGGGTCGCACCTGGCGCGAGCACGCGCGGGTCGCCGACCACCTCGGCCGCGGAAACCGGTACCAGCCGGTCATCTACGAGCTGCCCGCGGACCTGGCGCACCTGCACCGCGGCGACCTCCTGCTGGCCGGCAACGCCATCCCGGGCGACGGGTCGACGACGACGATCGCGCTCTACTCGTCTCGCGACGGCGGCGCCACGTGGCAGTTCGAGTCCGTGGTCGACTCGGGAGGGCCGGCGCTCTACGACCCGGCCCGCACCTCGACCACCACGTCGATCTGGGAGCCCGAGCTGGTGCTCGTCGACGGGGTGCTGGCGGTGTACTTCGCGGACGAGCGGGAGAAGCACCGCGGCATGCTGCAGGTGATCTCGCGCCGGGCGTCGTCCGACCTGCGCACCTGGACCGAGGCCGAGACGGTGGTCGGGATCCCCGACCGCTACCGCCGGCCCGGCATGTTCGTCGCCACCGAGCCCCTTCCTGACGGCTCCTACCGGGCGGTGGTCGAGATCGTCGGCCCGCACGAGGTGCCGATCCACTGGCGCACGTCGCGCGACGGGGTCGACTGGGGCGACCCCGCCGAGCCGGGTCCGATGCTGGTCTCGCTCGAGGGCGTGGTGCTGTCCGGGACGCCCAACGTGGCGTGGACCCCGGACGGTCGAGGTGGGGCGACCATCGTCGCGACCGCCCGGCACTCGTGGCTCGACGGTCACGAGGCGAACCATGCGCTGGTCAGCGACGACCTCGGCACGACCTGGCGCGCGATGCAGCTCCCGGTCGCCGCGGTCCGGCACGTGCACGCCGACGCCAGCGGCTACTCCCAGGCGGTGCGCTGGAACGCGGCGGGCGACCGTGCAGGCCACCACGGTGCGCAACGCAGCCGGGAGCCATGACGTCGTCGTCGCCGTGGTGGCCGGGGACTGGCGCGAGCGGGTGGGCGTCCTGTGAGCAACCACGAAGCCATCGGCAGGACGACGGACGGCACGACCGGGCACGACGAGGAGGGGGCGCGATGAAGCGGCGTTGGTCGGAGGACGAGATCTGGGACTGGTACACGTCCCGGGACTGGATCACCGGGATGAACTGGATCCCGAGCGGGGGGATCCACGGCGCCCTGTGGCTGCTGCAGGAGCACGAGCACGACGCCGCATGGCGCGACGCCGCCCGGGAGATCGCGCTGGCGCACTCCTACGGCATCAACTCCATCCGCTTCTACCTGCCGTTCGAGGTGTGGCAGCACGAGCCGGACGCGTTCTTCGCCCACCTGGAACAGCTGCTCGACCTGCTCGGCTCCTACGGCATGACGATGATGCCGGTGCTCTTCAACGACTGCTCCGTGCCCAGGCACCGCTGGTCGCCGGCACAGCTCGGGCCGCAGCCCGAGCCGGAGCCCGGGTACTTCGGCGGGTCCTCGGAGTCCCCGTTCGACGACGACGTCCAGGGTGGCGGCATCGTCGGCTACGTGCTCACCGACGAGCCGGAAGCTTCGAGCCGACGTTCCGTCGCTGGGTGGACGAGCTCGCCCACCGGTACGGGCAGGACGAACGCATCGTCGTGTGGAACGTGTGGAACGAGATCGGGAACTCGACCCGGAACGACCTGTCGCTGCCGATGATGGAGAAGGTCTTCTCCTGGCTGCGCGAGGCCGACGTGAGCCAGCCGCTCACTGCCGAGATCTGGGGCGTGGGCGCGGCGGACGCGTACGAGTGGCTGCTCGACCCGTGCCGGCTCCAGCCGGTCGAGGAGCGCGCGATCGAGCTGTCCGACATCGTGTCGTTCCACTACTACGGCGACCACACCCACGCCAAGCAGCTGACCCGATTCCTCAAGGGGTTCGGCCGGCCGCTGCTCAACACGGAGTGGATGCACCGCCCCTACCGCAGCACGATCGAGACCCACCTGCCGCTGTGGAAGTCCGAGGGCGTGGGCAGCTACTTCTTCGGCTTCGTGAACGGCAAGGCGCAGTTCAACCACGTGTGGGAGTTCATCAAGCCGCTGCCCGGCATCGACACCCGGCTGTGGATGCACGACATCGTGCACTCCGACTTCACGCCGTACGACCCGGACGAGATCGAGGTGCTCAAGGCCTGCAACCTCCCGCCGTCGCGGCCGAGCCGGGACGTCGAGCGATGAGCCGGCTGGGCATCGAGCACCCGCCTCAGGGGTGGAACAGCTGGGACTGCTTCGGAACCACGGTGACCGAGGACGAGGTCCTCGCCAACGCGGAGGTGCTGGCGAGCCGGCTCCTGCCGGTGGGCTACGACACGGTCGTGGTGGACATCGACTGGTACGACCCGACGGCGCGCTCGCACGGCTACCAGCAGGACGCGCCCTTCGAGGTCGACGCCCACGGCTACCCCGCCCCTGCGCCCGGCCGGTTCCCGTCGTCGGCCGGCGGTGCGGGCTTCGCCCTGCTCGCCGAGAAGCTGCACGCGATGGGGCTGCGGTTCGGGGTCCACCTCATGCGTGGCATCCCGCGTCGGGCCGTCGCGCTCGACCTGCCCGTGCTCGGGACGGACTGGACGGCCTCGCAGATCGCGGACACGTCGTCCACCTGTGCGTGGCACCCCGGCTACTACGGCCTGGACCACTCGCACCCGGGGGCGCAGGCCTACCTCGACGGGTTCGCGTCGCTGCTCGCGTCGTGGGGGCTCGACTACCTGAAGATCGACGACATGCTCGCGCCGTACCACGCCGACGCGATCGAGGCGTGGCGGCTCGCGCTCGACCGCGCCGGGCGGCCGATCGTGCTCTCCCTGTCGCCGGGGACGGCCCTGTCCACGGCGCACGTGCGGCACCTGCGTCGCAACGCCGACCTGTGGCGGATCAGCAACGACCTGTGGGACCGGTGGAGCGACGTCGAGGAGCAGTTCGGTCGGCTCTCCCGGTGGGCGCCGCTGCAGTCGCCGCGAGGCTGGGCCGACGGGGACATGCTGCCGCTGGGCCGGATCGGCGTCCGGGCCGAGCGCGGTGAGCCGCGGGACTCCCTGCTCACGCCCGACGAGCAGCGCACCCAGCTGACCCTCTGGGCGATGGCCCGCTCGCCGTTCATGATCGGTGGGAACCTGCCGGAGACCGACGACGCCACCCTCGACCGGCTGGCCAACCCGGCGCTGGGGCGGGTCCTGCAGGAGTCGGTCGACGGGTCCGAGCTGTGGCGGGAACCCGTCGAGGACCGTGATGACGGCGAGGTCGTCGTCTGGGCGGCGCGGGAGGCCGACGGTCCCGCGCGCTTCGTCGCGGTGTTCTGGACGGGGCCGACGGAGTACCACGCGACCGTCGCCCTGCAGGACGTGCTCGGCGACTCGGTGGCGGCCGGGCACGGCGCCTGGACCGCGCACGACCTCTGGGACTCCGGAGTGGTCGGCGTCCGCCCCGATCTCACCCTCGCACTCGACGTACCCGCTCACGGGGTGCGCTGGCTCGAGCTTACCCGATCCTGACCCGACTGAACTGAGGAAACGACACATGCCCACGGCTCGTCTCACCATCGACACGGCGTTCCGCGTCGGCCCTGTCCGCCGTCGGACGTTCGGCTCGTTCGTCGAGCACCTGGGCCGCTCCGTGTACTCCGGGATCCATGACCCGGGGCACCCGACCGCGGACGCCGACGGCTTCCGCGGCGACGTCATCCAGCTGACCAAGGAGCTCGGCATCTCGACGGTGCGCTACCCGGGCGGGAACTTCGTCTCGGGCTACCGCTGGGAGGACGGGGTGGGCCCGCGGGACCAGCGCCCGGCCCGCCTCGACCTGGCGTGGCACTCGACGGAGCCCAACACGGTCGGCACCGACGAGTTCATGCGCTGGGCGACGACCGCCGGCGTCGAGCCGATGATGGCGGTCAACCTGGGCACCCGCGGCGTGCAGGAGGCGCTCGACCTGCTCGAGTACTGCAACGTGCCGGGCGGCACCTACTGGTCCGACCTGCGCCGGGCCAACGGCGCCGAAGTTCCCTACCGGGTCAAGATGTGGTGCCTAGGCAACGAGATGGACGGCCCGTGGCAGACGGGGCACAAGACGGCCGAGGAGTACGGACGTCTCGCCGCGGAGACCGCGCGGGCGATGCGTCAGATGCAGCCGGACCTGGAAGCTCGTCGTGTGCGGGTCGTCGTCGTCAGCCATGCCGACGTTCGGTGAGTGGGAGCGGGTGGTGCTGACCGAGGCCTACGACCAGGTCGACTACATCTCGGCGCACGCCTACTACTGGGAGGAGGACGGCGACCTCGCGTCCTTCCTCGGCTCGGCCATCGACATGGACCACTTCGTCGCGTCGGTCGCCGCCACCGCCGATGCCGTCCGAGCACGCCTGAAGACCTCGAAGCGGATCCACATCTCGTTCGACGAGTGGAACGTCTGGTACCAGAAGCGCGCCGAGTCCCGGCCGCCGACGGGCGACGACTGGCCCGTCGCACCGATCCTGCTCGAGGACAGGTACAACGTCGCCGACGCGGTGGTGCTGGGGAACCTGCTCATCTCGCTGCTGCGGAACACCGACCGGGTGCACGCGGCGTCGCTCGCGCAGCTGGTCAACGTCATCGCACCGATGATGACCGAGCCGGGCGGGCGGGTGTGGAAGCAGACGATCTTCCATCCCTTCGCCCTGACCTCGGCGCACGCGTCCGGCGAGGTGCTGCGCGTCGCCCTCGACTCGCCCTTGCACGAGACCGCGCGGTTCGGCGAGACGCCCACGGTCGACGCCGTGGCGACGTGGGACGAGCAGGCCCAGGAGCTCGCGGTGTTCGTCGTCAACCGGTCGGTGACCGAGGACGTCCGCCTCGAGGCCGACCTTCGGGCGTTCCCGGGGCTGCGCGTCGTCGACGCCGTCACCCTGTCCAACCCGGACGTCCACTGGGCCGCGACGGCCGACGACGACTCGTCCGTCGGGCCGCGGCCGAACGGCACGGTCACGGCCGCAGACGGGCACCTGGCGGGGGTCCTCCCGGCGGTGTCGTGGTCGATGATCCGCCTGGCAGCCGCCTGACGGCGGCGGCCTCAGGCGGTTCCGAGGGCTTCCAGCAGGCCGTCGACCAGCTCGAGGTCACACTCGAGCGTGGACCCCCCGAGGTGGGGCGTGATCACCACGTTCTCCAGCGCGAGCAGCGGGTGGTCGGCGGCCAGCGGCTCGTCCCCGTGGACGTCCAGCCCGGCGGCCGCGAGCCGGCCGTCGCGCAGCGCGGCGAGCATCGCCACCTCGTCGACGACCGGGCCGCGCGCGGTGTTGACGAGCGTGGCACCCGGGCGCAGCCGCGCCAGCTCGGCGGCGCCGACCGCACCCCGGGTCGAGTCGTCCAGCGGCAGGGCCACCACGAGCACGTCCGAGGTGGCGAGCAGCGTGTCGAGGTCGACCTGACGAGCGCCGGTCGACCGCTCGAGCTCCGGCATCGGTCGGTCGTCGGTGAACTGCGGCCGGGCCTCGAGCGCGGCGAGCATCCGGAGCAGCGGCGCACCGATCCGGCCGGCGCCCAGGACGCCGACCGTCGCGTCGGCGAGGTCGCGTCCGGAGTAGCGCTGCTTGAGGTCTTCGGTCGGCCAGCGCCCGGCGCGGACGGCGGCATCGGCGGGTGGCACCCGGCGCAGCGTCGCGAGCAGGAGCGCCAGCGTGTGCTCGGCGACGGTGCGCCACAGCCGGGTCGACTCGATCACGCTGACGTCCCCGGCGCGCGCGGCGTCCCGGATCGCCGGCGGGGCCAGGTGCACCGCGATCGCCCGCAGCCGCGCGGCGCAGGCGAGCTCGTCGGGCCCCGGCGGTCCGTACGCGAGCAGCCCCTCGGCCCGGGCGAGCGCGTCGGTCCGCGCGGGTCCGCAGGGTGGGAGCCTCTCGACATCCGCCGAGGTCAGGAGCCGTTCTTCGGCCAAGGGGTGCAACGACATGTCCACCACGACGACGGGACGCGCGTTCGTCATCGCGTCATCGTCGCACGCGGTCGACACGTCGCCGGGGAGATCCCCTTGTGGACCTCCGAGGGTCGGAGCCTAGAATATGCAACGATGTAATTGGGCCGCGAGTCACCTCGGTCCGTCGCGAAGATGCGCAGGAGGTCGCGTGCCCGTCCCCACTCATGGTCCCGTCGCAGCGGGCTCGCCCCACGCGGTCTGGGAGCCGCTGCCCTGGTCGGCGACCCGCCTCCTGGAGTCCGGCCACCTCGGCGCCTGGCAGCTCACGGCGTCCGGCGGGACGATCGACCACTGCGTCGAGGAGATGGACGAGTCCGGGGTCCTGGACAACTTCCGTCTCGCGGCCGGCGAGCAGAGCGGTCCGTTCCGGGGTCCGCTGTTCGCCGACTCGGACCTGTACAAGACCCTCGAGGCCGTGGCCTGGGACACGCGGGCCGACCGCACGGCATGGGTGGCCGACGTCGTCGGGCTGCTGCGCGCTGCCCAGGAGGACTCCGGATACCTCAACACCTGGTTCCAGACGACCACGCCGGGCGTGCACTACGACCAGCTGCGCGACGGCCACGAGCTGTACTGCCTCGGCCACCTGATCCAGGCCGCGATCGCGTGGCACCGGACCACGGGCGACCGGTCGCTGCTCGACGTCGCGGTGCGCTTTGCGGACGACGTCGTCGACGGGCTCGGCGGTGACGTCCCCGACGGCTACTGCGGGCACCCGGAGATCGAGACGGCGTTGGTCGAGCTGTACCGCGAGACCGGCACACGCGCCTACCTGGACCTCGCCCGGACGATGGTCGACCGGCGCGGACGCGGTGTGCTCGCCAACGACCACGTCGGCCCCCGCTACTACCAGGACCACACCCCGGTGCTCTCGGCCGACGAGGCCACCGGGCACGCGGTCCGTCAGGTCTACCTCGCGACCGGCGTGATCGACCTGTACCTCGAGCGGGGCGACCCCGCGCTCCTCGCCTACGCCGAACGCATGTGGAAGCTCGGTGCACGACGCCAAGATGTACGTCACCGGCGGTCTGGGCGCCCGGCACCGCGACGAGTCCTTCGGTGACGCCTACGAACTGCCGTCCGAGCGGGCCTACGCCGAGACGTGCGCCGCGATCGCCGATGTCATGTGGTCGTGGCGGATGCTGCTGGCGAGCGGCGACGGCCGGTACGCCGACGCGATGGAATGGGCGCTGCTCAACGCCGTGGCGGTCGGCGCGGCGCAGGACGGGCGCTCGTTCTTCTACTCCAACCCGCTCCAGGTGCGCAGCACGCACGCCGAGGACACGGACTGGAACTCGTTCGTGCACCGGGCCGCGTGGTTCGGGTGCGCGTGCTGCCCGCCCAACCTGGGCCGGCTCGTCGCGTCGCTGGGCCACTACGCGGCCACGACGGCACCCGGCGAGCTGCATCTGCACCTGTACAGCGACGCCGAGATCGCCGCCGACGGCATCGCGCTGCGGGTGAGGTCGGGCTACCCGTACGACGGGCGCGTGGAGGTGGACGCGGACGCCACCCAGGCCACGACCCTGCGGCTGCGGATCCCCGCATGGACGACGGACTGGAGCGTGCAGGTCGGTGGCCGGCAGCTCGACCTGGTCCCCGAGCGAGGCTACGTAGCCGTCGACCTCCCGGTCGGGAGATCGACGGTCGCGCTCGAGCTCGACCTGGTGCCCAGGGCGCTGCGCGCGCACCCGCACGTGGACGCGGTGCGCGGCTGCGTCGCCGTCGCCCGCGGACCGCTGCTCTTCGCCCTCGAGGGAGGTGACCTGCCCGACGGGGTCGTGGTCGAGGACGTGCAGATCGTGCCGGAGGCGTGGGAGGTGGTCGACGGCCTGCCCGGACTGGACGCTCCGGTGGCGCTGCGCGCGCGTGGTCGCCATCGGCCCGCAGCGCCGGGGTGGGTCTACTCGACCGGCGCGGCCTCGACCGGCGAGGGCTCGGAGCTCGACCTGACCCTCGTGCCCTATCACCGGTGGGGGAACCGCCGGCACGGCCCCGGCATGCGCGTGTGGGTGCCCGAGGCCGCCCGATGAGCGGGGCCGTCCCAACCCGCTGACCAGCCGATCCCGAGCACGCACCCCCGAACGACCACGAACAGGATGTCCGATGGACACAGCAGCCCCCCGCACCGCCACCCTCACGATCGACCCCGGATTCCGGGTCTCGCCCGTCCGCCGACGCACCTTCGGCTCGTTCGTCGAGCACCTGGGCCGGTGCGTCTACGGCGGGATCCATGAGCCGGGGCACCCCACCGCCGACGAGGACGGCTTCCGCGGGGACGTCATCGAGCTGGTCAAGGTCGGCATCTCGACCGTCCGGTACCCGGGCGGCAACTTCGTCTCGGGCTACCGCTGGGAGGACGGCGTCGGCCCCCGGGACCAGCGCCCGACCCGCCTCGACCTGGCGTGGCACTCGACGGAGCCCAACACCGTCGGCACGGACGAGTTCATGCGCTGGTGCGCCAAGGCGGGCGTCGAGCCCATGCTGGCGGTCAACCTGGGCACCCGCGGCGTTCAGGAGGCCATCGACCTGCTGGAGTACTGCAACATCCCCGGCGGCACCACCTTGTCCGACCGACGTCGGGCGAACGGCGCCGAGGCCCCGCACGGCATCACGATGTGGTGCCTGGGCAACGAGATGGACGGCCCGTGGCAGACCGGCCACAAGACCCCCCAGGAGTACGGCCGCCTCGCCGCGGAGACAGCGCGGGCGATGCGTCAGATGCAGCCGGACCTCGAGCTCGTCGCGTGCGGTTCGTCGGGGGTGACGATCCCGACGTTCGGTGAGTGGGAGCGCGTGGTCCTGACCGAGGCCTACGACCAGGTCGACTACATCTCCGCGCACGCCTACTACTGGGAGGAGAACGGCGACCTCGCCTCCTTCCTCGGCTCGGCCATCGACATGGACCACTTCGTGGAGTCGGTCGTGGCGACCGCGGACGCCGTGCGCTCGGCGGGCCGGCACACCAAGAGGATCCACATCTCGTTCGACGAGTGGAACGTCTGGTATCTCGACGGCGAGGCGTCCGAGCCGCCCAAGGACAGCTGGCCGGTAGGACCGGTGCTGCTGGAGGACCACTACTCGGTGGCGGACGCGGTCGTCGTCGGGAGCCTGCTGGTCTCGCTGCTGCGGCACTCCGACCGGGTCCGGGCCGCGAGCCTGGCGCAGCTCGTCAACGTGATCGCGCCGATCATGACGCAGGACGGGGGTCGGAGCTGGAAGCAGACGACGTTCCACCCCTTCGCGCTGACCTCGCGCTACGCGTCCGGCGACGTGCTCCGCGTCGAGCTGGACACCCCGTCGCACACCACCAAGAAGTTCGGCAGCACCCCGACGGTCGACGCGGTGGCCACGTGGGACGCCGAGACCGGTGCGATGGCCGTCTTCGCGGTGAACCGCTCGGTCGACGAGCCGATCTCGCTGAACCTGGACGTGCGGGGGCTCGAGGGCCTCACGGTCGTCGAGGCCGTCGTGATGTCGAACGAGGACCCCAACGCGAAGTCCACGGCCGACGACGACACGTCGCTCGCGCCGCGGCCGCTGGACGTGGTCGAGACCGACGGTGCCCGGTCGGTGGAGCTGCCGCCGGTGTCGTGGACGATGATCAGGCTCGCCCGATGAGTCGTCTGACCGCGGCTTCGGTGGCCTGCGGGGCGGCCGTCGTGGCTCTCCTGGCGGCGTGCTCCTCGTCGGACCCGGTGGCCGGGACGGCCGTCCCCGTGACGGGCGAGATCGAGGTGCACGACCCGGCGCTCGTCGTCGACGGCGACGACTGGTGGGTGTTCTCCACCGGCAACATGACCAAGGGGCTGGGCGCCATCCAGGTACGGCACTCGGTCGGAGGCAAAGATTGGACGTACGCGGGCGAGGTGCTCCCGGACGCCCGGCCGGCGTGGCAGGAGAAGACCGTGCCGGGCGTGACCAACCTGTGGGCGCCCGACGTCGTCGAGCACGACGGGACGTGGTACCTCTACTACGCCGCGTCGACCTTCGGCTCGAACACCTCGGCGATCGGTCTGATGACGTCCGACGAGCTGGGCGCGGACGTCGACTGGCAGGACCAGGGGATCGTCTGGCAGTCGACGCCGGCCGACGACTACAACGCCATCGACCCCTCCGTGGTCACGGACGAGGACGGCACGCCGTGGATGGCCTTCGGCTCGTTCTGGGGCGGGATCCAGCTCGTCGAGCTGTCGTGGCCGAGCGGGCTGCCGGCGGAGGGTGCCGAGCCGCAGACGATCGCCAGCCGCGGGGACGCGACGAACGCGATCGAGGCCCCCGCGCTGCTGCGCCACGACGGCTACTGGTACCTGTTCGTCTCGAAGGACTCCTGCTGCCAGGGCGTCTCCAGCACCTATCACGCCGAGGTCGGGCGCTCGAAGGACATTGCCGGCCCGTACGTCGACGCCGACGGTGACCCGCTGCTCGAGAACGGCGGCACGCCCGTGCTCGACGCGGTCGGCGACATGATCGGCCCGGGCGGCGAGTCGGTCGCGGTCACCAAGGACGCCGAGCTGCTCGGGTTCCACTTCTACGACGGCGCGACCGGCGGTACGCCGACCCTCGCGATCCGCAGGCTCGCGTGGACCGACGACGGCTGGCCGGTCGCGATGACGGCCGACGAGCTGAAGGGGCAGCGTCCGAGTCGGCTCCCGGCTCCTAGCACCTCGGACGAGCACGTCGTGGCCGGCACACGACGTGCTCGTTCCGCAGCCCTCGGTGATGTGCACCACGAACGGCGAAAATCTGCGGCCGACCGGCCGATCGAATCGATACGATCCGATTGCGCACCCGACCGCGCTCGACCTGAGACCAACCCGCGCAACCACCCTCTGGAGTCAGCACCGTCATGGCCAACGTCCTCACCGCGGGCCGTCCCTGGAAAGTCATCATCGTCTTCGCCATCCCGCTGCTCGTCGGCAACGTCGTGCAGCAGCTCTACCAGGTCACCGACGCCTTCGTCGTCGGGCGCACCCTCGGGGTCGACGCCCTCGCGGCCGTCGGCTCGACCGGCAGCCTGCTGTTCCTGCTGCTCGGCTTCGCGTGGGGCCTGACGTCCGGGTTCGCCATCCCGACCGCGCAGGCGTTCGGCGCCCGCGACCAGCCCGCGGTGCGCCGGTCCGTCGCGACCAGCGTGCTGCTCACCACCGCCGTGAGCGTCGTGCTCACCGTCGTCGCCGTTGCGGCGACCGGGCCGGCCCTCGAGCTGCTGCAGACGCCGGACGAGCTGATGCCGCAGGCGCGCACGTTCGCGACCGTGAGCTTTGCCGGGGCGATCGCCACGATGTTCTACAACTACCTCGCGTCCGCGGTCCGGGCGATCGGCGACAGCCGCACTCCGCTCGTCTTCCTGGCCGTGTGCTGCGTCCTCAACGTGGTGCTGGTCGTCGCGTTCGTCAACTTCCTGGGGCTCGGCGTCGGTGGCGCGGCCGCGGCGACGGTCGCGTCCCAGGCGGTCTCGGTGGTCCTGTGCCTGGAGTACGTCCGCCGACGAGTGCCGGCGCTGCACATCTCGCGCGCCGACCTGCGGGTGCGGCGTGCGGACGTCCTGCACCACCTGCGCCTGGGTCTGCCGATGGGCTTCCAGGCGTCGATCATCGCGATCGGTGCGCTCGCCGTGCAGACGCGCCTCAACGGGCTCGGGCCGGACGCCGTGGCGGCGTTCACCACCGGCGCACGTGTCGACGGGCTCGCCGTGACGCTGCTCGCCTCCCTCGGCCTGGCGGTCTCGACGTTCGCCGCGCAGAACCACGGTGGAGGGCGTCCCGACCGGATCCGCACGGGCGTCGTCCACGGAGCCGTGATGGCCGTCGGCGGCTCCATCGTCATCGGCGTGATCTTCATCGTCGCGGGCGGCGCGATCGTGCGCGGCTTCCTCGGTCAGGGCGAGGACGAGGTGGTCGGGATGGCCCACCACATGCTCATCGTCAACGGGTCGCTGTACACGGTGCTCGGCGTCCTGTTCGTGCTCCGCGGAGCCCTGCAGGGCCTCGGGCACACGGTGGTCCCGACGATGACGGGCGCGGTCGAGCTCGTGGGGCGCGTCGGCGCGGCGATCGTGCTCGGAGCGTCGTTCGGATACGCCGGAGTCATCTGGGGCAACCCGCTGGCCTGGCTCTTCGCCGTCGTGCTGCTCGTCCCGGCCTATCTGCACGCGCGTCGCACGCTGGGCCGGACCCCTGTCTCCGCCACCGAGCCCGTGCTCGTCGAGGGCCCCGCCGAGGGATCGCTCGTCGTCGAGGCGGTGGTGCCGATGCCGCGGTGCGTCGCGGACCCGTCGACCTCGCCCCAGCCGCCGGTCCGCCGCCGGCGGCGCCTGCTGCACAGCAGCGTCGTCGCGCCGGTGCGCCGCCGGGGACGCCGTCGGACGCGAGCCTGAGTCGCTAGCGAAGGCGCGCGAGTCGTGCCTGATCGAGGTCGGCGAGGGTGAGCACCGACCGGATCTCGATGCGCGCGTCGAGGAGCGGAGTCTCGGCGCCGGGGCTGCGGTCGATGGCGCAGACGACCGTCGACACGTGTGCGGACTGAGCCCGTAGGGCCAGTGCTGCCGCTCGGGCGGCTCCGCCGGTGGTGATGACGTCCTCCACCAGGGTGACGCGCGCGCCGGCGACGTCTCGGCCCTCGGCGAGGCGTCCGGTCCCGTACGTCTTGGCTTCCTTGCGCACGAACGTGACGGGCAGGAAGGTCAGCGAGCTGAGCATCGTCGCGATCGGCACGCCACCGAGCTCGAGGCCGCCCAGGACGTCGGTATCGGGCGGCAGCAGCGGGACCATCTGCTCGGCGACCGCGCGCAGGATGCTCGGGTCCGACTCGAACAGGTACTTGTCGAAGTACTCGGTAGCGAGCGTCCCCGACCGCAGGACGAACTCTCCCTCGAGCCGGCACAGCGAGTCGATCTGTCGGGCGAGCGTGTCGTGGTCCACGTACCGATCTTCGCAGTCGGGCGCCGCGTCATGACCACCTCGTCGGTCGTACTCTGGCCGGCTCGCAGCCACCTCGCGCAACGCCCGCTCGCTAGCCTTCGGTGATGTGGCAGATGCTGCAGGGCTATCGACCGCGCGTCGCGTTGTCCTTGCTCCTGGTGATCGCCGAGGCCGCCGGCCAGGTGGTCATCCCCTTCCTGCTGGGCGTCGCTCTGGACGACTACCTGGGCGGCTCCACCCGCGGACTGATCCTGTTGGCGGCGGTCGGTCTCCTCACCATGGCGTTCGCGACGGTTCGTCGCCTCCACGATGTCCGGCTGTACGCGCGGATCTACCAGCGTGCCGGCGCCGCGGCACTCGAGCAACGGGCGGGACTGTCTGAGAAGACCGCACGGCTGAACATGCTGCGCGAGGTGATCGACTTCCTCGAGTACTCCATGCCTGCGCTGGTCGGCAGCGTCAGCGCATTCATCGGCACCCTCTTCTTCCTCGCGGCGCTCTCGGTCCCCGTGTTCCTCGGCGCGCTCGTGATGACCGCGCTGATCGTGGCGATCTACGCCGCCAGCAGTCGGCGCACGGTCGACTTCAACCGCGGCTACAACGACGAGTACGAGCGGCAGGTCGATGTGCTCGGGCGCAACGACAGCACCCTCACGCGCGGGCACATCGGCCTGCTGAACAGCTGGACCATCAAGCTGTCCGACATCGATGCGGTCAACTTCGCGCTCTCGCTGACGCTGACCGTCGCGTTGCAGGTGTTCGCGATCGTCACATCGACACGGCAGGGGATGGACGAAGGAACGCTCCTGTCGGTCATCCTCTACGTGTTCGAGTTCTCGGCGGTCGCGTCGTTCATGCCCGTCTCGTGGCAGGAGTACCTGCGCCTGCGCGACATCCTCCAGCGGTTGCGCAACGAACCCCGCGAGTAGACGAGGGCTCGAGCGGCTGCCAGCTGGTGCGGGAGTGCGTCAGGTGGAAGCCGGCGCGCTCGAGGTTGGTCTGGCTCGTAGATCCATAGCCCACCGTCACGACGGCGAGGTCGGTGACGAGTGCCGCGTCAGCGAGTCGGCGCCTGATCAGTGCGGCCTGGCAGCCGCGGCGACGGTACTCGGGCAGGGTCGCGGCTCCGCTGAGCAGTGCTCCGTCGGGATGGAGGTAGAGGCCGGCGGCGGCCGCGGGCCGGCCATCCACGCGGGCGACATAGCGACGCACGGTCGCCGGGTCGTGCTCGGCGTGGAGCATCGCGCGGCGTTCTGGTCGGGCGTCGGCGAGCCCGTACCCGCCGAGGAGGGTGGCGAAGTAGTCCGCGTCGGGGTCGGCCGGGTCGAGCTCAGTGACCGTGACCGTACCGTCCGCAGCGCCCGGCGATCGTCGCACGTCCGTCAGGTGCCGGTGCAGTACCGCCGTGACGGTGCCCGCAGACAGGCCGAGGCCGACGAGGGCGGCGCCGAGCCGGTCGGTGGCGTCGGCTGCCCAGACCTCCAGGGTGGGCGTGATCCCGGCACTCGTGAAGAACGCACAGATCGCCGGCAGGTGCGCCAGGTCGTCGGCGTTGACGCCACGGGCCTTGTTGTAGAAGGCCAGCTCGGGCAGCGCCGGTACGCGCAGGCCCACCGTGCGCCCCCAGCTCGCGATGTCGAGCTGGAGCGACCGGGCCCGGTCGAGGACTGCCGCGTCCCGGCGAGACTTTGCCGTGATGAGGTCCTCGGCGCGTTGCGCTGTGTCGGCCGGCATCCGCTCATGATGTCCCGTCAGTCGGTGCGGCGGGTCGCGACCGTGACGAGGTGCGAGCTGAGGCCGAGCAGGCTCGGTTCCGCCTCGATCACGCGCGCCGCGTCGAGCACGACGTCGCGGGCGCCCTCGTCGTCGAACGCCGACGCCAAGGCCCTGATCCAGTGCGCCATCCCCTCGACGCCGACGGTCTCCCGGACGACGAGCCCCGTCTCGGTGGCCTCCTGCGCGAGCTCCTCGGGCCGGTGGAAGTACGCGGACGTGAACCAGCGTGGGTCGCCCGTGGGGTTCTCGTGCACCCCGGTCGCCAGGTCCTGCGCGACGATCGCGCGGAACGCGGGGTCGAAGAGGTAGGACTGCGCGAGCCCGTCGAACAGGGACGCGAACCGGGAGATCGCCATCGCGACCACCACGCCGCCCGGGACGACGACGCGACGCGCCTCCCGCCACGCCGCCAGGCGGTCGGCGCGATCGGTCAGGTGGTAGAGCGGTCCGAGCAGGAGGACGGCATCGAACGAGGCGTCCGGCCTGCCGATGGCACGGGCGTCGCCGACCTCCGCGGTGAACCCGTCGACCCCGCCGAGGCGCTCCGTGGCCCGCGCGACGTGCCCGGCCATCAGGTCGACCAGGTGCACCGTGTGACCGTCGCCGAGCAGCCATTCGGCGTGCACACCGGTCGCTCCGCCGACGTCGAGCACCCGAGCGGCGGGCGGCAGGTGGCGACGGACGATCTCCTGCACGCGGGCCAGCTCGAGCCTGCCGAGGCCGACGCGCAGGCGCTGGTCCTCGTCGAACACCCTGTCGTAGTGGTCGTGGATCGGGGGCTGCTCCATCTCGACAACGTAGAGCCCATTGACTCTCCCCCCGCGGGAGACACCAGAACAGGTGCATGACCCAGAACCAGCTCCCGGACGCCCACCCAGCTCGCCACGGCGACGCCTCCCTGGCGCGCACTTCCGGTACTCGTCGCCGGCGTCTACCTCGTCGTCCTCGACTTCTTCATCGTCAATGTCGCACTCCCTTCCATCCAGGCGGACCTGGGCGCGGACGCTGCCGCCCTCGAGTGGGTGGTGTCCGGGTACGGCCTCGCCCTGGGTGCGACGCTCCTCACCGCCGGGCGCATCGGGGACGTCATCGGGCGGCGGCGGATGTACGGCGTCGGCGTCGCGGGCTTCGTCGTCGCCTCTCTCGTGTGCGCCCTGGCGCGGACGCCGGGAGAAGCTGGTGGCCGGTCGGCTCGTGCAGGGGGTCGGCGCCGGGATCGTGATACCCAGCATGCTGTCGTTGCTCGGGGTGCACTTCCCCGGCCCGCACCGGGCGCGGGCGATCGGCGTCTACGGGCTCGCGATGGGCGTCGCCGCGGCCAGCGGCCAGCTGATCGGCGGCGTCCTCATCCAGGCCGGCCTCGGCTGGCGTGCGATCTTCGCGATCAACATCCCGGTCGGCGTGGCGATCCTCGTGCTCGCGCCGGTCCTGGTGCCGGAGTCGAAGGCGGCCGCGCCCCGCCCGATCGACTGGGTCGGGATGCTGCTGCTCACCTCCTCCGTGACCGCCCTCATCCTGCCGCTCATCCAGGGACGGAGTCAGGGCTGGCCGACGTGGACCTGGGCCGTGCTCGGTCTTTCGGGTGTGCTTCTGGCGACGACCGTCGCACAGCAGCGACGTCTCGGGCGTCGAGGAGGAGCACCCTTGTTCCCCGCCGAGCTGTTGACCTCGCCGACGTTCCGCTCCGGACTTGGCGCGCAGCTGGTGTTCTGGTGCGGACAGGCGTCGTTCTACCTGTGCTTGTCGCTGTACCTGCAGCAGGGCCGCGGCCTGTCCCCGCTCGACTCGGGGCTGCTGTTCACGGTCCTCGCGCTCGCATATCTCTCGACCTCCCTGAGGGCGCCCGCGCTGATCGGCCGGTTCGGCCGCTCGGTCGTCATCGCCGGAGCCTTGGTCACGCTCGCCGGGTACGCGGCGTTCGGGGTTGCCGTGGTCGGCTTCGACGGGTGGTCGGTCCTCATGCTCGGGCCGGGTCTGCTCCTCGTCGGCGCCGGTCAGGGGCTGTGCATCACCCCGCTGACGATGGCGGTTCTCGCGCACGCCCGGCCGTCGCAGGCCGGCACCGTCTCGGGGGCCTTGTCCACCGCGCAGCAGATCGGCAACACCGTCGGGGTGGCGCTCATCGGAGTGGTGTTCTTCGGGGCGGTCGGCGAGGGCGTCCCGCACGCGTTCGCCCTCGCCCTCGTGCCGCTGGCCATGGTCTCGGTCCTCGTGGCGGTCGTCGCTCGCCGTCTCCCGCCGTCATGAAAGGGTCGACGCAGCGCACGACGATCGGAGGGGTGATGAGGACTGACGAGCCGGTGGTCTCGATCGGCGACTTCTCCCGGATGACGTACCTGACCGTGAAGGCGCTGCGGCACTACCAGGAGGTCGGGATCCTCGTCCCGTGGAGGGTCGATCCCGGCAGCGGATACCGCAGCTATCACCTGTCGCAGGTCTCGATCGCGCAGGTCATCAAGCGGCTGCGCGACCTCGAGATGCCGCTGGAGTCCGTCCGGGCCGTCGTCGAGGCGCCCGACATCGATGCCCGCAACCGAGCCATCGCCGTGCACCTCGCGCACATGGAGGACCAGCTCGCGCAGACGAGGGGCGCCGTCAGCGCTCTGCGGTCGCTGCTGCAGGACGCCGCACCGAACGGCGGCGAGGTCGAGTTCCGCGACGTGCCGGCCCTCTGGGCGCTGACCATCCGCGAGAGTCTCGCGCTCACCGACGCGAGCGCCTGGGCGCGTCCCGCGTATCGGGAGCTCCACGGTGCGCTGCGGGAGCTCGTCGGGACGCGCGCAGGCGTCGACGGCGCCCTGTTCTCCGCCGACGTGTTCGAGCAGGGCATCGGTGAGCTGGTGGCGTTCGTGCCGGTCGCCGGTCCCACCCGTCTGGACCGGCTGGGACGCGTGCGCCTCGAGCGGCTGCCCCGGACCGAGCTGGCGATCATGGTGCACCGTGGCTCAGGTGCCGACATCGACCGCACGTACGCCGACCTGGGAGCGTTCGTCGCCGCGCAGGCGATCGGGGTCGCCGGTCCGATCTGGGAGAACTTCACGGTGACCGGCGCGGACACCGACGTGGTGGCCGACCGTCGCACCGAGGTCGGCTGGCCGGTCTTCCGCACGAGCAGGTGACGCCGCTCGTGGAGGCTCTGGCGGACGTGCCCCACGGCCCTCACCATGAGGAGATGCCCCTCCTCGGACACGGCAAGGTCTGCCACATCGCGCTGCCCGCGACGGACGTCGAGGCGTCTGCCGCGTTCTACGAGTCCGTCTTCGGCTGGCGCATGCACCGGGACGGCGGCCGCATCACGTTCGACGACTCGGTGGACGAGGTGAGCGGTCACTTCGACCCGCGGCTCGCACCGGCCGGCCCGGGTCTGCTCGTCTACCTCATGGTCGACGATCTGCACGATGCCCTGGCACGCCTCGTGGCGGCGGGCGCCGCCGTGGTCGAGCCTCCGGGGGCCGACCCGGGCGAGCTGACCGCGAGGTTCCGGGACCCGGGCGGCAACGTCCTGGGCGTCTACCAGGAACCACCTCAGCCCTAGGCGTGAATTTCCCTTGGGCCGCGGAGCACGATGGGCTCGTGAGGACCGTGACGACGAGACGACTCGTCCCGGGCGACGAGCAGCCGGCTCGCGAGCTGTTCGTCGTCATGGCCGAGGCGTTCGACGAAGCTTCCGGAGCCGCTCGGCGACGCGTACGTCGCCGAGCTGTTGCGAACCGGCTCCTTCTGGGCGGTCGCGGCGTTCGAGGGAGGCCGCGTGGTCGGCGGGATCACCGCCCACACGATCCCGATGACCCGGTCGCGCTCGGCGGAGCTCTTCGTCTACGACCTCGCCGTCGACGCGGACTTCCGCCGCCGCGGTATCGGCAGGCGCCTCGTCGCGACGATCCGCGACCTGGCCGCCGAGGCCGGCATCGCCGCGATATTCGTCCCCGCCGACAGCGACGACACGGGGGCCGTGGCGTTCTACCGGTCTCTGGGAGGGCGGGAGTCGCCGGTCAGCTTCTTCACATGGGATGCCTAGCCCCTTCGAGGGGGTCCTCGGGACGAGAGCCGGTCCGCCATGACGGCGCGCCCCGACGATTCCCGAACGCGCGGTGAGCGCGGGGCCTAGCCTGCTCCTGCACGTTCCGCGACGGAGGGATCGACTGTGTCCGAGAGCACCCTCGAGGCCCTGGGCGGCGGCGCCGCGCCTGCCGCGCAGTTCGGTCACGACGCTCTCGTCGTCTGCGACAACCTCGTGCGGATCTTCCAGTCGGGCAGCGTCGAGGTGCAGGCGCTGCAAGGGCTGGACCTGCTCGTCGACGAGGGCGAGATGGTCGCGCTCGTCGGAGCCAGCGGTTCGGGCAAGTCGACGCTGCTCTCGGTGCTGTCCGGGATGGACGCACCTACGGCGGGCCGTGTGCGCGTCGGTCGCTGGGACCTCATGGCGATGGGCGCGCGGGACCGTGTGGCGTACCGGCAGCAGATGGTCGGCTTCGTGTGGCAGCAGACGTCGCGCAACCTGCTGCCGTACCTGACCGCCCGGCAGAACGTCGCGATGCCGATGACCTTCACACGTCGTGCGCGACGGACGGCGCGGGCCGACGAGCTGCTGGAGCTCGTGGGCGTCGGGCACGTGGCCGACCGGCTGCCGGACGAGATGTCGGGCGGTGAGCAGCAGCGCGTCGCGATCGCCACGGCGCTCGGCAACGAGCCGCAGCTGCTGCTGGCCGACGAGCCCACGGGCGAGCTGGACACGGCCACGGCCCAGGAGGTGTTCGACGCGTTGCGCACCGCGAACCGGGAGGCCGGCACGACCGTCGTGGTCGTCACCCACGACCCGGCCGTGCGGGCACAGGTGGAGCGCACCGTCGCGATCCGGGACGGGCGCACGAGCAGCGAGGTGCTGCGTCGGGACGCCGGCGGCGACGTCACCCACGAGGAGTATGCGGTCATGGACCGGGCGGGACGCGTGCAGGTGCCGCGCGAGTACCGCGACGCGTTGGCGCTGACCCGCCGCGTCCGGCTCGCGCTGGAGGCCGACCACGTGAGCGTCAAGCCCGACGGGGGTGCGCCGTGAGCGCACAGCCCGGCGCGGTGGTGCGCGTCCGGGGCGTGCACCGCACGTTCGGGCACGGGCGGGCCGCGGTGCACGCGTTGCGCGGCGTCGACCTCGACGTGGGTTCGGGCGAGCTCGTCGCGCTCGTCGGCCGCTCGGGGTCGGGCAAGACCACGTTGCTCAACGTCGTCGGCGGCCTGGACCGGCCCGACGAGGGCGAGGTGGTCGTCGACGACGTCGACGTGTCCGCGCTCACCGAGGACGGGCAGGACGAGCTGCGCCGCGACCGCGTGGCGTTCGTCTTCCAGACCTTCGGCCTGATCCCCGTGCTGACGGCGGCCGAGAACGTCGGCCTGCCGCTGCGCCTGCGCGACGCGCCCGTGGCGGAGCGCGAGCGCCGGGTCGGGCTGCTCCTCGAGGACTCGTCGGGCTCGCCCCGCACGCGCTGCAGCGGCCCGACGAGCTGTCGGGCGGCCAGCAGCAACGGGTGGCGATCGCACGCGCGCTCGCGGCCTCGCCCCGCCTCCTGGTCGCCGACGAGCCGACGGGGCAGCTCGACAGCGAGACCGGGCTGTCCGTGATGGCGCTGATCCGCGGCGTCGTCGAGGCCGAGGGCATGACGGCCCTCGTCGCGACGCACGACCCCGTGATGATCGCGCTCGCAGACCGTGCGGTGCACCTGGTGGACGGCCGGCTGGTGGAGGACGTCGCGCGTGGGTGAGCTGGTCCGGCGGCGCGGACGCGCCCAGCTCGGCGTGCTCGCCGCGGTGCTGGCGGTCATGGTCGCGGGCTCGGCGCTGGTCGGGGCGTGCGTCCTGCTCGTGACGGCCTCCCCGCAGAGGGCGCTGCAGCTCGCGATCGCCGGCGCACCCCACGCGGACGTCCAGGTCGGCGTCGCGCTGGGCTTCCCCGAGGACCCGGACGACCCCACGACGGACCCCCGCGTCGCGGCGACCGCGCGGGAACCCGCGGCGGCCGTCGCGCGGGCGGCTGCCCTGCTCACGGCGCCCTTCGGGCATCTCCCGACGACCACGACCACGTGGACGTCCACCGTCATGCAGTACCTGCCGCCCGACGGCGGCGCCCTGCGCCTGTCGTACCTGGCCGATCTCGACGACCCGGACGCGCGCGCGACGATCACGTCGGGCCGCTGGCCGGTCGCCGCGGGTGAGGTTGCCGTGCCCGCGTCGGCGGCCGGGGTGCTCCGGCTCGCCGTCGGGGAGCTCGACCGCGCTCGCCGGTGCGCCCGGCGGTCAAGGCCCCGAGCTGACGGTCGTGGGGACGTTCGTGCCACGCTCCGGCACCGGGTGGACGGAGGATCCGCTCGCCGGGACCGGGGTGAGCCCCAACTACCGCGGGTTCATCAGCGCCTACGGGCCGCTCGTCGTCGCGCCGGGTGCGCTCGCCGCCAGCGAGATCCCCCTGCGCCGGGTGACTCTGCACGTGCAGCCCGACCTGTCGCACGCGGACGCCGCGCAGGTCGCGCACGTCGGGGTGACCGTCGACGGGCTCGGCGGCGCTCTGGCCAGCGCGCTCGGCGACCGCACCCAGAACCTCGTCCCCGACCTGCCGATCGTGGGCACGTTCGACGATGCGCGCCGGCAGCGCGAGGTGACGGGCTCCGGCGTCCTCGTGGTGGCGTTGCTGGGCTGCGCGCTCGCGGGGACGACCGTCGTGCTGGCCGCCCGGCTCGTCGCCGCTCGACGTGCGCCGGAAGCCGCGCTGCTCGCCGCCCGCGGGGCGAGCCACGGGCGCCTGGTCGCCCAGGCGTCCGTCGAGGCGGGCGTGCTCGCCGTGGTGTGCACCGTCCCGGCGACGGCGCTCGCGCTCGGGTTGTACCAGGTGCTGGGCCGCAGGGTCGGCCTCGACCCTGTGGGGGTGCCGGAGGGCGGCCTGCTCCCGCTCGTCGCGACGGTCGCCGCCGTCGCCCTCACGCTCGGCGGCCTCCTGGTGCTTCCCTCGTTGCGCCCCGGGACCGTGCGCGGGGGCCGCGTGGACCGCGTCGGCGTGGTGGCTCGCTCGGGCGCGGACCTGTTGCTGCTCGCGCTGGCGGTCGTCGCGTACCTGCAGCTGCGTGACCATGGCATCGCGACGGGCGGCGCGGTGGACCCGGTCCTCGTCGTCGCCCCTGTGCTGTGCCTGCTCGCTGGCGCGGCGCTCGCGTTGCGTCCGCTCTCCCTGCTCGCCCGTCGGGCCGACGCGCGCGCGGCGTCGGCCCGCTCGCTGACCCTGCCGCTCGCCGCCTGGGGGGTGGCGCGTCGCCCGCAAGGCACGGCGGCGGCGTTCCTCGTGGTGCTGGCGACGGCGTGCGCCACGTTCGGCATCGGGTTCGCGGCCACCTGGACGCAGTCCCAGCGCGAGCAGGCGGCTGCAGCCGTCGGCACCGACCTGTCGGTGCAGGGCGGCGCGCTCGGCACGGGCGCGTCGCTGCACGCGGCCACGGCTGGGCTGGTCAGCCCGGTCACCAGCCGGGCCGTCACGCTCGGCTCGCGGACGCGGAGCGGCGCCGCCGCGGTCCGGCTCGTCGCCGTCGACACCCGGCACGCCGACGGGCTGCTGCGCGGCCGGCCGCCGACCGGCGGCTGGGCGGACGCCACGTCGGGCCTCGGATCGACGGGGTCGGTCGGCGGGGTTCAGCTGACCGGCACGAACGCGGATCTGCTGGTGTCGGGCCACGTCGCGGACGGCGTCCAGATCGACGCCACCCTCAGCCTCGTCGTGCAGGATCGGGACGGCGCGCGCGCCGCGGTTCCGGCGGGCGTCATCGCGCTCGACTCGGCGTCGCACGCCCTCACCGTGGCGATTCCGAAGGACGCCCGGCTGGTGGCCGTGGACGCCCAGCTCACCGCCGCCGGCGCCGGCGACCGCGACCAGCAGAGCGCGCCCGCATTCCACCTGGACGTGACGCTGCGTGACGCGTCCCTGTCGCCCGGGGACTGGTCGGCGGCGCGCCCACCGACGAACGGCTACGCCGACGCCCTGCTCGGACGCGTCACCGCGGCCGGCACGCCCGACGGCGTCCGGCTGAGCCTCGACGGCACAGCCTCCCTGCCGGAGCTCTACTGGTCCGCCGGCCACATCACCGCGCTCGCGTTCCGCCCGGTCGACGTCGTGCCCGTCGTGGTGTCGGCACAGCTCGCGCACGAGCTCGGCGTCAAGGTCGGTGACGGCGTGCAGCTCTCGCTCGGCGTGACCCCTGTGCAGGCGAAGGTGCGCGGCATCACCGCCTACGTCCCCTCACAGCCGCGCGCCGCGGCGCTGCTCGCGGACGTGGACACGCTGTCCCGCGCCGCGCTCAGCCACGGCAGCCTCGACAGCCTCACGGACGCGTGGTGGGTGGGCGGCGCGATCCCCGCCGGCGCCGGCGCCACGCTCGAGGCGCAGGGAATCGGCCCGGTGACCGAACGGACCACGCTCGCGCACCAGAGCGCCGACGGTCCCCTGCGCGCCGCGCAGCGAGCGGCAGCCGCGCTGCTCGTCGTCGCCGCCATCACGCTCGCGCTCGTCGGGACCGCACTGCACTCCACGACCGCGCTCGACGCGCGCGAGCTCGACGTGGCCCGGCTGCGCGGGCTCGGCGCGCGGCGGCGTTCGGTGCTGACGTCCGTCCTGGCCGAGCAGGGGGTCCTGACGGGGATTCCGCTGCTCCTCGGCGGGCTGCTGGGTGCGCTCGCCTGCTGGGCGATCGGCCCGCTCCTGGCGGTCTCCACCCAGGGACTACAACCGGTTCCGGCGGCGGTGGCACAGTGGCCGTGGCCGGCGCAGGTGGCGACGGTCGTCACGCTGGCGCTCGGCTGCGCCGTCGTCGTCGTGCCCCTCGCGGCCCGTGCCGTGCGGCGCGCGACGATCAGCCGTCTGCGGACGGACCCGTTCTCATGAGGGTCGCCTGGCGTCGGGCACGCGCCGACGCATGGCCGCTGCTCGTCACGATGTTCGTCGTCGCGCTCACGGTCGGCCTCACCGTCGCGGTGCCCACGCTGCTCAGCGGACGGGCCGACGACGCCGTCCGGACCGCCGTCGCACGGTCCGATCCGCCGGTCGACCTCGTCGTCACCAGCAGCTACGGCGCCGGCGAGTCGAACGCCGAGGCCGACGCCACGGACACGGTGTCGAGCGTCGACGACGCGGCGCGCGGGATCGCCGCCGCGCTGCCGCCGTCGCTGCGAGCCGTGCTCGGAGCGCCCGTCGCCGCCGCCACGAGCACCGACCTCGGGATCAGCACCCCGGGAATGCCGACCGGTGGAGTCCTGTGGATGTCCTACCTGTGGGCGGGGCAGGAGCCGGCCGTCAGCTGGGTCGCCGGGACCGCCCCGGGCCGTCCGGGGCCCGACGGCGCCGTGCAGGTCGCGTTCTCCGCCGCGGTGGCCGATGTCCTCGGTGTGGGTGCGGGTGACACCTTCGTGGCCACCAAGCCCGACAAGACGACGGTGCAGGTGCTGGTCACCGGGGTGTTCGACGCGCGGAACCCCTTGGATCGGGTGTGGACGGGTCTGCCCGAGGTGCTGCGACCGCGGGTCGTGGGTCCGAGCGGCGCGCCGACGACCGTCGTGGGTGGCCTGCTGTCTGCGGCCTCGCTGCCCGCGGCCCGCGCGGCGCTCGAGCCGGACGGTGTGACGCGCACCTTCGAGCTCCCCGTGAATCCGGACGCGTTGGACTACCGCGGTTCCGGTGCGCTGCTCACGCGGCTCGCGGGCCTCGAGGCGTCGCCTGAGCTGCTGGGGGCTCCCGGGCCCGGGCCGAGGGTGACGTCGGGGCTCGACGTCGTCCTGCCGCAGGTACGCGAGCGCGTCGCGGCGACCTGGTCGCAAGCGATGGTGGTGCTCGCGGGACTGGCGTGCGGCGCCATCCTGGTGCTCCTCGTCGCGGCCGACCTCCTCGCGCGCCGGCGGTCACCGGGCTTGCGCACGGTGCGGGCGCGCGGCTCGTCCCTCGTCGGCATCGCCGGTCGGGCCGGCGCGGAGTCGGTCGTGGTCGTCGGCGTCGGGGCCGCGGTGGGCGTGGCGGCCGGCGTCGTCGCGGCCCCGGGCCCGCTGACGTGGCCCTGGGTCGTCGCGGTGGTGGCCGTGGGCGTTCTTGCGCCGCCCGGGTTCGCGACGCTGACGGCGGCCCGCAGCGAGGCCCGCCGCGTCCCGACCGACCGCCACCGCCGACGGCTCGCTCAGCGCGTCCGCACCGTGCGGCGGGCGTCGCTCGAGGTCGCGCTGCTGGTGCTCGCGCTCGCCGCGCTGGCTGCACTGCGCACGCGCGGGGTCCGGTCGCTGTCGGGACCTGCCGACGTCCTGCTCGCAGCCGCGCCGGTCCTCGTCGCGGCCGCCGGGGCGCTGCTGCTGTGGCGCGCCGTGCCCCTGCTTCTCGATGGTGCGCTGCGCGTCGCGCGCCGGTCTCGCCGGGCCGGCCCGCTGCTCTCGGTCGCGCGCGCCCGGTCGACGGGAGCCCTGCTGCCGTTCGTTGCGCTCGTCGTGGTCACCACGCTCGTCGCGCTCTGCGGTGCCCTCCTCGGCACGGCACGCGCGGGCCAGCGGGACGGCTCGTGGGACAGCGTGGGAGCCGACGCCCTGGTGCGCACCACGATGCCCGACGCGTCGCTGCAGGACGTCGCCGGCCGGCTGGCCGCCACCGACGGCGTCGATGCCGTGGCCGTCGGCCGCGTTCAGCCACGCAGCGACCTCTTCGGCGTGCGCGGCGTCGAGGCCGTACGGGTCCTCGCCGTGGACCCCGCCGCCTACGGCAGGCTGCTCGCGCGGACGCCGTTCGGGGCCGCCCCCGGTCTTGCCGTGCTGGCCGACGCCTCGGTCGCCGCGCAGACGCGCACGGCGCCCGGTCCGCTGCCTGCACTGGTCGCAGGTCCCCTGGTCGGTACCCGGCCGTCGATGCAGTGGGGGGACGTGACGATCGACCTCGAACCCGTCGGGCGGGTGCCCGCGCTGCCGACGCAGCGGCCCGACGGCACGCCTGCGGGCCCCACCGTGGTGGTCGACCGTGCGGCTCTGGCCGCGGTCGTCGAGGCCCTGGACGCCGCTCGCGCCCAGCAGACGGGATCCCTGCCGGTCAGCGCCGACCAGGTCGCGGCGACCCCGGACACGGTGTGGGCGGTCGGCCCACAGGCGTCGGCAGCCGCCCGCACCGCGGCCGCGCCGGTCGGGGCCGACGTGCTGACGCGTGCCCGGTGGCTCGCGGACCGGCGGTCGGACCCGCTGGCCGACGGTCTCCTTGCGCTCGTCCTGCTCGTCGCCGCCGTGTGCGCTGGGCTCGGGGTGCTGATCGTCGTCCTGGACGCCGCGGCGTCCGCTCCGGGGCGCGCCCGGGCGCTCGCGACCGCCCGGGTCCTCGGGTTGCGCCGACGAGGCGCCGCACGCGTAGCGGCCGGTGGCTGCTGCCGTCGGCTTTGGTGGCCTCGGTCGGCGGCGTGCTGCTCGGCGTGCTCCTCGTCGGCACGATCGTGGCGCCGCTCGCGCTGCGGCTCGTCACCGGCCAGGCGACCGACCCCGGGGTGGTGCTGCCCTGGTGGGCGGTCCTGCCTGTCGCGCTCCTTGGCCTCACGGTGCTGGTGGTCGTCCTGGTCGAGTCCTCCGCCCGCCGCCGCGAACGGCTCGGTCAGGTGCTGAGGGTGCGCTGACGAAGTCGTGGGCCGGGTGCTTCTCCGACACCCGGTGCGGCCTACCATCCTGACCATGGACGCGACGGTCCCGTGGCTGACGGACGAGCAGCTGAGCGCGTGGAAGAAGCCGTCGCCGTCGTCGAGCTGCTGCCCGGGACGCTCGAGACCCAGCTCCGGCGCGACTCGGACCTGCGCCACTTCGAGTACTTCGTCCTCGCCATGCTCTCCGAGGCGCCCGAGCACACGCTGCGCATGACCGGCCTGGCGGCCGTGACCAGCTCGACGCTCGCGCGGCTCTCCCACGTGGTCGCACGTCTCGAGGGCAGGGGCCTGGTGCGCCGCGCGCCGTGCCCGCAGGACGGACGCGCGACGAACGCCATCCTCACGGAGGCCGGGCTCGCGGCGGTGACGGAGGCGGCGCCCGGTCACGTCGCTACCGTCCGGCGGCACGTGATCGACCGGCTGACGGCCACCGACATCGCCGACCTCGACCGCGTGCTGGGGCGGATCCTGGGCGGCCTCGACCCGGCCGACGCGATGCGTCTTCGCGGCTGACCAGGCCCGACCGGCCCGACCGGCCCAACCCCGAGTAGCGGCGACGATCAACCGGGTGCGAGCGGTCGCGGCAGCAGGTTCGGTCAGGGCGTCTCGGCCGCATGGAGTGCGTTGTCCGAGGTCAGCAGGACCACGTTCCCGTCCGGGTCGTCCACCATCGCGGCATACGGCCCGAACGTCTGCTCCGGCGCCAGCCGCCCGTGGTAGCCGGCCGCGGTCAGCTCCGCGTACTTCGCGTCGACGGCGGCGTCGTCGCCCAGGTAGAACTCGAACAGCGACCCGTAGCCTGCGCCCGTCCGCATGGTGTGGTCGGCGTCGTAGCGGACCGCGAAGACGGTGTCGAAGAAGATCGTCACGCCGCTGCCCATGCGGTGCAGCACGAACGGCTTCGCGTCCTGTTCGGCCGGGATGTCGAGCCCGAGCATCCGATAGAACCGCAGCGCCGCGGGCATGTCGCGCACGATCACGCCGAGCATGCTCAGCTGGATCTCCATGTCAGGCCTCCACGGCGAAGTCGATGGCCCCGATCGAGACGAACAGCCCGCGGGGTGGGCCGACGTTCGCACGGCTGGCGGGCCCCAGCGCTGCGGGAGCGTGGTCGGTGTGCACTGCGTGTCGGTCCATACGGCCTGCCTACCAGCACCCGCCCCGTGCGCGCACCCGTCGACGGCACCGGGTAGCGTGAGCGCGGGCGGAGGTGCGGGGGACCGGTGAGCGTGAGTCGACGGCCGCTGCTGGTGGCGCCCCTGGTGGCCGGTGCGCTCGCGGCGCTGCTCTACAGCAACTTCCTCATCGACTGGGTGCTGCGCGGGTTCCACGGCATGTCCGCCGTGGTCAGCGAGCTGGAGGCGCCCGGCGAGGCCAACGCCACCCTGCTGCGGGTCACCGACGTCGTCTGCGCCGCGCTGGTCGTCGCGCTGCTGCCCGCGGTCGGGCGACGGCTGCCCCGGGGCATCTGGCGGGATGCGTTCGTCGTCGCGACGATCGTCTTCGCGCTCGGTGCGTCGCTCGCCGCGGTCATCGCCTCCCCCTGCGGTCCGGGCACCGTCTGCGACGTGCCCGACGCCGGGCTCCTGACGGGCGTGCACGACGGCAGCAGCATCGTCTCGGACACCGCCCTGTTCCTCGGCGCTGCGGCGGTCTGGCTCGCCGTCCGCACCACAGGACCCGCCTGGTTCCGGCGCGTCGCCTGGTGGGTGGTGTGGCTCGGCGGGGTCGTGGCCAGCGCTGTGTTCGGCTGGTACCAGAGCACCGACGACCCCGCGTGGGCCGTGGGGGTCAGCCAGCGGGCGCACATCCTGAGCATCAGCGTGTGGATCTTCTGCCTCGGCCTGTTCGCGGCGCACCGGATCGAGCCGGCGTCGTGACCGAGCACCGGGAGTACCTCGGCGAGGGTCTCGACGAGGCCGACCTCGCACCCACGCCGCTGCAGCAGGTCCGCGACTGGCTCGCGCAGGCCGAGCGGCGCCCCGACGTCGTCGAGCCCACGGCACTCTCGGTGGCCACCGTCGACGCGTCCGGGCAGCCGAACGTGCGCACGGTGCTCATGCGGTTCCTCGACGCGGCCGGCCCGGGGTTCGTCACCGACCTGGGTTCCGCCAAGAGCACCGAGATCGTGGCGACCGGCGGCATCGCGGCCGCGCTGACCTGGCCGTCGATGTACCGGGCGATCCGGTTCCGGGGGACGGCCGTGCCACTGGGTCGCGACGAGATCACCGACTACTTCCGGTCCCGCCCGTGGGGGTCGCGGATCAGCGCCTGGGCGTCCCGGCAGTCCCGCCCGGTCGCCGACCGCGCCGCCCTGGTGGCCGCATTCGAGCGGTACGCGCAGCGCTACCCGGACACCGGCTCACCCGGCGACGTGCCCGTGCCCGACGGCTGGGGCGGCTGGCGGATCGACTGCGCGGAGGTCGAGCTGTGGGCCGGTCGGCGCGACCGCCTCCACGACCGGCTGGTCTACGTGCGCACCGCGCCCGGCGACCTGGCCACCGCGGACGCCTGGACGGTCCACCGTCGGCAGCCCTAGCCCCCGCCGCCGACGTCTCGCACATCCCTGGTCTGCGACGATGGCGAGGTCCACGCCTGCCGCACGACCAAGAGGGCCACGTGATCCGTCCGGACGAGCTCGTCGCTATCCCGCTGTTCGCCGACCTGACGCCGGACCAGCTCGAGTTCCTCTCGCGGTCGGTCGAGGACATCGCGCTGCTGCCGGGCGAGTTCGCCGTGCACGAGGGTGACGAGCGGGCGTTGTTCGTCGTCGTCGAGGGCCTGGTCGAGCTGACCAAGAGCGTCAACGGCGTGGAACGGGTGATCGGTCCGCGCGGGCCCGGCGAGCTGTACGGCGAGGTGCCGGTCATGCTCAGCATGAACATGCCGGCCAGCTGTGCGGCGGTCGAGCCCTCGCGGATCCTGCGGGTGGACGTCGGCACGTTCTTCACGCTCGCCGCGACGGCGCCGCAGGTGGTCGCCGCGGTGGGCGCCCTCGCGCAGGGCCGGATGGAGGGGCTCAAGGAGCTGGCCGCCGAGAAGCCCACGCCGGACATGGTCGTCGTCGGCCCGCTGGTGGATCCGCGGGTGCACGACATCCGCACGTTCCTGCACCGCAACCGGGTCTCGTTCGAGACGGTGAACACCGCGGACCGCGCCGAGCCCGTCGTCGAGCCCGCGGACGGTCGCCGCCTCGTCGGTCCGACGATGCGCGAGATCGCGCTCGCGGGTGGCCTGCAGGTCATCCCGGCGCACGACGCGTACGACGTGGTGATCGTCGGCGGCGGACCCACCGGGCTGACGGCCGCGGTCAACGGGGCCGCCGAGGGGCTGCGCACGCTCGTCGTCGAGAAGTTCGCACCCGGCGGGCAGGCGGGCACGTCGACCCGCATCGAGAACTACACGGGCTTCCCGTTCGGGGTGTCCGGCGACGAGCTGGCCGCGAAGGCGCTGCGCCAGGCCAAGCGGCTGGGGGCCGAGATCGTCGTGACCCGCGCCATCGAGGCCATCGATCCGGTCGCCCGCACCCTGACGCTGGACGGTGGTGCGCAGATCGCCGCCAACGTGGTCGTCCTGACGTCGGGCGTGGAGTGGCGGCACGTGCCGATCGAGTCGATCGACCGGTTCGTCGGCAAGGGCGTGTACTACGGCGCCGCGCGCAGCGACTCGGGCCTGGCGCACGGCAAGGACGTCGTCATCATCGGCGCGGGGAACTCGGCCGGTCAGGCCGCGATGTTCTTCTCCCGGTACGCGGGCTCGGTGACTCTGGTGGTGCGTGGGGAGTCGCTCGAGGCGAGCATGTCGACCTACCTGATCGAGCAGATCGGCGCCAACCGCCGGATCACGGTGCAGACGAGGTCCGAGGTGGTCGCTCTGCACGGGCAGGACGCGCTCGAGAAGATCGGCGTGGCCGACCGGCGCACCGGCCTCGTGGACACCCGTGAGATCGAGGTCCTGTTCGTGATGATCGGCGCGGACGCCGTCACCGGCTGGCTGCCCGACGAGGTCGCGCGCGACGAGAACGGCTACATCCTCACGGGCGCCGACGCCCGCGGAACCGGTCGGTGGACCCAGCCGCGCGACCCGCTCGCGCTCGAGACGACCGTGCCCGGCATCTTCGCGGCAGGCGACGTGCGGTCCGGGTCGGTCAAGCGCGTGGCCGCGGGCGTGGGCGAGGGCGGGATGGCCATCGCGTACGTCCACCAGTTCCTCGCGCTCTCGGTCCCGAACTAGCATCACCGGGTGGCGACGGACTCCCGGCACCTGGCGGTGCGCATCGACCGACCCGTGGCGGCGGTGTACGCGTTCGCCTCGGACGTGGCCAACCTGCCCCGGTGGGCGCCGGGGCTGGGCAGCGCCGTCGTGCAGGAGGACGACGCCTGGTTCGTCGTGACGGCCGAGGGCCGGGTACGGGTCGAGATGGCGCCGCAGAACCTGTTCGGCGTGCTCGACCACGTGGTGACGCTGCCCTCGGGCCAGACGGTGCACGTGCCGCTGCGGGCGCTCGCGGACGGCGACCGCTGCGAGGTCGTCTTCACGCTGCGTCGCGAGCCCGGGATGAGCGATGCGGACCTCGACCGCGACCAGGCGCTCGTCGTCGCCGACCTGGAACGGCTCAAGCGCGTCCTGGAGACGGTGACGGTCGCCGCGGACGACCCGCAGCGACCGGACGTGCTCGCGCTGCTCGAGGAGCACCTGACCGACATGTTCGCCACCTCCCCGGCGGAGTCGGTGCACGCCCTGGACCCGGGCGCGCTGACCGCGCCGGGCATCTCGTTCTGGACGGCTCGCGACGGGACGGGAGCGCTGCTCGGCTGCGTCGCGCTCACGGAGCTGGCAGCGCTGGACGGCGAGTTCAAGTCGATGCGCACCAGCCCGGACGCGCGCGGCCGGGGCGTGGGCGCGGCGATGCTGACCCACGTGCTGACCGAGGCCACCGGCCGCGGCTACCGGACGGTGCACCTGGAGACGGGCGCCGAGGACTACTTCGCGCCGGCGCGCAGGCTGTACGAGCGCGCGGGGTTCGAGCCCTGCGGGCCGTTCGCCGACTACCGGCTCGACCCGAACAGCGTCTTCTACCGGCTGGCCCTGGCAGACGGTGTGACGCCTCCAGCCGACAACCGGAACGACCGATAGCCCAGTGGTGCACCTGGCTCCCGACGACCTCCCGCGATCCGCCAGCGGGCGCGTGCCGCAGTGGGTGGTCGACGAACGGACGGCGCCGCCGCCGCCGCCCACGCCACCGAACCGTCGACGTGGCCGGGGCCGGTGGGCCGCGCTCGTCGTCGTGATCCTGGTCGGGATCTGGCTGTGGAGCGAGGGCACCGCACCGTTGGTATCCGTCCTGGACCAGGCGTCCGCCGCCCTGCACGGCCCGTTGGTCGTGCCGCCGCCGAGCGCCGCCGCCGTCGCGCTCGCGGACGCCGCGCACTTCTCGGACGAAGGCCGACGGATCTTCTACGCGACGCGGCCCCAGGTTCTCGACGAGGCCGCGTTCGCCGGGCGGTGCGACGACGTCGGCTCGGCCCACGCGCTCGCTGCGAGCGGCTTCGTCGGGTGCTACCTGCCCGGCACTGACTCGATCGTCGTGTACCAGCCGGCCGACCCGCGGATCGCCGGGCAGGCCGTGACCACGGCGGCGCACGAGACGCTGCACGCGGCGTGGGAGCGCCTCTCGCCGGCGGAGCAGAAGGACCTGACGCCTCTGCTGGAGGCGGCCGCCGCGGCCGTCCCCGCGAAGGACGAGATCCATGCCCAGATCGCCGGCTCGGTCGGGACGCACCCGGAGAGCCGGCCCACCGAGCTGTTCGCCTACCTGGGCACCCAGGTGGCCGGTCTCGACCCGCGCCTCGAGCAGGTGTACGCGCGTTACTTCACCGACCGCGCGGCGCTCGTCGGCGTGTACACGGCCGTGCACGGGGGGATCGTGCGCATGGCCGCAGAGATCACGGCCGCGAACACGGCGCTGCTGGCGTCGGAGACGGCGAACGCACAGGCACGGGCGCAGCTGACGGCGGACACCGAGTCGCGCGACGCCTACCGGAAGCTCTACGAGTCCAAGGCCGCCGAGGTGGCCGCCATGTCCCCGGGCGAGCGGTCGCGGCTGCGGCTCTCGTGGGTCTGGTGGGACGGGACGGACCTGCCGATGGCGGCGGCCGACAAGACGCTCGCGACGGCCGCCGGCCTGCTCGCGCGCGACGACGCCGCACTGTCCGCGCGGGACGCCACGATCACGGCGGCCGAGTCGGCGGCCGCGACCGAGCAGGCACGCGTCCAGGGGCTCGTCGACGACCTGACGGCGCTGAACGAGCAGATGGACGCCTCGGCCTGACCCGGCCTTGACCCGAGACCCCGGTGTGCCGGACCGTACGGGCATGGCGAAGGACTCGGCGCGGGGCGCCGGCGGTGGTGTCGTGTACGGCTTCGGCTTCATCGGGGCCGCCGTCTACTACTTCCAGCAGGCCGACACCTTCTGGCTGTTCGCGCTCGCGATCCCGAAGGCGCTCATCTGGCCGGGCGTGCTCGTCTACGAGCTGCTCAAGAGCGTCTACGGCGGTTGACGGTCAGCCGCGCAGGGGTCGGCCGCGTGCGTCCCGGGAGAACCGGCCGCGGCGCACGGACAGGTAGATCAGCCCCTCGAGGAACCCGACGGCGCACACGATGATCGCCGCCAGGCCGAAGGTCATGAACCCGCCGACGACGAAGATCGCGAGCATGGCCAGGCCGCGCTTCCAGTAGCCCAGGTACATCCGGTGCAGGCCGAGGCCGCCCAGGAACACCCCGAGCAGCCCGGCGGTCACGCGGGACCGGATCCACGTCTGCGGCGGTGGCGGGGCGGCGGTCGCCCGGACGGGTGCGTCCTGGACGTCCGGCACCCGACCGACGGGGTAGCGCACGGTGGCCGCGAGGAGCGGGATCTCGTGGGTCGCCGGTCTCGGCGGCATGCGCGTGACGACGGGACGCTCGAACCAGTCGTCGATGCTCGAGGGGCTGTCGATCAGGTCGGTCACGGGTGCTCCCGTGGGTCGCGAGGGCGGGTTCCTAGAGCGTAAACCCGTCGTCCTGTCGGTGCTGCTGCCTAACCTGACCGGATGAGCGACGCGAAGCTTCGAGGACGTCGACCTGACGGGCGCCCGGTTCTCGATGGTGAACCTGACCGGCGCCACGTTCCGGTCGGTCGGGTTTCACGGCGTCGTCATGCGCGACGTCGAGTTCTCGGGCACGACGATCGAGGGCGAGATCGAGGGCCTGGTCATCAACGGCGTCGACGTCGGACCGCTCGTCGACGCCGAGCTGGACCGCCGCTACCCCGAGCGACCCCTGTTCCGGCCGACCACCGCCGACGGCTTCCGTGAGGCGTGGGTCGTCAACGAACGCCTCTGGTCCGCGACCGTGGACCGGGCGCGACGTCTGCCGGCCGAGCGTCTGCACGAGTCGGTGGACGGGGAGTGGTCGTTCATCCAGACGCTGCGTCACCTCGCCTTCGCGTCGGAGTCCTGGGTGGGGCGGGCGGTCCTGGGCGACCCCAGCCCGTGGCACCCGATGTCGTTGCCCTGGGACCAGATGGCACCGCGCCCCGGCGTGCCGCACGACCGGGACGCGCGCCCGACCCTCGACGAGGCGCTCGCGCTCCGGCTGGCGGCGATGACCCTGGTGCGCGGCGTCGTCGACGGCCTGACCGACGAGGTCCTTGACGTCGTCGGCGACCCGCTGGTCGGTCCTGGCTGGCCCGACGAGGGCGACACCTTCACCGCCCGGGCGTGCCTGCGGGTGGTGCTCAACGAGGAGTGGTGGCACCGCCGCTACGCCGAACGTGACCTGTCCGTGCTCGAGCAGCGCGGCTGACCCCGCGACATCCGGGCAAATCGCGCCACCGGCGGCGAATCCCCCGCTACTGTCGGCCCAGGTCCCGGTGCCGTGACCTGCAGGTCTACGTCGTGCGAGAGGGAGGGCTCCCGTGGACGCCCAGAACACGAAGCGGTTCGGCGTGATCGTGCTCGCCGCGAGCCTGCTGCTCACGGCGGCGTGCAGCGGCGGCGGCAACGCGTCGCCGCAGTCGCAGCTGGCCATCGCCCAGGCCAACCTGACCAAGGCCCAGGACTCCCTCGATACCGCCAACAAGGCCGCCGCGGACGCGTCGGCAGCGTTCTGCACCTCGGCGGCGTCGTACATCACGGCGCTCGACCGTTACGGCGACCTGATCAACCAGTCGGCGGTCACCGTGGGTGACGTCGCGACGGGTGGCGCCGACCTCGAGAAGCCCAGCCAGGCGACCCAGGACGCTGCGAAGGACGTGGTGAGCACGCGCGACGACGTCGCGAAGGCCCAGCAGGACGTCGCCGATGCGGAGGCAGCCGTGGCCGCGGCCCAGGCCTCGGCGTCGGGGACCGAGCCGCCGGCGGTGGTCGAGACGCCGACCCCGACTCCCACGCCGCTGATCCCCACGGCGACCGTGGACCGGGTCAAGCAGGCGGAGGCCGACTTCGCGTCGACCAAGGAGGGCATCAGCGACGACACCCCGCTGCGTGAGGCGTCGGAGCAGTTCAACTCGGCGGTCGTCGCCCTGCAGGTGGCGTGGATCCAGCTGTTCGCGCAGTCCGGCTGCCTGTCCGATGAGCGGCAGGCCCAGGCGTCCGACGTGATCCGCAGCTACACGCTCGCCCTGCAGCAGCAGCTGACGGACGCCGGCTACTACACGGGCCCGATCGACGGCATCTTCGGTCCGCTGACCGTCGCCGCGGTCGTCGCCCTGCAGGCGGCGAACGATCTCCCGCAGACGGGCACCGTCGACAGGGCGACGGCCGACGCGCTGGAGGCGACGCTCACCGCCAAGGGCGCGGCCACGGCACAGGCGACGATGCTCACGACCGCCGCGCTGCAGCAGACGCTCAAGCTCGCCGGGTACTGGGACGGCCCGGTGGACGGTCAGTGGTCGGACGCGCTCACGGCCGCCGTCGCGTCGGCGCAGACCAACCTCGGCGTGCCGGCCACGGGCGTGGTCGACTCCGTGACGATCGAGGCGTTCCAGAAGGCGCTGGCCGCGGTGCTCGAACCGGCGCCGGCGCCCTCGTCGACGGACTGACCCTCAGAGCGTCCGGACCATCTCGATCTCCGGACCGATCGCGCCGGTGAGCTCGACGCCTGAGGGGGCGAAGCCGGCGCGACGGTACGCGCCCTCAGCCCGCGGGTTGTCGCGGTGCACGTCGAGCGTGAGCGTGGTGAACCCGTGCTCACGGCACCAGTCCACGGCGGCGTCGAGAAGGTCGTCGATCACCCCGGCGCCGCGGTGCGACGGGCGCACGTAGACGCCGACCAGCAGCGTCCGGTTGCGCTCGATCAGCCGCCCGTGGTGATCCTGCGTGCCGGCGCGCTGAACCAGCACCGTTACCGTCCCCACCCAGGCGTCACCGTCGACCGCGACGAGCTGGGCGGCGTGGTCTCCCTGCGCGGAGCCGGCGGCGCGTGCCTGCCAGTGGTCGTCGGGCGACGCGGAGGCGTTCTCGTACGTGTCGAGGAAGGCGAGGTGCGCGTCCGGGTCCCGGAGCGCGTCGAGCCGCAGCCCGCGCACCAGCGGCCACTCGTCGGCCCGCACCCGCCGGACGGTCGCGGTCACCGGACCACGTCGTAGCACAGGTGCGCCGCGTTGCGCGTCACGACGGTCGCAGCCTCGTCGAGACGGACTCGACCCGGGGACCGTCGAACAAGGGCGTGCCGGCGCCGAGGATCAGCGGCGCGACGTGCAGCTGCACCCGGTCGACGAGCCCCTTGCGCAGCGCCTGGCCGCCCACCGACCCGCCGCCCATGATGACGACCGGCCGCTCGCCGGCCGCCGCGCGGGCCTGGTCGATCGCGTCGCGCAGCCCGGTGGTGACGATCGTCATGCGATCGGTGAGCCGCACGTGCTCGGGTGCCGTGTGGGTCACGACGAAGCACGGCGGCGGGGCGGCTGCGTCGCCCTGGTCGGCGCCGTAGTGCCGTTCGTCGCTCCACCCGTTCGGCCCGTCCACCACGTCGAACGTGTTCCGGCCCATCACGACGGCGCCCGTCGCGGCGGTACCCGCGGCCAGGAGCCGCAGGTCCTCGGGCGTGCGATTGCCGATGGCCCAGGCGTGCAGGGCCAGGCCGTCGTCGCCCAGGCCGTTGTCGGGCCCGGCGTTCGGCGCCGTGACGAAGCCGTCGAGCGAGATGGTGATGTCGAGGATGACGGGCATGCGAACGACGCTAGCCGTCGAGCATCGACCGTGCCGCGCGGATCCGGCGCGCGGGGTCCATGAGCACGGCGACGTCGTCGACCCACTGCTCGACCGTCCCCACCCCCACGGGCAGGGCGCGCACGGCGTCGTCGACGATGCTGCCGGCCACCGCCTCCGGAACGAGTCCGATGCCGCGTGAGCCGCGCTCGAAGAACGGGACGACGGCGGTGTCGACGACGGGGAGCCCGACGTCCCGCTGGACGGCGAGCAGGATCCCGGCGGCGGCGCCCAGGGCGTCCTCGCGCACCGCCCATCCGGAGCCGGCGAGCGCCCGGAGCAGCTGCTCGTGGGCGCGGCCGGCGTGCGAGAGCCGTGAACCCGCGGCCGAACCACTTGGCGTACGGCGGCCACCGGCGTTCGAGCAGGTAGCCGAGGTGCGCGAGGACCCGCACGAGCCGCGCCGTGACGAGCCGCGAGCCCAGGTCGTCGCCCGACGCGCCGGTCCGGGCGACGAACGGCAGCTCGTCGCGGACCCGCACCCAGTCGGTCGCGACGGCGTACCGCCAGACGTCGTCGGGGAGCCACCGAAGCCGGCCACGGACCGCGGTCAGCCGACCGTCGGAGTCCGCGAAGACGGGCCCGGCGGTGACCTCCAGGGCGGCCTGACCGGTCAGGGAGAGCCACTCGTCGAGGCTGGGCGGCTCCGACGCGGCGAAGCCTAGGCGGCCTCGCGCGAACTCCTCGACGCTGTTGACGGCGACGCCGTGGCGCGCCGACGGGTCCCAGGTCGTGGCGAACCGCGTCGGGTGACCGGCAAAGGTCTCGGGCAGCTCGCGGGCCAGGTGCTCGTCCACGGGCACGACGAGCGACGGCTCGACCAGCAGGTCGAGCCGCAGGCCCCAGTCGTGGTCGCGGGAGACCTCGTCGTCGTACCCGAGCACGTCGGACCCACCGCCGAGCCGCGCCGCCGCGTGCGGCAGGCCGGGCCACCGCTTCTCGACGAGGGGTCGAACCACCTGTCCGTAGTACGCGCGCGCCAGGTCGGCGCCGCGGTCAGCCACCGTGCAGGACCTCGTCGGCGAACCGCACGGACCGCTCGCGCAGGCCCTCGATGCGCCGCAGGACCAGCCCGTCGGGATCGTCGCCTGCCTCCACGATCCGCGGGATGCGCCGCACGTTGCGCGAGCAGCCGAACGTCGTGTGGATGAGCGTGCCGACCGTGTCGCCGTTGCGGCCAGACGCGCCGGCACGGCGAGCGACGTAGAGCGAGACCTCGTCCGTGGCGTAGACGTCCTCGCACCACGCGCACACGGCCCGTCGGCGTCCGGCGGTGTCCTCGGGTGCGCGCAGGGCGATGCCGACGGGGGCGTCGCCGACGGTCAGGACCACGTATGCGCGCAGGGGCGCCTTGCGGTCGATCCAGCCGTAGTAGTCGAGGCGGTCCCAGCGGGTCTCGTCGAGGTCGGCGGGCAGCGTCACCTTGGACGCCTCGCCGCGCGAGCAGTTGACGAACGACGCGCGGATCTGGGCTTCGGTCAGGGGCAGCATGTCGTCGTCGATGATGCGCCGGGGCCGTCCACGTGTCCAACCCAATGCGTCACCAGGCCGCGCGGTCCGATCCGAGCGACCGGGCCGGCCGGTCCGTCTCCCAGCGCACGCCGTCGATCGCGACCGGAGCGACGAGACGCCTGGCCGGGCCCCACGACGTGTGCTCGACGGCCGGTGCGACGTCCTGCGGACGTTCGGGCTCGAGCGACGCGTCTGCCGGCGGACCGGTGAGCAGCGCGGCCGTCCGCGCCAGCGAGAGGCGGGCGGACGCCCCTTCGCCGGTCGCGAGCCTGCGCGCCACGCCCTGCAACGCGGCGAACGCCAGGAGGTAGCCGGTGCCATGGTCGAGCGCCTGCACCGGCAGCGGGGTCGGCGAGTCGTGGCCGTAGTGCCGCATGCCCGCGTCCGCGATGCCGGTGCTCATCTGCACGAGGCTGTCGAACCCGCGGCGACCGCGCCACGGGCCGGTCCACCCGTACGCGTCGAGGCTGACGTCGACGAGTCCCGGGCTCAGCTGCCGTCGGGCGTCCGCGCCGAGTCCCAGCCCGTCGAGGGCGCCCGGCCGGTAGCCGTGCACGAGGACGTCGGCGCCGGTCAGCAGCTCGGCGAGCGGCTCGGTGGTCAGGTCGAGCCGGGCGGTGCGCTTGCCGAGCATCACCTCGGGGATGACGCCGGGCTCGTCCCACCAGGGCGGGTCGATGCGGAGCACGTCGGCACCGAGCAGCGCGAGGAACCTCGTGGCGACCGGTCCGGCCAGCACACGCGTCAGGTCGAGCACGCGCAGCCCCGCCAGCGGTCGGGCGGGCGCGAGGGCGAGGTCCAGCGGCGCCGCGCCCGAGGTGGTCCAGTCGATCAGCGGCTCGCCGAGCACGCTGCTCCCGGCCGGCCCGGCGGCCCAGTCGGCGGCGGTCCGCATGACCGCGGCGCACCCGCCGGCCGCGACGACGGCGTCCTCGAGCGCGTCGCCGGCCCACCCCGCGACCGCGTCGGCGACGGCCTCCCGGGTGCCCGCGACCCCGAGCACTCGGAGGGCGGCGTCGCGGTGCACGGGCGCGTTCGTGTGCAGCCGGATCCAGCCGTCGGCGGTGCGGTAGTCGCCCGCGACCGGGTCCCACGGGGGCGGCGGGGCCCAGCCGTCGGGCCGGATCGACATCCCGAACCACATCGACGCCAGCCGCCGGTCCACGTGGACGTCGGCGATCCCCAGGAGGTCGGCCGCGGCGAGACCCGCGGCGCCGACCGTCGCGACGGCGAGCTCGGTGACGGCGAACGCCGAGGGCAGGTCGCCGTGCCCGTCGACCGTCAGGGACGCGGAGGCCGGATGCAGGCCGGCCGCCAGGATCTGGTCGAGCATCCCTCCACTGTAGGAGGCAACCGACGGGTTGCGGTTGACGGTACCCATGTGCAACTCTGGAATTGCACAACCGTCCGCACCCGAAGGGAACGACCCATGAGCCAGCCCGCCGCCGTCATCGACACCGAGAACTACACGGTCACGCGTTCCGTGCACATCAAGGCGACCCCGGACCGCGTCTGGGCCGCGATCACGCGCGGGGACCTGATCACGCAGTGGCTGGGCAACAAGGCGGAGCTGCCCGACCTGCGCGTCGGCGGCGAGGGCGTGTTCGGGTTCGAGGGCTACGGCGAGTTCCCCGTCCGGATCGACGAGGTCGACGAGCCCGCGGTCTTCGCGTTCACCTGGGGCACCCCCGGCCAGCCGCTCGCCGCGGACAACTCCACGCAGGTGCGGTACACGCTGGTCCCCGACGGCGATGCGACCATCCTGTCCGTCGTCGAGTCGGGCTTCGGCCTGCTCAGCCGCGACCCGGTGGTCGCGATGAGCTCCAACCGGGAGGGGTGGACGTCCGAGCTCGACGAGCTGGTCGACTACCTCGAGGGTGCGGCGTGAGCACCACGCTGGTCCCGGTGTTCGCGGCGCTGGCCGACGACACGCGCTGGGCCATCCTCACCGAGCTCGGCCGGGCCGACCTGTCCGCGTCCGCCCTGGCCACGATGGTGCCGGTCACCCGCCAGGCCATCGCCAAGCACCTCACCGTGCTCGCCGACGCCGGTCTGGTGGAGCCCGTGCGCGTCGGCCGCGAGATCCGCTACCGCGCGCTGGGCTCTCGCCTGAACCAGACCGCCCGCGCGCTGGACGCCATCGGTGCCCAGTGGGACCGTCGGCTCTCCGAGATCGCCCGGATCGCCGAGTCGATGGCGGCCGACTGACGACGACGTTCAGCCCGCGTCCGCCGTCACCTCGGCGATCACGTGCCGTGCGTTCGCAGCGAGGACCGGATTGGTGTCGCGGTAGTACGGGAGCTGGACCAGGGCCTGCGCCAGCGCCCGTGCCCGCCCACGCTTCCAGTCCACGTCGTCCACGCCGAGCTCGTCACGGAACACCGCCCGGGCCCGCGTCGGAAGCAGGTTCCACGCGATGCCGAGGTCGAGCGTGGGATCGCCGACGCCGATGCCGGCGAAGTCGATCAGGCCGGTCAACCGGTCGTCGACGAGCAGGAGGTTGCCCGGGGCGATGTCGCCGTGCACCCACGTGCGCTCGCCGGTCCACTCGGCGGTGGCGAGCGCGTCCTGCCAGATCTCGGTGACCAACGCGGCGTCCAGGTCGTCGACGAGTGCGGCGATGTCGCGACGCACCTGCACGTCCCGGTCGGCGAGCGGTCCGGCCTTCTGCGCACCGCCGGTCAGAGGGATCGCGCGCACCTCGCGCACCAGCCCGGCGACGTCTCGCGCCAGCCCGACCGGGTTCGCCAGCTCGCCGAGCACGGGGTTGCGGCCGGGCACCCAGGTGAGCACGGACCACGTCCACGGGTACCCGAGCCCGGGCGACCCGACGGCCAGCAGCCGCGGGATGGTCACCGACAGGTCGAGGCGCGGCAGCCACTGCGCCTCGTGGTCGACGCCGCCCGCGGCCCAGTGGATGCGTGGCATCCGCACGACCATCTCCTCGCCCAGGCGGAACATCGCGTTGTCCGTGCCGCTCGACGGGACCCTGCCGACCGGCATGCCGGACCAGTGCGGCAGCTGGTCGGCGACCAGCCGTCGCACCAGCTCGGCGGGGATCTCCAGCTCGTCGGCATGCATGCGCACCGGCCGAGTCGAGCAGCAACGGGGTCCGGCTGCCAACAGGATTCCGCCGCGCCGAGCCCGACCGAGGGGCCGTCGATAGCCTGACGTGGTGCGAACGATGGGCGGCATCCGGTTCACCGAGTCGTCCGACGAGCAGGACGCCCGGGCGGCGCTCATCGACGCGGAGCGTCGCCGGATCGACACCGACCCGGCCGCGGAGCTGGCCGATCTGGCGGCCATCTACGAGGGGAAGGGTCTGGAACCCGCCCTGGCTCGGCGCGTCGCCGAGGACCTCACGGCGCGGGACGCCCTCGCCGCGCAGCTCGATGCCGAGTACCGGCTGGACGCGATGACTGCGGAGCAGAGCCCCTGGCGTGCGGCGGCCCGGGCGGGTGGCGGGTTCGCGCTCGGCGCCTCGCTGCCGGCCGCGCTCGCGGCCCGATCGGGCCGCGTGCCGGTGCGGCGGGCGGTGCTGCGAACGGTCGGCATCGGGCTGGTCACCATGCTCATCACGATCGCGCTCGGCAGCCTCCTGGACCTGAGCGCGGTAGAGGTCGACCTGGGGATCGACCTGTGATCCGCCTCCCGGACGCGTGTGGCTGTGTGAAGGGCTCGGCACCGGCGACCCCTGTGCGCCACCCGTCGGCGCGAGCCCGCGCCCGCTCGCGCTCGACAGCGGACGCGGCGATCCTGGCGCGATGGACTTCGTGATCACCGGCGAGATCTGGCCCTGGCGCGGTCCGGCGCCGTTCCACTTCGTGACGGTGCCCGCGCCCGAGGCCGCGAGCATCAAGGCGGTCTCGTCGGCGGTGACCTATGGCTGGGGCATGATCCCGGTGCGTGTCGGCATCGGTGGCACGTCGTGGGAGACCGCGCTGTGGCCCAAGGACGGCCTGTACGTGGTGCCGCTCAAGGACTGGGTGCGCAAGGCCGAGGACCTGGAGCTGGGCGACACCGTCACGGTGCGTCTGACGGTGCTGCCCCCGCGCTGAAGGCGGCCGTCCAGAAGTCCACGAACACCGGCGTGGGCTGCGGGGACGTCCACGCGTCGGTCGTCAGCAGGATCGCGATCGTGTCGGTGACGGGGTCCGTCCACCAGGTGGCACCCAGGCCCCCGTCCCACCCGTCTGCCGGCGTGCCGGCCGTCCGGACGGTCTGCGACCGTGACCCCGAGCCCGAGCCCCCATCCCTCGACCCCGTCCGGGTCGTGCGGGCCGACGGCCGGCGCGACGAGCAGGGTCAGAGCCTCGGGCGGGAGGAGCGCGCCGTCGCGCAGGCCGGTCGCGAACGCGTGCAGGTCCGCGACGGTCGAGACCAGCCCACCGGCGGCGTCGGGGAAGGCGCCCGGCCGCGACCACTGCCCCTCGGGCTGGTCGTACACCTGGTCGCCCATCCACACCGGCCCGAGCCGGCCCAGCTGGTCGGCCGGCACGTGGAACCCCGTGTCCCGCATGCCGAGCGGCCGGGTCACGCGCGAGGCCAGCAGGTCCGGCAGCGACTGCCCGGTCGCTCGTGCGACGAGCACCCCGAGCACCTGCGCGCCAGTGTTGTACAGCCACTGCGTACCAGGCTGTACAGAGAGCGGGACGCCACCCACCACCCGCATCCACTCGTCCGGCCCCGGCCCGTGCTGCGGCGCCGGGGGGCCGACCGCCAGACCGCGGTCGACGAGCGCGCCCAGCACGGTGCCTGGGAACGGCCCGGCGAAGTCCATGCCCAGCCCGAGCCGGAACTCGAGCACGTCGCGGACGGTGATGGGCCGGTCGGCGGGGACGGTGTCGTTCAGCGGAGCGTCGGGCGTGCGCAGCACCCGGCGCTCCGCGAGCTCGGGCAGCAGGTGGTCCACCGGGTCGTCGAGCACCAGCGTCCCGTCGTCGACCAGCGTCATCGCGAGCGCCGCGATGACCGGCTTGGTCACCGACGAGATCCGGAAGAGCGCGTCCGGGCCCGACGACCCGGCCGACCCCGTGGCGACCGCCCCCGCGCGGTCGACCAACCACGTCGCCCCGTGCACCCCGTCGCCGATGTGACCCTCGACCGCAGCCCGCACCCCATCCATCCCACCAGCGTGCCGGAACCCTCCGACATCGGCCCGAACGCGGCCACACCGACCTTTCGCAGTACGACTGGGCGCGCGGCCTGCTCGGCCCGGACCTGCAGCGGTTCCCAGCCCGGTAGCGTCGCGGCAGGCGAACGACGACGAAGGGATGCGGGTGCTGAGTCAGGCGATCGGCTCGGTGCTCGCGCTCGCGATGGCGGTCGCCCTGAGCCCGTTCCCGGTGATCGGCGTCGTCCTGATCCTGTCGGGCACGCACGCGCGGCGGAACGGGCCGCTCTTCGCCGCCGGCTGGGTCGTCGGTCTGGCCCTCGTCTCGACGGTCGTTGTCCTGCTGCTCGGCGGTGCCGACGACCCCGACAGCCCGGCGTCGGCGGTGGCCGACTGGTCCCGGGTGGCGGCCGGGGCGGTGATGATCGGCCTCGGGGTGCGCAAGTGGCTGAAACGCCCGAGGGCCGGCGACGAGGTCAAGACGCCCGCCTGGATGGCGTCGCTGCAGGACGCGTCGCCCGGCCGCGCGGTCGTCCTGGGTCTCCTGCTGTCCGGCGGCAACCCGAAGAACGCCGTGCTGACCGCGGCCGCGGTGACGGCCGCGATCGAGACCGGGGTGCACGGCGCCGAGCTGGCGGCCGCCGTCGCGGTGTTCGTCGTGCTCGGGTCGAGCACCGTCCTGGGCGCCGTGGTGGCCAGCCTGCTCGGGGGCCCTGGCGCGGCCGCGACGCTCGAGCGCGTGCGCGTGTTCATGGTCGCCCACAGCGCGGCGATCACGGTGTTCGTCCTGCTGGTCCTCGGTGCCAGCGTGCTGGGCGGCGGCCTCGACGGGCTGGGTCGCTGAGGGGCCGGTGCGCGGCAACCTGTGGACGCGGTGACATGATGGCCCCGCTCGACCGCGACACGGGTGTCGTGGTGCACGGATGCACGGGCCGACGTCGACCACACGGGAGTGACTGCGATGCGCCGAGGGACGAACCTGCCACGCGTGGCCGGGTTCAACCAGACGGTGATCCTCGACGTGGTCCGGCGCGCGGACTCAGGGCTCACCCGCGCCCAGCTCGCCCGGCGCACGGGGTTGTCCGCGCAGACCGTCACCAACGCGACGCGTCGGCTGCTCGAACAGGGTCTGGTGCGTGAGGAGGGCGAGAGCGCGGCCCGGACCGGGGCGTCCGGGCACGCTCCTGCACCTGGACCCGAGCGGTCGGTACGCGATCGGCGTCCACCTCGACCCGGCCGTGATGACGTTCGTGATCCTGGACCTGGCGGGCACGCCGGTCGCGCAGTCGCAGATGCCGACGCCGGTGCCGGAGCAGCCCGACCAGGTGGTCGCGGGCATCGTCGGCGCCATCGAGGACCTGATCGCGTCGGCGGAGATCGACCGCTCGCTGCTGCTCGGCGTAGGCATCGCCACGCCGGGACCCATCGACGTCGATCGCGGTGTGGTCCTCGACCCGCCGCACCTGCCGGGCTGGCACGGCGTCCCGCTCCGCGACGACGTCGCCAGCGGCACCCACCTGCCGGTCATGCTGGACAAGGACACGATCGCGGCCGCGTCCGCGCACCTGTGGAACCCCGGCGTGCACCGGTCGGCGGAGTTCGCGTTCTTCTACCTCGGCACGGGCGTGGCGCTCTCGCTGGTGATCCGCGACGAGGTGGTCCGCGGGGTCTCCGGGAACGCCGGCGAGTCGGGCCATTTCGTCGTCGACCCCACCGGCCCGGACTGCGAGTGCGGGAAGCGCGGCTGCCTGGGTGCCGTCCTGCGGGCCGAGATCCTGGTCCAGCAGGGGCTCGCCGCAGGGGTCCCTCTGGAGGTGGGCGACATGACGGACCCGCGTGACATCAACCTCGCGTTCAGCGCGCTGTGCGCGGCGGCGGACGCGGGCGACGTCGGCGCGATCTCCGTGCTGGAGACGGCCGGTCGCCGGCTCGGCATGGCCTCGACGGTCATCACCGACCTGTGCGACCTCGACACCGTGATCATCGGCGGACCGCTGTGGTCCCGGATGGAGCGGCACGCCATGCCGGGTCTGGCCAAGCTGGTCTCGGAGCATCACGTGCCCAGCGGTGCGCACTCCATCGCCGTGCTGGGATCGCCGTTGGGGTCGCAGGTGGGTGCCGTCGGAGCCGGTTGCCTGGTGCTGAGCCAGGCGTTCACACCGCGGCCGTCCGATCTGATGCTGCTCGCCTGACAGATCCCCACATGTCCGGATCGTTACCGATCCGAGACCTGGAGAGCCTCGACTTTAATAAGTCCTTTCGCGTTAATATTTACCACCAGCGTGCGGCGACGACGCCCGGCACGCGAGGAAGCACAGGAGCAAGGGAGCCCCCATGCGTCTCAAGTCAGCAATGGCAGTGGTCTCGGTGGTGGCTCTCACCGCCCTGACCGCGGCGTGCAGCAGTGGTGACAGCGGCAACGACGCCAGCTCTGGCGCCAGCGGAGGTACTGCGACCGTCAAGGTCGCCTACCAGAAGACCACCGCGTTCCACCAGCTCGACGACATGCTGCAGCAGGCCAAGACCCAGTTCGAGGCCGCGAACCCGAACGTCAAGATCGACCTGCAGCCGATCGAGGCCGAGCAGGACCAGTACTTCACCAAGCTCGCCCTGATGAACGGCTCGCCCTCGACCGCGCCGGACGTCATCTACGAGGACACGTTCCAGATCCGTTCCGACGCGGCGGCCGGCTACCTGGCACCCATCGACGACTACCTGGCCAAGTGGTCCGACTGGTCGCAGTTCTACGACAACGCCAAGCAGGCCGGCCTCGGCGACGACGGCAAGACCTACGGCGTCTCGATGGGCACCGACACGCGCGCGATCTACTTCAACAAGAAGATCTTCGCCCAGGCCGGCCTCCCCGCCGACTGGCAGCCGACGAACTGGGCCGACATCATCACGGCCGCCAAGACCATCAAGTCGAAGGTCCCGGACGTCATCCCGCTGAACATCTACGCGGGCAAGGCGGCCGGCGAGGCCACCACGATGCAGGGCTTCGAGATGCTCCTGTACGGCACGGGCGACACCCTCTACAACACGAAGTCGAGCAAGTGGGTGGTCGGGTCGAAGGGGTTCACCGACTCGCTCGGCTTCATGCACGACGTCTACTCCGACGGGCTCGCGCCCTCGCTCGACGTCGCGCTCGACGCCTCGATCGGCAACCGCGTGAGCACCGAGTTCCTGCCGCAGGGCAAGCTCGCGATGGCGATCGACGGCTCGTGGCTGCCCGGCGGCTGGATCTCGGGCGACAACGCGTGGCCGGCGTGGAACGACACCCTCGGTCTGGCCAAGATGCCGACGCAGGACGGTGCGCAGCCCGGTGTGAACTCGATGTCGGGCGGCTGGACCCTCGCGGTCGGCTCGCACGCCAAGGACAAGCAGGCGGCGTTCGACTTCATCACGACCGCGCTGAACAAGGAGAACACCTTCAAGTACGACACCGAGAACAGCCAGATCGCCGTCCGCAAGGACGTCGCCACGGACCCGGCGTACATCGCGTACAACCCGACGTTCAAGTTCTTCTCGGACCTCGTCGCGGACACGCACTTCCGCCCCGCGACGCCGGACTACTCGCAGATCTCGTCGAACATCCAGGTCGCCGCGGAGGCCATGGCAACCGGCCAGCAGTCGCCGGCGGATGCCGCGAAGGCCTACGACGAGGCCGTCAAGGGCATCGTCGGCGACGACAAGACGACGACGGGCTGACCTGGTGGTTGATCTCGCACTGCCCGCACGGGCAGGCCGTGGCCGGGGGCACGAGTCCCCCGGCCGCGGCGGCGGACCCGCCGCGAGGGGTTCTTCCGGATCCTCCCGCTCGGCCCCGCCGTCGCACTCCTCACGGTCTTCCTGGCCGGCCCGATCGTCTGGTCGCTCTACGGGTCCCTGACCAACACGGCCCTCACGGGCTACAAGGCGGCGAACCCGCAGTTCATCGGGCTCGAGAACTACATCAACCTGCTCTCGAGCCACGACTTCTGGAAGTCCGTCTGGCTCACGGTGCTGTTCGTGTTCGCCTCGGCAGTCATCGGCCAGAACGTGCTCGGGATGTTCCTGGCCCTGCTGATGCGGTCCGCGGCCAAGCCCATGCGGTCCATCGTCGGCGGCCTGGTCGTCTGCGCGTGGGTGCTGCCGGAGATCGTCGCGGCCTTCGCGCTCTACGCCTTCTTCTCTACGGACGGCACGTTGAACACGATGCTCGGCTGGTTCGGCGTGGCCAACACGACATGGCTCATCACGTTCCCGATGTTCGCGGTGATCATGGCGAACATCTGGCGCGGGACGGCCTTCTCGATGATGGTCTACAACGCCGCGCTCGCCGAGGTGCCACCGGAGATCACGGAGGCCGCGGAGATCGACGGCGCGGGCATGTTCCAGCGGTTCTTCCTGATCACGCTGCCGATGATCCGGCGGTCGATCTCGACCAACCTCATGCTCACCACGCTGCAGACGCTCGGCGTCTTCACGCTGATCTGGGTGATGACCGGCGGCGGTCCGGGCACCAACAGCTCCACGCTCCCGGTGCTGGCGTACCAGGAGGCGTTCAAGTTCTCGCAGGTGGGCTACGGAACCGCGATCGCGACCGTGACCCTCCTGATCGGCGCGATCTTCTCGATCGTGTACATCAAGGCGCTCAAGCCGGAGGTGGACTGATGTCGGTCATCGACACCCCGGCCACGGTGGTCCCGCCGACGTTGCGGGAGAGGACGGCCCTGGCCGCACCTCGTGGCCGGAACACCAAGTGGGTCTCGACCGTGATCCTCGGGCTCATCGGCCTGACGTTCCTGGTCCCGCTCGCGTGGATCCTGCTGTCGGCGTTCGACCCGGCCGCGACGGTCGGCGTGAAGGTGCCGTCGCACCCCACGATGGACAACTTCGCCTCGGTGTTCACCTACCAGCAGACGTTGCTGCCGCTGTGGAACTCGTTCGTGATCTCGATGGGCACCGCGCTCATCACGATCATCGTCGCCGTGCTGGCGGCCTACCCGCTGTCGCGCTACCAGATGCGGTTCCGCCGCTCGTTCCTCTACACCATCCTGTTCGCGACCGGCCTGCCGATCACCGCGATGATGGTGCCGGTCTACTCGCTCTTCGTGTACCTGCACCTGCTCGACTCGGTGCCCGGGACCATCTTCTTCATGGCGGCCGCAGGGCTGCCCATGTCGATCTGGATGACGAAGAACTTCATGGACTCGGTGCCGATCTCCCTCGAGGAGGCGGCGTGGGTGGACGGCGCGAGCGCGATGCGGGCCCTGGTCCGGATCGTCCTGCCGCTGATGCGACCCGGGATCGCGGTCGTCTTCATCTTCGCCTTCACGATGGCGTGGGGGAACTTCTTCGTCCCGTTCGTCCTCATCTTCAGCCCGGAGCACCAACCGGCTGCGGTGGCCATCTTCAACTTCTTCGGGACCTACGGCTCGGTCGCGTACGGCAAGCTCGCCGCCTTCTCGATCCTGTACGCCGCTCCCGTCCTGGCGCTCTACCTGTTGGTCCAGAGGCTGTCCGGCGGCTCGTTCGCCATGGCCGGCGCCGTCAAGGGCTGACTCCACACACGTACGGAAAGAGGAGCACGATGCACGGCAACCCCCTGCTCACCGAGGGCCGGATCGACCGATTCGTGGCCGAGCGGATCGTCCCCGCGATCTATCGCGACCGGGTGGCGCTCGACCTGACGGCCTGGTCCGCACCAGGTGAACCGGTGCCGTTCCGCGACGCGGTCGACCAGGCCTACGAGCCCGTGCGCCCGGGCCTGGCGTGGGGCGCACCGTGGAGCACCACCTGGTTCCACGTCACGGGCTCGGTGCCCGAGGGCTGGCCGGCCGCCGGCACGGCCGTCGAGCTCGTCGTCGACCTCGGCTTCAACCGCGACAACCCCGGGTTCCAGGCCGAGGGCCTGGTGTGGCGGGTCGACGGCACGACGATCAAGGGTGTCTCGCCGTTCAACCAGGCCGTGCCGTGGGGTGAGGGCACCTCGATCGACGTGTTCGTCGAGGCCGCCGGCAACCCGAACATCGCGAGCAACTTCGGCTTCGTGCCGACGCCGTACGGCGACCTGGCGACCGCGGGCACCGACCCGCAGTACGACTCAGGTGCGTCGACGTGGCGCTCCGCGACGTCGCGGTCTGGGAGCTCTGGCAGGACCTGACGGCCTTGGTCGGGTTGATGAAGGAGCTGCCCGCCGAGTCGACGCGCGCCGCGAGCATCCGGTACGGGCTCGATGCGGTGATCGACCTGGTCGACCCCCACGACGTGCCGGGCACCGCCGCCGTGGCCCGCGCCGCGCTGCGTCCGCTGCTCGACGCCCCGGCGTCGGCCTCCGCGCACCGCGCGATCGCCGTCGGGCACGCGCACATCGACTCGGCGTGGCTCTGGCCGCTGCGCGAGACGGTCCGCAAGTGTGCCCGCACGTTCTCCAACGTGCTGGCGCTCATGGACGCGGATCCCGACTTCGTGTTCGCATGCTCGTCGGCGCAGCAGTACGCGTGGATGAAGGAGTTCTACCCGGACATCTTCGACCGCATCCGCAAGAAGGTCGCGGCCGGCCAGTTCGTGCCGGTGGGCGGCATGTGGGTCGAGTCCGACACCAACATGCCCGGCTCCGAGGCGATGGCTCGGCAGATGGTGGCCGGCAAGCGGTTCTTCCTGGAGGAGTTCGGCGTCGAGACGCAGGACGTCTGGCTGCCCGACTCCTTCGGCTACTCGGGTGCGCTGCCGCAGATCGTGCGCGCCGCCGGGTCGAGGTGGTTCGTCTCGCAGAAGCTGTCGTGGAACGACACCGACCGGATGCCGCACCACACGTTCACCTGGGAGGGCATCGACGGCTCGCGGGTGCTCACGCACTTCCCGCCGGTCGACACGTACAACTCGGACCTGTCCGCCAAGGAGCTGCTGCACACCGAGGCGAACTTCAACGAGAAGGGCGTCGCCGCGTCGTCGATCGTGCCCTACGGCTGGGGCGACGGCGGCGGCGGCCCGACGCGGGAGATGATCGCGTCCGCGCACCGGTTCGGGAACCTCGAGGGCGCACCGCGCGTCGAGCTGGGCAGCCCGAACACGTTCTTCGAGCGCGCGGAGACCGAGTTCACGCATCCGCCGGTGTGGTCCGGCGAGATGTACCTCGAGTTCCACCGCGGCACGTACACGTCGCAGGCGCGGACCAAGCAGGGCAACCGGCGCACCGAGCACCTGCTGCGGGAGGCCGAGCTCTGGGCGACGACCGCCGCTGTACAGAAGGGGACCGAGTACCCGTACGACGAGCTCGAGACCATCTGGCACACAGCGCTGCTGCACCAGTTCCACGACATCCTGCCCGGCAAGCTCGATCGGCTGGGTGCACCGGCAGGCCGAGGAGACGTACACGCGGATCGGTGCTGAGCTGGAGGCGCTCATCTCGGCGTCGGCCGCGGCCGTCGTCGGCACCGGGGACACAGCCCTGCTGCTCAACGCGGCGCCGCACTCCCGGGACGGCGTCGTCGCACTCGGTGCCGCGCCGGTCGAGGCGCCGGTGGGAGAGCCCGTCCACCTCGTGCGCGAGGACGACGGCACGATCAGCGTGCGCAACGGCCTGATCGACGTGCACGTGACGGCCGGCGGCCAGATCGACTCGCTCGTGGATCTCGTCGCCGACCGCGAGGTGGTCCCGGCGGGCACGCTCGCCAACCTGCTCCAGCTGCACCGGGACACCCCGGCCAAGTGGGACGCGTGGGACATCGACACGGAGTACCGGCGGGTGGGCACGGACCTGCTGGACGCGGACAGCCGCGAGGTGGTGACGGAGACCGCCGACGTCGTCGTGGTGAGGACCACGAGGACGTTCGGCTCCTCGACCCTGGTGCAGGAGCTCACGTTCCGGCGCGGGTCGGCGGCGATCGAGATCGTCACGGACATCGAGTGGCGCGAGCGGCAGAGGCTGCTCAAGCTCGCGTTCCCGCTCGACGTGCACGCCGACCGGTCGGCGGCCGAGACGCAGTTCGGCCACGTGTTCCGCGCGACGCACACCAACACGTCGTGGGACGCGGCCCGGTTCGAGATCTGCGCGCACCGCTGGTTGCACGTGGGCGAGCCCGGCTACGGGGTCTCCGTCGCGAACGACGCCACCTACGGCCACGACGTCACGCGTCGCGAGGGGGGCACGGGCACGACCGTCCGGCTGTCCCTGCTGCGGGCGCCCGTGTTCCCGGACCCGGAGGCGGACCAGGGTCACCACCGGCTGACCACCGTGCTGCACGCCGGCGCCTCCATCGCGGACGCGATCGAGGACGGCTACCGCACCAACCTGCCGGCGCGCGTCGTGCAGGGGGCCGGCCCGGTGACGCCGCTGGTCGTGGTCGACAACCCCGCGATCGTGGTCGAGGCCGTCAAGCTGGCCGAGGACCGCAGCGGTGACGTGATCGTGCGCCTGTACGAGTCGCTCGGGGGGCACGCGAAGGGGACGCTCACGCCGTCGTTCGCGGTCTCCGGTGCCCGGGCGGTCGACCTGCTGGAGCGGGACGTCGAGGCGCCGGGGGTCGCCTCGACCGCGGAAGCGGTGCAGCTCGCACTGCGCCCGTTCCAGATCGTCACCCTGCGTCTGCCGAGGGTCTGAGGGGACACCTGCGGCAGGCGTGGTGCGGCGGCGGGAAGGTCGGCCGCCGCCGCACCTTCATCCCCGCGGCCGGCGTGCCGATACAGGGGGGAGATCCGCGCGGGGCGGGCCGGTAGGGGGAGATCGTGCAGCTGCGTGGCAGGTGGGCCTTCGTCGTCGTGGGGGTCGCACTGCTCGCAGCATGCTCGACGCCTGCACCGGAGGCGCCGAAGGTCCCCATGGACGACCTGGTGCCGGTCGCGGGTACCGGGCCGTCGGGTGACGGCTTGCTGACCTGGTCCGCCGACGCGCACGTGCTCGGACCGCCCAAGGTCGTCGGCGACGTGATCCTCGACTACGTGAGCGCGGGGAACAGCACCGCTGGCCCTGACCGCCTGGTCGGCCTCCGATGGATCCGTGCTGTGGACCATCCCTGCCTCACCGGGCGCCGGGGCGGCCGGCGTGGAGTCGAGCCGGGCACGGTCACCGTCGGCAACCGGACGTTCGCCGCGGTGGACACGGACGCCCCGGCGGGTGGCCACACGATCACGGTCGTCGACATCGTGACCGGCGTACCGGTGGAGTACCACAACTCCGCGACGACGGGGCAGACCTTCCGGTTCATCGCCGGTAGTCGGCCGGACAAGTGCAGCGACGCCGACCCGGGCGCGTTCTGCGTGGTGGGTGGCGTCGGACCCGACGTCACGCAGATGCGGACGTTCCGGCTCGACCCGGTGCAGGCGGTGATCACGGGCGACGCGGAATCGATCCCCGCGAACGCCCGACCGCTCTCGGGTGGCCTGTGGGCGACGAACGACCGTCCGCCGGCGGGCCAGGAGGTCCTCGGGCGGTCCGAGAACGGCGCGACCGTCTGGAGCCACCCCTACGACGAGCTGTTCGGACCCGGCTACTCCTCCGACAGCGGCTGGAACTGGCAGGAGGACCCGAAGAACACGCAGATCATCGGCAGCGTCGCCGCGCACCAGAAGGGCCAGTCCACCTGGGACGTAGCCGCGCAGTCCACCGTGGCGCTGGACGCTGCGACGGGTGCCGTGAAGTGGCGGGTCGACGGGGTCGCACCGGCCTGCCAGGTCGCCGGCGGGTACAGCGTCGACCTCTGGTGCCGCGCGACCGGAACGGCGACCGCCGCGGACGGCGCGCCCATGACTCCGGCCGGCCCCTTCGCCGTGTCGCTCGAGAAGTTCGACCCGGCGACCGGGTCGGTGGTGTGGAGCGCGCCTCTGGGGGACGCGCCCGGCGCGATCTTCTCGAGCATGGGCACCGCCTACGCCGGGAACGACCAGTACCGGATGGTCGGCAGCGCCGGAACCATCGTGCGGATCCGGCTGTCCGACGGCTCCATCACGCCCGTGGGCCCCGACGAGATCGTCGGCTGCCTGGCGACGACCGAGTACCAGTACCACGAGGGCGGGATCCCGTCCCTCGCGGAGATCACGTACCCCGGTCTCGACGTCGTGCAGCTGTGCCATGTCGACGGGACACCCGCGGGCGGCTCCGAGGTCACCACCCGGTTGCTGCAGGTCGTGGGCACGCCTGTGCACGCGGGCCTGGTCGTCCTCGCGACGCCCGCCGGGCTGCGGGCGTACCGCGTCCCCTGAGTCCGGGGGTCGTGAACCCTCCCGGGCTACGGGTGTCGATCCGCGGGCCGCAGGTCCGCGGCGACCGGACGCCGTCGGAGGGATTAGCCTCGACGGTGGACGAAACCACCGAGAGGACCACACCGCCGTGAAGACCTTCACCCTGCCCGGGACCGATCTGGTCGTGCCCAACGTCGTGCTGGGCATGATGCGTATCCAGGACAAGACCGACGACGAGGTGCGCACGCTCGTGGGCGCCGCGCGCGACTCCGGCATCGCGTTCCTCGACCACGCCGACGTGTACGGCTCCGACCTGCACGGCTGCGAGACCCGGTTCGCGGAGGCGCTCCAGCTGACCCCGGCCGACCGTGCCGAGCTGGTCATCCAGACCAAGGCCGGCATCGTGCGCGAAGGGCCGTACTTCGACTTCTCGTACGACCACCTGATCGCATCGGTCGACGGCTCGCTCGCCGCGCTCCAGACCGACTACATCGACATCCTGCTGCTGCACCGCCCCGACGCCCTGGTCGAGCCCGAGGAGGTCGCGCGCGCGTTCGACGCTCTCGAGGCGTCCGGCAAGGTGCGCGCGTTCGGCGTCTCCAACCAGACGCCGGGGCAGATCGAGCTGCTGCGCAAGTACGTGAAGCAGCCGATCGTGGCCAACCAGCTGCAGCTGTCCATCACGCATGCGCCGCTCGTGGCGCAGGGCGTCGCGTCGAACATGCTCGACCTGGACCAGTCGATCAGCCGCGACAACGGCATCGTCGACTACTGCCGCCTGCACGACATCACCATCCAGGCGTGGTCGCCGTTCCAGGCCAAGTTCTTCACGGGCGTCTTCCTGGACAACCCCGAGTACGCCGAGCTCAACGCGGTCATCGACCGGCTGGCCGCACAGTACGACGTGCCCCCGATCGCCGTCGCCACCGCGTGGATCACGCGGCACCCCGCGCGGATGCAGGTGGTCCTGGGGACGACGAGCCCCGAGCGCGTCCGGGGCGCAGCACTCGGTTCCGACCTGCCGCTGACCCGCGCCGAGTGGTACGACCTCTTCCGCGCCGCCGGGCACGTGGTGCCGTAGACGCTCGCGGCGGCCGAGGTCAGAAGATCCCGGCCGCCGCTCGCAAGATCCCGAACAGACCGACGCCTCGTCCCGGCGGCGTGACGCGGGCGGAGATCCGGACGGGCATCTGGAGCCGTCGGGTCGCGAGGACGGTCGTCACTCGCACGTCGTCGTCCGTGGCGACGACGGTCGCCCATGACGCCATGGCACGGGCGGCGTGGGTCATGGCGCGCAGCCTAGGTGCCCGTCTGCCCCCTGGATCTCGGACCGGTGTCGGTGGTCGATCGTACACTTGTTCGAGCGATCAAGCTCGGGCGGGGGGCGACGATGACGGTAGTGATGGATCAGGCGGGCACGACCGGTGTGCCCGCGGGTCGGTGGTCGGAGCCTGAGCCTGGGTCGGCGTTTCCGCTGTTCCCGGCCGGTTCGACGAGCCCGCGTGAGCTGTCCGCGGTGCTCGAGGCTCTCGCAGTGGCGGATCTGTCGGATGGGGATCTGTTCAGCGCTCTCGCGGGCTGGCAGCAGGTGATCTGCGCGGCCCAGGCAGCGCAGGCCGTCGTGCTGCAGGAGATGACCGCTCGGGCCAGCGTGCCTGACCAATGGATCGCGGACCATGTGGCGACGCAGCTGGTGTGCACGCGGCGGGTCGCGGACGACCTGGTAGCCCGGGCGTGCCTGACCGGGTCCCGGCCAGTGCTGCAGGACGCGTGGGCGGCGGGGCTGCTCGATGCGCGCAAGGTCGATGTGGTGGTCAAGGAGATCGCGTTCCTGAACCAGGACGCGGCGGCGGTCGAACCGACGGTGCTTGCTGACGCGGTCGCGCACGCGGGGGTGCTCACGGCCCCGCAGCTGGGGCAGCGGGTCCGCCGCCAGGTGTTGGCCGTGGACGGTCGGGCAGCGGAGGCGCGCCGGGTGCGGGCGGTCGCGGACCGGTGTGTGACGTTGACGCCCGGAGTGGACGGCATGGCGTGGTTGACGGCACTGCTGCCCGCCCAGGTCGCCACCGCCGCGTTCACCGTCCTTGACGCCCTGGCCGGGACCACCCACGTGGACGGGGATCAACGGACCGCGGATCAACGGCGCGCCGACGCTTTCGGAGACGTGTTCATGAGCGTGCTCGAACGGCAGGCGACGCCGGACGGGTCCCCGTTGCCCCGCCGGCATGGTCAAGCAGTCACGATCAACGTCACGGTCGCGGCCAGCACCCTGCTAGGTCGCGATGATGCGCCGGGGTTCCTGGACTCGTTCGGCCCGATCCCCGCCGGCCTCGCACGGGACCTCGCGCAGGACGGGACGTGGCGACGGGTCCTGACCGACCCGGCAACCGGTCTGGTGTGCGAGGTCGGCGGCGTGACGTACCGGCCGGGCGCGGATCTGACCCGCACGGTGATCGCGCGTGACGTGACGTGCACCTTCCCGGGATGCCGCCAGCCCGCAGCACGATGCGATCTGGACCACCGGGTCCCCTTCGACCCGACCCGTCCGGCAGCTGATCAGACCTGTGTGGAGAACCTGCACGCGTTGTGCCGGCACCACCACCAGGCCAAGACCGAAAAGGCCTGGAACGTCACCTTCGACAAGGCGACCGGGATCTCCACCTGGACGTCCTGGCTCGGCATCACCACCTACAACCACCCGACCCCGATCCACGTCGACCCCAGCGCCCTTGAGCACCACCCCCCACCAGCGAGACCACCAACGACGCACGACCAACCACCACCCTTCTAGCTCGGCCAAGCTCCCGGGGACGGCAGTCCGACCAGCCGCCGGGTCGTGGAGGTGTGCGCCGCCCGCGCTCTGAGGTGATCGTCTCGGTACCAGGTACCAGGTACCAGGTACCAGGTACCAGGTACCAGGCATCGGGCATCGGGCATCGGGCACCGGGCACCGGGCACCGGGTGGCGGTGCGCAGGTGGGCGCGTTGTGCACGGTCCTTCCCCCTCGGTGTCGACCTAGCCGGACCAGCGGGTCGGTGACAGACGGTCGGCGTATACAGGAGTCGTGACCGACTCCGCGCGTTCGACCTATGCACTGGGTGATCGGGTCGTTCGTCGGATCGGGTTCGGGGCGATGCGAGCCCGGGACCAGGGGTGCTCGGGCCGCCGCGGGACCGCGACGAAGCGCTGTCGGTTCTTCGGCGGGCCGTCGAGCTGGGTGTGAACCACATCGACACGGCGCAGTTCTACGGGCCGGACGTGAGCAACGAGCTGATCCACGCGGCCCTCCACCCGTACCCGGACGACCTCGTCCTGGTCAGCAAGGTCGGGGCGGACCGGGACGCGACGGGGACCTGGCTCCCGGCGCAGGAACCTGCCTTGCTGCACGCCGGGGTCGAGGCGAACCTTCGCAGCCTGGCCGTCGATCGCATCGACGTGGTCAACCTCCGGCTGCATGCCCCCGACCACGGCCCGACCGTCGCGCTCGACGACCAGCTGGACGAGATGGTGGCTCTCCGTGCCGAGGGCAAGATCGGCGGCGTCGGGGTGAGCAACGTGAGCCTCGACCAGGTGCGGCACGCGATGGAGCGGACGGAGATCGCGTGCGTCCAGAACGCGTACAACCTGCTCGCCCGCGACGACGAGCCGATCCTCGACCTGTGCCGGGAGCACGGCATCCCGTACGTGCCGTTCTTCCCGCTGGGGTCCGCTTTCGCGCGCATGCCCAAGGTGACCGACCACCCGGAGGTTCGCGCGGCAGCCGAACGGCTCGGCTCGACGCCGAGCCAGGTCGGCCTCGCGTGGCTGCTCGGGCACGCCGACAACATCCTGCTCATCCCGGGAACGTCGCGGCGGTCCCACCTGGAGGAGAACGTCGCGGCCGGCGCGCTGCGGCTCGACCCGGAGACCACCGCACGCCTGGACGCCACGTCCGGCCCAGCCTGAGCCGGGTCGATACCCTCGGCGTCATGCCCGTCGCGCAGACCGGCGAGAGGGAGGACCCGTGACGTTCCAGGCGTACCTCGACAACATCGAGGACCAGACCGGCTTGACCCCGCGTCAGTTCGTCGAGCTGGCCAAGGAGCGCGGCTACGACGACCCCTCCGTGAAGGCGGGGGTGATCGTCGACTGGCTCAAGGAGGACTACGGCCTGGGCCGAGGGCACGCGATGGCGCTGGTGCACGTCATCCAGAAGGGACCGGCGATCAGCAGCAAGCACGTCGGCACGGACGGGGTGCATCGCGACGACACCGACCAGCTGTGGCTCGACGGCAGGGCGACGAACCCGGCGAACACCTAGCTCAGAGCCGCTCGAGGAGTCGCACCTCGACCTCGTCGCCGGACTGGCCCTTGCCGATCTGCGCGCACAGCGCGGCACGCAGCGGGAGCCAGTGCGGATCCGTTCCCGACAACATGAGGGTTGCGTCGAACGGGTGCCCGCCGAGCGTGCCTCGGACCTTGACGGGCCGCCGCGTGCCCAGCAGGTCGGCCGACCCGTCGAGCGTCACGAAGGTGGGGAAGGCGCCGTCCTTCTCGATCGCGGCGACGAAGGTGGCGTCGAGGGGCTCGCTCATGGCAGAACCCTACGCAGCGGCCTCCCGGAGCGAGCCGAGCGCACGCGGCCGTCGCGGGCGGCGACCGGTACCGTTGCGCCCGTGCCCGCACACGCCACCGGACCCGCGCGCCTCGTGCGCGCGTTCGTCGTCGCGGTGAGCACCGTGTTCCTCGCGCTCGCCGCGCACCTGCTCGGTGGCGGGGACGTCCCGCACGCGATCGTCCTGGTGCCGCTGGCCGCCGTCGCACTCGCCGCCGCGGTGCCGCTCAGCGCTCGACGGGTGGGGTTGCCGGGTGCCGTCGCCATGCTGGGCGTCGGTCAGCTGGTTCTGCACCACGCGTTCGACGCGCTCAGCGGCATGGGCTGCGCGCCCGCTGCCGGTTCTGCCTCGGTCCAGCACGTCCATGCCGCCGCGCAGACGATGCAGGTCGCGTGCACGTCGACGCACGCGGGGTCGGCGCCGGCGCTCGGCGGGTCCGCCATGCTCGTCGTGCACGTCGTCGCGACCCTGCTGACCGCCGCGCTCATCGCCGGCACCGATCGGGCCCTGACGTGGATCACCACGTGGATGCGCCCCCTCGTGGCGCTGCTCGCTCCCGTCGCGCTGCCCGCGTCCGCCACCCTGCCGGTCAAGGTCGAGGCGCACGTCCCGGCCGCCCGGCGCGACGTCGCTGTCGTTCCCCTGCGCGGTCCACCGCTGCGGGCCGCGCACGTCACGCTGGCTGCCTGAGCCTCCACGGAGAGCGGGCCGGCCCGGGCGTGCGCGTTCGCACACCCTCGTCGGTCACCCCATCCTCAGGAGCCTCCGCCATGCCTTCGACCCATCGCCGGAACCGCCTCGCGGCGGTCGTCCTGACGAGCCTCGGGCTCGTCGTCCTCCCGGCTGCCGCCGCCTCCGCGCACGTCCACGTCGACCCCGACGAGACCGCAGCCGGCGAGTTCTCGGTCCTCACGTTCCGCGTCCCCACCGAGTCCGCCACGGCGTCGACCAGCCAGGTCGTCGTCGACCTGCCGACCGACCACCCGCTCCTCTCGGTGTCGACCAGGCCCATCCCCGGCTGGACGGCGTCCGTGACCGAGGCGCCGCTGCCCGCGCCGGTCGTCGTCGAGGGCACGACCCTCACCAAGGCCCCGGCGACCGTGACCTGGACCGCGCAGCCCGGCAGCGAGATCGCCGACGGCCAGTTCCAGCAGTTCGAGCTGTCGGTCGGCCCGCTCCCCGACGCCGGCACCCAGCTCACGTTCCCGACGCACCAGACGTACACCGACGGCACGGTGGTGGACTGGACTGACCCGACGCCGGCGAGCAAGGAGGAGCCCGAGCACCCGGTGCCCACGTTCACGACGACCGCCGCCGAGGCCGAGGGCCACGATCACGCGACGGCCGAGCCGACCGATGAGGCGACGGTGTCGGTCACCAGCAGCGGGCAGACGTCGACCGACGCCTCCACCGACACGCTCGCGCGCACGTTGGGGATCGTCGGCATGGTGCTCGGGGCCGCCGCCCTGGCGGTCGCCCTCGTCTCGCGGCGTCGGCGCGGGGACGCGGCCTGATGCGCGCCCGGTCGATTCGCGCGCTGCTCGTCGTCGGCCTCGGGCTGGTCCTCGGGTTGACCGGTGCCGGGGCAGCGGAGGCGCACAACGTGCTGCGCAGCACCGACCCGACGGACGGCTCGACGATCGCGGTCGCCCCCGCCCAGGTCACGCTCACGTTCGACGAGCCGGCCCTCGCGCTCGGCACCGAGATCGAGGTGCGCGACCCCGCGGGGACGCTGGTGAGCGCCGGCGACGCGGTCCTCGTCGACGCGACCGTCTCGGAGAAGCTCGCCGGCGACCTGCCGGCGGGGAGGTACACCGTGGCGTGGCGGGTCACGTCGGCGGACGGGCACCCGATCACCGGCCAGCGCAGCTTCACGACCACGGGGACGACGACGATCGGTGGCGCGACCACCGACAGCCCGACCCCGTCCGACGCCCGGGACGAGCAGTCGACCGCGTCGGGTGGCAGCAACGCCCCGGCGATCGTCGCGGGCGTCCTCGCCGTGATCGCCGCCGCCCTTGTGGTCTGGTGGCTGCTCCGACGGGGCCGACGAGGCGCTGAGTGAGCGCGCCCCGGCCCTGAGGGCGCGCTAGGAGGTCCGCTGCAGCGAGCCGACGGGCAGGTTGTCCTGGTTGACCAGCACCATCGTGTCGTCGTCGTGCACGAGCCCGGCGACGGACGTCGGGAGCCACGGGTCCACCTCGGGGCAGTACATCTTCGTGGTGGCCCAGGCCGAGAAGCTGACGCCGGTGTCGGACGCCTTCCAGGTGCCGACCACCCTGTTGCAGCCGTCGGACCCGCTGGCCGAGCCGTCGCTGCCGAGGACGAGGTAGGCCGAGCCCTCGGTGGTCGACGCGCCCCAGGTGCCGGTTGCGTCGGCGGCGGGCGTCGGGTCGCCCGACGACGACGTCGCCGCGCCGCAGCCGGATATCAGTCCCAGCAGGAGCAGCGCGGCGAGGGAGGCGACGCGTCGGCTCATATCGGGCACGCTAGCACCGGGCCGGGGCGCCCCCCGGGGGGCGAGACGAGAGGCGGGGCATGTCCGACGCGACCGTGAGCCTGCTGGTCCTGGCCGGGTGCGTGGGGCTGTTCGTCTGGAACCGGCTGCCGGTGGGCGCGGTGGCTGTCCTGACCGCGCTGGCCCTCTACGCGACCGGCCTCGTCACGGCGACGCAGGCGGTGGCCGGCTTCGGGGACCCGGTCGTGATCTTCATCGCCAGCCTTTTCGTGCTGAGCGAGGGCCTGGAGTCCTCGGGGGTGACGGCGTGGGCGGGTCAGCAGCTGATCGCGCGGGCGGGGACCGGACGGGCGAAGCTGCTGGTCGCTCTCATGGCCCTGTCCGCGGTGATGGCCGCCCTGGTCACCCCGAACGGCGCCGCCGCCGCCCTGCTCCCGGTCGTCGTGCTCGCCGCGCGCAGAGCCGGCAGGGCCACGTCGCAGATGCTCATGCCGCTCGCCTTCGCGGCCAGCGCCGGCGCGCTCCTCGTGCTGTCGGGCAGTCCCGTCAACGTCATCGTGTCGGAGTCGCTGTCCGAGGCGACCGGCGACACGTTCGGCTTCTTCGAGTTCGCCCTGATCGGGTTGCCGCTCGTCGTGGTGACGGTCCTCGTCGCGGTGCTCGTCGGCAAGCCCCTGCTCCCGGACCGCACTCCCACGTCCCTGCCCGCGGACTTCTCCGGCCACCTGGACCGCCTGGTCGAGCACTACCGGCTCGAGCAGGGCTTCTTCCGGCTGCGCGTCACCGCGGCCTCGTCGGTCGGGCCGTTCACCGTCCCGGACGACGTCGTGCTCATCGGGGTGCAGAAGCAGGACGGCGAGCTCGCCGACGAGGGTCACCGTCCGGTCGTCGGCGACGTGCTCGTCGCGACGGGGGACGGGACGACCGCGTTCGCCGAGGCGCACGGCCTGACGATCGCGTCGACACCGCTGACCGCACGGACGCGCGAGGCGTTGCTCGGCCGCGAGGTCGGGATCGCCGAGCTGGTGGTCTCGCCGCGGTCGGCGATCATCGGCGAGACCGTCTTCCCGGGCGCGGTCCGCTCGGGCGTCGCCATCCTCGCCGTGCGCCGCCTGGGTCGCGACCGGTTGCGGACCGTGCTCGCCGAGGGGGATGCGCTCCTCGTGCACGGGACCTGGCCGGCCGTCGAGGCGCTCGCGGACGACGACGACGTGCTGCTGGTGGACAGCCCCGAGATGGTGCGGCGGCAGACGGTCGCGTTCGGCCCGCTGGCGTGGCGGGCGGTCGCGGTGCTCGTCGGGACGGTGATCCTGCTGGCCAGCGGTGCCGTGCCGCCCGCGATCGCGGGGCTGGTCGGCGCGGTCGCGATGGTCCTGACGGGCGTCGTCGCCGGCCCGCAGGCGCTGCGGGCGGTCTCGTGGCAGACGGTGATCCTCGTCGGCGGGCTGATCCCGCTGTCCGTGGCCATCGCGTCCAGCGGCGCCGCCGACCTCGTCGCGGGCTGGCTGCTGGACCTCGTCGGCGACGGCGACCCGCGGCTGGTGCTCGCGGCGCTCTTCGTGGTGACCGTCCTGCTGGGCCAGGTGGTGAGCAACACCGCGACCGTGCTGATCGTCGCCCCGATCGCGGTCGCGGTGGCGGGCGAGGCCGGGCTCGCGCTGGCGCCGGTCCTCATGCTCGTGGCGGTCGCGGGCGCCGCGTCGTTCCTCACCCCGATCGCCACCCCCGCGAACATGATGGTGATGACGCCCGGCGGGTACACGTTCGGGTCGTACTGGAAGCTCGGGCTCGCGACGACGGCGGCGTGGTTCGTCGTCGCGGTGGGCCTGATCCCGGTGATCTGGCCGGTCTAGTGCAGGTAGATGGACGCGCCGGGTCCCAGGGGGATGCCGAGCAGGTACCAGACGACCAGCAGCGCGGACCACGTGACCAGCAGCACCACCGTGTACGGGAGCATCAGCGAGATCACCGACCCGACGCCCACCTTGCGCCGGTAGCGCTCGGCGAAGATGACGATGAGGGCGAAGTACGGCATGAGCGGCGTGGCCACGTTCACGGGCGAGTCGCCGACGCGGTAGGCGGCCATCGCGAGGTCCGGGGAGATGCCCAGCTGGATGAACAGCGGCACGAAGACCGGCGCGAAGATCGCCCACTTGGGCACCACGCCGCCGATGAAGATGTCGATGACGGCGGTCACCGCGATGAGCCCGATGATCAACCAGACCGTGCTGAGGTTCGCGTTCTCGAGGGCGTCGGCCATGTTCACGGCCGCGATGGTGCCCAGGTTGGAGTAGTTGAAGTACGCGATGAACTGGCTGATCACGAGCAGCAGGAAGATCAGCCCGGACAGCCCGGCGATCGTCTTGGTCATCGGGTTGATGACGTCCATCGACCCCTTGATCGTCCCGGCGGCCCGGCCGTAGCAGAGCCCCATCACGAAGAAGTAGATGAGGATCAGGAAGATGATCGAGTTGAGGAAGGGGCTGTTCTCGATCAGCGAGCCGGTCTCCGGGTTCCGCAGCACCGCGTTCGGCGGGATGGTGAGGAGCAGGACCACCACGGTCACGCCGACGAACCCCCAGAACGCCCAGCGCAGCCCGTTCTTCTCCTCCGGGCTCAGCTCGCCCGACGGCGCCTCCGTCGCGGCCGTCTCCGGTCCCTCGCTCGGGTGGTAGGGCCCGAGCCGCGGCTCGACGAACTTCTCGGTCAGGATCGTCGCGACGACGGCGACGAGCAGCGTCGAGGCGATCCCGAAGTAGAGGTTGCCGGTGATCGAGACGTGGTTGGCGGGGTCGGCGATCGCCTCGTTGGTGATCTGGGCGAGCATGCCGTCCACCGGCGTGATGAGGATGTTCACGGCGAACCCGCCGCCGACGCCCGCGAACGCCGCCGCAAGCCCGGCCAGCGGGTGCCGCCCGAGCGAGAGGAACACCGCCGCCGAGAGCGGGATGAGCACGAGGTAGCCGGCGTCGGTCGCGATCGAGGACAGCACGCCCAGCAGCACGATGATGAACGTGATCGCCCGCGCCGGCGTGACCTTGACCAGCCGCTTGATGAACGCCTGGATCAGGCCGACCTCCTCGGCCATCCCGACGCCGATCATGGCCACGAGGATCACGCCGACCACGCCGAAGCTGTTGAAGTTGGCCACCGGTGACGTGAACACGAACCGCAGCCCGTCGGCATCCAGCAGGCTGCGCGCGGCGACCGTGACCGTCTGGACGTCGTCGGCACCCAGCTGCGCCTGCTCGAAGGTGACGCTGGAGCCCGCGGCCTGGAAGATCGCCGACAGCACCATGATCGCGCCGATGAGGATCAGGAAGATGATCACCGGGTGCGGGACCTTGTTGCCCACCCGCTCGATCCAGTCCAGGACCTTCTGGAGCAGCGACCGTTGCTCGATCTCGACCGTTGACACGCGGCGTTCCCCTCGCTGCCGACACCCTCGTCCTGGGTTCTAGCCCGAACGTAGCGGACGCCTTCCCTCGTGGCCGTCAGTCGTCGACCTGCGCGCCGCTCGGGGTCGGCGTCGATCCCTGTCGGGGCTCGGGCCGTGACGCGAACAGGTTCAAGCCCAGCGCACCCGACAGGAAGCGCGTGGCCAGCTGACCGCGGACGCTGTTGCCGGCGGGGTCGAGCCGCGGCGAGAAGGTGGCCAACGAGCCCTTGCCCGGCACCACGGTGACGATGCCGCCCGACACCCCGCTCTTGCCCGGCAGGCCGATGCTGAACAGCCACTCGCCCGAGCGCTCGTACAGCCCGCTCGTGGCCAGGGCCGCCAGCACGTAACGGCAGACCGACGCGTCGACCACGCGTTCGCCCGTCATCGGGTTGACGCCCCCGTCGGCCAGCGTCGCGCCCATGACGGCCAGGTCCGCCGCCGAGACCCGCACAGAGCACTGTCGCGTGTAGATGTCGGTGACCTCGAGCGGGTCGTGGGTGATCCGGCCGTAGCTCTCCAGCAGCCGTGCGATGGCCTGGTTCCGCCGGTTGTGCGCGGCCTCGGAGGCGTACACGTCGTCGTCGAGCACGAGCGGACGACCCGCGAACGCGGAGAGGCCGGCCTGCACGAACGCCCACTTCTCCGCCGCCGTCCGCCCGGGCGCCAGGCCCGTCGTGGTCAGCGCCCCCGCGTTGACCAGGGGATTCATCGGGCTGCCGCCGTTCAGCTCGAGCGCCATCACCGAGTTGAACGGCAGGCCGGTGTTGTTCACACCGACCGCGTCGAGGACGGCCTCCGGGCCCAGCGCATCGCAGACGAGCGCGAACACGAACGCCTTGGACACCGACTGGATCGAGAACTCGTGCCGCGCGTCGCCGACACTGTGCGACGCCCCGGTCACGGACACGATGCTGAGCCCGAACAGCGCCGGGTCCGCCGCCGCGAGCGCGGGGATGTAGTCGGCCACCTCGCCCTCGTCGACGCCCTCGTACCGGTCGTACGCCTCCTGCATGAGCTCCATCACCAGCTCGCGCCGGGGCAGAGTTCCGGTGGAGACCACGTCCGGGTCGATGTCCTCGCTCGTCATGTGCCCATATCAGCACAGGTCAGCGAGCAGATTGCGCGATCAGCCAGTCCAGTGCCTCGGCGGCGGCGGCCAGCACGGACACGTGCCCGTCGCCGGGGCGCAGCCAGAGCGTCGACGACGGCACCCGCGACGCCAGCCACCGTCCGTGCGAGGCGGGCACCATGCGGTCGTCGAGACCGTGCAGGAAGAGCGTCGGGCGGTGGACGTCGGCCGGGTCGAAGCCCCACGGACCGACGAGCGCGAGGTCGTCGTCGATCATCCCGTCGGGCCCGGCAGCCATGGCGGCGCCCGCGATCCGACCCAGCCACGCCCAGTCGCCCTCGAGCGCCGCGCCGTCGGCCGCCGTGAACATCTCCGGGTCGAACTCGCCGGTCGCCAGCTGCGCGGCTAGCGCCTCACGCCCGCGCGTCGCCGCACCCAGCTCTGCGCGCCCGGACGAACCCATCCCCGCGAAGTAGTCGAGCCCGGCGGCGTCGACGGGCGCCGGCGACGAGCCGCACACGACCGCCGTCACCCGGTCCGGCAGCAGCGTCGCGCAGGCGAGCGCGTGCGGGCCGCCGCCCGAGTGCCCCATCACCGCGAACCGCTCGATGCCGAGCGCGTCCGCCACGGCGGCCGTGTCGGGTGCCGCGCTCGCGACGGACCGCCCGGGGTCGGGCGTCGATCCGCCGTAGGACGGCCGGTCGTAGCCGACCCAGCGGATCCCGCGTCGCCGGGCCGCGTCGAGCAGGGGCTCCGGGGGCTCGCCCGTGTTCGGCGTGCCCGCGTGCCAGAGCACCGCGAGCCGCTCGTCGGCCACCGGGACGTCGTAGGCGTGCAGCGTCCGGCCGTCGGGCAGGAGGACGTCGACCATGCCGGCGAGCGTAGGACGGGTGCGCGCCGCCCGCAGGCTGTCGGTGGTCGGGCCTAGCGTGTGGGGGATGGACGTCGTGGAGAAGGCGGTCGCGGGTCGGTTCGACCTCGCGCAGAGCATCGCGTTCGGGTTCGGGGGTCGCGACGCCGGCGCGGGGTCGGTGATGCGGCTCGCGTTCTGCCTGGACGGGTACACCGACCAGGTCGGCGCGGTGGTGACCCAGCCGGGCGCCCAGGTGCTGCGCGTCGAGGTGCACGGCGAGGCGGACCCGCAGCGGGTGGCGGACCAGGTGGCTCGGGTGCTGTCGGCGGACGTCGACGGGACGGGATACGACGAGCTGGGCGGGCGGGACCCGGTCGTCGGCACGGCACAGGCCAGGCGTCCCGGGCTTCGGCCCCCGCTCTTCTACTCCGCGTACGAGGCCTTGCTCTGGTCCGTGCTGTCCGCCCGCCGACCGCAACGGCAGATGGCCGCCGTCCGCGAGCAGCTGGCGCGGGAGCACGGGCGGACCTTCACGCTCGACGGCGTCGAGCTCGCTGCCGTCCCGCTGCCCGAACAGCTGCTCGCCGTCTCCGGGTTCGACCCGATCCCGGAGATCAAGCTGCACCGGATGCACGCGATCGCCCGCGCCGCGCTCGACGGCGCCCTCGACACCGCGACCCTGCGAGCCCAGGACCCGGAGGTCACCCGCGCGCAGCTGCAGGCGTTCGAGGGGATCGGGCCGTTCTACTCCGAGCTGGTGCTGGTCCGCGCCCTCGGGCACACCGACGTTCTCCCGGTCAACGAGCCCATGGTCCGTGGCGCGACCGCGGCGGCACTCGGCGAGGCCGAGCCGCTCGATCCGGAGAGGTTGGCCGAGGTGGCCGAGGCGTGGCGGCCGTGGCGCACCTGGGTGGGTGTGGCACTGAGGGCGACCGCGGCGCAGTGAGCGCCACCGGGTTCACGGGAGCGCGGGGAACGCGCGCCGGGACACCAGGACGGCCACCAGCCCGATGGCGATGATCGCCGCGCCGAGGTAGGGCAGCCACTCCAGACCCGCCCCAGCGAGCACGAGTGCCCCGAGCGCGGCGCCGCCGCCGATGCCGATGTTCGCCGTGCTGTTCACCAGCGCACCGACGACGTCCGGGGACGCGCCGCGCGTGCGGATGGCGGCCGTCTGGAACACCGACGCGACCGCGCCGAAGCCCGCGGACCACACGGCCGCCGCGACGAGCACCCCCGGCAGCGACGGGAACAGCAGCCCGAGCGCGAGCAGTCCGAAGACGACGACGGACAGGACGAGGATCGTGCTGCGGCGAGGGTGCGTGTCGAGGGCGGTGACGGCGTACGCGGTGCCGACCAGCCCGAGTGCGCCGAGGCCGAGGAGCACCGGCCCCACCGCCACCTCGCCCAGGCCGGCGCCGATCAGCAGCACCGCGATGTAGGTGTAGACGGTGTACTGCCCGAGGTAGGTCAGCGAGTTGGTGGTGGACACGACCGCGAGGCGCGCGCGGTTGGTGCCCCGGGCCTCGTCGGCGACCGGAGCCCCACCACCGGCGACCGCCGGCAGGAAGATCGTGACCAGGACGACGGCCACGGCGCACGCGCCGCCCAGGACGGCGAACGCGGTCCGCCACCCGACCGCCGCGCCGAGCGCGGTGGACAGCGGGACGCCGAGCACGAACCCCGCGGACGCGCCGGCGGTCACCAGTGCGAGCGCGCGCCCGGTGAACTGCGGGCTGACCAGCCGCGACGCGTACCCGATGGCGACCGAGAAGAAGATCGCATGGGCGATCCCGCCGAGCGCGCGAGCGCCGGCGACCACCCCGAACGACGGGGCGACGGCCACCAGCGCGTTGCTGAGCGTGTAGGCGACGAGCGTGCCGAGCAGCAGCCCCTTGCGCGGCAGGCGCCGGGTGACCAGCACGAGCGGGACGGCCAGCGCCGCGACCATGACCGCGTAGATGGTGACCAGCAGCCCCCCGACCGACTCCGTGACGGCCAGGTCGTCGCTCATCTGCGGCAGCAGACCGACCGGGACGACTTCCGTGGTGATCGCGACGAACGTCGCGAGCGCCAGGGCGACGATGCCACCGCCGGCCTCGCGGACCGTGCCGGGCTGCCAGTGGTGGGTGCTCGTCACGCTGGCATGCTCGCACGGCACCCGCGACACGGGCCGGACGGAGGCGCACGCGCACGAAAGGTCCCCCGCCGCGAAGCGGACATCTTGTACCGTGCGAGCGAACTGACCCGTGTCCGTGCGCACCCGCCCGGATCCGCCCGCATCTCGCGAAGGAGCGCGCCCGATGGCTTCGCCTCAGGGCCTCGCGCCCGCCACCCGGACGCTGCTCACGTTGGCCGCGTTCGTCGTCACCCTCGCCGGGTTGCACGCGGCCGGTGGGTTCTTCGCGCCGATCATGCTCGCCGTGGTGCTCGTCATCATCTGTCACCCGCTGCGGATCCCGTTGGAGCGCCGGGGCTGGAAGCCCTGGATGGCGACGACGGCCGTGATCGTGACCGTCTACCTGATCCTCGCGATCCTCGTCGCGATGCTCGTGTTCGCCGGCATCCGGTTCACGGACCTGGTCCGCTCCTACAGCGACGAGCTGCAGCAGTCGCTCGCGGACGTGACCACGTGGCTCGCGTCCCTCGGCGTCGACCAGAGCACCGCGAGCTCGATCACCAGCGAGATCAACCCGTCGCAGGTGGTCAACGCGGCGACGTCGGTGGCCAGCACCGTGCTGAGCATCGCGGGGTCGTTCTTCTTCGTGCTCGCCTACGTGATCTTCATGGGGGTCGACGCCGCCCGGTACGACCGCGGGCGCCCGGCCTTCTTGCCCACCAAGTCCGACGTCTTCGAGCGGGCCACGATCTTCAACCGCGGTGTGCGCAGCTACTTCGTGGTCAGCGCGACGTTCGGCGCGATCGTCGCCGTCATCGACGGGATCGCGCTCTACCTGCTGGGCGTCCCCGCGGCGGTGGTCTGGGCGATCCTCGCGTTCGTCACCAACTTCATCCCGAACATCGGCTTCATCATCGGCTTGATCCCGCCGATGCTGCTGGCGTTCGTGGTGGGCGGCTGGGAGCTGGCGCTGTGGGTCCTGGTGGTCTACTGCCTGGTCAACGTGACGCTCCAGGTGATGGTGCAGCCGCGGTTCGTCTCCGACGCGGTGAACATCACGCTGACGCTGAGCTTCGTCTCGGTCGTCTTCTGGACGTTCATCATCGGCCCGCTGGGCGCCATCCTGGCGGTCCCGATGACCCTGCTGACCCGCGCGATGCTGCTGCAGAAGAACGGGTCGAACGCGTTCTACTTCTGGATCTCGGGCGAGACCGGCGCCGAGGAGCCGACCTCCCCCGACGACGCGGTCCCGGCCGACCCGCACCCCGAGATCGAGGCGCCGGACGAGCGGCCGCCCGCGATCGCGGACGCGACCGCCTGAGCGCCGCGGCACTCACCGGTCGGTGAGCGCCAGCTTCACGCCGAGTGCGACGAAGGCGCCGGCGAACGTGCGGCGCATCCAGCGGACGAGGTGCGGCCGGCTGACCACGTGCGAACGGACGGCCGCCGCGAAGGCGCCGTAGATGGCGAACACCACGAACGTCATCGCCATGAACACGCCGCTGAGCATCGTCATGTGCGCGAGGGCGCCGGGCTGGTCGGGGTGCACGAACTGGGGCAGGAACGCGAAGAAGAAGATGGTCAGCTTCGGGTTGAGGATGTTGATCAGGATCGCGGACCAGATCACCTGGCGCGCCGACCTGACCGGCGCGCCCGGGCTGCCCGCGCCCTCGTCGACCACCAGCTCGCTGCGGTCGCGCCACATCCGCACGGCCATGAACAGCAGGTACGCCACGCCGAGCAGCTTCAGCGACTGGAAGGCGACGGCGCTCGCGTTGAGCACCGCGGCCAGCCCGGTGATCGCCGCGACCATGTGCGGGACGATCCCGAGCGTGCAGCCGAGCGCGGCGACGAGGCTCGCGCGGGTGCCCCGGCTCAGACCGGCGCTCAGGGTGTACAGGACGCCGGTGCCGGGCGTCGCGACGATCACCAGCGAGGTCAGCAGGAACGCCAGGGTCATGTGGGCCATCGTGCACCCGCGCGACATCGCCACGCGATGGCGTTCTTCGCCGCGACCCAGGGTCAGAAGCGCTCGACGAGCAGGGCCAGCTGGTCGGGAGCCAGCGCGAGACCCATGTCCCGCAGGACCTCGTCCAGGGACTCGTCGTCGACGTGGGTGCTCGACAGCCGACCCGCGGGTGCCTCGACCACCAGCTGGCGGCCCGTGAGCAGGTGGGTCAGGGACTCGTCGCGACGCTGGACGACGAGCTGCGGGGTGAACCGGGAGGTCGGCGACGTGGAGGTGACCCAGTTGGCGGCGGCGACGTCGACCAGGTAGGTGTCCTCGGGCGGGACCGTGTAGTGGGTGATCCAGCGGCCGGCGTGCTGCTCGTGCAGCTGCCAGGCTGCCGTCGGCGAGCTGGACCGTGCGGAACGTCCAGCCGCCCTGCGAGGTCACGTTCCCGGCGATCAGCGGGACGGGGAACAGCAGCCCGGAGCCGTAGCCCGTGTCGGCCAGGTGCCAGACGTCGTCGACGAGCACGAAGACGACCAGGTGCGAGCGGGGCCGGGGCGTCACGGACGGGTCGCCGATGCGCGCGAGCCGGCGCTGCACCGGGTAGCCCAGGCGTTCGAGGGCCGCCGCGAGGAGGATCGCGTGCTCGTAGCAGTAGCCGCCGCGGTGCCCGTCGACGGCTTGCGCTGCACCGCCGGGAGGTCGACGCTGATGCCGGCACCGAGCAGGACGTCAAGGTTCTCGAACGGGATGGCAGCCAGGTGCGCACGGTGGATCTCGGGGAACGCACTGTCGGAGGCCAGGCCGATCCGGTCGAGGTAGGCGGGTAGGTCGAGCCGCTCGACGCCCCAGGCGGTCACGTGCTCGTCCACGGGGCGACCCGACCGAGGCGGCGCATCCGGCCGGTGGTCGTCACGAAGGAACCGAGGAGCACGCGAGGGAGCGTACGCCGGGCGTGCGGGCCAGGCCCGCGCTCACGGACTGATCAGTGCGTTTCCACCGCGTAAATTCCCGCATCTGCCCGGTTCCGGGGTGTCACCATGACCGCGTGACCGCCGTCGAGGTGTGGGAGGAGCGCGTCCGCTGGCCGTTGGCCGGTGCGGCGCTGCTGTTCCTGGCCGCCTACGCGACGCCGATCGTCTTCCCCGGCGTCCCGCACGACGTCCACGTCCTGTGCGACCTGCTGATCGCGGCCACCTGGGTGCTGTTCGCCGTCGACTACTTCGGCCGCCTGTACCTCAGCAAGGACCGCTGGCACTTCTTCCGCAAGAACGTGCTCGATCTCGCGGTGATCGCACTCCCCGTGCTGCGCCCGCTGCGGCTGCTGCGCCTGGTCGCGCTGATCGCGATCCTCAACCGGGCGGGCTCGGCCAGCCTGCGCGGTCGTGTCGTCATGTTCGCGATCGGTGGCACCGTCCTGCTGGTCACGTGCGGGGCGCTCGCCATCACCGACGCGGAGCGCGGCAAGCCCGGCAGCACGATCGCGAACGTGGGCGACGGGTTGTGGTGGGCGATGTCGACCATCACCACGGTCGGTTACGGCGACCGCTACCCCGTGACACCCACCGGGCGGTTCATCGCGGCCGCGCTGATGGTCGGTGGCATCGCGCTGCTCGGAGTGGTCACTGCGACGCTCGCGTCGTGGCTGGTCGAGCGCGTGGCCGAGGTCAACGAGCAGGAGGAGGCGGTGACCCGCACCGAGATCGACTCGCTCCTGGGGGAGATCCGGGCGTTGCGCGCGGAGATCGGGGCAATGTCCCACCGTGAGGACCCCGAACCGGTCGAACAATCATCTGGTTGAAATTTCGACGAGACTTCCGGAGAACTCCTCTGGAAGTCGCCTGAATGGCCGCGTGATTCTGCCCACACAGCGCATTCACAGTCGCTACTGTTCGCGTCATGCACACACTTCTCTCGACCGTCTCCACGACGTCGACCACGTCCTCCGGTGCCACAGGACTCATCTTCGGCATCTACCTCGTCGCCTACATCGCCCTCTTCGTCATCCCGATGTGGGTCATCTTCACGAAGGCCGGCGAGGCGGGCTGGCAGTCGATCATCCCGATCTGGAACTACATCGTCCTGATCAAGATCTCGGGCAAGCCGATGTGGTGGATCATCCTTTTCCTGATCCCGATCGTGAACATCGTGATCTGGATCCTCGTGCTCAACGGTCTGTCCGCGTCGTTCGGGCACGGGGCCGGATTCACGGTGGGCCTGTTCTTCCTGAGCGTGATCTTCTACTACATCCTCGCGTTCGACGGCAGCCAGTACCGGGGCCCCGGCGGCACCGTCGCCGTGCCAGGTGGCTACGCCACCGCCTGACCCGCAACCGGCCCGGCCGCACCCCTCGGCTCGAGGGGTGCGGCCGTTTGCGTGCGGCCTAGGGTGGTGCGGTTCCAGGATCGAGAGGACGTCGTGACAGAGCTGTCATACGAGGCGGTGGTGCGCACGCTGCGCACGGCCGGCTGCGTGTTCGCCGAGGACGAGGCGACACTCCTGCTCCAGTCCGCCCGGTCGACCGACGAGCTCGCGGCGATGCTCGAGCGCCGGGTGGCCGGTGAGCCGCTGGAAGTCGTCGTCGGATGGGCGTCGTTCTGCGGGCTGCGCATCGAGATCGACCCCGGCGTCTTCGTCCCGCGCCTGCGCACCGAGTTCCTGGTCGACGAGGCGGCCCGCCTGGTCGAGCTCGTCCGTCTCGTGCTCCCCTCGGACGAACCGGTCGTGGTCCTCGACCTGTGCTGCGGCTCCGGCGCGCTCGGGGTCGCCCTCGCCGAGACGCTCGACACCGACGTCGAGCTCTACGCCGTCGACATCGAGCCGGCGGCCGTGGCGTGCGCGACCCGTAACGTCGCCCCCGTCGGCGGGCTGGTCCTCCAGGGTGACCTGGACGAACCCCTGCCCGACCACCTGCTCGGCCGGGTCGAGGTGCTGCTGGCCAACGTGCCCTACGTGCCCACCCGCGTGATCGCCTCGATGCCGACGGAGGCCCGCGACCACGAGCCCCTCGTGACCCTCGACGGCGGTCCCGACGGCCTCGACGTGCTGCGTCGCGTCGCCGAGCTGGCCCCCCGGTGGCTGGCCCCGGGCGGCCACGTCCTCGTCGAGACCAGCGAGGGACAGGCCGACGACGCCTGCGCCGCGTTCGAGGCGGCGGGGCTCACCGCCCGGGTGGCCGTGGACGTCGACCGGGAGGCCACGGCCATCGTCGGGACCCTGCTCGCGGACTGACGCCGTCAGCGCCTGTTCTCGAGCCAGTTCGGGTTCGACATGAGGCCCAGGACGTTGCCGAACGGGTCCGTGACCGAGGCGGTGACGAAGCCGTGGCCGCGCTCGCGGATGCCGTCGTGCACGGCTGCACCCTGGTCGAGGGCTGCCTGGAAGGTCGCGGCGAGGTCGTCGACGTGCCAGTAGACGATCGCGCCTGAGGGGCCGCCCTGGGTGGGCGCGAAGCGGCGGTCGACGATCCCGAGTCGTCGTGGTGGTCGCCCAGGCGGAACTCGACGTAGCCGTCGCGGACGAAGTACGGCTCGACACCCAGGAGGTCGGCGTACCAGGCGTGGGCGGCGTCGACGTCGTCGGCGAAGAACGAGACGTTGGCGAGGCCGCGGAAGGAGGTGCGTGCCGATGTGTTCATGACTCCACTCTTCCGCGCAAAGTGCTCATCCTCTGAGCACGTTTCTGGCTAGCCTGAGATCGTGCGCGCAGACCGGTTGGTGGCGACGCTCCTGCTCATGCAGGCGCGTGGACGCGTGACGGCGGCCGAGATCGCGTCCGCGCTGGAGGTGTCGCTGGCGACCGCCCGCCGAGACCTGGAGGCGCTCTCGACGGCCGGGATCCCCGTCTACCCACAGCCCGGACGCGGCGGCGGTTGGTCGCTCGTCGGCGGTGCCCGCACCGACCTGACCGGCCTCACGTCGTCGGAGGCCCAGGCCCTCTTCCTGCTCGTCGGCCCGACGTCCGGACGGTCCGCGTCCGCCGTCTCCGCGCTGCGCAGAGCTCGTGAGGGCGCTCCCCGAGACGTTCCGCGCCGACGCCGAGGCAGCGGCCCAGGCGGTGGTGGTGGACCGCGGGCCGTGGGGTGCCGCGGCGGCCGGGTCCGATGCCGTCCCGGCGGTGGTCGACGAGCTTCCAGACAGCGGTCGTGCGACGCCGGCAGGTGTCGCTCGTGTACCGGTCCTCGCCGGAGCCGCGCGTGGTCGATCCGTGGGCGCTGGTCGACAAGGACGGGACCTGGTACCTGGTCGCGGGGACCCCGCACGGCCGACGGACGTTCCGCGTCGACCGCATCGTGTCCGTCGACGTTCTCGAGTCCGCCTTCTCGCGACCGCAGGCCCTCGACGTCGAGGCGGTCTGGGCCTCGGTGGTCGGCGAGCTGGAGGAACGTCGCTCGGTGGTGTCCGCGGAGGTGCTCGCTCCGGCGTGGCTCGTGCCCGTGCTGCAGCGGCAGTTCGGGCGGCACTGCGAAGTGCTCGGGCCCGACGACGACCGGGTGCGACTGCGGGTGGCCGCGCACCTGGCCCGGGCCGTCGCCGAGCAGCTCGCCGGCCACGGTTCGTCGATCGAGGTGGTCTCCCCGCCCGAGGTCGTCGCCGAGCTCGTCCGGATCGGACGCGAGCTGACGCAGGCCTATGTCGGTGGCGCTCGCTAGCGTGCCGGGATGAGGACTGAGGGGACGTTCACGGTCAGTGGGTTCACGCCGGTGCCCGTCGAGGTGCCCGATCCGGTGCAGACCGCGCTCGGCGTCGGGATCGCGACGATGCGCAAGCAGTACGCGGGCGCGGTCGAGGGCCGCTCCGTCACGTACTTCACCTCGGCGTTCGACCCCGAGAAGGGCGTCGGCACCTACGTGGCCCTGGAGTCGTTCGAGGGGTCCGTCGACGGGCTGTCGGGGTCGTTCAACTTCGCGCACGTGGCCTCGACCAGCGGGGACGACCGCTCAGGCGAGTTCTTCACGATCGTCGCCGGCAGCGGGACGGGCGGCTGGCGGGCATCACGGGCGGAGGCGCCCTGGTCGTCGACGCCGACGGCACCCACCGGATGCGGTTCGAGTACTCGGTCGGTTAGGACGACAGCGCGCGGACCGTGTTGTTGCGGGCGTCGTGCGTCAGCTCGACCAGACCCAGCGACTCGAGCAGCGGCGGCAGGTACATGCCGAACCGCCCGCGGTACCCCGTGCGGAGCCCGTACCAGCCGCCGACGGGGTTCGCCTCGTCGCGACCCCATGCCTCGACCGTTCCGGCCGCCGCGGGCTTGTTCTCGTCCGCGGCACCGAGCGGCACCCAGTCGCCCTGCCCGAGCAGCCAGGTGTGCAGGTCGTGGATCGCGCTCAGGTGGTACTTCAGCGTCGTCGACCCGACCTGGCACACGAGCGCCGGGGGATCGGCGGCCTCGTCGCGGTACATCGTGTAGGCGGACGAGCCGGGCGCGGTGGTCAGCTGCCAGGGGTCGTCCTTGGTCCCAGTCCCGACCATCGTGCGCCTCTCTTCGAGCATCGGCGGGGATCGGTCGTCCCGATCAGACACCACTATCGACCGCCGAACCCGGTTCCGCCCAGGGGTGCTGACCTCCCGATCGGAGACGATCGCGCGACTACGCTCGCCGGAGCGCGACCGGACGGGCCGCGTACCCACGACCTACGGTGAGGTGATCGATGCGTCTGGTCGGTGAGGTGGCGGCGCAACCCTGGTACGACGGTGCCGCGACGATCGCCACGATCGTCGCCGCGCTGGGTGCGATCGGCGCCATCATCGTGGGGATCTTCACCATCCGGGAACGTGCGCAGGCGGACGCCCGGGCGCAGTGGTGGGCGCGGGTGCAGTGGGCCGTCGACCTCTCGTTCGAGGAGGAGCGGGCCCGGCGGACGGTCGGCTTCGAGGCCCTCGCGCAGCTCGCGCGCTCGCCGCTGGCCGGGTCGGGGGACCTCGACTTCCTACGCGGTCTGACGCTCGACTCGTTGGCCGCCGTGCACGGTCGTGGCGAAGGCCCGTTCACGCTGGACGACCGCGCCGACCGCGCCGACCGCGCCGACCGCGCCGACCGCGCCGCCAGCCAGGGCCACCGGACTCCCGTGGATCGTTCCGAGATCGCCGCCGCAGGGCTGCGCACGGCCACCGACGCGGCGCAGGGAGCGTCGACGCCGTCGTGGATCGAGGAGCTCGCCGGCACGCGTCGTGGATGACCGTGCCCCCTGGTGAGACGGCGAAACCTCCGTCCCGCGCGCGAACCGGGCGCCGGAGCGGAGACGACCTTCGCACTTACGCACCTGTAAGACTTACTGGTCTGTAAGGGTTGACACCCGGCGTCCGTTCGGTACGTTTTGTCCCGGCCGGCCATCGCGTCCGGCGCACGGCGCCAACGACGGTGCCCCCTGTCCGCAGGGTCCGTCAGAACGACGTGCCCCCTGTGCGGAGAGAGGTACGCCCCACCATGCGACCACGTGAGAACGCTCCCCAAAAGATGACGGGTCATCGTCGACTCGCCTTCGCGGCGGTCGGCGCGACCGTCGCCCTCGTGCTCGTCCCGCTGGTCTCGGCGCCCGCCGAGGCGCACGGCGTCACCCCGCCCGTCGACCTGGGCGTGAACACGATCGTCTTCGACCCCAGCCAGCCGATTGCCGACATCCAGGCGAAGGTCGACCAGATCGCCGCCCAGCAGGTCGACGCGCAGTTCGGCGACGCCCGCTACTCCATCCTGTTCAAGCCGGGCACGTACGGCACACCTGAGCAACCCCTGCGCTTCCAGGTGGGGTACTTCACCGAGGTCGCCGGTCTCGGTCAGAACCCCGGCGACGTCGTCATCAACGGCGCGATCGAGGTCTACGACCGCTGCTACCCGACGGCGCCCGGCGCTCCCACGGACTGCACGGCCCTGAACAACTTCTGGCGGTCGCTGTCCAACCTGAGCATCCACTACGCGGCCGGGAACGCCGACGGCTGCCACGCGAGCGCCAACTTCTGGGCCACGTCGCAGGCCGTCTCCATCCGGCGCGTCAGCCTCACGGGCGCCCAGCTGTCGCTCATGGACTACTGCGGCGCGCCCCCCAACTACGCGTCCGGCGGGTTCATCGCGGACTCGCAGCTGCCCAACGTGGTCAGCGGCAGCCAGCAGCAGTGGCTGACCCGCAACAGCTCGGTCGCCGGGTGGAGCAACTCCGTCTGGAACCAGGTGTTCTCGGGTGTCATCGGCGCCCCGGCCGACGACTTCGGACCGGGCGTGCCCGGGCCGCTCACCAACAAGTACACGACCCTGCCGACGACGCCGGCCTCGAAGGAGAAGCCGTACCTGTTCGTCGACGCGAAGGGTGCGTACAACGTCTTCGTCCCGTCGGCGCAGACCAACAAGCTCTGGCGCCTCGTGGGCCAACGGTCTGACGCCCGGCAAGGCGCTGCCGCTGAGCGGCTTCTATGTGGCCAAGCCGGGTGACTCCGCCGTCAAGATCAACGCGGAGCTGGCCCGCGGCAAGAACCTGCTGTTCACGCCGGGCGTCTACCACGTGAACCGCACGATCAACGTGCTCCACCCCAACACCGTGGTGCTCGGGATGGGCCTGGCGACGATCGTCCCGGACAACGGCGTGATCGGCATCCAGACCCTCGATGTCCCGGGCGTGGACATCGCGGGCCTGATCTTCGACGCCGGCACGGTGAACTCCCCGGCGCTCCTGCAGCTGGGCACCAAGATCTCGAAGCTCGACGGACTGGGCAAGCGGCAGTTCCTGAGCAGCGCGAGCAACCCGACCGCCGTGCAGGACGTGTTCTTCCGCATCGGCGGCGAGCACGTCGGCAAGGCCACCAACAGCCTCGTCGTCAACACGAACCAGACGATCGTCGACCACACCTGGGCCTGGCGCGCCGACCACGGCGACGGGGTCGGCTGGACCGTGAACACGGCAGACACCGGCGTCCTGGTGAACGGCAACGACGTCACCGCCACGGGCCTGTTCTCCGAGCACTTCCAGAAGTACGACGTCGTCTGGAACGGCGAGCGCGGCAAGACGATCTTCTTCCAGAACGAGATGCCGTACGACGCCCCGAACCAGGCCGCCTGGCAGCACGACGGCGTCCTGGGTTACGCGGCCTACAAGGTGAACGACAAGGTCAAGACCCACGAGGCCTGGGGGCTGGGCAGCTACATCTACACCAACGTCGACCCGACCCTGCACGCCACCCAGGCGTTCGAGGTGCCGGTGACGCCCGGTGTGACGCTGCACCACCTCCTGACCATCTCGCTCAACGGCGCCGGCACGATCGACCACGTGGTCAACGGCATCGGGGAGGCCGTCACGCCGACGGTCCAGGGACCGGCGGTGGTTCAGCAGTACCCGTGATGCCCCGCAGGTAGCACGTGTTCGATCCTGTACGCACGGCACCACCGGCGACGCCCGGTCCCGCGGTCGACAACCGCGGGCCCGGGCGTTGCTGCGTCCGTCCGGCACGCTCGTCGGACCGGCCTGTCGAAGACGGCGACGGCCGTTCGACGTGGTGGTGAAGGTCCGATCCCGGCACTAGCGTCGGGACGGCATCCACATCGAGGGAGATCGCCATGAAGGTTCTGGTCATGATCAAGAGCGACGGTGTCGACGAGGCTGCGGCCAAGCCGAACGACGAGATGTTCGCGGTGATGAACGCGTACAACGAGCAGCTGGTGAACGCCGGGATCATGCTCGGCGGCGAGGGCCTCAAGCCCAGCTCGGAGGGCGCCAAGGTGGTGTTCGCGACGAGCGGCGAGACGTCGGTGGTCGACGGTCCGTTCACGGAGGCCAAGGAGATCGTCGCCGGCTACTGGATCTGGCAGGTCAGCTCGCTCGACGAGGCGACCGAGTGGGCCAAGCGGTGCCCGTCGACGCCGGGGATCCGTTCGGTGCTCGAGATCCGGCCGTTCTTCGAGATGGCGGACTTCGAGCAGGTCCTCTCCCCGGAGACCATCGCCAAGGAGCAGGACCTGATCGCGCGCGCCGAGGCGCAGCAGAACGCCTGAGGTCGGTCCGTCCCGATGAGCGACGCGCGGCGGACCGTCGAGGTCGTCTGGCGGATCGAGTCGCCGCGGCTGATCGCCTCGCTCACCCGACTGGTCCGGGACGTCGGCCTGGCCGAGGAGCTCGCGCAGGACGCGTTCGTCGCGGCCCTCGAGCAGTGGCCCACCGACGGCGTCCCGGACAAGCCCGGTGCCTGGCTGATGACGACGGCCAGGCGCCGGGCCATCGACCTGATCCGGCGCGAGCACAACCGGGACGCGAAGTACGCGGTCCTCGCTCAGGACCTGACAGACGTGGCGCCCGTCGACGGGATCGTCGAGGATCCCGTCGGCGACGACCTGCTCTCGCTGGTGTTCCTCACCTGCCACCCGGTGCTGCCCAAGGAGTCCCGGATCGCGCTGACGCTGCGGCTGTTCGGCGGGCTGACCACGGACGAGATCGCCCGCGCCTACCTGACCCCGAGCGCGACGATCGGCCAGCGGATCTCGCGCGCCAAGCGGACGCTCGCCGAGGCGCACGTCCCGTTCGAGGTGCCGCAGGCCGACCAGCTGCCGGCCCGCGTGGGCTCCGTGCTCGAGGTGATCTACCTGATCTTCACCGAGGGGTACGCGGCCACCAGCGGCGACGAGTGGGTGCGTCGCGACCTTGCCGACGAGGCGATGCGCCTGGGTCGCGTCCTGGCCGGGCTGCTTCCGCGCGAGCCCGAGGTGCACGGTCTGGTCGCGCTCATGGAGCTGCAGGCCTCCCGGTTCGACGCCCGCGGGTCCGGGACGCTGCTCCAGCACCAGGACAGACGCTTCTGGGACCGCCAGCTGATCGAGCACGGACTACGGGCGCTCGACAGCGCGATCGCGCTGGGCCGCCCGCTGGGGCCCTACACGCTGCAGGCCGCGATCGCCGCCTGCCACAGCCGGGCGCCGAGCTTCGAGACCACCGACTGGGAGGCCGTCGTCGCGCTCTACGACGCCCTCGCGCAGCTCACGCCGAGTCCCGTCGTCGAGCTGAACCGGGCCGTCGCCGTGCTGCACGCCGACGGACCGCAGGCCGCGCTGGACGCTCTGGACGCGATCGCCGGCGACCCGCGGATGGCTCGCTACCACCTGCTCGGCGCGGTCCGCGCGGAGGTCCTGACGCAGCTCGGCCGAACGGCCGAGGCCGCCGCCGAGCTGGAACGCGCCGCCGACCTGGCCCCGACCAGGCGCGAGCGGAACCTCCTGCTCGAACGCGCGGCGGCCACCGTTCCCGACTAGAGCACCTCGGCAGGACGACTGCTACCGTCGGGCCATGCGCTTCTTCGACCTGCTCCTTACCCGGCCGCGCTGAGCCCGGGTACGAGTCAGCGCGGCGAGCCCCTCCGGTGCGAGGGGCTTTTTCGTACCCGGACCCCGTTGATCCTCGGTGACGAAGGAGCAGGACCCGTGCACGAGATCGAGAGCAGATGGCAAGCCGCCTGGGAGCGGTTGTTCGAGGCCGAGGACGACGGCAGCAGGCCCCGGCGGTACCTGCTCACGATGTTCCCGTACCCGTCGGGCGACCTGCACATGGGCCATGCCGAGGTGTTCGCGCTGGCCGACGTGGTCGCCCGCTACTGGCGGCTGAAGGGGTTCGACGTGCTGTTCCCGATCGGGTGGGACTCGTTCGGGCTGCCCGCGGAGAACGCCGCCCGCAAGCGCGGTGAGCACCCGGCGACGTTCACCTACGACAACATCGAGACGCAGGCGCGGTCGCTGCGCCGGTACGGCGTCTCGTTCGACTGGTCGCGGCGGCTGCACACGTCCGACCCCGAGTACCTGCGCTGGACCCAGTGGTTGTTCCTCACCATGCACGAACGCGGGCTGGCCTACCGCGCCCCGGGCGTCGTGAACTGGTGCCCGCAGGACGCCACGGTGCTGGCCAACGAGCAGGTGGTGGACGGCCGGTGCGAGCGGTGCGGGTCGGCCGTCGAGGCGCGCGAGCTGACCCAGTGGTACCTGCGGATCACGGACTACGCGGACCGGCTGGTCGACGACATGGCGTCGCTGGAGGGTGTGTGGCCCGAGCACGTGCTGACCATGCAGCGGAACTGGATCGGGCGCTCCACCGGCGACGACGGCTCGACCACCTACCGGTTGCACGACTGGCTGGTCTCGCGGCAGCGGTCCTGGGGTACCCCGATCCCGATCGTGCACTGCCCGGGCTGCGGCGAGGTCCCGGTGCCGCTCGACCAGCTGCCGGTGCTGCTGCCCTGGGGCGAGCCCGTCGCGCCGGTGCCGTGCCCTCGCTGCGGCGGTCCGGCCCGGCGCGAGACCGACACCCTGGACACCTTCGTCGACTCGTCCTGGTACTTCCTGCGCTACTGCTCACCCGGTCGCGACGACGTCCCGTTCGACGTCGAGGACGTGCGGCGCTGGATGCCCGCCACCCGGTACGTCGGCGGCGTCGAGCACGCGATCCTGCACCTGCTGTACAGCCGGTTCGTCACCAAGGTCCTGCACGACGCCGGGCTGGTGGACGCCGTCGAGCCGTTCGCGTCGCTGCTGAACCAGGGGCAGGTGCTCAACGGCGGCAAGGCGATGAGCAAGTCGCTGGGCAACGGCGTGGCCCTGGGCGAGCAGCTGGACCGGTACGGGGTCGACGCGGTCCGCCTGACCATGGTCTTCGCCGGACCGCCCGAGGACGACATCGACTGGGCCGACCTGTCGCCGGCCAGGATGCGGCGGTTCCTGGCGCGGGCGCTGCGGCTGGCGCGGGACGTGCGGCCCGGGCCGGCCGACGAGGCCCTGCGGCGCACGACGCACCGGACGGTGCACGACTGCGAGGAGCTGCTGGAGGCGTCACGGTTCAACGTGGTGGTGGCACGCGTGATGGAGCTCGTCTCGGCGGCTCGCCGGGCGATCGACCGGGGCTCGGACGCTCGGGAGGCCGTCGAGGTGGTCGCCGTCCTGCTGAGCCTGGTTGCGCCGTACACCGCCGAGGAGATGTGGGAGGCGCTCGGCCACGAGCCGTCGGTCGCATCGGCGAGGTGGCCCGTGGTGGACCCGGCGATGCTGGTCGACGAGACCGTGGAGGCCGTCGTCCAGGTGGACGGCAAGGTCCGCGACCGCCTCGAGGTGCCGACGACGGTCACCGCGGACGAGCTGGTGGCGTGGGCCGTGGCCCGACCCGCGGTCGCGCGCGCGATCGGCTCGCGCACGGTGAGCCGCACGGTCGCGCGTCCGCCCCGTCTGGTGAATGTCGTGACGGATCCGGGTGGCGGTGAGGAACGATGAGCCCCGTGATGACACCGTTCGCCCTGGAGGGTCGCCACGTGCGGCTCGAGCCCCTGACCCTCGACCACGTGGACGCGCTCGCTGCGGCCGGAGCCGGAGAGCGCGGAAGCTTCGTGTACACGTGGGTGCCGGACGGGCGGGGCGACGCCGAGTCCTACGTGCGTGGCGGGCTCGACCAGCCGCGGTCCGTGCCGTTCGCGGTGCGCCGGCTCATCGACGACGCGATCGTCGGCAGCACGCGCTTCCTGGACCTCGACGTGTTCACGGCGCCGTCGCCGTGGCCCCCGGGCGTGCCCGGCATCGAACCGACCGACGAGCGGCCGCCGTCCGTCGCCGAGATCGGGAGCACCTGGTACGCGGCGAGCGCGCAGCGGACCGCGGTCAACACCGAGACCAAGCTCCTGCTCCTCACGCACGCGTTCGAGGTCTGGCGGGTGCTGCGCGTGACCCTCAAGACGGATGCGCGCAACGCGGCGTCGCGGGCCGCGATCGAGCGGGTGGGCGGCAAGCTTCGAGGGTGTCCGGCGGGCGCACACGATGGCGACCGACGGGACGGTGCGCGACACGGCGTACTTCTCGATCGTCGCGGCGGAGTGGTTCGGGGTCCGCGCCGGCCTGGTGGCCCGGCTCGGGTCCTAGGCGGTCATGGCGTCGCGACGGGAGTCGAGGAACGCGCGTTCGGCGGCGTTCTCGGTGAGCGAGGACGCACGGGCGTACTCCGCGGCGGCCTCGTCGCGACGGGACAGCCTCCGCAGGAAGTCGGCGCGCACGGCGTGGAAGAGCGCGAACCTGTCCAACGGCAGGTCGTCGACGAGGGCGAGGCCCGCGGCGGGTCCGTCGACCTCCGCGACCGCGACCGCCCGGTTCAGCGCGACGACCGGGCTGGGCGCGACCGCGAGCAGCTGGTCGTAGAGCGCCACCACCTGCCACCACGGCGTCTCCCCGGCCGTCGGGGCCGACGCGTGCACGGCCTGGATGGCGGCCTGCAGCTGGTACGGACCCGGCTGGTTGCGGCGCAGGGACTCGCGGACGAGCCCCAGACCCTCGGCGATCATCGCCCGGTCCCACAGGGCACGGTCCTGGTCGGCGAGCAGGACGAGGGTGGGCCGGGCGGCGCGCCGCGCGTCGACCAGGAGCATCAGCGCGAGCAGGCCGGCGGCCTCGGGCTCGTCGGGCATGAGCTCGACCAGCAGCCGACCCAGCCGGACGGCCTCGGTGCACAGGTCGTCGCGCACCAGCGACGGTCCGCTGGAGGCGTGGTGGCCCTCGGTGAAGACGAGGTACACCACCGCGAGCACGGCGCGGAGCCGGTCGGGCAGGTCGGGGTCGGACGGCACGCGGTAGGGGATGCGCGCGTCCCGGATCTTGCCCTTCGCCCGCACGAGCCGCTGCTGCATCGTCGGCACGGGCACGAGGAACGCGTGCGCGATCTCCTCGGTGCTCAGGCCGCCGACCATCCGCAGCGTCAGCGCCACCTGCGCCTCCGGCGAGAGCGCCGGGTGGCAGCAGGTGAACAGGAGGCGGAGCTGGTCGTCACGCACCGGACCCACCTCCACGTGCTCCTGGGCGAACAGCAGCGCGGCCTGGGCGTGCCGGTCGTGACGCGACGCCTCCCGCCGCAGCCGGTCGATGGCCTTGCGCCGCGCCGTGGTGACGATCCAGCCGGCCGGGCTCGGCGGCAGGCCCTCGGCCGGCCAGTGCTCTACGGCTGCGACGAACGCGTCCTGGACCGCCTCCTCGGCGACGTCCAGCGACCCGAAGGACCGGGCCAGCACCGCGACGGCGCGGCCGTGCTCCGTGCGGAACACGGCCGCGATCTCGTCGTCGGAGATCCTCACTCGCGGAACGGTCGCACCTCGATGGGCAGCGTCGTGGCCACGGCCAGCTTGCCGCCCCACGACATCGCCTCGTCCAGGTCGTCGACGTCGACGATGGTGAAGCCGCCGAGGTGCTCCTTGCCCTCGACGTAGGGGCCGTCTGTGGTGAGCACCTCGCCGTCCTTCGAGCGCAGCACGGTCGCCGTGCTCGGGTTGTGCAGGCCGCCGGCGAACACCCAGACCCCGGCGTCCCGCATGTCCTGGTCGACCACACCGACCGCTCGCATGATCGGGTCCAGGAACTCGGGTCCGGGCATCGGGCCGTCGGGCTCGATCACGCTCAGCAGGTAGTGGCTCATGGTGTCCTCCTCGGGGTCACGTCGCCGGCCGTCGGCCAGCGTCTCACCCTCCGTACGAACGGGGAACGGCTCGATCGACAGACCTACGCCGGCGGGATCCGGTCGAACGTGTCGGGGTTCGGGCCGGTGCGTTCGTCCCGGTTCAGGCCGTCGATGTCGGCCAGGTCCTCGTCGCTGAGCGCGAAGTCGAACAGCTCGAAGTTCTCCTGGACGCGGGCGCGGGTCACAGACTTGGGGAACACGACGTGACCCCGCTGCACGTGCCAGCGCAGCGTGACCTGGGCGGGCGACCGGCCGTGGGTGCGCGCTACCCGCTCGATCGTCGGGTCGTCCAGCACCTTGCCCTGCGCGATCGGCGACCACGCCTCGACGGCGATCCCGTGCTCGCGGCCGTACTGCGTCAGCTCGCCCTGCGTCAGGTAGGGGTGGACCTCGATCTGGTTCACGGCGGGCACGATCGTGGTCTCGGCCTCCAGGCGTCGCAGGTGCGCCGGCTGGAAGTTGGAGACGCCGATCGCCTTGGCCCGGCCCGAGCCGTAGATGTCCTCGAGCGCCTTCCAGGTGTCGACGAAGTTGCTGAGCATGGCCAGCGGCCAGTGGATCAGGAACAGGTCCACGTGGTCGGTGCCCAGGCGGTCCAAGGACCGTTCGAACGCCTCGAGCGCGGCGTCCGGGGCGTGCGCCGCGTTGTTCAGCTTGGTGGTGACGAACACATCCCCACGGTCCAGCCCGGACTCGGTCAGCGCCTCGCCGACCCCCTGCTCGTTGCGGTAGCTCGGGCCGTGTCGATGTGCCGGTAGCCCACGTCGAACGCCTGCAGGACCGCGTCCTTCGTCTCCTCCGGCGGGATCTGGAAGACGCCGAAGCCCAGCTGCGGGATCTCGGCGCCGTTGTTGAGCGTGAGTCGTGGAACGGTGGTCATGTCGTCCATTCGACATCCCACGTGCACGGGGTGCCGCTCGAATCCCACGGACCGGACGACGGGCGCCTGTCGGTGGGCGGTGGGAAGGTCGAAGGATGCTGAGCCACCCACTGTCCGCTCGCGTGCTCGGTCCGGTCCTGTGGCCGGGCGAGGAGGGGTTCGCCGACGAGGTCCTCGCCCACAACCGGGCGGTCGTGCACACGCCCGAGCTCGTCGTCGGCGCCACGAGCACGCAGGACGTCGTCGAGGCCGTCCGCTGGGCCGGGATGCAGGGTCTCCCGCTGACCGTGCTGGCCACGGGTCACGGCGCCCGGACCCCGGTCGCCTGCGGCGTCATCGTCACCACCCGTCGGATCACGGGCGTGCGCGTGGACCCGGACAGCCGGACCGCGACGATCGGCGCCGGCTCGGCCTGGACGGACGTCGTGCCCGCGGCCGACGCGGCGGGGCTGACACCCGTCGCCGGGTCGTCCACGCACGTCGGCGTGGTCGGGTACCTGCTGGGTGGGGGCCTCGGGCCGCTCGCGCGCAGCCACGGGTTCAGCTCGGACCAGATCGAGTCGCTGACCGTCGTGACCGGGACGGGGGAGGTGGTCGAGGCGAGCGCCGACGAGCACCCGGACCTCTTCTGGGCGCTCCGGGGAGGCCGCGCCGGGCTCGGCGTGGTGACCCAGGTCCGCCTGCGGCTCGTCTCGGTGCCCGAGCTGTACGCCGGGTCGCTGTTCTTCGACACCGACCACGTGCCGACGGTGCTGCGCGAGTGGCTCGCGTGGACGCAGGTCGCGGACGAGGTCACCACCACCAGCGCGGCGATCGTCCGGTTCCCCCCGTTCGACACGGTCCCGGCGCCGCTGCGCGGACGCACCGCCCTGTCGCTGCGGTTCGCGCGCCCGGGCGATGCGCGCACCGGGGCGCTCGTCGCGGAACCGTTGCGCGGGCTGGCCCCCGTGCTCCTCGACGGGCTCGGCGTCCTGCCGGTGGCGCAGGCCGAACGGATCCACAACGACCCGACCGACCCCGCCCCGAGCTGGGTGCGCGGCCTGATGCTGTCGCGGTCCGACGACCAGCTGGCGACCACCGTCCTCGCGCACGGGGGTCCGGCGGTCGACCACCCTTTTCTGTCCGTCGAGCTGCGGCACGTCGCCGGCGCGACGGGTCGCGACGTGCCGGGCGGCTCGGCGGTCGCGGGTCGCGGTGCCGCGTTCACGTTCGGCGTGCTCGGCATCGACCCGGCGGCGTTCGAGACGGTGCTCCCCGCGGCGGCCGAGTCGACGTTCCGGGCATTGCGGCCGTGGGCGTCCGAGGAGCTCAACCCCAACTTCTCCGGGGCCGGACCGGCGCGCTGGAGCGTGGCGACGACCGACCGACTCGGCGAGACCCGGCGCCGGTACGACCCGGCGGGAGTGTTCTCCCTGGTCTGAGGCCGTGGGGAGGCGGCGTGCAGGGCGTCCCGGTCCGCGGAATTGGCTCACCCGCTCACGGCACCCTCTGCGAGGCTGTGGCGGCGCCGCACGCGCAGGCACATGACGAGAGGGTCGGATGACGTTCGCAGGGGAGCGAGGCAGGGCGCCGCACGGCAGGGCAGTGCGAGGCGTGGCACTGCAAGGCATGGCGCTGCAAGGCATGGCACTGCAAGGCATGGCACTGCAAGGCATGGCACTGCAAGGCTGGACACGCCGAGGTGTCGCCGGTGCGTTGGCTGCGGTCGTCGGGGTGACGCTGCTCGCGGCGTGCACGTCCGACCCGCCCGGTCCGGAGGCCGCCAGCAAGGCGCTCGCCGCGGCGCTGGCGTCGGGGAAGTTCGGGTCCGCGCCGCTGGCCTCGACGGATGCGAGCACGGCGGCGACCCAGTGGGCGGCGGCCTACAAGGGCCTGGACCCGTGGACGCCGACCGTCGCCGTCGAGTCCAGCACGGTCGACCCGAAGGCGAAGGACTCCGCGACGGCCGTCCTGAAGTTCACCTGGGACGTGGACGCCAGCGACAAGGACTGGACCTACCAGACGCGCGCCAAGCTCACCCGCGGCAAGGACGACACCTGGCGGGCCGCCTGGTCGCCGGCGCTCCTGGCGCCCGACCTCGCCGCGGCCGAGGTGCTGCAGGTCAGGCGCACGCCCGCCGACCGCGCAGGCGTGCTCGGCGCCGGCGGCACGCCGATCGTCGAGCCGCGCCCCGTGAACCGCGTCGGTGTCGACAAGACCCACGTCACGGACCCCGCTCAGCAGGCCGCCTCCGCGCAGGCGCTCGCCACGGCGGTCGGCATCGATCCCGTTGCGTACGCGGCGAAGGTCGCGGCCGCTGGACCGAAGGCGTTCGTCGAGGCGATCGTGCTGCGCGACGGCGACCCGTCGTACGACATGGCCGCGCTGCGCGCGATCGCCGGCGTCCGTGCCATCGCCGACTCCCTGCCGCTCGCGCCCAGCCGATCGTTCGCGCGGCCGATCCTCGGCGCGGTCGGCGACGCGACCGCGGAGATCGTCCAGCAGTCCGACGGTGCCATCAAGGCCGGCGACCTCACCGGCCTGTCCGGGCTGCAGCGGCAGTTCGACGCACAGCGCGCGGGATCCCTGGCCTGACGATCGAGGCGTCGTCGACCGACGGTTCCGCGGTCCGTGACCTGTTCGACCAGGCGGCGGTCCCGGGCACGCCACTGCAGACCACGCTCGACATCACGCTCCAGCAGGCCGCCGAGAACGTGCTGGTGGGCGTCACGCCGGCCAGCGCGATCGTCGCCATCCGCCCCTCGACCGGTGACGTCCTGGCCGCGGCCAGCGGCGCGGGTGGGGCGGGGATGTCGACGGCGACGCTCGGCCAGTTCGCCCCGGGGTCGACGTTCAAGGTGGCCACCACGCTCGCCCTCCTGCGTTCCGGGCTCACGCCGGACTCGACGGTCACGTGCCCGACGAGCGTCACGGTCGACGGTCGCGAGTTCGACAACTTCCCGGGCTACCCGGCCGGCAAGCTCGGCAGCGTCCCTCTGCGCACGGCGTTCGCCAACTCGTGCAACACCGCGTTCATCTCGTCGCGGGACTCGGCGACCCAGGACGCCCTCATCGACGCGGCCGGCTCGCTCGGGCTCACCCCGACCGCGAGCCTCGGGTTCCCCGCGTTCCTCGGCGCGGTGCCGGGCGACTCCGACGGGACCGGCCATGCCGCCTCGATGATCGGGCAGGGTCGCGTGCTCGCCTCCCCGCTCGGGATGGCGACGGTGGCGGCGTCGGTGGCCAAGGGGTCGACCGTGGTCCCGCGCCTTGTCGTGCTGCCCGAGGGCACCGCGACGCCGAGGGCGACGGACGACCCGACCGCGCAGGCAACGCCGGCCGACCGCCCCGCCGTGCCGCTGACGGCCGACGAGGCGGCGACGCTCAAGTCGCTCATGCGCAGCGTCGTCACCGAGGGCGGCGCCACGTTCCTGCAGGACGTGCCGGGCGGCGAGGTGGATGCCAAGACGGGAACCGCGCAGTTCGGCGACGCGGGCAACCTGCAGAACCACGTGTGGATGATCGCGATCCAGGGTGACCTGGCGGTCGCGGTGTTCGTCGACGTCGGCGACTTCGGCTCGACCACGGCGGGCCCGCTGCTCGAGTCGTTCCTGCGGGCGGCGCAACCGCAGGGGTAAACAGCTCGTGCGTCTCGACACAATGGCGGGGTGCTCCTCACCCTGACCTCGACCTCGACACCGAACGTGCCCTCCGCGACGGACCTCGGGTTCCTGCTGCACAAGCACCCCGACCGCGCGCAGACGTTCGAGCTGTCGGTGGGTCGGGCGCACGTGTTCTACCCGGAGGCGTCGGACGACCGCTGCACCGCGGCGCTCCTGGTGGAGGTCGACCCGGTCGACCTCGTGCGCGGGCGGCGGTCCGGCGGGGCGCTGACCGACTACGTGAACGACCGGCCGTACGCGGCCAGCTCGCTGCTCGCGGTGGCGATCGGACGCGTGTTCCGCACGGCGATGAGTGGCACCTGCGCGGTGCGACCGGACCTCGAGGGCGTCGTGATGCCGCTCGAGGTGCGCGTGCCGGCCGTCCCGGAGCCGGGCATGGTCGCCCGCCTGTTCGGGCCGCTCGGCTGGTCCGTCGAGGTGGACGTGCCGCTCCTCGACCCGGAGGTCCCGTCGTGGGGGCGGGCGCCGTACGGCGACGTTCGGCTGACCGGCGTCCTGACCGTCGCCGAGGCCCTGCGGCACCTCTACGTCCTGCTGCCGGCGCTCGACGGCGGCAAGCACTACTTCGTGGGTCCCGACGAGGTCGACAAGATCGTCCGGGCGGCCGGCGAGTGGCTCGGTGGCCACCCGGAGCGGGACTGGATCCTGCGCCGGACCCTGGCCCACCGGCGCGAGTACGTCGCGGACGCGGTGGCGTTGCTGGCCGAGCTGGACGGGGTGGTCGCCGACGCCGGGCCAGTCAACGTCGCAGTCGTCGCAGATGTGGGTCGACCGCTCGCGGCGGAACGTCGCGACGCCGTCCTGGTCGAGCTGCTGCGCTCGGGTGCCCGGTCGGTCGTCGACGTCGGGTGCGGCGAGGGAGCACTGCTGCGCGCGCTGCTGGCGGACCCGACGTTCACGCGGGTGGTCGGTGCCGACGTGTCGGTCGCGGCGCTGCAGCGGGCGGCGGTCGGTCTCGACCGGCTGCCGGACTCGGTCCGGGCCCGGCTGACGCTGATGCAGTCGTCCGTGACCTACCGCGACGACCGTCTCGCCGGTGCCGACGCGATCGTGCTCATGGAGGTGGTCGAGCACGTCGACCTGGACCGGCTGCCGGCGCTCGAGCAGACGGTGTTCGGAGCGGCGCGGCCGCGAACCGTCGTCGTGACCACCCCGAACGCGGAGCACAACGTGCGCTACCCGCACCTGCACGCCGGGGGTCTGCGGCACGCCGACCACCGGTTCGAGTGGACGCGTTCGGATCTGGCGGACTGGGCGTCGCGCGTCGGCTCGGAGTACGGCTACACGTCCCGGACCGCCCCGGTGGGTCCGGTCGACGACGAGGTCGGGCCGCCGACCCAGCTCGTCGTCTTCACGGCGCGGGATGCCGCATGACCGCCCTCGAGATCCCGGAGCTGTCGCTGGTGGCGCTCGTCGGGGCGTCAGGGTCGGGCAAGTCGACGTTCGCGCGCGAGCGGTTCGGCCCGTACGAGGTGGTGTCCAGCGACGTCTGCCGTGCCATGGTGAGCGACGACGAGACGGACCAGGACGCCACCAAGGACGCGTTCGAGCTGCTCGGGGTCATCGTCGGCAAGCGCTTGGCGCGGGGACGCCTGACCGTGGTGGACGCGACGAACGCGCAGCGGGACGCGCGCAAGCACGTGGTCGAGCTGGCACGCGCCCACGACGTGCTGCCGGTCGCGATCGTGCTGGACCTGCCCGAGCGGGTGTGCCTGGAGCGCAACGCGGGCCGCGGCGAGCGGATGCTCCCGGCGCGCGTGGTGAAGCGCCAGGCCGACCTGGTGCACCGGGCCGTCCGTGGTCTGCAGCGCGAGGGCTTCCGGCAGGTGCACGTGCTGCGCACGCCGGAGGAGGTCGACGCCGCGGTGCTGAGCCGGGTTCCGCTGCGCAACGACCTGCGTCGGCTGCACGGCCCGTTCGACGTGATCGGCGACGTGCACGGCTGCCGGTCGGAAGCTCGAGTCGCTGCTCGGGCTGCTGGGGTACGTGCTGGTGCGCGACGCCGAAGGCCGGCCGGTCGACGCGGTGCACCCGGACGGGCGGACCGTGGTGTTCCTCGGGGACCTGGTGGACCGCGGGCCGGACTCGCCGGGCGTCCTGCGCCTGGCGATGGGGATGCACACCGCGGGCCACGCGCTCGTGGTGCCGGGGAACCACGAGAACAAGCTTCGTGCGCGCGCTGGACGGTCGGTCCGTGACGGTGAGCCACGGGCTGGAGACGACGCTCGCGCAGTGTCGTCGGAACCGGCCGAGCTGACCGCGACGGTCCGCGCCTGGCTCGACGCGCTGGTCAGCCACCTCGTGCTCGACGACGGTCGGCTGGTGGTCGCGCACGCCGGGCTCAAGGAGGCGTACCACGGCCGCACCTCGGGCCGGGTGCGCAGCTTCGCGCTCTACGGCGACACCACCGGCGAGACCGACGAGTACGGGCTGCCGGTCCGCCTGCCGTGGGCCGACGACTACCGCGGCTCGGCGATGGTCCTGTACGGGCACACGCCGACGCCGGTCCCGCAGTGGACCAACAACACGATGTGCCTGGACACCGGGTGCGTGTTCGGGGGCCACCTGACCGCGCTGCGCTACCCGACGAAGGAGCTGGTGCAGGTTCCGGCCGAGCGCGTCTGGTACGAGCCGGTCAAGCCGTTCCAGGTGGGACCGGCCCGCGCGGACGATGTGCTGGACATCCGCGACGTGCTCGGGCGACGGGCGGTGGAGACCCGGCACCACGGGCGCATCACGATCGACGAGCAGAACGCCGCAGCCGCCCTGGAGGTGATGAGCCGGTACGCCCAGCATCCGCGCTGGGTGCCGTACCTCCCGCCGACCATGGCGCCCGTGGCCACGTCGTCGCTGCCGGGGATCCTCGAGCACCCGGCGGAGGCGTTCTCGGCGTACCTCGCGGCCGGGGTCTCGCACGTGATCTGCGAGGAGAAGCACATGGGCTCGCGGGCCTGCGTGCTCGTGTGTCGCGACGAGGAGACGGCGACCCGACGGTTCGGCGCACCGGCGGGCGAGAGCGGTTCGGTGTGGACGCGGACCGGGCGCGCGTTCTTCGACCGTCCCCTGACCGAGGAGCTCCTGGGGCGCCTGCGCGCCGCCGTGACCGCCGCCGGGCTCTGGGACAAGCTGGGCACGGACTGGCTCGTGCTCGACGGCGAGCTGCTGCCGTGGTCGCTCAAGGCCGGCCCGCTGCTGCGCGAGCAGTACGCGGCGACCGGTGCGGCCGCGTCCTTGATGCTGCCCGCTGCCCTGGACGCCCTGTCGCTGGCAGCGGCGCGCGGCATCGAGGTCGGAGCGCTCGCCGATCGCACCGGTGCTCGTCACGAGGACGCCGAGCTGTACCGCGACGCGTACCGCCGGTACGTCTGGCCGACCGACGGGCTCGACGGCGTGCAGCTCGCGCCGTTCCAGGTGCTCGCCTCCGAAGGGTCCACGTGGAACCACCGGGACCACGCCTGGCACCTGGCGCTCGCGGACCGGCTGGTCGCCGCGGATCTGGCACTGCTGCGCACCACGCGTCGGCTGGAGGTGGATGCGGCCGACGGCGCGGCCGGGATCGCGTGGTGGGAGGAGCTCACGGCTGCGGGCGGCGAGGGGATGGTGGTCAAGCCGTTCGACAACCTGGTGCACGGACCCCGGGGGCTGGTGCAGCCGGGTCTCAAGGTGCGTGGACGCGAGTACCTGCGGATCATCTACGGGCCGGACTACCTGCGCCACCTCGACCGTCTCTCGGTGCGCTCGCTCGGCCGGAAGCGAGGCCTGGCGCTGCGCGAGTACGCGCTGGGCCTGGAGTCGCTGGACCGGTTGGCGGCCGGGGAGCCGCTGTGGCGGGTGCACGAGCCGGTGTTCGCGGTGCTGGCCCTGGAGAGCGAACCGGTGGACCCACGGCTGTGAGGAGACCGGTGTGTGAGAACGTCGTCCCTTGTGAGCGACGACGACACACGAACCCAGTACGAGCGCATGGTCGCCGGTGACTGGTACGAGGCCACGCCCGACCTGGTGACCATGACCGACGAGGCCCAGGAGCGGGCACACCTGTACGCGGACGCGTTCCGGGTGGACGCCGACGCGGCCCAGGTCGAGCTGCGCGCGCTGCTGGGCTCGCTCGGCGACGACACGATGATCCGCCCGCCGCTGTACGTCGACTACGGCGTGCACATCCACATCGGCGCGCGGACGTTCGTCAACTTCGGCCTGGTGGCGCTGGACGTGGCCCCGATCCATATCGGCGACGACGTGCTGCTGGGTCCGAACGTCCAGCTGCTCACGCCCGTGCACCCGGTCGAGCCGGCCGCGCGCAGCGCCAAGCTCGAGTCCGCCAAGCCGATCACGATCGGCAACAACGTCTGGCTCGGTGGCGGCGTCATCGTGTGCCCGGGCGTGACGATCGGTGACAACACGGTCGTCGGCGCCGGGTCGGTGGTCACCAAGGACCTGCCGGCGAACGTCGTCGCGGTGGGCAACCCCGCGCGCGTGGTCAAGGAGGTCTAGGTGAGCGTCGGCGTCCTGCTCCCCAGGGATCTGCCGGTCGAGCAGCTGGTCTCGTACGCCCGCAAGGCCGAGGCGCTCGGGTTCGCCGAGATCTGGGTGGTCGAGGACCTGCCGTTCCGCGGTGGGATCGCGCAGGCCGCCGTGGTCCTGGCGAGCACCGACCGGATCCGGGTGGGCGTCGGCATCCTGCCCGCGGCGGTCCGCAACCCGGCCTTCGCGGCCATGGAGGCGTCCACGCTCGCCGCGCTGTACCCCGGGCGGCTCGTGCTGGGTGTCGGGCACGGGATGCCGGGCTGGATTTCGCAGGTCGGCGCGTGGCCTGACAGCCCGTTGACCCTGCTGGAGGAGCACCTCAGCGCGGTCCGGGCCCTGCTCCACGGTGACCGGGTGACGCTCGACGGTCGCTATGTACATCTCGACGGTGTTCAGCTGTACGCACCGCCGGCCGAACCGCCGCCGGTCCTCGCGGGCGTGCGTGGGCCGCGGTCGCTCGCCCTCGCGGGCCGGGTCGCGGACGGTGTCGTCCTGGCCGAACCGGTCACGCCCGAGTACCTGGCGATGGTCGCCCGGAGCGTCGGCCGACCGGTTCCCGTCGTCGCCTACTGCGTGGCCGCGGTCGACCAGGATGCCGACGCGGCCCGCGACCGGGTCCGGCTCGCCCTCGACTGGATCGGCGAGCCCGACTGGGAGCCGCACATCGCGCCGCTGCCCTTCGCCGACGAGTTCCGCGCGCTGCGTGCGGCGTCGGGCAGCCGCGCCGAGTTCCTCCGGCGGATGCCCGCCGCCTGGGTGGACCAGCTGGCCGTCGTCGGGACCCCGGACGGGGCGCGCCGTCGCCTGGCCGAGCTGCACGCCGCCGGCGTGACCTGCGCGGTCCTCATCCCGGCCGGCCCCGACGCCTTCGGCGAGCTGGACGGGCTAGCGTCGCTCGTATGAGTCGAGTGGTGGTCACCGGTGGCAGCGGCAAGCTCGGGCGTGCGGTCGTCACGCACCTGGCCGAGCAGGGGTACGACGTGGTCAACGTGGACGCCGTGCCGCCGCCCGCGGGTCAGGCGGCGCTGTTCACCCGGGTCGACCTCACCGACCTGGGACAGGTGACCGAGGCGCTCACGGGCATCGACGACCGCTACGACGGCGTCGACGCGGTGGTGCACCTCGCGGCGATCCCCGCACCGGGGCTGCGCACCAGCGGAGCGACCTTCGCCAACAACGTGCCGAGCACGCACAACGTCTTCTCCGCCGCGAGGCGGGCGGGCATCCGCAACGTCGTCTGGGCCTCGAGCGAGACCGTGCTCGGCCTGCCGTTCGAGACGCCTCCGCCGTACGCCCCCGTCGACGAGGAGTACGCGGTCCGGCCGGAGAGCACCTACTCCCTCGGCAAGGCGGTCGAGGAGGAGATGGCCCGCCACTTTGCGCGCTGGGACCCTACGACGAAGCTCATCGGGCTGCGGTTCTCGAACGTCATGGACGTCGAGGACTACGCCGAGTTCCCGTCGTTCGAGGACGACCCGCGCCGTCGGATCTGGAACCTGTGGAGCTACATCGACGCCCGCGACGGCGCCCTCGCGGTGCAGCGGGCGCTGGAGAGCGAGCTCACGGGGTTCGAGGCGTTCATCGTCGCGTCCCCGGACTCCGTCATGACCACGCCGTCGGCCGACCTGCTCGCGCGGTACTTCCCGGACGTGCCCCTCGAGCGACCGGTCAGCGGCACCGAGACGCTGCTGTCCATCGACAAGGCCCGCCGGCTGCTGGGCTACGACCCGACGCACACCTGGCGGGACCACGTCTGAGCCGCGCTACGCCCGAGCCGCACTACGCCTGAGCCGCGCCGCGCCTGGACCCTGCCGGTCTGCGCGAGCCCGCGGGCGTGAGATCGTTCGCCCGTGAGCAGACGATGACGGTGCGACACGCCCTCGCGCGCGGCTACTGGCGGATGAGCCGGTGGACGCTCGCCGGCGAGCGCGTCCCGAGCGACGGGGCGGGGTTGCTCGTCGGCGCGCCGCACACGTCGAACTGGGACTTCGTCCTGATGCTCGCCATCGCCGGCGAGGCCGACCTGCGCATCAGGTGGCTGGGCAAGCACGGGCTCTTCCGAGGAGTCGCCGGGCCGATCATGCGAGCGCTCGGTGGAATCCCGGTGGACCGTGCCAACCCGGCGGGCCTCGTCGACGAGCTGATCGCGCGGATCCAGGGCGGCGACCGGTTCTACCTCGTCGTGACGCCCGAGGGCACGCGCAACGGTGACGGCTGGAAGTCGGGCTTCTACCGGATCGCCCGCGCCACGGGTCTGCCCGTCACGCTCGGCTACGTCGACCGCACGACCATGACCACCGGCCTCGGCCCGACGCTCGAGCTGACCGGCGACATCCCGGCGGACATGGACGTCGTCCGCGCGTTCTACGCCGACAAGTCGGGCTTCGTGCCTGCGCGCCGCACGGAGCCGCGCCTGCGGGAAGAGCTGTAGCGAGCGGGCCAGCCTCGGGCGGCGCGCTGCGAGCTCTCGCCCGGCCGAGGGGCGGCTGTCGGAGGGCTTCGCTACCGTCGAAGCATGACCACCACCGACGATTTCGACTGGTCGCTGAACGAGGTCCCGACGGCTCGCGCCGCCGTACGCAGCCAGCTGGAGTACTCCTGGTTCGGCTGCGCGGCCGGCTGACCACCGTCACGCAGGACGAGTTCACGTGGGAGCCCGTACCCGGTGCGCTGTCCGTCCGACGGCGTGCGGAGTCCACCGCGGCCCGCATGTTCGGGGTCGGCGAGTGGGTGGTGGAGTGGCCCGCGGGGCGCGACGAGCCGGGTCCACGCACCGTCGCCTGGCTGGTCGCGCACCTGACCGAGGTGCTCACCGAGAGGTACGACTGGACGTTCGGCGAGCACCGGCTGCGACGGCCGGACCTCGGCTGACTCCGGGGAGGTCGGGACGGCGGTCGCGGCTCTGACGGCCGTGGCCGACGCGTGGCGGTCGGGCATCGCGGCGATGGCCGACGACGACATCTTCACGGTCGGGTTCAGCCAGGCCACGGAGATCGACGCGCAGGCACCCTTCGCGCAGCTCGTCCTGCACGTCAACCGCGAGCGATCCACCACGGCTCGGAGATCTTCACGCTCACCGACCTGTACCGGGTGGGTCACCGTGGCTGAGAACCTGGTGGCCCGGGCCACCGTCCAGATCCAGGCGTCCGCCGCGGATGTCTGGTCCGTGCTCGTCGACCCGACGCAGCGGTGGATGGTCGGATCGACCGTGACCAGCACCTACGTCGTCGGCGACCCCATCACGTTCGACGGAGAGTGGGAGGGCAAGCCGTTCCAGGACCACGGCGAGATCGTCGAGGTCGATCCGCCACGGCTGCTGCGGTACACGCACTGGTCTCCGCTCTCCGGGCAGCCGGACGTGCCCGAGAACTACCACCACCTGACGTTCTCGCTGGCCGAGTCCGACGGCACCACGACCGTCGTCCTGGAGCAGGACGGGAACGGGTCGGCCGACGAGGTCGCGCATGCCGAGGGTCTCTGGCGGCAGGTCCTCGAGGCGCTCGCGGCCTCGGTCGCCCCAGATGCGTGACGCGTCGACCGGACGTAGCGTCGAGATGTTGCCAACCCGAGGGGAGTGATTCTGATGGGCATCGACGACAAGATCTCCAACGCTGCCGAGGAAGCCAAGGGGAAGGTCAAGGAGGGCGCCGGCAAGGCGACCGACGACCACCGCCTCGAGGCAGAGGGCAAGGCCGACCAGGCCAGTGCCGACCTCAAGCAGGCAGGCGAGAAGGTCAAGGACGCGTTCAAGTAACGGACCGTCCCCGAACTCTGGCCCCCGCTTCTCGATGACCGAGAGGTGGGGGCCTCGCTCTGTCCCCTCGAAACTCGCAACACTTCTTGCGCAATAAGTGTTGCGCAAGAGTTGTTGCGCGTTCTAGGGTGACGGCATGAGCGCGGACGACACCACCGGATCCCACCCCTTCGCGGGTGCGGAGCGGACCAGCGACCCGGACCGAATCCGCGCGCTCGCCCACCCGCTGCGGCTGACGCTGCTCGACTACCTCGACGACGTCGGGGAGGCCACCGCCACGCAGTGCGCCCAGCACACGGGCGAGACCGTCGCCAACTGCTCGTTCCACCTACGGGTGCTCGCGCGCTACGGGTTCATCGAGCCGGCTGAGCGCCGCGGTCGCGAGCGGCCGTGGCGGCGTGCAGAGCGGCGCGAGATGTTCACGCCTGACGAGTCGGTCCCGGGCTCGGTCCACGCGATCGCCGAGCTCGCGGAGATCGCGGTCCGGCAGGAGGTCGACCGGTTCGTCCAGGCGCTGCGAACGCGCGCGGACCGTGCTGACGAGCTCGCAGGTCAGCGCGCCGCGCTCGCGATGAACCGGGAGTCGTTCTGGGCGACACCCGACGAGGCGGCAGAGCTCAACGACGCGGTCTCCGCCCTCATCGAACCGTTCCTGGCCCGATCGATCGACGCGTCGGCCCGTCCGGCCGGCGCCCGACTCATGCGCTGGCTCACCACCAGCCACCCCGATCCCGCGTTCTCTGAAACACCCGGTCCGGAGGCGTCCGACGCCCCCCAGCAGCAGGATCCGAACTCTTCCGAGGAGGCGTGACATGGTCGCGCTGACGTACGACGTGCGCACGGTGCGCATCCCGATCCCCCGACTCGCCCTCGGCGCCGGCCGAGACCGCCTGCGCCGGGTGCGCCCGCCCGCAGCGGACCGCCCCCACTGGGCCCGGACCGAACTCGTCGCCGCCGAGCGCCGCCGGGAGACTCATCGCGACGCGGCGTTCTCCACGCGCGCAGGCGCAGGATTCTGACCGCTTTCACCCGCGAGCGGGCCATCCGGCCCGACCTCGGCGCCGAACAACCAGCGACAGATCCCTTCGACGTCCGGTGCAACGGCTTCCCATGTCCCTCGTCCTGCTCGTGGCCGCGTCCGCTCCCTCGGCGGCGGACCGCGCGCCCGCCGCAGAGCGAGCGACCGCACGGTGGGGCACACTGGCCCGCGTGGAGCCAGCCTCGAGACCTCCCGGTCCCGCCGCTGACCCCGTCGCGCCCGGACGGGGTCCCGTCCCCCGGCTTCTCGAGGACCGTCCCGCGACCGCGGAAGCGCTGCTCGCTGCGGTCGCGGCCGGCGACGACACCGCGTTCGCGGCCCTCTACGACGCCCTCGGCCGCAGCGTCTTCGGCACCTGCCTGGGGGTCCTGCGCGACCCCGACCACGCCGCCGAGGTCGCCCAGGAGGTCTGGGTCGAGGTCTGGCGGCAGGCTCCGCGGTACGACGCCGGCCGCGGGTCGGCGCGCACCTGGGCGCTCACTCTCGCGCACCGTCGGGCCGTGGACCGCGTCCGCTCCGTCCAGTCGCAGCGCGACCGCGACCAGCGCGACCTCGACCTGAGCGCCGAGCGTCCGTTCGACGTGGTCGCCGACGAGGTCGAGTCCGCCCTCGAGCAGACCCGCGTCCGGGACTGCCTCGGCACGCTGACCTCCACCCAGCGCGAGGCCGTGGTGCTCGCCTACTACGGCAGCCGCACCTACCGTGAGGTGGCCGACGAGCTGTCCGCGCCCCTGCCCACCGTGAAGTCGCGGATCCGGGACGGGTTGCTCCGCCTGCGCGACTGCCTGGGGGTGAGCGCATGAACGAGTCCCGCCCTCAGGACGAGCGGGCCGCCGACGATGCCCGCTCGCTGCTCGGCGCCTACGCGCTGGACGCCGTCGACGCGGACGAGCGAGCCTCGGTCGAGGCACTCGTCGCGACCGACCCGGCCGCGGCTCGCGAGCTGGCGTCGCTGCTCGAGGTGGCGGCGACCCTCGGCGACGCCGTCGCTGCCGATCCGCCCGCGACCCTGCGTGCCTCGGTCCTCGCCCAGGTCGCCGGGACGGCGCAGGCCGGGCCGCTCGCCGGGCCCCGTCATGCGGTCGGCTCGCCGCCCGCTCGAGCCGCCGCCGCCTCGTCGGAACCCGGACCCGCGCAGGTCACCGACCTGTCCTCACGCCGACGTCCGAAGGCCCGGTGGCTCGCGATCGCGGCGGCCGTGGTGATCGGGGCGGCGATCCCGACGGCGCTCGCCGTCCAGCAGGCGCAGCGGGCGGACCACGCGGAGCAGCAGCAGCAGGCGCTCGCCGACCTGCTGACCGACCCGTCGGCGGTCGTCGTGCACGGGACGATGCCCGGCGGTGGCACGGCGACGGCGGTCATGACCGACTCGCAGGCCCTGATCAGCGCCTCGGACATGCCGGATCCCGGCGCGGGGCACGTCTACCAGCTGTGGGTGGTCAGCGGCGGCGCCGCGACGTCCGCCGGCATCCTGGCCGACAGCGGCGGCAGCGCCCGAGCCCTCACCGACGACTTCGCCTCGGGCGACTCCCTCGCGGTCACGGTCGAACCCACCGGCGGCTCGGCCCAACCGACGACGCCGCCGGTCCTGGTCATGTCCGCCACCTGACTCCGGCCCGGCACGACGAGATCGGCAGCTCGCCTCGACACCGGCGGTTCACGGTGCCGTTCTCGCGGGCGCTGCGGAGACCAGACAGGTGGGTCTTGCCCTGGCACGACGACACCCCCCGCGCCGTACCCAGCGCAGGGGGTGTCGTGCCCACCGGTCGTCAGGGGAGAGACCGGGAGTGCGGGGCGCTCACATCGTCGGCATGAGCACCGTGTCGATGAGGTACACGGTCGCATTGGCGGTGTGGACGCCGCCGCAGATGACCTTGGCGCCGTTCACGGTCATGGCGTCACCCGTGCCCTCGACGTCGACCGTGCCGCCCTCGACCGTGGTCTGGGTGCCGTCGACCTTGTCCGGCGAGAGCTGCCCGGGCACCACGTGGTAGGTCAGGATCTTCGTGAGCGTGGCGGAGTCGGTCTTGAGCGAGTCGATCGTCGCGGCGTCGATCTTGCCGAACGCGTCGTCGACCGGTGCGAAGACGGTGAACTCGCTCCCGTCCAGCGTGTCGACCAGGTTGACGTCCGGGTTGAGCTTGCCGGACACCGCCGCGGTGAGCGTGGTCAGCAGCGGGTTGTTCGACGCAGCCACGGCGACCGGGTCGGTCGACATGCCGGTGACGGACCCCGGCCCGGTCGGAACCTGCGCGGCGTAGCCGGCACAGCCGGGGCCGACGAGGTCGGCGGCGGGGTCGGCCGTCATCGCGTCGCCGGCCATGGCGGAGGGTGTGTCGGACGGCATCGCCATCGCGGAGTCGTTCGACGAGGACCCCGCCGTGTCGTTGTTCGACGAGCAGGCCGTGAGCGCGAGGCCTGTGACGCCGGCGAGAAGGACGGCGGCGATGCGTGTGCGGTTCGAGGTGCGCATGGTGACTCTCCCTGATGGTCGTGGGCCGGGCGGTGGCCCGGTCGTCCCCTTGTCGCTCGGGGGTTCGGCGCGGTCGGGCAGCCGGATGGGTCCGGATCGTCGGCAGTTTTCCGACGACGCGAGCGGCCCTGTCTGCCGCCACCCATCCACGGGGGTCGCCGTGGCGAACCCAGGCCATGGACCTGCTCACGCTCGCGCTCATCGGCCTCGTCGGTGGCCTCATCACCGGCATCTCGCCCTGCATCCTGCCCGTGCTCCCGGTGGTGTTCTTCGCCGGGGGCGTCGAGGCGGCCCGGGACCGCCCCGCCGTCGCGAACCGCGCAGCGCCGCGCGGCATGGTCGTGGGTGCGATGCCACAGCCCTCGTTCCTCACGCGCACGTCGCCGGCGTCAGCGACGAGCGCCGGCGCCGCGCCGGAGAGCCCGGTCGCCGTGCTGGACCGGTCCGAGGCCGGCGCCCAGGCCGACCGCGCGGCCGCGCGTCGGCCGTACCTGGTGATCGCCGGGCTGGTCACCAGCTTCACGCTGGTGACCCTCGTCGGGACGGTCGTGCTCAACCTGCTCGGGCTTCCGCAGGACCTGCTGCGGTGGGCGGGCATCGTCGTGCTCGGCCTGCTGGGTCTCGGCCTGCTGGTCCCGCGGTTCGAGGAGCTGCTCGAGCGGCCGTTCGCCCGGCTCACCCCGAACCGGGTGCCGGGCAAGGGGCGCGGCGGGTTCGTTCTCGGTCTCGGCCTCGGCGCGGTCTACGTCCCGTGCGCGGGCCCGGTGCTGGCGGCGATCACCGTGGCGGGCGCGACCGGGACGGTCGGCGTGGGCACGATCGTCCTGACGGTGACCTTCGCGCTCGGAGCGGCGATCCCGCTGCTGGTCCTGGCGCTGGCTGGTCGTCGGGTGGCCGAACGGATCGCGGCGTTCCGTACCCACCAGAGGGCGATCCGTGCGGCGGGGGGTGCGCTGATGATCGCTCTCGCACTCGCGCTCGCCTTCAACGTGACGGACGCGATCCAGCGGGCGCTGCCCGGGTACACCGACGCGCTGCAGTCGAAGGTCGCCTCGAACGAGACGGTCCAGCGACAGCTCGACCTGGGGGGACTGGTGACGGCCGAGAACGCGAAGATCGCCGACTGCACCAACGACTCGACGGCGCTCGAGGACTGCGGCACGGCCCCGGCGATCCGCGGCATCGACACGTGGCTGAACACACCCGACGGCGCGCCGATCGATCTCGCGAGCCTGAAGGGGAAGGTCGTGCTGGTCGACTTCTGGGCGTACTCGTGCATCAACTGTCAGCGCTCGATCCCGCACGTGACCGCGTGGGACAAGGCGTACCGCGACGCGGGTCTGGTGGTCATCGGGGTGCACACGCCCGAGTACGCGTTCGAGCACGAGACCCGCAACGTCGTCGACGGGGCCAAGAGGCTGGGCATCACCTACCCGGTCGCCCAGGACAACTCCTACGCCACGTGGACCGCCTATCGGAACCGCTTCTGGCCGGCGCACTACCTGATCGACGCGTCCGGCACGATCCGTCAGGTGTCGCAGGGCGAGGGCGGCTACGCGGCGACCGAGACGCTGATCCGCACCCTGCTCACCCGGGCGAACCCGGATGTCCGGCTGCCGGCCTCTACCCAGGTCCAGGACACGACGCCGACCGGCAGCCTGACGCCCGAGACGTTCCTGTCGATCGGCAAGCACAGCAACGTGGCGGGCGACTACCGGGAAGGCACGGCGACCTACACGCTTCCCGCGAACCAGGAAACAAACACAATTGCACTCGGCGGCACATGGACAACCGACTATCAAGGCGCGACGGCCGGGCCCGACGCAGTGGTCCGGCTGAAGTACCACGCGTCCGTGGTGCAGGCGGTCATCGGTGGAGTTGGCGCCGTAAAGGTACGGATTCCGCACACAAATGGAGCGGCTACCGCCGATCTCGTCGTCAATGTCACCGGGACGCCACGGGCATATCCGCTGGTCAGCGGCACGAATGCGGTGGACGGCACGCTCGAGCTGCATGTGCCGGAAGGTGTGCAGCTGTACTCGCTCACCTTCGGCTGAGGTGCTCTCTGACCGAGTTGACCGCCGGGATTGCACCGGGTGAACGCATAACGAGGTCTCAGCAACCGCTCAGATACCGCCAACCGGGTGAAATGGACGGTCGTCCGGAGTTGAGCGGGACCGATCACTTCCGTCACAGACACCTGTCGTCTAATGTCGCACTTGTCAGCGAAACGGCAAACCCTCCGCAAGGAGGGGACGCAAAGCCACGGGACCTACACGGTCAGCCGGGCTACCGAACAGACAGGACAGCCACATGGACCAGCGTGGGTACTCAGTCGACCCGTCCGAGGCACCGATCCCGGTCACGGGTGCGTTTCCCGTCACACGTCTCCAGGCGTGGGCCGGTCTCGCCGCTCGCGGCAAGGCGATCGAGCTGATCCCGGCGCAGCGCGAGCACGCCGCCGCCTGAGCCCTTCCCGGCTCGGCAACAGCCAAGACCTCCGGTCATCGACCGGGGGTCTTGTCGTGTCTGCCCATGTCTCATGCGCCCGTTTGGGGCACCTCGTGCAGATTCTGTGCATTGTCGGTTAGCCTCAGCGCAGCGGGCCGGTCACTCGGGGCGGGCCCAGGTGGAGAGAGGGTCGCATGAACAGCTTTTCGCAGTGGTTCTGGCTGCTGATCTGGTGGTTCCTGTTCGTCGTCTACCTGATGATCCTTTTCCAGATCATCGGAGACCTGTTCCGCGACCACAAGCTCAGCGGCTGGTGGAAGGCGGTCTGGATCATCTTCCTGATCGTGGCTCCGTTCCTCACCGCGCTGATCTACCTGATCGCACGTGGCACCGGCATGGCCGAGCGCCAGGGCAGGGCGGTCCAGGCGGCGCAGGCCAACACGGACTCCTACATCCGCGAGGTCGCCGGCTCGGGCAAGTCGCCCGCCGACCACATCGCCGACGCCAAGGCGCTGCTGGACTCGGGCACGATCTCGCAGGCCGAGTTCGACACGCTGAAGGCCAAGGCGCTCGCCTGACCCGCAGCTGAACGAGACTCCGGGCCGGTACCCCACGTGGGTGCCGGCCCGGAGGTCTGTCCGGGCTCACGAGCGACGGCTCAGAGCTCGCCCTTCTTCTGCAGGTACTGCATGGCCACCCAGCCGATGGGGATGCGCAGCCAGTACGTCACCACGCGGAAGACCACCGCGATCGACGTGGCGACACCGGCGTTGATGCCGGTCACGCTGGCGAGCGTGCCGGCGAGCGCCAGCTCGATGGTGCCCATGCCGCCGGGCGTCGGGATCAGCGCGCCGGCCGTGTTGCCGGCCAGGTAGACCAGCGCGACCTGGATGAGCGACGCGTGCTGCCCGAAGGCCTGCATCGAGGCGTAGAACGCGAAGATGAAGCCGAGCGTCATGAGCAGGTTGCCGGCGAGCGCCAGGACCAGGCGCCAGGGCTGGCCGACGACCTCGATGAGCCGGGGCCACGTCTGGCGCAGCGTGGGCAGCGTCTTGGCCAGCACCCATTGCCGGACACGTGGGATCAGCAGCGAGGCCGCCACGAGGGCCGCGATGATGCCGATGACGATGAGCACCGCCGGCGAGATCGGGAGTGCGGACTCCTTGTTGCCGGACGCGAGCGTGAGCACGATCAGCAGCCCGAGGGTCACGATCAGCTGACTGACCTGCACGAGCGCGACCGTCGCAGCGGACAGGGTGGCCGTGACGCCGCGCTTGGTCAGCATCCGCAGGTTCAGGGCCGCGGGCCCCAGGCCGGCGGGTGCCGCCAGCGCGACGAATGCGGCGGCGGTCTGCACGAGGATCGTCGTCCAGAGCCGGAGCTTGACGGGTGAGAACGCGACGAACGCCAGTGCGGCGCCGACGAGCGTGAGCAGTCCGAGGGCGAACGCCAGCGCGGTCCAGCGCCAGTCGCTCTGACCGAGGGCCGACGAGATCTCGTGGATGTTGATCGACGTGACGACGAACAAGATGGCGACGATCGGCACGACGACGGTCAGCACCGTCCGCGCGCCGAACCGGACCAGCTGCTGCGGCGCGACGTCGGCCTCGGGCAGCCGCGCGACGAGGGCCGACCGCAGCTCGGTGAGCACCTGCTTGTGCGCACGCATCTCGTCACGGGTGAGCCGCGGCAGCGAGATCGTCTGCAGCAACGGCCCGATGGCGCCGATGTCGTGGTCGGGCAGCACGTCGACGGCCGAGCCCACGGCGCGCGCTGCACCGACGCGCAGGGCGAGGAGGGCGACGAGCTGGGTGACGTCCATGCGGCGGGCCAGCTCGGAGGACGCCACGTCGCCCAGCCCCAGGACGTGATCCACACGACGGGTCTGCCGACCACGTCCTCGACAAGGATGACGTCGCTGGTCAGCGCGCGGTGCGCGATCCCCGCCTCGTGCGCGAGGCGCAGCTGCGCCCAGATCTCCGCGAGCAGGTCGTCGGTGAACTGGTCGGCCTCCAACGACGCCAGCGGGACGGCGTGCCCAGGTCGTTCCTGCACCAGCAGCATCGAGTCCTCGGCCTCGGCGAGGCTCAGCAGCTTCGGGGTGCGGACGCCGGCGGCTCGTGCCGCGTAGGCCAGGAGCGCCGCTCGTTCGGCCGCCTGCCTCAGCGAGACCACCGAACGTCCCTCGATGCCGCGCATCCGCAGGGTCCGCCACAGCCGCGTGAGCATGCCGACCACCTGGCGGTCCCCGTCGATGACGACGAGGTCGAGGTCGTCGCCGGCTTCCGTCGTGAGGGCGTAGACCCGGTCGCGCGTCGACCGGGTGAGGGCCTGCGCGGCGGGGTCGGTGCCCAGGGCCGGTACGGGCACCTTGGAGTCGGCAGCCTCGGCGTCGGTGGTCGGGTCGGCGACGCGCACGATGCGCACGGGCTCGAACCCCGCGCGGCGGACGCCCCCGACCAGGCTCTCGGCGTAGGCGCGTTCCGACCGGACCCCGGAGAGGTACCGCACGCCCAGCCCGGCGACGCGGCCGATGAGGAACGAGACCATCAGGCCCGGCAGCGAGACCCCGGCCGTGATGAGCAGGACGCCTGCCGCGACCCAGAGCAGGTTCCACGACCACTTCACGGTCCGGCGACGAGAGCGAGGTCCGACGACGGTCAGCAGACCGACGAGCAGGGCGACGTAGCCGGGGAGCGTGACGACCCACTCGCCCTCGGTCCGGATGGACAGCCCGACCGAGAACTCGGTGGACGCGAAGTTCTCGATGACGTACCGGACGACCTCGTTGAGCAGCACCGCGGCCAGCGCCGCGAGCAGCCCCTCGAGCAGCTGGCGCCCCAGCCGCCGGATGGCCAGCTCCGTGATGACCGCCAACGGGACGACGAGGGTGACGAAGCCCTCGAGCACCTGCACGGGGACGAACAGGATCTCGGACAGCAGCGAGGCGAAGCCCTGGACGTCCTCGGCCACGCCGGTCGTCGTGTTGTGGGCGTACGTCGCCAGCGCCAGGACCAGCACCACCCCGAGCAACGACAGGATCATGCTGAGCAGGTCGCTCGGGTGGTGCACGCGCGCGCTCGGGATGTCGACGATCTCGATCGGCGCCCGGACGTCGTCGGCAGGAGCGGCAGCCGGCGGTGCGACGACGGCTGCCGCAGCGGCGACGTCGTCGGCCGCCGCGCGACTGGCGGACGGCGTCGCGGGCATAGGGGCGAGTCTAGGAGCCCAGGCCGTCAACTCCCCGTTGTTGTGGCCTGCCTCGCGGGGTGGTCCTGCGCACACGCGCCGCCGCCGGCTGCCGGTGTTGTGGCGGTCTGTCCACTAGCGTGGCGCACGAACCGGCGCGCGTGCGCCGTCGCGCCGAATGGAGGCCACGATGACCGTCAGCTCCGCCGCTGAGATCCAGCGCGTGTGGTGGGTGCCCGTCCTGCGCGGGGTGTTCCTGTTGGTCATGGGTGGGTTCATGCTGGCCAACCCGTTGTGGTCCGTGACCGCGCTCGTCTGGATCTTCGGCATCTTCGCGATCATCGACGGCGTCGTCGCGCTCGCCGAGTGGTTCACGCAGCGCAAGGAGTCCGGCGCGGGATGGTGGCTGCTCTCCGGTCTGGTCAGTCTGGTGATCGGTCTGGTCGCGGTGATCTTCACCAACGGGACCGCCAAGTTCATCTTCTGGATGATCGCGATCTGGGTTCTGCTGGTCGGCATCCTGCAGATCATCGGGTCGATCGTCCGGTTCCGCGCCAAGGACGCCGCATGGATGTGGCTGCTCGCGTCGGGGCTGGTCTCGTTCCTGATCGGCCTGCTGCTGATCACGCACCCCCAGACGTCCGTCAAGGTCGTCGTCGTGGTCCTCGGCCTGTTCGCGTTCGTCGCGGGAGTCCTGCTCGTCGTCGGCGGCTTCGCGGCGAAAGGTCAGGCCAAGCAGAGCCAAGCAGGGCGCGTCTAGCTGAGGGTCTACGAGAAGTGCAGGGCCGTCAGCCAGGCGGCGGGGATCAGCGAGTAGCCGACGAACACGACCATGTCCATGATCGTGTGCGCGGCGACCAGCGGCATGACCCGGCGCCTGCGTGAGTAGTAGAAGGCGAACAGCACGCCCATGATCGCGTTGCCGACGAACCCGCCGAACCCCTGGTACAGGTGGTACGAGCCGCGCAGCAGGGCGCTCGCCGCGATGACCATGGGCACCTTCCAGCGGAAGCTCGCCCAGCCGCTCCATGAGGTAGCCGACGACGATCACCTCCTCCAGCAGCGCGTTCTGGATCGCCGCGAAGAGGAGCACCGGGATGGTCCACCAGTTGGAGCTCAGGCCGGACGCCTGCACGTCGACGGCGAGCCCGAGCGCCCGGGCGCCCGCGTAGAGCGCCAGGCCGGGGATGCCGATGCAGGCGGCCAGCGCCACGCCGACGCCCAGGTCCCGCCACGGTCGCGTGAACGTCAGGCCGATCCGGCGGACCGCCGAGCGTCCGTTGGCGGAGAGCAGGTACAGGGCGAGCGCAACCGGGATCAGCGCGAAGCCGATCTGCAGCAGCTGGTACGTCAGGTCCAGCCACGGACGCGGGGACTGGCTGGGGTTCAGCGTCGTCGTCTGGTCCCCGAGCGGTGGGCCCGCGGTGAGACGGTCGATGATGTTGACCACCGCGTAGATCCCCGAGCGGCCGAGCGAGAGCCCGAGGACGATCCAGATCTCCGTGGTGATGCGCCGGCGGTAGGCCTTCATGCTGATCGGCGGCGTCGTGACGAGGGCCGTGCCGAGGGCGTCAGCATCCTCGGCACGGTCCACCTCGCGGGGGACAGGAGGCGGCCCCGCGGGAGGCGTCAACGGCGCTGTCATGGTGCGAGCGTAGGGGCGCCCGCTGAGGGTTGGCTGGACGCCCGCTGAACGGCGGTTGTTACGCGAACGTGCGCAGCCGCAGAGAGTTGCCGACGACGAGCACGGACGAGAACGCCATCGCCGCGCCGGCGATCATCGGGTTCAGCAACCCGAACGCCGCCAGCGGGATCGCCGCGACGTTGTACGCGAAGGCCCAGAACAGGTTCTGCCTGATCACCCGCAGGGTCCGGCGCGACAGCCGGATCGCGTCGCCCGCCGCGCGCAGGTCACCGCGCACGAGGGTGACGTCCGCGGCCTCGATCGCCACGTCGGTACCCGTACCCATGGCCAGGCCGAGGTCCGCGGTGGCCAGGGCGGCGGCGTCGTTGACCCCGTCGCCGACCATCGCGACGCGGGCGCCCTGCGCCTGCAGCGTGGCCACCACGGAGACCTTGTCGGCCGGGAGCACCTGCGCGTGGACGTCGGCCTCGGCGATGCCGACGGCCCGGGCAGCCGCGAGCGCCGCGCCGCGGCCGTCACCCGTGAGCAGGACGGGTCGCAGGCCCAGCGCCCGGAGCTCGGCGACGGCCTGCGCGGACGTCGGCTTCACCGGGTCCCGGAGCACCAGCACGCCTCGCGCGCTGCCGTCCCAGGCGACCATCACCGCGGTGGCGCCGTCCGCCTCCGCGGCCTCGAACTCCGGCAGCCAGTCCGTCGTCGGAACACCCTGCTGGGACAGCCACGCCGGCTTCCCGACGAGGACGCGCCGACCCAGCCCGACACCCGCGTGCGCGGTCCGGACCACGCCGGCGACGCCGAGACCGGCATCCGCGCGGAAGTCGTGCACCTGGTCGGCGCCGATGACGACGCCGTCGGCGCCGGTGTCGCCGGTCCGCCTCTCCACGGCGCTTGCGATCGCACGGCCGATCGGGTGCTCGGCCAGCTGTTCGACCGCGGCCGCGAGGCGGAGCACGTCGTCGCCGCCGAGGACCTCGACGAGCGCCATGCTGCCCTGGGTGACGGTGCCGGTCTTGTCGAGGACGACGGTGTCGACGGCGCGCGTCTGCTCGAGCACTTCCGGACCCTTGATGAGGATCCCGAGCTGGGCGCCGCGCCCGGTGCCGACCAGCAGCGCGGTCGGCGTCGCGAGACCGAGGGCGCACGGGCACGCGATGATCAGGACGGCGACCGCCGCCGTGAAGGCGGCCTGCGTCGAGGACCCGCTGAGCAGCCAGACGGCCAGCGTCGCCGCCGACAGCACCAGGACTACGGGGACGAACACGGCGGAGATGCGGTCGGCCAGCCGCTGCACGGGTGCCTTGCCGGTCTGCGCGGCGGCGACCAGGCGGCCGATCTGCGCGAGCCGGGTCTCCTCGCCCACGCGCGTGGCCCGCACCACGAGCGCACCCGACGTGTTGATCGTCGCGCCGGTCACCTCGTCGCCGGGGCCGACGTCGACGGGGACGGGCTCGCCCGTGAGCAGGCTCGCGTCCAAGGCGGACGTGCCGCGGACCACGACGCCGTCGGTGGCGACCTTCTCGCCGGGGCGGACGACGAACTCGCTGCCCGCCACGAGCTGCGCGACGGGGACGCGCCGCTCGGTGCCGTTCTCGAGGAGGGCCACGTCCTTGGCGCCGAGGTCGAGCAGTGTGCGCAGGGCGTCGCCGGCGCGACGGCGCGAGCGGTGCTCGGCATAGCGACCGGCCAGCAGGAACGTGGTGACCACGGCCCCGACCTCGAAGTAGAGCTCGGTGGTGGTGTGGTCCGCGGCCGGCCACAGCGACGGCCTCATGGTCATGCCCAGCTCGCCGGCACCTCCGAACAGGAGCGCCCAGAGCGACCAGCCGGTCGCGGCGACGATGCCGATCGAGACGAGCGTGTCCATGGTGGACGCGCCGTGGCGTGCAGCCCGCGCGGCGGCCCGGTGGAACGGCCAGGCGGCCCAGGTGGCGACCGGCAGGGCGAGGGCCGCGACGACCCACTGCCAGCCGGTGAACTGCCACGCCGGGATCATCGACAGCAGGAGCACCGGGACGCTCAGGACGGCGGCCACGCGGAGCCGCCGCCGGAGGTCCGCGCCGCGCGCGTCGGTGGGTGCGGACGTGTCGTCGTCGGGGTCCATGTCGTGGCCGGGCGCCATCGAGTGACCCGAGAGGGCGTGCTCGAACGCGTCCATCTGGTGGCCGTGGCCCGACATGCCGTGCCCGGACATGCTGTGGTCCGCCAGGTCGTGGCCGGGCACCTCGGGACCGGCCGGAGCGGTTCGCGGGCCCGCCGGCGTCGAGGTACGGGTGACCGTCGCGTCGTAGCCCGCCGAGCGGACGGCCGCCACCAGCGCGTCGGTGTCGATCGTGCTTCCGGCCTCGTCGATGCGGACGTGTGCGGACTCCAGCGGCAGGTTCACCGTGGCCTCGACGCCCGACAGGCGGTTGAGCTTCTTCTCCACCCGCGCGACGCAGGACGCGCACGTCATCCCCTCGATCGCGAGGTCGACCGTCCTCTCGCTGCTCACAGCAAGGACCGCCGAGGCGTCAGCACGTACCCCGCCTCGACGACCGCCTGGGCGACGGCGTCGTCGGCGAGCGGCGTGTCGGAGGTGACGGAGACGGTCGACGAGCCGCCGACGATCAGCTGGACCACCACGTCGTGCACGCCGGGCAGCGCCGAGAGCTCGGAGGTGACGGCGGAGACGCAGTGACCGCAGGTCATGCCGTCGACGCCGAAGGTTGTCGTGGTGCTCATGGTGGTGCTCCCTACCGGGGTGGCGGACGGGTCGTGCGGGTCTTAGGAACGGACGAGACGCGCGATGGCGTCGGAGGCCTCGCGGACCTTGGCGGCGCCCTCCTCCGGGGACTGCCGGGCGGCGTCGACGACGCAGTGCGCCAGGTGATCCTCGACCAGACCGATCGAGACGGCCTGCAGGGCCTTGGTCACGGCAGCGATCTGGGTGAGCACGTCGATGCAGTACACGTCCTCGTCGACCATCCGCGCGATGCCGCGGACCTGGCCTTCCACGCGTCGGAGGCGCTTGAGGTAGTCGTCCTTGGCGTCGGTGTAGCCGTGCACGGGGGTCTCCAGAGGGTGAAGGTTGCTCGTCCAGTGCAACCACAATACCCCTAGGGGGTATTCCTCCGGTCCGGAACCGGCACAATCATCGGCATGCGGGTCTCAGCGAAGGCGGACTATGCCGTGCGTGCGTGCGCCGAGCTGGCGGCGTCCCCGCACGGCTCCCCGGTCCGCGCCGACGACCTGGCCGCCGGGCAGCAGCTGCCGGTGCCGTTCCTCGAGCGGATCCTGGGCGACCTGCGGCGCGGCGACGTGGTGACCTCGGTCCGCGGACGCTCCGGCGGCTACCGGCTGGCCCGCCCGGCCGACGAGATCACGCTCGCCGACATCATCCGCGCCGTCGACGGCCCGCTGGTCACGGTCCGCGACGAGCGCCCCACCGCCCTCGAGTACGCCGGCTCGGCGCAGGCCCTGCTCGAGGTGTGGGTCGCACTGCGCGTGAGCGTCCGCGACGTCCTGGACCGCGTCACGCTCGCCGGCCTGGTCTCGGGCGAGCTCCGCCCGCGGTCCACGACCTCGCCGCCCGCCACGACGCCTGGCTCAACCCGTAGCCGCTCACCGACCGCAACGCGGGGCCGAGCGAGCACGCCGCGACCAAGGCCGTTGGCCTCGTCGCGAGCGTTACGGCTTGGTGGCCGTTGCGGCGGCGTGGGCGGCGGCCGGCAGGGCGCTGACGATGCGGTCGAGCGCGGAGTCGTCGTGGGCGGCGGAGACGAACCAGGCCTCGAACGGGGACGGCGGCGCGTAGACGCCCGCCTCCAGCAGCGAGTGGAAGAACGGCGCGTACCGCCACGACTCGGTGGCCAGCACGGCGGTGTAGTCGCGGGCACCCTGACGGGCGGCGTCGGCGCCGAAGAACGTGCTGAACAGGTTCCCGGCCCACTGGATCGTGTGGGGCAGGCCCTCGCGGACGAGCGCGGCGTTGAGCTCGGTGCGCAGCTTCACGGCGACGGCGTCGACCTGCTCGTACACGCCGCTGTCGGCCAGGCGCAGGGTGGCCAGGCCGGCGGCCGTGGCCACCGGGTTCCCGGACAGGGTGCCCGCCTGGTAGACGGGCCCGACGGGCGCCAGCTGGGCCATGACGTCGCGCCGACCACCGACCGCGGCGACGGGCAGGCCGCCGCCGATGACCTTGCCGAACGTGTAGAGGTCCGCGGACCAGCCCTCGCGCAGACCCTCGAGCCCCCACCAGCCGGAGTACCCGACGCGGAAGCCGGTGAGCACCTCGTCCTGGATGAGCAGCGCGCCGTGGGAGTGGGTCAGCCGGCGCAACGCCGCGTTGAACCCGGGCATCGGCGGGACGACACCCATGTTGGCCGGCGACGCCTCCGTGATGACGGCGGCGATCCGAGAGCCGTGCTCGGCGAACGCCGCCTCGACCACGGCCACGTCGTTGTACGGCAGGACGATCGTCTCGGCGGCGACCGCCGCGGAGACGCCGGCGGAGTCGGGCAGACCGAGGGTCGCGACGCCGGAACCGGCGGCGGCCAGCAGCGCGTCGACGTGCCCGTGGTAGTGGCCGGCGAACTTGACCACCAGGTCGCGACCTGTGAACGCGCGGGCCAGCCGCAGCGCGGTCATGGTCGCCTCGGTGCCCGTGGACACCAGACGGATCTTCTCGGCCGGAGGCACCCGGAACCGGATCTCGTCGACGAGCTCGACCTCGGTGACCGTGGGTGCACCGAACGAGAGGCCGCGACCGGCGGCCTCGCGGACCGCCTCGACCACTGCCGGGTGCGCGTGCCCGAGGAGCGCGGGCCCCCAAGAGCCGACGAGGTCGACGTACTCGTTGCCGTCGACGTCCGTGACATAGGCGCCGTGGGCGGACGCGAGGAACCGCGGGGTGCCGCCGACGTTGCCGAACGCCCGCACGGGCGAGTTCACCCCGCCGGGGATCACGGCCTGCGCGCGCTCGAAGGCGGCAGCGCTCGTCGTCAGGTCCGAGGTGGTGGCGTGGGCAGACATCAGATCTCCTCTGCCAGCCATCCGGCCAGCTCAGTCGCAGAGTACGTAAGCACGTGATCGGCACCGGCGCGGCGGATGCTGAGCACAGACTCCAGGATCGCCCGTCTGCGCTCGATCCACCCCCGTTCGGCGGCCGCCTCGATCATCGCGTACTCCCCCGACACCTGGTAGGCCGCGACCGGGACGGTGCTCGTCGCGGCCACGTCGGCGAGGATGTCGAGGTAGGCCAGCGCGGGCTTGACCATGACGACGTCGGCCCCCTCGGCGATGTCGAGGGCCACCTCGCGCACGGCTTCGCGACGGTTCGCCGGGTCCATCTGGTACGTCCGGCGGTCCCCGTCCAGCTGGGACTCGACGGCGTCGCGGAAGGGTCCGTAGAACGCGGAGGCGTACTTGGCCGCGTACGCCAGCACGGCGACGTCGTCGCGACCCGCGGCGTCGAGCGCGTCCCGGACGTGGCCCACCTGGCCGTCCATCATCCCGGACAGGCCGACCAGGTGAGCGCCCGCCGCGGCCTGCGCCAGGGCCATCTCGGCGTACCGGACCAGGGTCGCGTCGTTGTCGACCAGACCCGAAACGGTCAGCACGCCGCAGTGCCCATGGTCGGTGAACTCGTCCAGGCACAGGTCCGCCTGCACGACGAGCGCGTCGCCCACCTCGGCGACGGTGTCCGCGATGGCGAGGTTGAGGATCCCGGACGGGTCGGTGGCCTGGGAGCCGACCGCGTCCCTGATCGTCGGGATCGCGAAGAGCATCACGCCGCCCAGACCCGCGCCGGCGGCCTCGGCGACCGCCTTGCGCAGCGAGTCGCGCGAGTGCTGGACCACGCCGGGCATCGACGCGATCGGGTGCGGCTCGGTCAGCCCCTCCTTGACGAACACCGGGAGCACGAGCTGGGAGGCGTGCAGGTGCGTCTCGGCAGTCAGTCGGCGCATGGCCGCCGTCGCTCGCAGCCGACGGGGGCGGATGCGTCGGTTCACGGGACCTCCTCGGGGCTGGGGATCTGTTCGGGCATCGCGGTGTTCGCCGCCCTGGCCAGTGCGTCGACCAGCCCGGTCATGGTCTGCTCGGTGGCCACGCCCGCCAGCGGGAGACCCAGGCGCGCGGCCTCGGCGGCGGTGGTCGGGCCGATGCCGACCAGGAGCGTGCTCGTCGGCGGCGGCCCGAGGGGTGTCGAGCTCCCGGACGGTGCTCGCGGAGGTGAGCAGCGCGCCGCGGATCGTGCCGTCGACCCACGCCTCGCGGACCTCGGCGCTCGGCGCCTCGGCGGAGACCGTGCGGTAGGCGACGACGTCGTCGACCTGCCAGCCGCGGGCGCGCAGACCGTCGGCGAGCGTGGGGGCGGCCAGGTCGCCGCGGGGGAACAGGATGCGCCCCGTGCCGCCCGGGGCCGGGAACTGCGCGACGAGCGCGCGGGCGGTCGACTCGCTGAGCGGGACGAGGTCGACGCGGACGTCGGCGTCGCGCAGCGCGCGAGCGGTGCCCGGCCCGACGGCCGCGACCTTGGCGCCCTGGGCCTGCAGCCCGTGCTCGACCAGGATCGGGACGGCGGCGGCGCTGGAGACCACCAACCACTCGTACCAGCCGGCCTCGAGGGCGAGCAGGGCGTCGGCCAGCGGCGTCGGGTCCTCGGGGGGCACGGTCTCGATCAGGGGGACGACCACGGCCTCGGCCCCGGCGGCCGCGAGCGCGACGACGGCCGGGCTGCGCCCCGCGGTGGGTCGGGGGACCAGCACGCGCCAACCGGTGAGCGGCAGGGCGGTCATCGCAGGTCCGCCAGCTCGGCGGCACCGTGCGCCAGGAGCGTCGGCGAGCGAGGCGCCGAGGCGCCGGGCATCGTCGGGCGTGCTCGCCTCGATCGTCGACCCGAGCCTCAGGGTGGCGGAGCCGTCCGGTCGGGCGACGACGGCGTCGAGGCGCAGGCTCGTGCCGGTGAGCGCCGCCCAGGCGCCGATCGGCGCCGCGCAGCCGGCCTCCAGCCGCTCGAGGAGCGCACGCTCGGCGGTGACCGCCAGGCGGGTCGGTCGGTGGTCGAGCGCGCGCAGGGCGTCGGCCAGGGGTCCGGCCGTGTCCGACCGGACCTCGATGGCCAGCGCGCCCTGGCCCGGGGCCGGCGCCATGACGTCCGGCCCGAACGCCTCGGTCACGGCGTCCAGGCGCCCCAGCCGGGCCAGGCCGGCGCGCGCCAGGATGACGGCGTCGAGGTCGTCGGTGATGCGCCTCAGCCGGGTGTCGACGTTCCCGCGGATGTCGACCACGTCCAGGTCCGGGCGCACGGCGAGCAGCTGGGCGCGCCGCCGCGGCGACCCCGTGCCGATGCGGGCGCCGGGTGCGAGGTCGGCGAGCTTGCGGCCGTCGCGCGCGCAGAGGGCGTCCGCGGGGTCCTCACGCACCGGGATGGCTCCGATGACCAGGCCCGGCGCGTCGCCGGTCGGCAGGTCCTTGAGGGAGTGCACGGCCACGTCGCAGCGGCCGTCGAGGAGCGCGTCGCGCAGCGCGGTGACGAAGACCCCGGTGCCTCCGAGGCTGGACAGCGAGCCCGTCAGGCGGTCGCCGTCGGTGCGGACGTGGACGGTCTCGAGGGTCAGGTCGCCCAGCCGCGCAAGGGCGTCGGCGACGTGACCGGTCTGGGTCACCGCCAGCGCGCTGGCGCGGGTCCCGACGATCACGTGCACAGCCATGCGGACCAGTCTCCCCCTCCGCGGAGGCGATGTCGAAGCGCCCCGTCGGCCGAGGAAACCCGTGGTGACAGATTGTCAGATCATTGCGCCGAAAATGTGACCCGCGACATTCTTGGAGCGGTTGCCGACGCGTTGTCAGAAAATGCGGCAGGAATACGTGACCAACACCACGTCGTGCTACCGCACAGAACGCGCCGCGGCGCTCGCGTCGGGCACCACGGACGCGAGCCCGTTGCCCGCGACCCAGGCGCCGCAGACGGCTACCCCGGGCAGCTCCGCGACCGCCGACCGGACCGCGGCGACGACCGCGCGGTGCGCCTCGCTCGGACGCGGGAGCGCCTGCGTCCAGCGCACGACTGCGTGCCCGCACAGCTGGTCCGCGTCGAGCGGGACGCCGAGCAACCGGGACGCGTCGCGCAGGACCTGGCCGAGGTCCGGCGCGTCGGTGCGGGATCCGGCCCGCCCGTAGGAGAGGCGCACGACGTGCGTCCCGGGGCCGGCCGCGCGGGCCAGCCACCCCCACTTGGCCGTGGCGTGCGTGAGGGCCTTGGCGACGACATCGGTGGCCTCCGGCGAGACCAGCACACCGGTCCCACGCGGCGCGTGGTCGAGCGCGGGAGCCGCCAGGACGAGGGTGACGAGGACGACGTCGGCGCCCGGGTCCGGTGCGCCGGTCGCCAGGCCGAGCAGCGCGGGTGCGCGGGGTGTGGCGAGGACGAGCCGCGGCGCCGTCTCACCGGCGACCGACCAGCCGTCACCGGACGCCTCGACCGACGTCACGCCCACGCCCGTGCGGACCGACGAACCACGGGCCCGCAGGTCGGCGACCAGCGCGTCGACGAGCGTGTGGATGCCGCCGTCCAGACCCTGCACCGCCGACCCCGCAGGCACCGACGCGCGCATCGAGCGGACGGCCCGCGCCAACGACCCGCGGTTCCGTGCCGCCGACAGCCCGGGCGCGACGGCGTCGACGGACAGGTCGTCCGGGTCGGCCGCGTGCACGCCGCCGACGATCGGCCGGACGAGGCGGTCGAGCACGCGCGCGCCCATCCGGCGGCGGACCAGCGCGCCCAGGGTGGCCGGGTCGGCCGACCGCGGCAGGACCAGGTCGAGGGAGGCGCGCAGCGCGCCCACGACGCCGATCGTCCGCCGCGCGGACCACGGGTGCGCGGGGATGCCGAGCAGCCCGGTGCGCGGCAGCGGCCCGTCCCCCGAGGCCAGGTGCACCCACGAGCCGAGGGGTTCGGGCCCCACCACGAGCAGCCCCAGCTCGTCGGCGAGCACGGCGACGACGCCGCCCCGGGTGGCGAACGACTCCGCACCGGCGTCCAGTCGCAGACCGGCCACGGTGTGGCCGCGGACCGCTCCGCCGGGCTCGTCGCGTTCCTCCAGGACGAGGGTGCGCAGGCCGTCGACGGTCAGCGTGCGGGCGGCGACCAGGCCGGCGACACCGCCGCCGACGACGATCGCGTCCCAGCGCACCTCAGAGCCCGTGGACCAGCTCGACCACGCGGGTCAGCACGGCCGGGTCGGTGTCCGGCGGGACCCCGTGGCCGAGGTTCACCACGTGCGCCGGGGCGCTCCGGCCACGGGCGACGACGTCGCGGACGTGGGCCTCGAGGACGGGCCACGGCGCGCCCAGCAGGGCCGGGTCGATGTTGCCCTGCAGGGGCGTCGTGCCGCCCAGGCGGCGGTTCGCCTCGTCGAGGTGCAGGCGGTAGTCGACGCCGATGACGTCCGCACCGACGTCACGCATCGCGACGAGCAGCTCGCCGGTCCCGGTGCCGAAGTGGACCTTCTTCACGCCCAGGTCGGCGACGCTCTCGAGCGCGCGCGCCGAGGCCGGGGCCACGTGCGCCGTGTAGTCCGACAGGCCGAGCGAGCCCGCCCACGAGTCGAACAGCTGCGCGGCGCTGGCCCCGGCGAGCACCTGGGCCCGCAGGAACGCGCCCGTGACGTCGGCCGCCCAGTCAGTCAGCTCGGCCCACGTGACCGGGTCGGAGTGCATGAGCGTGCGAGCGGCCAGGTGGTCGCGCGACGGACCGCCCTCGACGAGGTAGGCGGCGAGCGTGAACGGCGCGCCGGCGAACCCGATCAGCGGGGTCTGGCCCAGGGCCTCGACCGTGAGCGCGACGCCCTCGGAGACCGGGTCCAGCGCGACGAGCGGCCCGAGGTCCCGGAGGCGGGCCACGTCGGCCGAGGTGCGCACGGGCGAGCCCATGACCGGCCCGACGCCCGGCTTGATCTCCACGTCGACACCCGCGAGCTTGAGCGGCACGACGATGTCGGAGAAGAAGATCGCGGCGTCGACACCGTGCCGCCGGACGGGCTGCAGGGTGATCTCGCTGGCCAGCGACGGCGTCAGGCACGCGTCGAGCATCGCCGTCGTGCCGCGCGCCGCCCGGTACTCCGGGAGCGAGCGGCCGGCCTGCCGCATGAACCACACGGGGAGCCGGTCGGGGCGGTCGCCGGAATATGCGCGAACCAACGAAGAATGCGTCGTTCGACCGTCGACCAGCGGGTGCGAGGAAGGAAGGTTCACAGGTGCGATTGTGCCGGACAAATGAACAGATGATTGAATCGGGCACGTGGTGCTGCTGTCCCTCGCCGCAAGTCACCACGACCTCGACCTCGATGTGCTGGAACGTCTCTCGTCGGACGTCCAGGCCGTCGCCTCCGAGCTCGTGCACTCCGCCGCGTCCGTGTCCGGTGCCGTCGTCCTGGCGACGTGCAACCGGTTCGAGCTGTACCTCGAGATCGACGACGCCGAGCACGCCCCGACCGCCCGCACCGCGGCCGCTGCGACGGTCGCCGGCCGCTCCGGCTACACCGCCGACCAGGTGGCCGCCCACTTCCGCCTGCTGACCGGCACCGACGCCGCCGAGCACCTGTTCGCCGTGGCCAGCGGGCTCGACTCGATGGTCGTCGGCGAGCGAGAGATCGCCGGCCAGGTCCGCCGGGCGCTGACCACCGCACGACGCGACGGCACCACGACGAGCGGTCTCGAGTCGCTGTTCCAGGCTGCCTCGCGGGTGTCGCGGGACGTCGAGGCGCGCACGGGACTGGGTGCGACCGGGCGGTCCGTCGTCGGCGTCGCGCTCGACATCGCCGAGGCCCAGCTGCCCGACTGGTCGGCCGTGCGCTGCGTGCTCATCGGCACCGGCTCCTACGCCGGCGCGTCGCTGGCCCAGCTCAAGGCCCGCGGCTGCACCGACGTCCGGGTCTACTCGACCACCGGCCGGGCCCGTGCGTTCGCGAGCGCCCGCGGGGTGCACGCCCTGCCGCCGGGCGCCGACCTGGCTGCCGAGGTGTCCGACGTCGACCTCGTCGTCGCCTGCAGCGGCGCGGCCGGAGCGGTCCTCGGGGTCGACGCCCTGGCGGTGGCGAGGAGTGCGGGCGCACGGCCGCTGACCGTGGTCGACCTTGCCCTGCGACACGACGTCGACCCCGGCGTCCGCGCCCTGCCCGGCGTCCGCCTGGTCAGCCTGCACACGGTGAGCGAGCACGCCCCCGCCGAGCACGCCGCCGTCCAGGCCGCGCACGCCGTGGTCGTCGGCGCGGCCGAGGCCTACGAGGCCGAGCGGCGCGTGCGCGACTGGAACCCGGCGGTCGTGGCCGAGCGCACCCGCGTGCTGGGCGGCCTGGAGAGCGGCTCGTGGACCTCTCCGACGAGCGCGCGGTCCGCGCCCTGCGCCGCCGCACCCGCGAGGTGCTCCACGGCCCCACGGTCCGCGCCCGCGAGGCCGCCCGGGCGGGTGACGCAACGACGTACGCGCAGGCGCTGGCCGAGCTGGCCTCCATCCCGGTCCCCACGCTCTGAACCCCCTCCTCCGAACGGGGGAGGCGGGGCAGCCCGAGGGGTTGATCCGCCGGGCGGGCGCTCTGCCTAGGCTGCGAGCATGACCAGCTCCGTCAGCGCGGCCGAGGCCCGGGTGACCCCGGTGCCCGAGGGGCTGCTGCACCCGGCGCTGCAGACGTGGTCGCGGGTGTGGCGCTACCTGCTGGCGGTCCTCGGCGGACTGGTGCCGTGGGTGGCCCAGGCGGTCCAGCAGGGCAGCTCGAAGCCGTCGGCGGCGGAGCAGCGCTCCATCGGGACATGGCTGGTGGCCGATCTGCTCGTCGGGGCGCTGGCTGTCGGTCTCCTGCCGTTGCGGCGCAAGCGACCGTTCGCGATCGCGCTCGTGATCATCTCGCTCAGCGCGGTCTCGACGGCTGCCGTCGGGGCGTCGATCCTGGCGGTCGTCTCGATGGCGACGTGGCGCCGTCGGAACTGGGTGATCGTCACGGCCCTCGTGTGGGTGGCCTCGGGCATCGCCTCGACGGTCCTCGCCGATGTCCGGGGTGTCGTGCCCCCGGGTGGCAGCTGGTACGAGCTGGTGCTGAACCAGCTGTTCAGCCTCCTGATCTTCGGGCTGGCGATCGTCACCGGCTTCTACGTCCGGGCTCGCCGCGAGCTTGTCGCGTCCCTGCACGAGCGGGTGGCGCACGCGGAGCGGGAGCAGGTGCTGACGACGGAGGCCGCGCGGGACGCGGAGCGCACGCGGATCGCCCGGGAGATGCACGACGTGCTGGCGCACCGGATCTCGCTGGTCGCGATGCACGCCGGCGCGCTCGCCTACCGCGAGGACCTCGACCGGGAGCAGACGAGAGAGACGGCGGCGACGATCCAGGCGAACGCTCAGCTGGCCCTCTCCGAGCTGCGGCAGGTGCTCGGCGTGCTGCGGGCCGGGCGGGCGACCGACGGGGTCGAGGCGCCGCAGCCGACCCTGGCCGAGCTGCCGGCGCTGCTGGCCGACGCGCGCGAGGCGGGTTCGTCGGTCGAGCTGGACGTGGTCGGCATGCGCGAGTGCGACCTGGCGAAGATCCCGGTCACGCTGTCGCGGACGTCGTTCCGGATCGTCCAGGAGGCGCTCACCAACGCGCGCAAGCACGCGGTCGGCGCGTCGGTCGCGGTACGGCTGGCCGGTGAGCCGGGCGGGTTCCTCGAGCTCGAGGTGCGCAACCGGATGGGTGTAGCCGTCGGCGCGGTGTCGTCGGCCGGCGTGGGACTGACGGGCATGACCGAGAGGGCCGAGCTGGCCGGCGGCGCGCTGACGTACGGAGGGCAACCGGATGGGTCGTTCCTGGTGAGGGCGAGGCTGCCGTGGCCGGCGTGACCCCGACCATCCGGGTGGTGCTCGTCGACGACGACCACCTCGTGCTGGCCGGCCTGCGGATGATCCTGGGCGGCGCGCCCGACATCGACATCGTCGGGGAGGCATCGGACGGCGCCGCGGGCGTCGCTCTGGTCGAGCGGGAGGCGCCCGACGTCGTCCTCATGGACATCCGGATGCCGCGGATGGACGGCCTGCAGGCCACCCGCGCGCTGCGTTCGTCGGCCACCCGGGTCATCGTGCTCACCACGTTCGACACCGACGAGATGGTGCTCACGGCCCTGCAGAACGGCGCGTCCGGTTTCCTGCTCAAGGACACGGCGCCCGCCGAGCTGGTCGAGGCGGTCCGCCGCGTCGCCGCGGGGGACCCGATGCTCTCGCCCAGCGTCACGTCCCAGCTCATCGCCGCGGTGACCAAGCCGCAGGACGACGATCGCCGACGAGCTGCGCGCGCGGCCCTCGCGCGCCTGACCGACCGGGAGCGCGAGGTGGCGGTGGCGGTCAGCGAGGGCAGCACGAACTCGGAGATCGCCCGCGACCTGTTCATGGGCGTGGCCACGGTCAAGACGCACATCGGCAGCCTGTTCACCAAGCTGGGCGTCACCAACCGCGTCCAGGTGGCCCGCGTCGTCCACGACGCCGACGCGACGTAGAGATCCGGACAGGGAGCGTGCCGGGCCAGAACGGGGGGAGGGTCTGGCCCGGCACGCGCCCGTCGGAGCCTCGACATCGTCGTCGGGACCCCAGATCAGGGTGTTGTCACTCAGCTGCTGCGGACCACCTGCTGCTGCGCCGCAGGCCCAGGTGCCCAGGTGTGCGGCACGACTTGGTTGGTCTGGATGTCCGTCAGCTCCGCAGCGTAGACGATCCCTTCGTACACGCCCGCCTCGACGCGGTTGAGCTGCAGACGTTCGGCGCGCTCGATGTCGTCGCCCAGATGCGAGATCCGGGCCACGACGTAGCGCTGCGCGTCCTGCCACTGGTCGACCACCCGGACGTGCAGGCCGTTCCAGCGTGCGGTGAGGTCGAGCTTCAACAGCTCGCTGACCTCGTCGCGACCCACCCGGCGGAACCAGCGGCCCGACGCCGACTGGTGGAAGCCGGTCTCGGCGAGCGGCGGGTTGGCCAGCGCGAGGACGACCGTGTGGCCGTTGTCGACGACGTCGGCCTCGAGGTAGGCACCGTGCCACTTGGCCACCGGCCCGACGCAGCGCGACAGCGAGGCGAGCGAGGGCCGCGGTGCGCCCAGCTGCGTCACGGTCCAGCCGGCGCCGACGTCTCCGTAGCGGGCCAGGAGCGTGGACGTGCCGTTGTCGTAGACGCGGACGACGCTCGGCGCCCGGGGGGATCCGCGAGTGGCGCAGCCACCAGAGCGGAAGGATGTACCCGGGGACGTCGCGGTACTGGAGCTGGGGGCTTCTCGAAGCGCAGGACGTCGATGGACCGGTCGTACGGGCTGAACGGAGAGCCCTCGTAGCCGAGGCCGTGGACCTCGAACAGCTGAGCCGGGGTCGTCGCGAACGCGACGTCCTCAGCACGAACGACGTATCCCGCCAGTCGATCGTGACCCGCGGAGAGATGCGCGCGGGTGAGCGCTGGCGTGATCGCTTTCTGCATGAGCGTCACGATGGGCATCCTTGCCAGAGGGGGTGAGCTGGATGGATCGAGGGGACGAACCGGATGAATCAGACGGGTCGGTGCACGATTGTGCAGGCCCTACCGGGCACCTGTCCAGATGGCGACACAATTCCGGGTGACATAGCAGGTCAGAGCGCTGCTGGCGTCTCATGGGAGCGATCCCGAACGAGTGAAAACTTCTGCCAAAACACGGGCAAAAGGGGTCAGTCGGGCAGGTAGGTCCCGACGAGTGCCGCGGCGATCCCCGTGTACGAGGCCGGCGTCAGCTCCGACAGGCGTGCCGCGACGTCGTCGGGCAGCCCGAGCCCGCCGATGAACTCGCGCATGTCGTCGGCCGTCAGGCGCCGGCCGCGCGTCAGCTCCTTGAGCCGCTCGTACGGGTTCTCCATGCCGGTGACGCCCGCGACGGAGGCCGCCCGCATCGCCGACTGGACCGGCTCGCCGAGGACCTCCCAGTTCTCGTCGAGCTCGCGCGCCAGCAGGACCCGGTCGACCGACAGGGCGCGCAGCCCGCGGGACACGTTGTCGATGGCGAGCAGGGAGTGCCCGAACGCGGGCCCGATGTTGCGCTGCGTGGTGGAGTCGGTCAGGTCGCGCTGCAGCCGGCTGGTCACCAGCGTGCTGGCCAAGGTGTCCAGGAGCGCCGACGAGAGCTCGAGGTTGGCCTCGCCGTTCTCGAACCGGATCGGGTTGACCTTGTGCGGCATGGTCGAGCTCCCCGTGGCGCCGGCCACCGGGATCTGGATGAAGACGCCGCGGGAGATGTAGGTCCACACGTCCGTCGCCAGGTTGTGCAGCACCCGGTTGAACCGCGCGACGTCCGCGTACAGCTCGGCCTGCCAGTCGTGCGACTCGATCTGCGTGGTCAGCGGGTTCCAGACGAGGCCGAGGTGCTCGACGAACGTCCGGCTCACGGTCGGCCAGTCGGCGTCCGGGACCGCGACGACGTGCGCACCGAACGTGCCGGTCGCACCGTTGAGCTTGCCCAGGTACTCGTCGTTCGCGATGCGCCTCAGCTGCCTGTCGAGCCGGTGCGCGAGGACTGCGAGCTCCTTGCCGAGCGTGGTAGGCGTGGCCGGCTGCCCGTGCGTGAGGGCGAGCATCGGCTGCTCGGCCTCCTCCCGGGCGAGCGCCGCGACCTGGTCGGTGAGCGCCCGCGCGCTGGGCAGCCAGACCTGCGTCACCGCGCCACGGACCATCAGCGCGTAGGACAGGTTGTTGATGTCCTCGCTCGTGCAGGCGAAGTGCACGAGCTCACCGACGTCGTGCAACGCGGAACCTGCGGGCGCGTCGGCCAGGCGCTTCTTGAGGAAGTACTCGACCGCCTTGACGTCGTGCACGGTCACCCGCTCGATCTCGGCCAGCTCGGCGACCTCGTCGGGCCCGAAGGTCGCGACGACGGCGCGCAGGTAGTCCCGGTCAGCGTCGGTGAGCGTCGGGGCGCCCGGCACCACGCGGTTCGTCGTCAGGTGGATCAGCCACTCGACCTCGACGTGCACGCGCTCGCGGTTCAGCGCCGCCTCGCTCAGGTGGTCGACGAGCGGTGCGACCGCGGCACGGTAGCGGCCGTCCAGCGGCCCGAGGGCGATGGCGGGTGTGACGTCGGCGAGGCGGACACGGGTCATGCCCTCATCATCCCAGGGTGGAGTTCCCTCCGTCGGCACCGTCCGCGGCCGGCGTCGCCCGCCGGTGCGCGGGCGGGCGTTCGCGGGTCGGGCCCTCTCGCGACCTGCGGAGTCAGTAGCCTGTCCGGGATCCAGCCACCCGCCGGTCCGTGGAACAGGAGCCAGGTGACGCCCTCGCGAAGGCCCGGCCCGGTGCTCGTGGTCGGCGCGCTCGTGGGGGTCGCGGTCGTCATGGCGGCGCTGGCTGGGCCGTGGCAGCCCGGGCACCGGTTCGTGCCCGACGTGACGCCGCCGGTGATCACACCCCCCGTGCCGATCCAGAAGTCCCACCCGCTTCCACGGGCGCCGCGCGGGAGGTCATGCCGCTCAGCCAGGAGCGCTGGATCTTCTTCGTGATCCTCGCCGTGCTGGCCCTGGTGGCGGTCGTCGTCCTGGGTCTGGTGATCGGTCGGCTGGCACAGAAGCTGCGTGAGCGCCAGGCCGGTCGGGACGTCGACGCGGCCGACCCGGACATCGGCCTCGAGGGGGACGTGGTCGACGTCGCGACGACGGCGATGCGGGCCGGGGCGACGCAGGCGGCGCAGGTGCTGGAGCAGGAGGTGCCGCCGGGCGATGCCGTGATCGCGGCGTGGGTGGCGCTGGAGTCGTCGGCGGAGCGGTCCGGCATCCCCCGGGACCGTGCGCAGACGGCGACCGAGTTCACGCTCGAGGTGCTGGGCAGCACGCACGCCGACCCGCGCGCGGCACAGGAGCTGCTCGACCTCTACCTCGCCGCCCGGTACAGCGAGCACCGGCTGACGCAGGCCGACGTGGACCGGGCCAGGAGCAGTCTGGCGACGATCGCGCAGGGGCTGGAGACATGAGGGACTGGCGGCCCTACGTCGCGTTCGCGGCCGCCGTGGTGGTCGCGCTGCTCGCCGGCTTCTCGTACGTCACGGTCGCGCTCGTCGGTGTCGCAGCCGTCGCGGGCGTGCTCGTGCTCACGCGGCTCGAACCGCGGGCCGACCCGGAGTTCGACCGGCCGCGGTTCGACCGGCGGCACGGCGCGCGCGGTGAGGTGCAGGAGCTGGCGTGGGCGATGGTGGGACGCGACGGACGCGTCGGCGAACGCGCCCTGCGGCGCGTGCGCGAGGTTGCCCGGAGCCGGTTGGCGCGCCACGGGCTCGTCCTGGGTGAGGACGCCGACGCCCGCGCGATCCGGGACCTCGTCGGCGACCGGGCCTTCCGTACGCTCACTCGCACGGGGTCGCCGCACCCGAAGATGTCCGAGGTCAGACAGGCGATCGACGCGCTCGAACGGATCGGCACCACGAGGAAGAGCGGGGACACATGACCGAGACACTGACCGTCGCGCAGGTGGCCGAGCGGGGTGGCGCGATCCTCGACGAGGTCGCGACGCTCGTCGTCGGCATGCGCGACCCGTTGACCGCCGCGCTCGCGGCCGTCCTGGCGGGCGGGCACGTGCTCTTCGAGGACGTGCCCGGGCTGGGCAAGACGCTCGCCGCCCGCAGCCTGGCCACCGCCCTGGGCCTGACGTTCCGGCGCGTGCAGTGCACGCCCGACCTGCTGCCGTCGGACATCACGGGGTCGAGCGTGTTCGACCCGTCGACGTCGAGCTTCACCTTCCGGCCGGGTCCCGTGTTCGCCGGGCTCCTTCTTGCCGACGAGATCAACCGCACCGCCCCGAAGACGCAGTCGGCGCTGCTGGAGGCGATGGCCGAGCGGCAGGTGACGGTCGACGGGACCACCTACCCGCTGCCCGAGCCGTTCCACGTGGTCGCGACGTCCAACCCCGTCGAGTACGAGGGGACCTATCCGCTGCCGGAGGCCCAGCTCGACCGGTTCATGGTGCGGCTGGCGGTCGGGTACCCGGGTCGCGACGACGAGGTCGACGTGCTGTCACGCAGGCTCGCGCGCCGCACCGAGGTGGGGTCGGTGCGCAGGATCGTCGACTCCGAGACCCTGCTCGCCATGCAGGCGGGCGTCGAGGCGGTCAGCGTCGAGGGCGACATCCTGCGGTACTGCGTCGACCTCGCGTCGGCCACCCGCGCGCACGACTCGGTCGAGGTCGGTGCGTCGCCGCGCGGGTCGCAGGCGCTCGTGCTCGTCGCGCGGTCGCTCGCGGTGCTCCACGGGCGGGACTTCGTGACGCCCGAGGACGTCAAGGCGGTCGCCGTGCCGGCCCTCGCGCACCGGCTGTCGCTGACCCCGCAGGCGTGGGCGACCGGCGCCGCGCCCTCGGGGGTGGTGACCGACGTGCTCGCGCGCGTGGCCGGTCCGACGACGACGCGGCGCACGGTCTGACCGTGGACTGGAGCCGCTCCCGGACGACGCTGGTCGGGGTCGTCGTCGGCCTCGGTCTCGTCGTCGTGGGCGCGTTCGCCGGGCGTCCCGACGTGGCCGTGCTCGGGGTGGCGCCGGTGGTGGCGGGCTTCTGGGACTGGCGACGCAGGCCGTCCACCGATCCGGCGGTGCACGTCGAGTCGTCGACCCAGATCCCGGTCCCCGGGACGCTGCGGGTGGAGGCGGTCGTCACCTCACCGGGTCCGATCGCTCTGGTCGGGGTCCGACGAGGGCTGCGCGACGTGGCCGAGGTCCTCGTGGCCGTCGACGGGTCCCGCCGTCTGCCGGTCACGGTGCACACCGTCCGGACCGGACCCCAGGAGGTCGCGGTCGTCGATGCGCAGGGCGTCGGACCGGGCGCGGCGAGCGTGTCCGAGCCGTCGGAGCCCTCGTCGCGGACCGCGCTCGTCCTGCCCGCCCCGCGACCGCTCGGCGACCTGCCGCTGCCGCCCCGGCTGCGCGGGCTGACCGGAGCGCACGAGTCCCGCCGACCGGGCGAGGGCGGCGGCCTGCGCGACGTGCACCCGTACGCGCCCGGTGACCGGCTGCGGCGCATCGACTGGCGCGTCACCGCCCGCCGCGCGCCCGACCTGCACGAGCTCTACGTGCGCCGCGAGCACGCGCTCGCGGAGGCGGTGGTGGTGCTCGTCGTCGACTCTCGCGACGAGGTGGGTCCCGACCCCATGACGTGGCGCGGCTCCACCGCACCGCGGCCGCAGGACCCGACGTCGTTGGACCTCGCCCGGCAGGCGGCGGCGTCGGTGGCCTCCGGGTTCCTCGGTCAGGGGGACCGCGTCGGGCTCGACGACCTGGGCATGGTCCGCCGGCCGCTGCCGCCCGGCGGCGGCCGCCGACAGCTGTCCCGCATCCGGCACGCCCTCGCGCTCACGCACCCCGAGGGCGAGCCGCTGCGCCGGCTGCGTCCGCCCCGGATCCCGTCCGGCGCGCTCGTGTGGCTGTTCTCCACGTTCCTCGACGACGAGGCCGCCGTGGTCGCCACCACGTGGCGTCGCGCGGGGCACCGGGTGGTGGCCGTCGACGTCCTGCCGACGCTCCGTGACGTGCACCTGGCCGAGCGTGAGCGCCTCGCGCTGCGCCTGCTCCGGATCGCCCGCGAGGACCGGCTCGCGGGCCTGGCGGACCAGGACGTCGAGCTGGTCGCGTGGCGGGACGCGCCGTCGGTCGCCCTCGCCGGGCTCGCGCGACGCACCCAGCGGCGGGCGGGGGCGTCGCGATGAGGATCCCGTTCGTGCCGGCGGACCGCTCGTCCCGCGAGGTCGTCGTACCCATCGGGCCGAGCGTGCCCGCTGCGGTCGTCCGGGTCGCGCTCGGCGTGCTCGGTCTCGCGACGCTCGTGGTCGCCTTCGCCGGACCCGGACCGGGCGCGCACGGACTGGTGGCGGCGGCGTTGTTCGCGGTGGTCGTCGCCGTCGTGCTGCGGCCGGAGGTCGGACTCGCGGGGCTCGTCGTCGCGATCGCGGGCGTGCGGGTGTTCGTGTTCGCCGCACCGTCGCTGCCGGCCGTGCTGGCGCTGGTCGTCCTGGTGCACCTCACGCTGTGGACGGCCGCGCTGGCGGCTCGCACCACCTGGCGCGCGTCGATCGAGTGGGCGGTGATCGGTCGGGGGCTGCGGGACGTCGCCGTCGTGCAGGTCTTCGCGCTGGCCCTGGCCACGGTGGCGATGGCCGTCGCGGGAGCCGCGTCGGGCGACGTGTGGCGCGCGCTCGCCGCCGTCTGCGCGATGGCGACGACCGTGCTCGTGCTGCCACGCGCGTCGACGGAGCCGTGAGCCGCCCCCAGCCCACTGTCCCGCCGCGTGCCGCATCCCGCCCGTCCGGGGACCACCCGTCCGCCTAGCGTCGATCCCGTGGACGACGACGCGGTGGGACCTTCGGTGCGGGCGGCGATCCTCGACGCCGACCACGCGCTCGATGCGCTCGTCCGCGCGCAGCAGGTGACCTGGTCGTCGGGAGCGGCGGCCCTCTACCGCTCGGCGCTCGCCGACGCCGCCCGGCTCGTCCGGCTGGCGCGGGCGCAGTCCGAGTCGGCCGCCGTCCTGGCGGCCGGTGTGGACCGCAGCTGATGGGCGACGGCGACTACCGGCTGGTGGGCGGCTCCGGGCCGACGACGGCGGACCTCGACGAGCTCGCGGCCGTCGACCGGGTGCTTCGGCGTGCGGCCGAGCAGCTCGACTCCGCGCGGTCCGCCCTGGACCGCGGGTCGGTCGCGTGCGCGCGGCGACCCCTCGGGGATCCCGCCGCCGTGTCGGCGCAGCGCGCGCTGATCGCGGCACGGAGGCTCCACGGGCACGCCGCCGACGACGTGCGGGACATCGCCCGTCGGCTGCGCCAGGTGGTGAGGGTGTACGACGGCGCCGAGTCGGTGTCGACCGATGCCCTCCGGCACGTGATCGTGGTCTGCGCGAACGAGCTGGGCGAGAACCCGCTCCTGCTGGCCGCGTCGGCCGTCAGCATCGTGCCCAAGGTCGGTCTGGTGCTGCCCGTGCTGGCGGAGACCGAGCTGCTCAGCCGTCTGCTGCACCGCGCCGGACCGCTGGAGTCCGTGGGCGAGCTGACCGCAGACGGCCGAGCCGAGCTCGTGATGCTGGCGGCGGCGTCGTTCCTACGGGCGGTCACGGCCGGCCACCAGCTGCCGACGCTCGGGGCGGTGCCCGCGACGGCCGCGATGCTCGCCGGGGCGTTGCCGCCCGCCGGTCCGACCGTCGTCGTCCCGCGTGACGACCCGACCCAGCTGCCCGCGCCGCGGGACACCGCCGACGTGTTCCGCAACGTGCTGGCGTCCTACGACACGGCGGGCACGGGGACGCCGCCGGGGCTCGTCTCGGTCCAGCAGCTACGCACCCCGACGGGACGCGTACGTGGGTCGTCGAGGTACCCGGTACGGAGGTCTGGGGCTTCAACCAGCACGACCCGCTGGACATGACCGGCAACCTGCGGCTGATGGCCGGCCTGCCGGACGACATGACCGATGCCGTCGTGGAGTCGATGCAGCGGGCGGGGATCCGACCGGACGAGCCGGTCATGCTCGCGGGGCACAGCCAGGGTGGGATGGTCGCGATGTCCGTGGCGGCCGCCGTCGGCAGCGCCTTCACGATCGCCGCGGTCGCCACGGCCGGGTCACCGGACATCCCCCACCAGCCTCCGCCGGGCGTCGCCGTGCGCAACTACCGGCACGACGAGGACCTGGTGCCGCAGACCGACGGCTCGCCCGACCGGTCGAACGCCGACGTCACGGTGCTGCGGGAGGACCTGCCGGGGGCGCCGGGCCCTGCCGCCGCTCACGAGCTCGACGGCTACATCGAGACCGCGTCCCTGCCGGTCCCCGACGACTCCTACAGCGCCGCTGTGTCGTCGGTGCTCGGGCCCCCGGGAACCACGGCCGTCACGGTCCAGTTCGAGGCGACACGAGACCCGGCGATCGTGCGGTCGGTCCCGGCGACGATCAGCCCGATGCCCTAGCCGTTGCTGCTGTAGTAGCTGGCCTGGACCTGCTGTCCCTGCCCGCGGGGTCCGGGGATCAGCACGGAGAGCACGAGGCTGACGATCGAGACGATGATCGCGGCCCAGCAGGCGGTGCCGAAGTTCGCGATCCGCAGGCCCCAGCCGGTCGCCTCCGTGATCCACGCGGTGAGCATGAGCATGAGCGCGTTCACGATGATGCTGAACAGGCCGAGCGTCAGGATGTACAGCGGGATCGACAGGAACGCGACGATCGGCTTGACGATGGCGTTGACGATGCCGAACACGAGCGCGACCAGCAGGATGATGCCCGCCTGCTGCCAGCCGGTGTCGGCACCGACGATCGACAGGCCGGGCAGAACCAGCTGGGCGAACCAGATGGCGACGCCGTTGATGAGGACGCGGAGCACGAAGGCCATGCGCCTGATCCTGCCATCGGTCGGCGCGTCTGTGCAGGTCGCCGCTGTCTCGGATTCGAGCTTCTCGGCGCCGACCCCCTGGTACGTCGTCGGGGAATGGCATGCTGTGCGCGTGAGCCGCGTCCCTCTCCGCCAGGCCCTCTCCGACGTTCCGGCGTACGTTCCCGGGGCGCGCGTCCCGGTCGGTGCCGCGGCCTACAAGCTGTCGTCGAACGAGAACCCGTTCCCACCGCTGCCGTCGGTGCTCATGGCGATCTCGGACGCGGCCGCCGACGTGAACCGTTACCCCGACATGTACGCGACCGAGCTGGTGGGCGCGATCGCCGAGTCGCTCGGCGTGGCACCCGAGACCGTCGTCACGGGATGCGGGTCGGTCGCCGTGCTCGGGCACGTCCTCACCGCCGTCTGCGAGCCCGGCGACGAGGTCGTCCTGCCGTGGCGCTCGTTCGAGGCGTACCCCATCGCGATCACCCTCGCCGGCGCGGTCGGCGTGCCGGTCCCGGTCGGCGTCGACGGGCGGCTCGACCTGCAGGCGATGGCGGCCGCGATCACTCCTCGGACCAAGGTGGTGCTGGTCTGCACGCCCAACAACCCGACCGGTCCGGCCGTGCGCGCCGACGAGTCGCCACGTTCCTGGCAGCGGTGCCCGGCGACGTGCTCGTCGTGCTCGACGAGGCGTACGTCGAGTTCGTCCGGGACCCGCTGGCCGTCGACGGGCTCGCCGTGTTCGCCGACAGGTCCAACGTGGTCCTGCTGCGCACGTTCTCCAAGGCCTACGGCCTGGCGGGACTGCGCGTCGGGTACGCGGTCGCCCGGCCGCGCCTGGCCGCCGGGATCCGCATGGCGTCCACGCCGTTCGGGGTCTCGCACGTCGGGCAGCTCGCTGCGCTCGCCTCGTTGCGGGCCACCCGCGAGCTGATGGCGCGTGTCGACCAGATCGTCGTCGAGCGGACCCAGATGCTCACCGGTCTGCGCAAGCAGGGCTGGACGATCCCCGACAGCGAGGCCAACTTCGTCTGGCTCGCGCTCGGTGACCAGGCGTCGGCGTTCGCCGAGCGTGCCGGCCGGTCGGGCGTGCTCGTCCGTCCGTTCGCCGGTGACGGGGTACGGGTCAGCGTGGGCGAGCCTGAGGCCACCGAGCTGCTCCTCGAGGTCACCGCGGACTGGCTCGCCCGCTGACCGAGGACGGCCGTCAACCCCTCGCCACAGGGCTTGGTGACACTCTGTCGACACAACCTACGGTTCCGTAGGCTACGGTGTCGTAGGTTGCGAGCGGGACGCTCGCCACCGACCCAGCCGAGCGGTCCCCAGACCGCCGCACGCGAAGGAGAACCGCGTGGCCACGAACGGCCCTGTGACCGAGGACGGACTCGTCCAGCTGCTGACCCCCGCGGGCCGGCGCACCGCGCACCCCGACTACGACGCCCGCGTCGCCCACCTGGACGCGGACGCCTTGCGCGGCCTTTACCGCGACATGGTGCTGGTCCGCCGGTTCGACAACGAGGCGACGTCGCTGCAGCGTCAGGGCGAGCTCGCCCTGTTCGCGCAGAGCCTCGGACAGGAAGGGGCGCAGATCGGCTCGGGCCGCGCGCTCGCTCCGCACGACCACGTCTTCCCCAGCTACCGCGAGCACGGCGTCGCGCACACTCGTGGGCTCGACCTGGCGGACGTCCTGCGGCTGTTCCGCGGGGTCGACCATGGCGGCTGGGACTCCGAGAAGTTCCGGTTCCACCTCTACACGCTGGTCATCGGCTCGCACACGCTGCACGCGACCGGCTACGCGATGGGCCTGCAGCGCGACGGCGCGGTCGGCACGGGCGACCCGGACCGGGACTCCGCGGTCGTGGTGTACTTCGGCGACGGGTCGACCTCGCAGGGCGACGTCAACGAGGCGCTGGTGTTCGCGGCGGTGAACAACGCCCCGGTGGTGTTCTTCTGCCAGAACAACCAGTGGGCGATCTCCGAGCCGACGACCCGGCAGTCCCGGGTCCCGCTGGCCGACCGCGGCCAGGGGTTCGGGATCCCGAGCGTGCGGGTCGACGGCAACGACGTCCTCGCCAGCTACGCGGTGACCGCGGAGGCGCTCGAGCGCGCCCGCAGCGGCGGGGGTCCGACGTTCATCGAGGCGTTCACCTACCGGATGGGCGCCCACACCACCTCCGACGACCCGAGCCGGTATCGCTCGGCCGCCGAGGAGGAGTTCTGGCGTCAGCGCGACCCGATCGACCGCCTGCGCACGCATCTCGAGGAGCGCGGTGAGCTGTCCGCGGACTTCGTCGCCACCCTGCAGGCCGAGGGCGACGAGCTGACCGAGCGGGTGCGCACGACGGTGCGGGGGATGGGGCGCCCGTCGGCCGCCTCCATGTTCGAGCACGTCTACTCCGCACCGCACTCGGTGGTCGAGGCCGAGCGGGCCTGGTTCGAGCAGTACGAGGCGTCGTTCCTGGACGCCAGCCACTCCGGCGAGGGGAGCCACCGATGAACGCGCCCGTACAGACAGCGCCTGCGCAGAAGAACCCCAGCACCGGCGTGCAGACGCTCACGATGGCCAAGGCGATCAACCTCGGCCTGCGCCGCTCGCTCGAGTCGAGCCCCAAGGTGCTCCTCATGGGTGAGGACATCGGGGCGCTCGGCGGGGTGTTCCGCGTGACGGACGGCCTGCAGAAGGACTTCGGCGGCGACCGGGTGGTCGACACGCCCTTGGCGGAGTCGGGCATCGTCGGCACGGCGATCGGCCTGGCGCTGCGCGGCTACCGGCCGGTCTGCGAGATCCAGTTCGACGGCTTCATCTTCCCGGCGTTCGACCAGATCACCACGCAGCTGGCCAAGATGCACTACCGCTCCCGCGGCCGGCTGAACCTGCCCGTGGTGATCCGCGTGCCCTACGGCGGCGGGATCGGCGCGATCGAGCACCACAGCGAGTCGCCGGAGGCGCTCTTCGCGCACACGGCGGGCCTGCGGGTGGTCAGCCCGTCCAGCCCGGCCGAGGCGTTCACCATGATCCAGCAGGCGATCGCGTCGCCGGACCCGGTGCTGTTCTTCGAGCCGAAGGGCCGCTACTGGGAGAAGGGCGCCGTCGACCTCGACGCCGCCCTCGGCGCCCCGCACCCCGGCCTCGACACCGCGAAGGTGCTCCGGCAGGGCACGGACGTGACGCTGGTCGCCTACGGCCCGACCGTGCAGACCGCGCTCAAGGCCGCCGAGGTCGCGGGCGCCGAGGGCACGAGCATCGAGGTCGTCGACCTGCGCGCGCTGTCGCCGCTGGACACGACGACCGTGGCGACGTCCGTGAAGAAGACGGGACGCTGCGTCGTCATGCACGAGGCCCCCGTGCTCTATGGCACAGGCGCTGAGGTCGCCGCGCGGATCGCCGAGGAGTGCTTCTACCACCTGCAGGCACCCGTGCTCCGGGTAGGCGGGTTCCACGCGCCCTATCCCGTCGCCAAGATCGAGCACGACTACCTGCCCGGGCTGGACCGCGTGCTCGACGCCGTGGACCGCTCGCTCGCCTTCTGACGCTTCCGACGAGGAGACACGAGACGTGCCGACCTATCAGCAGTTCCCGCTCCCCGACGCCGGTGAGGGCCTGACCGAGGCCGAGATCGTCGCCTGGCACGTGGCCGTCGGCGACGAGGTCGCGGTCAACCAGACCATCGTCGAGATCGAGACCGCGAAGTCGCTCGTCGACCTGCCGAGCCCGTGGGCCGGCGTCGTCACGCGGATCCTGGTCGAGCCCGGGCAGACCGTCGACGTCGGCACGCCGATCATCGAGGTCGACACCGACCCCGCCGGGGCGCCGGCCGACGACGGCGCCGCCATCCCTGCCTCGCAGGCCGGGATCTCCGACGAGGCCGGGGGCGGTGCGATCGAGCACGGCCACCGTGGACGACCCAACCGGCACGCGGGCGTGGAGCCCGGGGGGTCCGACGAGATCGAGGCAGCCCGGGCGGGTCGCGCCGGTGAGCCGGCCGCGTCCGTGGCGCCGGCCGTCGCGTCGGCGGAGCCCGACGAGCTCGACGCGTCGGCGGACGACAGCGAGCCGGCTCCGGCCGAGCGGAAGTCCGTCCTGGTCGGGTACGGCGTGGCCGAGGCCGGTGCGGGCCGCCGCGAGCGCGCGCTCAACGGCGGCGGCAACCGCCCGCACGTGCTGGCCAAGCCCCCGGTCCGCAAGCTGGCGCGCGAGCTGGGCGTGGACCTCGACTCGGTCTCACCGACGGGCCCCGGCGGCATCGTCACGCGGGAGGACGTGCTCGGTCGGGCCGCCCAGGCCGAGGCCCGGACGCTGGCCACCTATCCCGGCGACGACGCGCCCTGGCTGGCCAGCGGCACGGTCTCGCCCGACGGACGGCAGACGCGCGTCCCGGTCAAGTCGGTGCGCAAGCGGACCGCCGAGGCGATGGTCGCCAGCGCGTTCAGCGCCCCGCACGTCACCGTGTTCCACACGATCGACGTCACCGCGACGATGAAGCTGGTCGAGCGCCTGCGCGGCGACCGCGAGTTCACGGACGTCCGCGTCACGCCGCTGCTCATCGCCGCCAAGGCGCTGATGCTCGCGGTCCGTCGGCACCCGGAGATCAACGGCTCGTGGGACGAGCGGTCGCAGGAGATCGTCTACAAGCACTACATCAATCTCGGGATCGCCGCCGCGACCCCCCGGGGTCTCGTCGTCCCCAACATCAAGGACGCGCACCGGCTGAGCCTCAAGGAGCTGGCCATCGCGCTCGCGGAGCTGACCGGCACGGCGCGCGCGGGCAAGACCACGCCCGCCGACATGTCCGACGGCACCATCACGATCACCAACGTCGGGGTGTTCGGCATCGACACCGGCACCCCGATCCTCAACCCCGGCGAGGCCGCCATCCTCGCGTTCGGGGCGATCCGTGAGCAGCCGTGGGTGCACAAGGGCAAGATCAAGATCCGTCACGTCACGCAGCTCGCGCTCAGCTTCGACCACCGGCTGGTCGACGGCGAGCTCGGCTCGCGGGTGCTGGCCGACGTCGCCCGCGTCCTGCACGACCCGGCGCAGGGGTTGGTCTGGGGCTGACGCCCGGCGGGACCGGCGCTTCATCGCCCCCGCCGTGTGGCAGGCTCCGCGCATGAGCGTCGTGCGCACCCTGACGGCCGACGACGACCTCTCGCTGAGCCGGGTCGGCTACGAGCGCGGTGACGTCCTCGTGCCCGACGACCGGACCGCGTCCGCGCACCGCTACCGCGTCGACACGGCCAGCAGCCTTGTCGTCGACGGGCTCGTGCTCCTGGAGTCGTCGGACGCGGGCGTCCGGTTCCTCGACACAAACCGCGTCCCGCTGACCGTCCGCGACCTCCGTCGGTTCCGCATCCTGCTCAAGATCGCCGACGGGCACCCGGGGTCGGGCTCTGCACCCCGAGGGTCCTTGGTCGCCCTGCCCGGCGCCTCGCCCGACCTCGCCGACCTGCGCGACGACGCCCTCGACAACGACCTGCTCGACGGTGTCGACTTCGCGGTCCTCGGCGCGAGCGCGTCGGTCGGCGACGAATGCATCGTTTTCGAGGCCGCCGTCGACGAGTTCGTCGTCTCCTACCGGGACGGCGGCGTCGCTCGGACGCTCCTCGCGGTGCGGTCGATGGCGCAGGCGCGGGCCGTGTTCCTCGACGAGGCGTGCTGGTTGGGCGCCGAACGTGGTCGCGGGACGTACGTCGGACGGTCGCAGGCCGTCGGCACCGAGGACTGGGCCCCGGCGCAGGTGGTCGCCGCCTACGAGCGCCGACTGCTCGGCGACGGCTGACGCTCGGCTACGCCGCCTGCTCGAGCTGGGCGGCCCGCTCGTCCTGGGCGGTCTGCGTCGGGCGCTCGACCAGGATGGCGAGGATGCCGAGGACGATCGCACCGATCTCGGAGATCGCCGCGAGCCACACCGGGATGCCCGACCAGCGCTCGTGCACCTGGAAGAACCCGCCCGGCGTCGTCGAGATGATGAATGCGGTCAACGTCGCGACGCCGAAGCCGATCGCCCCCAGCAGCGGCAGCCAGTGCCGCCAGACCAGCACGAGCACGCCGAGCACGATGCCGCCGACGCCGTTGAGCAGGAAGGCCGGCCCGACCACGTCGAGCAGCCTCATCCCGCCCGCCCACAGGTCCAGGTGGACGACGGCCGAGAGCATCAGGCACGCACAGAGGAGGGCACGCAGAACGTCGGACGCCGCCTGCTGCCCGCGATGCCAGATCATGATTCAGGCCTTTCCCGCGAACACTTCGCCGTTGCTGACATGGACATCGACCTCCGGAAGTGGTTTCGGGGCCGGTCCGGAGACGTTGGCGCCCGTCAGGGCGTAGACCGATCCGTGGCACGGGCAGATCAGCTGGGTCTTGCCGGGGGCGACCGTGCAGCCCTGGTGCGTGCAGATCGCCGAGAGCGCCACGACCTGCCCCGCGGACGGCTGCGTGAGGATGAGCGGGTTCCCGGACGCATCTGTCGCCGAGATCGCGCCGCCGACGGGGACGTCGGACACCTTGGCGATCGAGCCATCCGCAGCCGCGGTCGACTTGCCGCTGCTCGACGACGAGCCACCGCCACACGCCGCGAGCACGCCCGCAGCGGCGACGCCCATGGTCACCAGGCCCGCACGCATCAGAACCTGACGGCGATCCAGACAGCCGGAACAGCCGGACTCGTGCGGGTCGCCGTGCAGATCGGTGCTGACCGGGGAATCCACGAGCGAGGACATCTCCACCTCCGTGTGCGGCTGCGACGGGACCGTCACCAGTTGTCACGAGACGTGGGCGGTCGAGGTTCACCACTGGCGTCACCAGTTCCCTGGGACGTTAGCGTCGATCCACCCGTCAGGCAGTGTGCACACGCGCGCCTGTGAGGCCGCCCGGCGGGCCCGGCATCGACACGTTCGGCGCGGGCAGGCGTCGGGCCGCCCGGACGCAGCTCGGCCCTCCGTCGACGGGCGACGGAGGGCCGAGTGGTCAGGCGTGGTCCGGCTGAGCAGCTGGAGGTGGAGCTGGGTGCGGGCTCCGCGTCGGAGCGTTCGACGGCCGCCCGGTCCGCGACGATCGCCGCGACCCCGCTCACGGCGGTGGCGCCCGCGGCTGCCGACGGTGTCTTCGCGGCGGCGTCGGCCGCGTCCGCGTCCATCCGGCCCTGGATGCCGGACACGTTGCGCAGCGGCAGCTCGGGCAGCAGGGCCGTCAGGATGATGCCGACGGCGATGATGCATGCGGCCACGAGGAGCACGGTGTCGATCGACTGCGAGAACCCGTCGAGGAACGGCTTGGCGAGCCGCGGGTCGAGGTTGTTGATGAACGACGAGTCGTTCAGCGAGGGCAGCGTGCCGCCGGAGCCGGAGACCAGGTTGAGGACAGGCGCGTTCGCCGGGTCGCTCTGGACGGCCGGATCGGCGAGCGCCTGCTGGAACGCGGGTGTCGTGACCGCCGTCGAGAAGGCGGCCTTGATGTTGTCGCCGACCGTCGAGAACAGGATCGACAGGAACACGGCCGTGCCGAGCGTCCCGCCCATCTGCCGGAAGAACAGCGACGACGAGGTGGCCACACCCATGTCCCGCACGGGCACCGCGTTCTGCACGGCGAGCACGAGCGGCTGCATGGTGAAACCGAGGCCGAGCCCGAACACGATCGAGCAGGCGAACAGGAAGTTCAGCGACGTGTCGGTCTGCAGGCGCGAGAACATCACCGACGCGCCCGCCATGAGCACGGTGCCGAACACCGGCAGAGCCTTGTAGCGACCCGTCCGCGAGGTGGTCTGACCGGCGATGATCGAGCCGGCCATGATGCCGAGCGTGAACGGGATGAGCGTGAGGCCGGCGTGCGTGGGCGTCTGCCCCTTCACGATCTGCAGGTAGAGCGGCAGCGTCGCCAGGCCACCGAACATGCCGAGGCCGATCACGACGTTCGCACCCGCGCCGATCGAGAACGTCCGGTTGCGGAACAGGTAGAGGGGCAGGATCGCGTCGCCCTTGGCGAACCGCTCGGCGACGATGAACCCGATCAGCCCGAGCACGCCGATGGCGTAGCACGTCATCGCGTACCCGGAGTCCCAGCCCCACTCCCGGCCCTGCTCGGCGACCAGCAGGATGGGCACCAGCGTCACGATCAGCAGCAGCGCGCCGGGCCAGTCGATGCGGTGCTGGATCTTCTTGAGCGGCGGAAGGTGCAGCACGCGCGAGATCACGATGAGCGCGATGATGCCGATCGGCACGTTGACCAGGAACACCCAGCGCCAGCCCGAGATGCCGAGGATCGTCTCGGTGCCGGCGAAGAACCCGCCGACCACGGGGCCGAGCACGCTCGAGACGCCGAACACGGCGAGGAAGTACCCCTGGTACCGGGCGCGCTCACGGGGCGCGACCAGGTCACCGAGGATCGTGATCGCCAGCGCCATCAGGCCGCCGGCGCCGAGGCCCTGCAGTGCGCGGTACCCCGCGAGCTCGTACATCGAGTTCGACGTGCCCGACAGCAGCGACCCGACCACGAACAGCGAGATCGCGATCATGTAGAGCGGCTTGCGGCCGTAGATGTCGGAGAAGCTTGCCGTACAGGGGCGTGGAGATCGTCGCCGTCAGCAGGTACGCGGTGGTGACCCACGCCTGCAGCGAGAGCCCGTTGAGGTCGTCGCCGATGGTCCTGATCGACGTGGCGACGATCGTCTGGTCCAGCGCGGCCATGAACATGCCGAGCATGAGGCCGCCGAGGATCGTGAGGATCTCGCGGTGGGTGGGTGCCCGGAACGCTGAGGCGGGCGGTGCTTCGGTGCTCTGCTGGGACATCGGGCCTTCTCGAGACGGTCGGATACGCCGTGGACGACGCTACGGGAGGTGTACGACAGCCGGTATTGGTTGCGCAGGACAACCATCCACCACCCAAGCAACAACAACGAGCGGACGGGAATGTGTTCCCGGTCACCCGGCGACGAGGCCGGGTGAAACGGCTGCGATCACCGCGGCGCTGATCATGCGACGTCGTCCGCTCGACCGACCGCGGCGACCTAGGCTGTCCGGGTGAGTGCGCCGGCGACGAGCGCCGGGCAGACCGGCGCCAGCAGACCCCTGGGTCCGTGGCGCGTCGTCGTGCTCCCGCTCGCCGCGGTCGCGTGCGCGCTGCTCGGCATCTGGTTCTCCGGCGCGGCGCTGCCCACCCTGCTGCGCGATCCCGGGGCGGCGGTCCGGTGGGGGCTGCCCGCGTCGTCGACCCTGTCCGAGCTCGCGGGGTCGGTGACGATCGGCGCACTGTTCCTGGCGGTCGGGATCATGCCCCGCGTCACCACCGGCGGACGCCCGGTCCGCAATGCCCGGGCCGGCATCGGCACCGCCGACGGGTCCGCCTATCCACGCAGCCTGCTCGTCGCGGGCGTCGCCGCGGGTGTGTGGACCGTGCTGTCCATCGTCCACCTGGTCCTGACCTACGCCGACGTCGCGGGGCAGCCCGTGTCGTCCAGCGGGTTCGGGCAGCAGCTCGGCGTGTTCGTCACGCAGATCGAGCTCGGCCGGACGCTCCTGCTGATCACCACCGTCGCGGCCGTCGTCACCGCCCTCTCGCTCGTCGTCGCGACACCGACCGGCGCGGCCTGGACCAGTGCCCTGGTGCTCGTCGCGCTCTACCAGCAGGCGCAGCTGGGGCACGCGTCGGGAGCCTCCGGGCACAGCATCGCGACGTCGTCGATGGTGGTGCACCTCGTGGGCGCCGCCATCTGGATCGGCGCGCTCGCCGCGCTCGCCCTCCTGGTCACGCGGATCGGCACCGACCTGTCGTCCGCGGTCGCCCGGTACTCCGTCGTCGCCGGCTGGTGCTACGCCGCTGTCGGGGTGTCCGGCCTGGTCAACGGCCTGCTGCGCACCGGGGGATGGTCGGACCTCACGACGACGTACGGTGTGCTGCTGCTCACGAAGGTGGCCCTGTTCGGGGTGCTCGGCCTGCTCGGTCTGGCCCACCGCCGGCGCGTGCTGCCCAAGCTGGCGGGTGGTCCGTCCGGGGCTCCGCGACGATTCGGCGGGGTGCTGTTCTGGCGGCTCGTGCTGGTCGAGCTGTTCGTCATGGGAGCCGTGTCGGGTGTCGCCGTGGCCCTGGGTGCGACCGCGCCGCCCGTGTCGCAGGACCCGCCCGTCGACCCGTCCCCCGCGTACCAGATCACCGGCCACCCGTTGCCGCCCCCGCCGACCCCGATCCGCTGGATCACCGAGTGGCGCTGGGACCTCGTCCTCGCGTTCGCGACCGTCGCCGCGCTCGTCGTCTACTGGCGCTGGGTGGTGCGGCTGCGGCGCCGCGGCGACCACTGGTCGCTGGTCCGGGCGGCGTCCTGGACGGTCGGGGTGCTGCTGTTCGGCTGGGCGACCAACGGCGCCCCCAACCTCTACGGGCACGTGCTGTTCAGCGGCCACATGATCCAGCACATGACGCTCGCGATGCTGGTGCCGCTGTTCGTCGTGCTCTCCGCACCCGTCACGCTCGCGCTGCGCGCCCTGCCCGTGCGCTCGTCCCTGCTGCGCTCGGACACGTCCCGCGGTCCGCGCGAGTGGATCCTCGTGCTGGTGCACAGCCACGTGGGCGTGTTCCTGGCGAACCCGCTGGTCGCGGCCATGAACTTCATCGGGTCGATGGTGCTCTTCTACTACTCGGGTCTGTTCGAGTGGACCCTGCGCACCGGCGTCGGGCACCTCGCGATGGTCGTGCACTTCAGCCTGGTCGGGTACCTGTTCGTCAACGCGCTGATCGGTATCGACCCGGGCCCGCGCCGCTGGGGCTACCCGCAGCGCATCCTCCTGCTGTTCGGGACCATGGTGTTCCACGCGTTCTTCGGGGTCACGCTGGTCACCAGCGAGTCGCTGTTCGTGGCCGACTGGTTCGGGCTGATGGGCCGGCCCTGGGGCGCGTCCGCCATCGCGGACCAGCAGGCCGGCGGGGCGTTCGCCTGGGGCATCGGCGAGCTGCCCACCCTCGTGCTCGCCATCGTGGTCGCCGTGCAGTGGTCGCGCGACGACGAGCGCGCCGCCCGTCGTCGGGACCGCCTGGTCGACCGCGACGGCGACGTCGAGATGGACGAGTACAACGCGATGCTGGCCGACCTGGCCGCCCGAGACGCCGCCCAGCCGCCGAGTCCCTGACCCCGCGTGGGCGGGGGGCTGAGGGTGCGTGGTAGGACATGGGCATGGGTGAGACGTCTTTCCACGACCTTGACGACTATGTGGCGATCCCGCGGCTCAGCGGCCTGGTGCTCAGCGCGGACGGCACGCGGCTGGTGACCAGCGTCGCGACGTTGGACGCCAAGAAGACCAAGTTCGTGACCGCGCTCTGGGAGGTGGACCCGACCGGGACGAACCCGGCGAGACGGCTCACCCGGAGCGCCAAGGGTGAGGCGAGCGCCGCGTTCACGGCGGACGGCGACCTGCTGTTCACCAGCGCGCGGCCCGACCCCGACAGGACCGACGGAGACGACGACCCGGTGCCCGCGCTGTGGCTGCTGCCCCGCGACGGCGCCGAGGCCCGGGTGGTCGCGGACCGGGCCGCCGGGATCGGGAGCGTGGACGTCGCGCGCGCCGCGCCGGTGGTCCTGCTGGGCTCGGACGTGCTGCCGTCGGCGAGCGACCACGAGGCGGACGACAAGCTGCGCAAGGCGCGCAAGGAGAAGAAGGTCGCGGCGATCCTGCACGACGGCTTCCCGGTGCGGTACTGGGACCACGACCTCGGACCGGACAGCCCGCACCTGTTCACGGCGACCCTGAGCGCGCACGTCACGCACCCGCTCGCGGGCGCGGCAGACCCTCGGCTGACCCTGACGGATGCCACGCCCGACGCGCGGCGGCACCTGATGGACCAGGGGTCGTCGATCAGCCCGGACGGGACGACGGTGGTCAGCGGGTGGCTCGAGGCCGAGGGGCGCGGGGCGAGCCGCAGCCGGCTGGTGGCGGTCGATGTCGCGACCGGCGAGCGCAGGGTCGTCGTCGACGATCCCGACGCCGACCTGTGGGGTCCGGTGGTCTCGCCCGACGGCCGGTGGGTCGCGTACGTCCGCGAGCAGAAGTCCACGCCGCACCGGGCCCCGGTGACCCGCCTCGCGGTCGTCCCGCTGCAGGGCGGCGAGCCGCGGATCCTGGCGGACGGGTGGGACCGCTGGCCGCACGGCCCCGTGTGGCTGCCCGACTCCGACGCCGTGCTGGTGGTCGCCGACGACGACGGACGCGCGCCGATCTTCCGGATCGACCTGGCCGGCGGCGAGGTCACGCGCGTGACCAGCGACGACGCCGCCTTCACGGACGTGAGCGTGAGTCCCGACGGCCGGACCGCGTATGCCCTCAAGACGTCGTACGAGGCGCCCTCGCACCCGGTGCGGATCGACCTCTCGCGCACGACGCCCGTCGCCAGCACGCCCCTGCCGAGCCCGGTGGCGGCGCTCGAGCTGCCCGGCACGCTCGACGAGGTCGAGTCGGTGACCGACGGCCGCCGCGTCCGCGGCTGGCTGGCCAAGCCGAAGGGCACCGACGCGGCCCCGCTCGTGCTCTGGATCCACGGCGGCCCGCTCGGCTCGTGGAACGCGTGGTCGTGGCGGTGGAACCCGTGGATCCTCGTCGCGCGAGGCTACGCCGTGCTGATGCCGGACCCCGCCCTGTCGACCGGCTACGGCCAGGAGTTCGTCCAGGACGGGTGGGGCGCCTGGGGTGCGGCGCCGTACACGGACCTGATGGCGATCACGGACGCCGCGGAGCAGCGGGCCGACATCGACGAGACCCGGACGGCAGCGATGGGCGGCTCGTTCGGCGGCTACATGGCCAACTGGGTCGCGGGCCACACGGACCGGTTCGACGCGATCGTCACGCACGCGAGCCTGTGGGCGCTGGACCAGTTCGGTCCGACGACGGACGTCGCCTACTACTGGGCTCGCGAGATGACGGAGCAGATGGAGGTCGACCACTCGCCGCACCTGCACGTGGAGGCGATCGTCACGCCGATGCTCGTGGTGCACGGCGACCGGGACTACCGGGTGCCCATCGGTGAGGGTCTGCGGCTCTGGTAGAGCCCTGTCGAGGAGCGGGCTGCCCGCCGACGACGAGGGTCGGAGCCCGCACCGGTTCCTGTACTTCCCCGACGAGGGCCACTGGGTGCTGAGCCCGCAGCACGCGATCGTCTGGTACCAGGTGGTCGAGGCGTTCCTGGCGCAGCACGTGCTCGGCGTGGAGGCGCTGTACCCCGACACGTTGGGGTGAAGGCCGCCGCTCGAGATGCGGACACGGCGTGTCGGCGCAAGACTCGCCGGTCAAGGACGGGCGAACAGCTGCCCGCCACGACGGAAGGACCGACATGGGTATCGGAGGCGGCATCGCCCTCATCGTCATCGGCGCGATCATGTCGTTCGGGATCAGCGACCGGATCGACGGCGTGAACCTGACCGTGATCGGCTACATCTGCATGGGCGCCGGAGCGTTGGCGCTCATCCTGGCTGTCGCGATGAACGCGCAGCGCAACAACACGACGCACCGCGAGGTGGTCGAGCAGCGCACGACGCCGCAGGCGCCCCCGGCACCGCCGGCACCACCTGCTCCGCCGGCCGTCTGATCGGACGCGAAGAGGCCATCTGATCGGACGCGAAGGCCGCCCCCGCCGTCGGGAGGCGGCCTTCAGGCCTTCAGCGCCCCGCGGACGATCGAGTTCCCCGAGTGGGCGGGGTTGCCGTCGAACGGCTCCTCGGACACGTCGACCACCGAATAGGTCGACAGGTCGAGGCCGGGCGGCAGGTCGAACCGCCCGGTGGACCCGTCCAGCGTGCCGACGCTCACCAGGCCGCTGACGTCCGGCTTGAGCAGCCAGACCTCGCGGAAGCCACCGGCCGACGACTCGCTGTGCGACAGGTCGACCACCAGCGTGCGAGCGCCGTCGCGGGACGTCTCGACGAACGCCGAGCCGGAGTCGTTCCACCCGGGCAGGGGCTGGAGCGTGGCGGTCGCGACGACGTCGTGCGGTTGGTGGCGGTTCGCCTGCCACCAGACGGCGCTCCCGCCCAGCAGGACGCCGACCGCAGCCGCAGCCGCCGTCCACCGCCACTGACGAGGACGACGACGGCCGGCAAGGTCGACGACCGGCTCCGCATCGCCGCGAGCCTCAGCGCGGCCTGGGGGCGCGGCTTCGGCGCGGGTCGGTGCGGCACCGAGAGCCAGCTCCGCGGAGATCCGCTCCCAGACGCGCGGCGCGGGCGCGAGCATCGGCTCGGCCTCGCGACCGAGCGCCACGACCTCCCGCAGGGCGGCCACCTCGCCCGAGCACCGCGCACACCGCTCGGCGTGCGCGCGGTCGGCGGCGGTGGCCCCGGCGCTACCGGCCGGCTCACCGAGGGCGATCAGGGCGAGGGTCTCGTCGTCCACGTGCGACTCATCGAACGGCACCGTCCACCTCCCATCGCGTCCGCAGCCGGGCCAGGCTCCGCCGGACGTGACTCTTCACCGTGCCGAGCGGCAGGTCGAGCCGGTGGGCGATCTGGTCGTGGGTGAGATCCTCGTAGAACGCTAGCCGCAGGATGGTGCGTTGCGGGTCGCCGAGCCGGTCCAGCTCGTCGGCGACGACGACACGCTCCACCACCCGGTCGTCGGCGGCGGTCACGAGGGCCTCGTCGGTGATCGTCGCATCGCGCAGGCGACGATCGCGAGACCGCCGTTCGTGCGCGTCGGCGATGCAGTGCCGGGTGATGCCGAGCAGCCAGGCTGGCAGACGGGCGCGGTCGGGATCGAACCGGTGCCGGCTGCGCCAGGCCTCGACGAATACCTGCTGGGTGACCTCCTCGGCGTCGGCCACGCTGCCCAGCGACCGGAACGCGACGGTGTGCACGAGCGTCGACCACCGGCGGTAGGCCTCGGCGATGGCGTCCTCGTCGCCGGCGACGAAGGCGCGACCGAGCTCGTCGACACCTTCCCCGTCAGGATCAACGCGGTGCACGCCGTTCACCGACACCCCGTTCAGCAGAGTCATCGCTACCCACCGATCGGCTCGGCGGTGACCACGACGTTGTCTGAATAGTGCCCGATGGCGCGGTTCCATGCCCCTCCGCACGTGACCAGCACGAGTCGCGGCGCGCCCGAGCGGTCGAACCACTGGCTCACGGGCGCGCCGGCCTTCGCGATCTTGTCCACGGAGGTCACCGCATAGACGTGCTTGACCCCGTCCTCGGTGGTCACGGTGATCGATGCGCCGACGCCGAGCTTGCGCAGCTTGGCGAACTGCCCGATACCTGTCTGCCGGCTGTCCACGTGCCCGGCGACGACCGTCGAGCCCGTCGGGTCGGACGGCGTCGGGCCGAACTCGTACCAGCCGGCCCGGTTCGCGTCCTCGGGGATCGCCATCTCGCCGTCGTCCAGGACCCCGACCGGATCCACCGGCATGCCGATCGCGACGTCCGGGACGTCGAGCCGGACCGGTCGTGGCGATGGTGGCGCGACCGGTCCGAGCGTGGCGTCGTAGATCGGGACGTCGGGGACGGCGGGGACGGCGGTCGCGGGCGACGGTCGCGGGGTCGCCGTGGCCGAGGGGGGCGCCGCGACCACCGGGCCCGGGCCGCTCGAGCACGCGGCGAGCACCGCGGCGGTCGCGAGGGCCACCACGAGACGACGCGCCGTGGCCCGGGTCGGCGCGACGCGTCCCGCGTCGACCTTCCCGGACCACGGCATGACCGGCTCTCGGATCACTGGCGGCTCAGACCGCGCGGGTACGACGGTTGCGAGCCAGCGCCAGCCCGACGACGCCGAGCAGTGCGAGAGCACCGAGCGCGTAGGGCCAGACCGGCGTGGAGGGGTCCGCGGCGAGCCCGAGCTCACCGGCGTTCACCCCGGACGGGTTGGCCTGCAGTCCGTCGATCGTCTGTGTGGCCAGGGCGAGCGTGGGCGGCGCGGATGTGGCGCTGCCCCAGGCGTAGACGATCGTGTTGGTGCCCTCCTTGACGGCGATGTCGGCCGGCCCGAGGAGCGCGGGGGTCGTCGTGCCCGCCGCGGTGACGGACGCGGAGATGGTGCCCGCCGGAAGGTTCAGGACCTTCTCGTTCGGGTTGGTCAGGCCGCTGACGACGGCTGATCCCCCGACCACCACGTCGACCGCAGGAGCCGCCGCGACGTGCCGGACAGTGAGGCGCCCCTCGCCCGCGGCGGTGGTCGAGGTGTCGTTGACGAACGCGGTCAGCGCAGGCTTCCCGCTGGCGTCGAGGTGCGCGACCGCCGTGTAGTTCTTGCCGGCCTCGAGGGTCACGTTGGCCGGCCCGATGATCGGCGCGCTGGCGTCCGCGGCGTCCGAGGCCGTCACCGCGATCGCGTAGGTCCCGGCTGCGAGGTCCAGCGGTCCGGCCATGGAACCGGGCGTGAAGTTGTCCAGCGTGAGCTTGTTGTTGACGTACACGTCCACGGTCGTGCCGGGCACCGCGTGGAACACGGACAGCTGGGCAGTGCTCGCGGCCGCGGCGGGCAGGGCGGTCAAGGCGGCGAGGCCGAGGGCGCCGGCAGCGATGCCGGCCAGGAGTCGAGCGCGCATGGTGCGTCCTTCGGGAAGGGCCCTCAGGTGTACCTGTGGGCTGACAGTGCCTCTTCCCGACGACCCGCTCCGGCGGATGCACCACTCAGCCCCTGATCGCCTCGACGATCGCCGCCGCCAGGTCGTCCGGACGCGACCACATCGGCCAGTGGCCCGTCGGCAGGTCGACGTACGTGACGTCGAACTCGGCCAGCTCCGTGAAGAACGGCGGGCCTCCGTGCGCCATCGGCTTGAGCTCCTCCGAGGACAGGCTGGTGCAGATGGCGGTCACGGGCACCGTGTGCCGGGCGGGGTTGGCCAGCCGCACCGGGCCCCGCCGCACCGCCCCGGGATGCGGGACCGCCCGACGCGCGAACTCGGCGAGGTCCTCGTCGGACAGCCCCTGCAGGCTCTGCTCGCCCAGGGCCTCCCACGGCGGCAGCGGCTCCTCGGCCTGGTCCGGGCCGATCTGCGGGTTGGGCACGGCGCCGTCCTCCTGCGGACCGCTGTCCACGTAGATCGCGCGGCGGATGCGGTCGGGGCGCTGGTCGACCACCTCGCTGAGCACGGAGCCGCCCGCGCTGTGCCCGACGAGCACGACGTCCCCAGGCAGGGTGTCGACGAGGTCGACGACGACCTGCGCGTGGTCGTCGAGCGTGATCGAGCCGCGGTCGGTGGCGTCCGGGTCGAGCCCGGGCAGCGTCAGGGGATAGGCGTCGAGGCCCTCGTCGCGGAGGGTCCCGACGACGCGATCCCACGCCCACGCGCCGAGCCACGCACCCGGTACCAGGATCACTGCTGTCTGTGTCATGTGACCCAGCCTGCCTCGCTGGTCCCACCGGCGCACCGCCCGAAGTGACACCCCCGTGTCACCTTTGTGTCACCATGATGGAGCCATGAATCGGACGGATCGTCTGTACGCGCTCGCCGAAGGCTGCGCCGCGTCGGGCCAGCGGGCACGACGAGCGCGCGGCTGGCGCGGCTGTTCGAGGTCTCGGCGCGGACCGTGAAGCGTGACGTGTCGGCGCTGCAGCAAGCGGGCCTGCCCGTCGCGGCCCAGGCCGGCCTCGGCGGTGGGTACGTGCTGGCGGCGTCGGTCGGGCTCCCGCCGGTGAACTTCACGCCGGCTCAGGCGGTCGCACTCGCGCTCGCGGTCCGCGCGCTACCGCCGGGCAGCCCGTTCGGCTCGGACGCGGACGCCGCGCGCGCCAAGGTGCTCGATGCGCTGCCGGTCGAGGCCCGGGCCCGCGCCGACGCGCTGGCCGCACGCGTGTGGTCCCGGTCCGAGCCGGCGCAGGGCCCACCCGCGACGGTCCTGCGCGCGGTGGAGCAGTCGCTGGACCGGTCGCTGGTGGTCGCCATCGAGTACGGCGCGTCCGACGGCACCGTCAGCCGCCGTCGGGTCGAGCCGATCCTGCTCGCGCGCACCGGGGGTCTCTGGTACCTCGTCGCCTGGTGCCGGCTTCGCGACGACCTGCGCTGGTTCCGCCTGGACCGGGTGCTGCGCGCCGACCTGACGCCGGAACGCTACGACCCCCGCCCCGTCGCGTCCGTCGGCGAGCCCCCGTCCGGCGCCCGCCCGGTGTCGGCGCGCCCGTCGGACGCCTGACGCGACGCGTGTGGGTGGTCACCGGCAGACTGGCTCCCGCCCGGACAGACCGGGCCTTTCGAAGGGGGACCCGCGGTGGACGAGCACGAGGCACGTGAGGTCAAGGCGCAGCTGGCGGACTACGCACGGCAGCTGTCGGAGCGGGTGGTGCGACCGGCGGACGTGTCGGGCGGCAAGCTCGGCGCCGGTGCTCGCGCTCGGGCTGGCACGCCAGCAGGACGGGTCCTACCAGCTGGCTGTGCGCTACCGGCTGGGCCTGTCCTCGGTGCGCAGCGTGGCGCGCAAGGTGGTGGACAAGATCGGTCCCGACGACGCGGACGTCCGCCGCACGGGCCGGATCCGCGGGCTCGACGACACCACGGTCCGTCCGCGCCCGCCGGTGATCCGGGCGCAGTCGCTCGGTGAGACGGGACGAGTACGGCCCCTACGGCCGGGGGTCTCCATCGGGCACGTCGACGTCAGCGCCGGGACGCTCGGGGCGTTCGTCCGCGTCGACGGCGAGGTCCACGTGCTGTCCAACTACCACGTGCTCTCGGGAACGCCGGCGGCCGAGGTCGGTGACGTCGTGCTCCAGCCGGGACGCGCGGACGGCGGCTCGGCCCCGGAGGACCGTGTCGCCACGCTGGCGCGCCAGGTCGAGCGAGCCCAACGGTCGTGGCGTCGTCGACTGCGCGATCGCGCGCCTGGAGGGCGAGCTCGCGCAGCCCGACCTGCAGTACCCGGTCGGTCGGATCACGACGACGGCCGTGGTGCTGGGTGGCGAGTCCGTGGGCAAGATCGGCCGGACCACCGCGACGACGCACGGCCGCGTGACCGCGATCGAGCTGGACGACGTGGTCGTCGGCTATGGCGAGGAGCTGGGCGGCTGACCTTCGACAACCAGATCGAGGTCGAGTCCACGGGCACCGGGCCCTTCTCCCGCGGCGGGGACTCCGGGTCGCTGGTGTACCGGGAGGACGGCGTGGCGATCGGGCTGCTCTTTGCAGGCTCGGAGTCCGGGGGGGACAATGGGTCCGGGCTGACCTACGTCAACCCGATCGATGCCGTGCTCGCCGCGTTCGGAGCCACCCTGCTCTAGGGCCCCGCGCGGCCCCGCGGCACACGGGAGGTGGCGCGCGATGGCGAGCATCGAGCAGGCACGGGCTGCGAAGGAGCAGCTGCGGACGACCCTGCAGGGCCGCACCGACGTGCGCGGGATCGGTATCGCGCGGACCGGTGCCGGTTACGAGATCCGCGTGAACGTCTCGCGGGACGGCCGCCACGACCTGCCCGCGATGATCGATGGCGTCGATGTTCACGTCCGGGTGGTCGGGGCGGTGCATGCAGGCGTCTGAACTGCGCGTTACGCGCCATTCGCCGCAGTCACCGACGTCTTGACGTCGATCACGCTGGGCCATTCGGGGTCGGACCACGCACGTGACGGTGTGTTTTCCCGGCGCAACGTGTGCACAAATGCTCGAACGCCGCGCGGTTCGGGCGAATTGTTGCGTCAGGACGGGTGATCTCATGGACCTCACTTGCTGCGAGATCGCCCCGACCGGCGGCGAGGGTCGATGATTGCCCCGTGACGCGTCGCGGCATATCGGCCCAGGGAGCGCGAGCGGACAGCAGGTCTGCCGCGAGCACCGTCGGCGTGCGCGCACTCGCCCTCGCCGCGCACCGGCTGGACCGCTGCCGATCGATCGACGAGGTCGCCCACGTCGCCACCTCGACGGCCCTCGAGGTGCTCGATGCCCAGGGCGTCGCCTTCTGCCGGATCGACCAGGACACGTGCCGGATCGTGGCGGTCGAGCCCCGGCCCACGGACCCCAGGCTCGTCTGGCTGTCCCGCGCGTCGTACCGCGCCAACGACCGACCGGCCCTGCGCAACATGATCCGCGACCGGGCCAGCTGGGTCGCGCACGCTCGGACCGTCCACGACGAACCGACGGCCGAGGACGACCCCGACGCCGGCGACCCGATCGAGGTCGCGTCGCTGCGTGAGGTCGACGCCGCGAGCGGGCTGGGTTCGCCGCTGATCGTGAACGGCACGGTCTGGGGGCAGATCGTCGCGTCCCGCGGCAGGCCGGGTATCCCGTTCCTGGTCGACGACATCGCGCGCGCCGAGGTGCTCGCGGCGCTCGTCGCGGGCGCGGTCGCGCGTGTGGACCTCGAGGCGCAGGTGCGCCACCTGGTCGCCGACGACCCGCTGACCGGCCTGTCCAACCGCCGTGTCGCTGACGCCGAGGCCGAGTCGGCGCTCGAGTCGGGGCACGAGACCTGCATCGTCATGTGCGACGTCGACGGGCTCAAGCGCGTCAACGACGACATGGGGCACGACGCCGGCGACGACCTCCTGCGGTCGGTGGCCGACGTGCTGAGCCGCGTCGCCGACGCCCTGCCGGGCTCGACCGCCGCACGCATCGGCGGCGACGAGTTCTGCGTGGTCACCGTCGGGCGTCGCCGCGCCGAGGTCGCCGAGACCATGGCGTCGACCGTGGCGGCGTTCCCGCTGCCGCACGGCGCCGCGATCTCCTACGGCATCGCGTCGACCGCCGTCACGGGGTCGGTGTCCGCGCGGCACCTGTTCCGGCAGGCCGACGCCGCGCAGTACAAGGCCAAGCGCGCCCGGGCCCGTGCCCTGCGCGCGACGGTCCCGGCCACCGCCGACCCGACCGTGACCGCCGAGCGCGTGATCGTCGCCGGGTCTGCCGCGATCGCTGCTGCCCAGTCCGGGGTCGTGCCGCGCCTGTGCGCGTTCGCGGCCGCCGCGACCGAGACGCTCGGCGGGTCCACCTGGACCGTCCTGACCCGGCGGGAGGGGTCGTCGCCCGACGAGCCCGCCGCCGCCGTCGCCCGCGGCGGCAGCCCGGCCGAGGTGGGTGCGCAGTTCGCGACGGTGGTCGTCGGCTACGGCCCGTGGCTCGTCGAGATCGGCATGTCCGCCACCGCCGCGACCGGCGACGTGGTGCTGACGTCGCTGGACGCGCTGGCGGGTGTGGCGGTCCGAGGCGCCCGGTAGGGGTTTCGTCGCGCAGCAGGGCGGGCATACGCCAGGCACGGATGTCGGCGGGGTGTGCGACGACTGCGCGTACGACGTCGTGCACGGCGTGCTCCCCGCGGAGGCGGCGTGCCGCGAGCTCGCGCCGCCGGTCGTCGGGACCTAGGTCGCCGGGTGTGCTTCAGCCGTGCAGCGGGAGGGTGAGCGTCGTCGCGCCGCCCTGGACGAGGCGGACGGGCACGCCCCAGTCCTGGCTGTTCAGGTGGCAGGCCGGGTACTCGACGGCGGGGTCCGCGTCGCAGGACGCCGCGTGCGCGGTGACGTGCAGGACGCCCTCGGGCACGGCCGGGTCGAGGCGCAGGACGCGATCGAGGGGGATGTCGTCGCCCGCGCCGTCGAGCAGCAGGCCGGGCGGCGTCGACGACACCTGCAGGCGTGTGGAGGGGCCGTAGCGGTCGTCGTACTTCTGCCCGGTGGCGGGCGTGAAGACGACGTCGAGCCGCACCTCGCCGGCCGCGAGCTCGGTGACGGGCCGCCGGGTGCGGTGCGCCCCGTGGTCCTCGACCCGCCCGACTCCGTGCAGCGGCAGCCGCGTCAGCCGGTGAGCGGCGGACTCGACGACGAGCACCGAGTCGTCCAGCACGAGCAGTCCGCTGGGCTCGGCCAGGTCGTCGGCGATCGTGGACACCGATCCGGCGGAGAGCCGACGGACCGCGCCGTTGTACGTGTCCGCGACGAGCACGGACCCGTCGGGCAGGACGGCGACGCCCAGCGGGTGCTGCAGGCGGGCCTGCGCGGCCGGGCCGTCGCGGTGGCCGAAGTCGAACAGACCCTCGCCGATCGCGGTGTGCACGGTCCGCTCGACCGGATCGACCCACCGCAGCGCGGACGTCTCGGAGTCGGCCACCCAGACCTTGTCGTCGGCACCCACCGCGAGCCCGGACGGCTGCGCGAACCACGCCTGGTCGAGGGGACCGTCCAGCAATCCTTCGTTCAGGGTGCCGGCGAGCTGGTTGAGCGATCCGTCCTTGTCGTCGAAGACCCAGAGCGTGTGGTTGCCGGCCATCGCGACGACGAACCCCGCGAGCGCCGGCGACCACACGACGTCCCAGGGCGAGGAGAGCTTCTGGCGACGAGGGCCCGATGGCACCTCCGGCCGCGGCTGGTGCTCGCCCCAGGAGTTCGTCGGGCTCGAGGCGAAGGCTGCCGAGGCATCTCCGGGCTGCCCGATCACCGGCGCGAAGGCGAGCTCCTCGTCGGGCTCGTCGTCGTCCCACGGCAGGAAGTTGTCCGCGGCGCCGACCATGTACTGCTCGCCCGTGCCGGCGACGGTCGTCACGCCGCCGTCCGCGAGCCGGACGCCGCGCAGGGCGTGGTTCACCGTGTCGGCGACGAGCACGTCGTAGTCGAGCCACGGCCGCAGCTCCAGGGGCACCAGGCACAGCCCGTTCGGCTCGCTGAACCGGGCGTCGTCGGGACCCCCGTCGACGAGCCCCCGCTCACCCGACCCGATGCGGCGGACCAACGTCTCACCGTCCGGGAGGAGCTCGGCGAGGCTGTGGTGCCCCGCGTCGGCCACCAGCAGGTTGCCGCTCGGCAGCGCGATGACCTTGGCCGGGAACCGGAGCGTGCCCTCGACGGGTGCGGGCGGGACGTACGGTCCGTCGCCGCGGTGCAGCGTGCCCTTGGCGGCGTGCTCGGAGACGCTCCTCGAGCAGCACCGTCACGTTGTGCCGGTGACCCTCGCCGGCCATCTGCGCGACCACGTACCCCTCGGGGTCGATGACGACGAGCGTCGGCCACGCGCGCGCGGTGTAGGCGGACCAGGTGATCAGGGTGGGGTCGTCGAGCACCGGGTGGTGCACCTCGTAGCGCTCGACGGCGGCCGCCAGCGCGTCCGGGTCCGCCTCGTGCGCGAACTTCGGCGAGTGCACCCCGACGATCACCAGGACGTCGCGGTACTGCTCCTCCAGGGAGCGCAGCTCGTCGAGCACGTGCAGGCAGTTGATGCAGCAGAACGTCCAGAAATCGAGGATCACGATCTTGCCGCGCAGGTCGGCCAGGGACAGCGACCGCCCGCCGGTGTTGAGCCACTCTCGCCCGACCAGCTCGGACGCACGAACTCGGGGAAGTCTGCTCTCACGCATGCGCCCATTGTCCAACGCGCGAGCAGGTCGAGTCGCTGCCTCCGGGGCCGTACGGCAGTCGGACTAGGTGCGGTCCAGCACGTAGATGCGGGGGTGGTGACCCTTGGCGAAGACGCGGACCTGGTCGCGCACGTGCCAGAGGGCGTCGGCGTCCCGGACCGCTCGTTCCATGATCTTGATCTCGTGCGTGAGGACGACGAGCCGGGCGCCCGGTGCGGCCGCCTCGTAGGCGGCGCTCAGCAGGCCGGCGTGCAGGTCGGCGTTCGACTCGTGAGACCCGTGCAGCGTCCCCCACGGTGGGTCGGCGAGCAGGAGGTCGAAGGATCCGGGTACCGCGGCCAGCGCGTCGCCCTGGAGGACCTGCGCGGTGACACCGGCGGCCGCGAGGTTCGCCGACGACGCGACGACGGCCTCGGACGCGATGTCCACGCCGACCGCCTGCGACGCCGGCCCGGCGAGAAGCCGCTCGACCAGCAGCGTCCCCGACCCGCACATGAGGTTGAGCACGCGGTCCGTGGGGACGAGGCCGCCGAGGCGCACCATGGCCGCGGCGATCGTCGCGTTGGCGGCGCCGGGGTAGTCGGCCACGCGCCACGGGCGGGCGGACAGCGGGCGCGGCCCTACCCGCACGAGCACGTCCCAGCCGGGGTCGCCGGACGGGCGGGCCAGCACGCCGCGGCGGACCCGCAGGACCAGCTCGCCGTCGCGCTCGTCGTAGGGCAGGCCGGTCGCCTCCGAGAGCAACCCTGCGAGCCGCTGGAACACCGCCGAGTCGGCGCCCGCGGCCTCGAACCGGAACGACGCCGAACGGGCCACCCGCAGCGAGGACCCCATCGCGTCGATGATGCGTTGCAGGTGGTCGCCGCTGGTCAGCGACTTGGGCCGCGGGACGTCGAACCGCAGGACCACGAACGCCGCGACGGCGGTCCGCAGGTCGGCCACCGAGGCCAGCGGTCCGAGCAGCGCGACCTCGAGGGCGTCGTCGCGACCGGGCACGGACTCGGGCGCCCCGGCCAGGAGCAGCCCTGCGGCCTCGTCGGCAAGCACGTCCGCCAGTCCGGGCAGGAAGGTGAGCTCGACGGCCACCGAACGCCGCGCCGGTGGCCGGACGCCCGGGCGGCGTGAGTTCGGGTGGCTGCCGAGGTGGGCAGGCGGTGCTGCGCTGCGGTTCTTGCGGTTCCTGGGCACGTCAGGCCGGGACGGGCGCGAGGGCGCCGACGGCACGGAGCACGAACTGCTCGGTCTGCTGGATCGCGCGTTCGCGCTCGGGACCGTCGGCGGGCACACCGCGACCGGACAGGCAGGCGTTGATGAGCGGCACGGTGACGTCGAGGTCCTGGTCGGGGAACGCCCCCGACGAGATCCCGGCGGCGAGGATCCGGCGCAGGATCTGCTCGACCACCACGACGTGCTCGCGGACACGCTGCTGGGTGCCGCGCGAGAGCACCGACCGCAGCTCCGGGCCGGGGGCGAGGTGGTAGACCCGGGTCAGCGCGGCCTGCTGGCGGACGTACATCTGGAGCTGCTCGGTGGGGTCGTCGATGTCGTCGAGCGAGCGCTGCAGGGTCGCGGCGTACTGCTCGGTCTCGTGCGTGATGAACCCGAGCAGGAGCGACTCCTTGTCGGGGAAGTGGTTGTAGACGGCCGTGCGCCCGACCCCGGCCGCGGCCGCGATCTCCGCCAGGGTGATGGCGTCGAAACCCTGGTCCGCCATGAGCGCGGACAGCGCGGCGAACAGCTTCTGGCGCGTCTGCTCGCGGTGCTCGTGCAGGGAGCCGCCGATGATCTTGGGCATGGTGACATCGTCGCACGTTGTGTCATGAACATCGCGCCTACGTGAGCGGGATCGCACCCGATCGTCACACAACCGGTACGACTGAGGGTGAAGGTATTCCCCCGGATTCTTCGTACACTGCGACCAACAGCTCGCCGTGAACCCCGGATCTCCGCGGCGGGACCAGCGCTCGACGACGTGGTCGACGGGAGTGGGATGACGGAAGTCGCAGACGCCGCCCACGTGAGCGCTGCCCACGAACGGTTCGTCACCACGGGGCGGCCGCCCGGTCGCCACGTGCGGACGGTCGTTGCCGACTCGTGGCGCCGCAGCCAGCGCAGCGGCGTCGACCCGGAGGTGCAGAACGCCCCGGTCGACATGGTCGGGCGCTCGCTGTCGTCCTACCGGGGTGGCCTGGCGATGGCGGCCGCGATGCCGGTGGTCCGCGAGCTGTTGGTGTCGCCGGGTTCCGATGCCGGCTGGGTCACCGCCCTGACCGACGACGCCGGCCGCCTCCTGTGGGTCGAGGGCGAGCAGGGCGTGCGTCGCCAGATGGAAGGCGTCGGGTTCGTCGAAGGTTCGGTGTGGCGGGAGGACTGCGCGGGCACCAACGCGCTCGGGACCGCCCTCGAGATCGACCAGCCCCTGCAGGTGGTCGGCTACGAGCACTACGCCCGCAAGGTCCACCCGTGGAACTGCGCGGCCGTCCCGGTGCACGCCCCGACCGGGCAGGTGCTCGGCGTGATCGACGTGACCGGCGGTCCGGTGGTCGCGTCGCCGGTCGTGATGTCGCTGGTCCGCGCCACCGTCGCTGCCGTCGAGGCCGAGCTTCGCGCGCGTGGCCGCCGACCGCACCACGCGGAGCAGCCGGCTGATCGTGCGCACGGGAAGCGACCTCGACCTCATGCCACGCCTGCGGGTGCTGTCCACCGGTCCGATGGTCCGCGTCGGGGGCGTCGACGTCCGACTCAGCCTGCGGCACGCCGAGATCCTTCTGCTGCTCGCGCGGCACCCCGTCGGTCTCAGCGCCGACGAGCTCACCGTGCTGCTCAGCGAGCAGCTGCTCTCCGACGTCACCGTGCGCGCCGAGGTCTCGCGCCTGCGCCGCATCGTCGGACCCCTCCTCAGCGAGTCCCGCCCATACCGGCTGACCGCGTCGCTGCGCACGGACGCCGATCTCGTGCGCGAGCTGCTGGCCGCCGGCGACATCGAGGCCGCACTCTCCAGCTATCCCGGTCCCGTCCTGCCGCGGTCGGTCGCGCCCGGCATCGAACGGGCCCGCGACGAGCTGTCCGCCGAGCTGCGCGCCGCCGTGCTGGCGAACTCGCTGCCCGGCGTGGTGAGCCGGTGGGTGGCGTCCGACGAGGGTGCCGACGACTGGCAGGCGTGGGAGCGGCTCGCGTGGCTGGCGCCGCGCGGCACCCCGGCGCACGTCCAGGCAGTGGGGCGGCTGGACCTCCTCGGGCGTCGCCTGGACGCCCCGCCGCACCGTCGATAGCCCCGGACAACGGTTCCCCGACGGTTGCAACTGTCCTGCAACCCCCTTGCTCGTACCGTTTCGACCAGCGGAGCCCTCGGGCTGCGCCGTGGCGCCGACCTCCTGCATGGGTCGGCCGCCGAGGGGATTGTGCTGCAGTAGTCGGCTTCGTCCGATCGACGGGCATCCGCGAGGGGCGGGTGCCCGTCGCCCGGTTCAGGCAGGGACTGAGGCGGGACCGGTCGGGCGACGGGCGGAGGGGATCCGTCGCTCGACCGTGACGCCGCGCGACGACCTCCGGCCGCAGCGGCTGAGTGGGGCGTTGGCGGAATCTTGGTGGTGACCGGCGGTACCTCGCTGGGGCCGACGACCGACGCGGGCTAGCGTGCGGGCATGACGAACCTGATCCCCGAGCCCGACACCAAGGACTGGACCTGGGTCCTTGCCGAGCAGTGCCCCGAGTGCGGGTTCACCGCCGCCGACGTCGCCGGGCCGACGATCGGCGCGACCGTGCGCGAGCTCGCACCGCGATGGCTCGCTGCGCTGAGCCGTCCCGACGCCCGCGAGCGGCCCGAACCCACGACGTGGTCCACCCTCGAGTACGGCGCGCACGCGCGCGACGTCTTCCGGATCTTCGACGGACGCCTCGAGCTCCTGCTCACGCAGGACGACCCGCAGTTCGAGAACTGGGACCAGGACGCGACCGCGCTGGCCGACCGCTACGACCTGCAGGACCCGGCCGTGGTCGCGGGCGAGCTGGCAGCGGCGGCGGACGTGACCGCCGCGCGGTTCGACTCCGTCGCCGACGACCAGTGGGACCGCGCAGGGACGCGGTCGAACGGGTCGCAGTTCACCGTGCTGACCTTGGGTCAGTACTTCCTGCACGACGTGGTCCACCACCTGCACGACGTCGACGCCTGACGCGTTCCGCCTGAGACCAGGGCCTCGAACGGGGGACCTTGGTCTCAGGCGGATCAGCCGGCGCGGGTCCGCGCGCGCGTTGTCCACAGGAGTTGTCCACACCGTGTGCAGCGTGGATCGCCGGTCCGGCGCCTAGGGGTGGGCGCCCTGGGCGTTCGCCGGGCGCGGCGGAGGCCGGTTGTCCACAGGCATTGTCCACAGGCCTGTGCACAGGCGGCAGGATCGGTGGACGACCACCCGATCGGAGCAGGGTGAAGGCGCCTGACCTGCGCAGATGGCCGGGTGAAGCTGTGCGTGGATGCGTCGCGACGCGCCGGGCCGAAACACTCCCGCATCAATCGATGTGTACCGTCCGCGGCCATGGACCAGGCGCAGGTGAGCTTCCCCGACAGGGTCGACGGCCGCAACGTCCTCGTGCTGCCGCGGGACACCGACCCGGTGGCGCTGGCGACCGCGTGGTTCCCCGAGGCGTCCTGGGAACGTAGCCCGGTCACAGCCCCGACCGCCCCGCGTGCGATGACCGGCGCGCGGTTCCGGGGCATGGTCGACGCTCCGGTGCCGGCGGTTCCGGGACTCCTCGCCCTCCTCCCGGGCGCGACGCTCGAGGGCCCGACGGCGCTCGACAGCGACGACGCGCGGGAGGCCGGCCTCGGCGCACGGGACGTCGACCTGTACGCGCTCGACTCCACGGACCCGGCCGGCCTCGCGCTGGTCTACGGCTGGATGTCCGCGGCGGCGCGTCGGACCGCGGGCGGCATCGTCCCCGCCGACCGTTCCCGCCTGGTCACCCCCGACCCGGGCGCGGCCGTCGACCTGACGCTCTGGTCGCCGCTGGCCCTGACCGCGCGGGACGCGCTGCCGCTCGTCCGGCCCGCGATGACCGGTGCGCGCGTGGGGCACCCGGTCGAGTCCCGCGACGGGGCGCTGTCGATCACGGCGACGTTCGAGTACGACGGCGCGGTCACCGTGCGCCTCGCGCGGTCGCGGGAGATCCCGGTCGCGCTGTCGGCGCTGGACAGCGGTGCGTACGGGCCGTGGGCCTACGTCGTGACGTGGGAGCCGCCCAACCCTGCCGAGCTTCGAACAGAGACGCCCTCCCAGCTGCACCTCATCGCCCGCTCGCGCGTGCAACAGTCGGTCGCCCGCATCGCGGCGGCCGTGTGGCGGGGGGCTGGGGGCACGGTGGTGGACAGCGGCGGGTTCGTGGTGACGCCTGACGAGGCCCGCGAGATGGCCACCGCCGCCCGGTAGAGCCTCAGGCGAAGCGCGGGCTCCCGGCGGGCGCGAGGTCGACCGCGACCTTCAGCTTCGCCCCCGAGCCCTCGGTAAAGATGACCCCGCGCAGCGGCGGGACGTCGTCGTAGTCGCGACCCCAGCCGAGCAGGACGTACTGGTCGTTGACCAGCTGGTCGTTGGTGGGGTCGACCTCGATCCAGCCGGCGCCGGGAACCCACGCGGACACCCACGCGTGCGAGGCGTCGGCGCCGCGGGCTTGGTCCGGCCGGACGCGGGACGCGTCTCGATGTACCCGCTGGAGTACCGCGCGGGCAGCCCGTGCACGCGCAGCGCCGCGATCATCAGGTGCGCGAAGTCCTGGCAGACGCCGGCCATCTGCGCGAGCAGCTGAGCCTGCGTCGTGTGCACGGTGGTGGACCCTGACCGGTAGGCCAGCTCGGTGCGGATGCGGTGGGCCAGCTCGACGAGGACGTCGGCGAGCGGCCGGTCCTCCAGGAACGTCGGCGCGGCCCAGGCGCGCACCTCGTCGGCGAACGAGACGTGCTCCGACGGGAGCACGGCCTCGCGGAGGTCGGCGAGCTCGGGGTCGAGGCGGTCGACGTCGCCGGCCGCGACGCGACGCGCGACCTCCTGCCAGCCGACCCGCGGCAGGGACTCCGCCGACGGTGTCGGGCGGCTCACCTCGACGGTCGAGCGTGAGGTCACCACCAGGGTCGTGTGCGGCGTCGTGACCCCGAAGTAGGTGGTCCGGTTGCCGTAGTAGTCGAGGTGGGCGGCGGTGTCCGACGGCTCCGGCGAGATCTCCACGATCGTCTCGACGCACGTCTGGCCGGGCACGTCGCGCGGCGTCATCGTGGTGCGGCCGTACGAGTCGGTGACCACGTCGGGGTACTCGTACGTGGTCCGGTGCACCAGGTCGTAGCGGCGGACGGTCATGCGGCACCGGTCCGGGCGTCCCAGGGGTCCTGCAGCGACTGGCTCGGGGCCACGCGGACGAAGTGCACACGCTCGATCTCGTCGGCGGTCGCCTGCAGGCGCCAGAGCATCGACTCCAGCGACTCCGCCAGCCGGGCGCGCCTGCCGTCCTCGGTGACGGCGGCCGCGAACGCGACCGTGTCGAGCTCGTCGAGCAGGTCGACGACGTCCGAGAGCAGGTGGTCGCGCTGGTCCGGGGAGCGGCCGGCGAGCGGGATCACGGCGAGGGCCTCGCGCAGCCGGTCGAGCTGGTAGGCGAGCGAGCGCGGGTTGGTCCGGTCGTGCAGCAGCAGCTCGAGCACGTCCGCGACCGTCGGCACGGTCTGGTGGCGACGCCGGTAGGTGATCGCGGACTCGTGCGCGAGCAGCACGGACTCCAGGACCAAGGCGTCGACGTCCGTCGGGCGTCGCTCGACCAACGGGGAGAGGCTCTCGACGAGGTTCTGCGCCCGTTCGATCCGCCGGCCGGCGTCGAGGAAGTGCCAGCCGACGTCGCGCACGAGGCCCTCGGCCGCGATGCCGGCGACGGCCAGCAGGCCCTCGAGCACCTTGTCCAGCGCTGGTCGTAGGCCTGCAGTCGCGGTGTTCGCGCGCAGCGCGCCCAGGTCGAGCGCGTCGGTCTGGGTGCGACCGCGGTTCCTGCTGCGCTCGTCGCGAAGCGCACGCTCGATCCGCGCGAGCGGCCCGAACGTGTCGGTCGAGAAGCTGGTCCCGCACGGCGGCCGCCGACGAGCCGAGCATCCGTATCGAGCGCGCGACGGTACCGACCGTGCGACGGTCGAGCACCAGGTCACGCAGCGACGGCGACTCGCCCAGCGGTTCCAGCAGCACCTGCAGCGACTGTCCACCGGTCGACGCGGGCAGGCGGTGGAAGTCGTCCCAGCGGTCGATGACGACGCGCAGGGTCCGGGCGGTGTCCTCGGCGCGCTCGGCGTACCGGCCCATCCAGTACAGGTTCTCGGCGGTGCGCGGCGAGATGCCGGTCGCGGGCCGGCGCGGCTGCGCCGCCTCGCCGGCGGCGGACACGTCGGACGGCACCCAGGGCTCCAGCGGGGCCTCCGGCTGCGACGACAGCACCCAGACGTCCTTGGCCGCCGCACCGAGCGCTGACGAGACGACGTGCCCCTCGGCCACCCGCGCGAGCCCCCCGGCCATCACGGTGTAGGTGCCGGCGTGCGCCACCGCATAGGTCCGCAGCACCGCGGCGCGCGGCCCGAGGTCGGCCGGACCGACGCCGTCGGAGCTGGGCAGGTCGCTGCCGACGCCCACGGGCGTGCCGTTCACCGTCGGCCCGGCCGGGCCGACCGGCTCCTGACCCACCCACAGCCACGGCTCGGCGGTGATCCGTGCGGCGAGCTGCTGGCGCTCGCGGTGGCTCAGGGTCCAGCCGAGGATCGTCCCGATGCTCGTCCCGCGCTCGGTCGGCAGGATCACGAGCTCGTCCAGGTGCGCGAGCACGTGGTCGAGCGAGCGCTCCTCGCCGCACCACCAGGTGGGCGCGGACGCGAGCGCGAGGTCCTGGTCGAGCACCACGCGGGCCAGCCGCGGGAGGTAGGTGAGCAGCGCCGGGTTCTCCAGCACCGAGCTGCCGAGCGGGTTGACCACGCTGACCGTCCCCGCACGCACCGCCCGCACCAGGCCGGGGACGCCGATCCGCGAGCCCTGGCGCAGGTCGAGCGGGTCGCACCACTCGGCGTCGACGCGGCGCAGGATCACGTCGACCGGCTCGAGCCCCTCGACGCCGCGCATCCAGACGCGGCCCTCGCGCACGAGCAGGTCGGGTCCCTCGACGAGCGGCAGGCCGAGCATGCTGGCGAGATAGGCCTGGTCGAACGCGGTCTCGCTGCCCGCGCCGCTGGTGAGCAGGACGATGCGCGGGTGCTCGGCGTCCCCCGGCGCCACGGACCGCAAGGCCATCCGCAGCGACCGGAAGAAGGGCCCGAGCCGCTGGATCGACGCCTGCCGGTAGACGCCCGACAGCACCTGCGCGACCACACGCCGATCCTCCATGGCGTAGCCGACGCCGCTGGGCGCCTGCGTGCGGTCGGCGACCGCGCACCAGGCGCCGGACCCGTCCCGCACGATGTCCGTGGCCGTCAGCACGAGCTCGCGTCCGCCCGGCAGCCGCAGCCCGTCGACCGCGCGCTCGAACCCCGGGTGCCCGAGCACGACCGTCGGCGGCAGGAGCCTGTCGGTGAGCAGCCGGCGCGGGCCGTACGCGTCCTGCAGGATCGCGTCCAGCAGCTCCGCGCGCTGGACCAGGGCCGCGTCCAGACGCGCCCACTCCGGCTCGTCGATGGTGACCGGCAGCGGGTCCAGGTGCCAGGGGTGGTCGCCGTCCGGTCGGTCCGCGCCGTACGTGACGCCGTGGTCGGCGAGCAGCCGTTCGGCCTCGTCGCGCGCGTGCGCGAGCGTCGGGGCGGTGGGCACGTCCGCGGGGTCCGGCAGCCAGGACCAGTCGGCCGCGTGCTCCAGGACGCCGCCCGCGGGGCGCGGCGAGGAGAGCAGGTCGGTCACAGGGTGAGTCTGCCCTGCCGATGGCTGCCACAGGGCTGGTCGGCGCGCGGTTCGTGCACGAGGATCGGGTGACTCCTGAGGTGCGTTCGCCTCATGGGGGGCGCACTGTGAGTGCGGCGGGGGACCACCTCGTCGGAAACCCTTCTTCGTGAATCGTCCTGAATGAGGCCACCATGAGCGAGACCACGCCAGCCCCGACCAAGGCCGCGGCCGCACGCCGACCGAGCGCGCTGGTGAGCGCCGAGGGCACCACGACGATCGCCGACACCGTCGTCAGCAAGATCGCCGGGATCGCCGCCAAGGAGGTGGCGGGCGTGTACGCGCTCGGCGGAGGGGGCGGCCGCGCGCTCGGCGCGATCCGCGAGCGCATCCCGGGTGCCCGGACCAACCACGCGCTGGGCGTGTCCGTCGAGGTCGGAGAGACCGAGGCGGCCGTCGACCTGGACCTCGTCGCGGAGTACGGCGTGTCGATCGCGGACCTGGCCACGGGGATCCGGCGCAACGTGATCAGTGCCGTCGAGCGGATGACCGGCCTGCGGGTGGTCGAGGTCAACGTCGTGGTCAACGACGTGCACCTGCCCGACGAGGACGACGCGCCGGTGGTGGCGGAGACGCGGGTCCAGTGACCGAACCCGTGCCGACGCCGCTGGACGTCGAGCTCGAGGTCGACCCCGTGCGCGCGGTCGCGCCGGTCGGTCCCGAGCCGAGGAACCTCGCCGAGGAGGTCGAGGGGATCGTCCTGGCGCTGCCGGGAGTCGTCCGGATGGACGGCGGGGCGTTCGGCGGGCTCGGCACCTATCTGCCCGGGCGTCGGGTCACCGGCGTCCGGATCGACGACGAGGAGGGCACCGAGGTGCACATCGTCGTCGACGGGTCCGAACCCGTGCCGGCCGTCGCCGACCGGGTGCTGCGCGCGGTGGCCGCGATCGCGCCGACGCCGGTGCACGTGCACGTCGAGGACATCGACCTATCCATGTTGAGGAGCTGACCATGTCGTCTGTCGCCACCGGGCTGTTCGCGGGCATCCTGCTCGCGCTCGTCGCCGCCGTCGGGGGGTTCTCCATGTTCCTGCTGGCCGTCGTCCTGGGCGGGGTGGGCGTCGTCGTCGCGCTCGTGCTCGACGGCCGCCTCGACCTGAGCGGGGTCGTCTCCGGGCGGCGCCGTGGCTGAGGTCGTCCCGCAGGCGGTCTCACCGGACGTCTCGGCCCCCGACGACGTCACGGAGGTCATCGAGGTGCCCCCGCGCGGCACGCTGACCATCACCGACCACGCCCTGAAGCGGATCGCCGGCCAGGTCGCGCTGGGCGTGCCCGGCGTCGCGCCGACGTACCCGAAGGTCGAGTGGCAGCGGCTCGGCCGCCGCGCGCGCGTCTCGCTGGAGATCGCGCTGGTGTGGCCGTCGTCGGCCGCCGACGTGGCGCGCGAGGTGCAGACGACGGTCGGCAGCGAGCTGGTCCGACAGGCCGCGCAGGACCTCGACGCGGTCACCGTCACCGTGCGCGACGTCGTGCGCCCGCCGCGGGCCGTCGCGGCGCCGAGGGTCCGATGAGCTTCGCACCCGCCCCCGCGGCCACCCGGGCCGGTCGGGTGGGCCGGTTCGGCGTGGTGCTCGCGCTGCTGGTCGCCGCGCTCGGCGTGGTCGTGATCCGCGACGCGCTGGTGGTCGGCGGGCAGGTCGAGGGCAGCACCTGGCTGATCCCCGTGGTCGACGGCGCCGACGGGATCGAGCCGTCGACAGCCTCGACCGCGGTGGGGGTGGTCGTCGCGCTGATCGGCCTCTGGCTGGTGCTCGTCGCCCTCGGGCGCCGGGTGCGGACACGGGTGCCGCTCGACGTGCCCGGCGCGACCATCGGCGTCGCCGACCTCGCCCGCCTGGCCAGCAGCGCCGCGTCCGACGTCCCCTACGTGCTGTCGGCGCACTCGTCGGCCCGCCGGACGTCGGTGTCGGTGAGCGTCACCGCGCTGGAGGGCGACGACGTCGACGACGACGTGCTCGCCGCCGTGCAGCAGCGCCTGGCCCGGTTGGCCACGCCGGTCGCGGTCCACGTCTCCACGCGCCACGTGGCGGGTCTGCGATGAGGCGCGGGGTGCTGGCGGTCGACCGGGTGGTCGTGCTGCTGCTCGGACTCGCGCTCATCGCCCTCGGCGTGGCCCTGGTCGGCTGGCAGGCAGGTTTCCTGGCCGACGTCTGGCCCTCGGTACCCGGATCGGTCCAGGTGGACTCGTCGCAGGTGACCGGCTCCGACAGCTTCGTCGCCGTCGCGGTCACGGCCGGGGTCGTCCTGGTCGTCCTCGGACTGTGGTGGCTCCTCGCGCACCTGCCCCGGCGCGGCGTCGGACCGTTGCGTCTCCCCGCGGGCGTCTCCCCGGGCGTGCTGACGGTCCTGCCCGGTCCGGCCGTCGCGACCGCCGCCGACATCCTGGCCGACGAGCCCGGCGTCCTGTCCGCGCGCGGCGCCGTGCTCACGGACCGGAAGCAGCGAGTCGTGCGGCTGCGGGTGACCGTCTACCCGGACGCGGACCTCGTGTCGGTGATCGCGTCGTGCGACGCCGTGCTGGCCGACCTCGCCCGCGTCCTGCCCGACGAGCAGCTGACCTCGCGCGTGGGCTGTCGGTGCTTCGTCGGGCCCCGGAACGCGCCCGCGTGCAGTGACCCCGACGAACCGAACGGAGCCCCGCCATGGGTAAGGACGCTGTGACCGGCTGGGTCGAGCACTACGAGCGCGCCTGGCGTGGGCAGGACGTCGGCGACTTGAACCGGCTGTTCACCGAGCACGCCCGGTACATGCGCTCCCCGTACGCGGAGCCGCTGGACGGGCTCGACGCGATCAAGGGGTTCTGGGCCGACCCGGCCCTGTTCGAGATGACCGCGACGGTCCTGGCCGCGGACGGCCCGGTCGGCGTCGTGCGCGTGGACGTCAGCTATCCCGAGGAGCACCACGAGTACCGGAACCTCTGGGTGATCACGTTCGCGCCCGACGGCCGCGCCGAGGTCTTCGAGGAGTGGGCGTACTGGCCGGACAAGGCGTACACGGTCTCGGACGACGGGTAGACCGGCGAACCGGTACGTAGGCTCGGCCCCATGAAGGCCGTCGTGTACGACCGCACAGGACCCTCCTCCGTCCTGACGGTGGTCGAGCGCTCACCACGGGAGCCCGGTGCCGACGAGGTCCGGGTGCGGGTCGCCGTCTCGGGCGTGAACCCGACCGACTGGAAGGGCCGCCGGGGTCGCGGGGACGGCGCGCGTCTCGACGACGCCAAGGTCCCGAACCAGGACGGCGCCGGGGTCGTGGACGCGGTCGGCGCGAACGTCTCGACGCTGCGGCCCGGGGACCGGGTCTGGCTGTGGGACGTCGCCTGGCAGAGCGTCGAGGGCACCGCCCAGGAGCTGGTGACGCTGCCGGCCACGCACGTCGTGGCGCTGCCGGCGTCGGAGAAGCTCGACACCGGGGCCTCGCTCGGCATCCCCGCGCTCACCGCCCACGAGGCGCTCACCGCCGCCGCCGCGGGTCCGTCGCGGCTGGCCCCGGGAGCGCTCGACGGCCGGTGGGTCCTGGTCACCGGGGGAGCGGGCGCGGTGGGGCACGCGGCGATCCAGCTCGCGGCCTGGGCCGGCGCGCAGGTGGTCACCACCGTCAGCTCGTCGGAGAAGGCCGACCTGGCCCGCGCGGCGGGCGCGCACCATGTCGTGAACTACCGCACGCAGGATGTGGCGTCGGCCGTGCGCGCGCTCGTGCCGGGCGGCGTGGACGTCGTGGTGGACGTGGACGTCGCACGCAACGCGTCCTCTGTCGTGGGCGCCGTGGCCGCGAACGGCACGATCGCCGCGTACGCCACGGCGGACCTCGACGTCGTGACGCTGCCGGTCATGCCGCTGATGGCCAAGAACGTCGCGGTGGTCTTCGTCCTGACCTACACCGTGTCCGACGACCGCAAGCGGGACGCGGTCCTCGGCGTCTCGGGCGCCCTGGCCGACGGTGCGCTGCGGGTCGGTGCCGAGCACGGGCTGCCGATCACCCGGTTCGCGCTGGGCGAGACCGCGGCCGCGCACGACGCGGTCGAGGCGGGCACCGTGGGCAAGGTGCTCATCGACGTCGCCGGTTGAGTCCTGTCGGGCTGGGGGGTCCGACGTCAGGTGGCGAGGGTCTCGCTCGCTCTGGCCCACTGCTGGCGGATGACGGCGACCGTAGCCTCGGGCTGTTCGAGGGGAGCCAGGTAGGCGGCTCCATCGATGACGACGGCAGTTCCGTGGGCGACGACCTGGGCGGCGGCGTGCGCCTGATCGGCCGTCCAACCGTGGTGCTCGGCGCCGGCGACGAAGGCCGTGGGTGTCGACAGGCGCCGCAGATATGGCGACAGGTCGGGGCGGCGCATCGAGATGGACACGATGGCGTTGCGCAGCCCGACCGGCTCTGCCTGTGTCAGACAGTCGGCAACGATGCCGACCGCCTCCGGGTCGGTCGCGCGGGTCTGCGCAGAGAGCAGCGTTCCGATGACCGCACCGCGCACGACGGCGCGCATCCCGATCAACCGGTGCAGGCCGAGCAGCGCCGAGGTCCGCACTCGTTCGACCCGGCTCAAGGCCTGGACGGGGGCGCCGATGGTGACCAGGGATCGGCACCGTGCGGGCCAGCGGACCGCGAAGATGACGCCGACATGCCCACCCCACGCGTTCCCCACCCAGTCGACCGGCTCGTCGATGCCGAGCGTGTCGAGCACGGCTGCCGCGGCACCAGCGCAGTCCTCGAGCGTGTACGGCCTTCCCGGGTCTCCGCTGGCGCCGTGACCCGGACCGTCGATCAGCACCAGCCGCCGGGGGCCTGCTCCTGCTGGGAGGCAGGCTCGCCGACCGCTTCGGCCACCGCCGGCTCTTCCTGGCCGGCACGGCAGGCTTCGTCGGCGCCTCGATGCTGGCGGGGCTCGCCACCTCCGGCGCGATGCTCCTGGGCGCCCGCGCGCGGAGGGGGCGTCGGCCGCACTGCTCGCCCCCGCCTCGCTGGCGCTGGTGACCCAGCTGTTCAGCACCGCACGGGACCGGTCGAAGGCGCTCGGGGTGTGGGGTGCGGTTGCCGGGATCGGGAGCGCCGCAGGCATCCCGCTGGGCGGCGTGCTCACCGGCTCGCTGGGCTGGGAAGCGGTCTTCTTCGTGAACGCGCCCGTCGGCGTCGCCGTGCTGGTCGCCCTGCCCTTCCTGGTCAACCGGGACCGGCGGGCCGCTGCCGGAAAGCTCGACGTCCCCGGCGCCACGCTGATCACCAGCGGGCTCGTCGCTCTCGTCGCCGCCCTGTCCGCCGGGCAGCAACTGGGCTTCGCCAGCCCGCTGACCCTCGGGCTCGTGGCGGCGGCGCTCGGCCTGCTGGCGGGGTTCGTCCTCGTCGAGAAGCGCTCGGACTCACCGCTCGTGCCGTTCGAGGTGTTCGAGGACCGGTCGCTGACCGTCGGGAACGTCGTGATCTTCCTGGTCGGTGCGGCCACGACGGCACTCTTCTCCGCTCTGTCGGTCTACATGCAGTCCGTGCTGGGGTACGACGCCCTCACCGCCGGGCTCAGCCAGCTCCCGCTGGCCGGGGTGCTCGTGGTCGTGGCCGGCGTCGTGCCGGGCGTCGTCGGCCGGTTCGACCTGCGCCGGACCCTCGTCGGCTCGCTGGTGATGCTCGCCGCCGGGCTCGTCTGGTTCGCGGCTGCGAGGTCGACGCCACCCTGCTCGTCGACCTCCTCGGCCCGTCGGTGCTCGTCGGTGCCGGGCTCGGCGGAGCGTTCATCACGGGAACCCAGCTCGCGCTGCACGGCTCCACGGACGGGGAGTCGGGGCTGGCCGGAGGTCTGGTGAACACGAGCCAGCAGATCGGCGGAGCGCTGGGGATCGCGGTCCTGTCGACGCTCGCCGCGACCCGGACGTCGTCCCTCGTGGATGCCGGCACCGCTGTCCCGCAGGCGCTGACCTCAGGGTTCGCGGCGGTGTTCGTCGGTGCGGGCGCCCTTGCCGTGGTCGGGGCTCTCGTCGCGGCGAGGTTCGCCCCGCGAGGCTGACACCGGCGCAAGACGGAAGCGGCCTCGCCACCGGCTGGGGCCGCTTCCTGTGCTCAGCCGCCGCGGTTGGGGGGCTCGAAGTGCACGCCGTCGTGGCCTGCGGTCTCCTCGGCGCGGATCACGTGGACGACCGCGTTGATCAGCGCCAGGTGCGTGAACGCCTGCGGGAAGTTGCCCAGGTGCCGGCCGGATCGCGGGTCGATCTCCTCCGCATACAGGTTGAGGGTGCTGGCGTAGGAGAGCAGGCGCTCGCAGAGGGCGCGGCCCCGTTCGAGCTCGCCGATCTCGACCAGGGCGGACACCAGCCAGAACGAGCAGATGGTGAAGGCGCCCTCCTCGCCGGACAGCCCGTCGTCGGTCTCCTCGACGCGGTAGCGCAGCACCAGACCGTCGGTGGTGAGCTCGTCGGCGATGGCCAGGACCGTGGCGCGGACTCGCGGGTCGTCGGCCGGCAGGAACCGCAGCAGCGGGACGAGCAGGAGCGATGCGTCCAGCGCGCCGGATCCGTACCGCTGCACGAAGACCCCCCGCTCGTCGACGCCGTTGGCGCAGATGTCGGAGTGGATCTCGGCCGCCAGCTTGCTCCACTGCTCCGCGAAGTCCATCTCGTCGTGCATGCGGGCCAGCCGGGCGCCGCGGTCCAGCGCCACCCAGCACGTGAGCTGCTCGAGACGAAGTGCTGGGGTTCGCCGCGGACCTCCCAGATGCCGCGGTCGGGCTCGTGCCAGTGCTTGATCGCGGCCTCGACCTGACGCTTGAGCACGGGCCAGAGCGACTCGGGCAGCTGCTCGCGCGAGCGGGTGTGCAGGTAGACGGAGTCGAGCACCGCGCCCCAGACGTCGTGCTGCTGCTGGTCGTAGGCGGCGTTCCCGATGCGCACAGGCTGGGCACCCTCGTAACCGGACAGGTGGCCCAGCTCGAACTCCTCGAAGCTCTCCTCGCCGCCCACCCCGTACATGATCTGCAGGTCCTTGTTGTCGCGGCAGACGTCGTGGATGAACGCGAAGAAGTCGTTGGCCTCGCGGTCCAGGCCGAGCGTGTACAGGCCCCAGAGCGCGAACGTGCTGTCGCGGATCCAGGCGTAGCGGTAGTCCCAGTTGCGCTCGCCGCCGGGGGTCTCGGGCAGCGACGTCGTGGCCGCCGCCAGCAGTGCGCCCGTCGGCGCGTACGTCAGGCCCTTGAGCGTGAGGGCGCTGCGCTGCAGATAGGTGCGCCAGGGGTGGTCCGGGAAGACGCCCTGCGTGATCCACTCGCGCCAGAACTCCTGCGTCCGCCACAGCTGGTCGGCGGCGGCCTCCCACGTGGTCGGCGCCGGCAGCGGCGACCAGGACAGGGCGATGAACGCCTTGTCCCCGTTGACCATGCGCGTGCGCGCCGACGCCGTCCGGCCGTCGATGCCGAGTCGCAGGCTGCTGGTCAGACGAAGCGTCGGGCCGCTGTCCGACTCCGCGTGGATGGCGTTGTAGCCCGCGTCGTCATACTCCCAGCGCGTCTCGGCGCGGCCGTAGTCGGGGGACGGGTCGCACTCGACCTGGAGGTCGACCGTGCCGCTGATGCAGGTGACGGTGCGCAGCAGGATGTGCTCGGCGTCGTCGTCGGTGGGCGTCCGGCGGTGGGTGGCGGAGCGCTCGTCCTGGTTGTGCCACGGACCCATCACCATCGCGTCGCGCACCACGAGCCAGCCGGTCGGCGTCTGCCAGGTCGTCTCCAGCACCAGGGTGCCGGGCAGGTAACGGCGTGCCGACGGCACCCGGGTGCCGTGCGGACCCACGCGGAACGACCCGGCTCCACGGTCGAGGATGCTCGCGAAGACGCTCGGTGAGTCGGGCCGCGGGACGCACATCCACTCGACCGCGCCCGCGGGCGAGATGAGGCAGTTGGACTCGCAGTCGGAGAGGAACGCGTAGCTCGCGATCGGCGGGAACGGCGTGCGGTGCGTCTCGGGCTGGGTGTCGATGACCGGGGTCATCACCTCAGCGTGGTCCTGTCGAGCGGCGTTGTCAGTAGAGATGGCAAAGTCGTCACATGCCGGTAACGATCCGACCCTTCCACGCGTCCGACCTGGCCGCGCTCTACCGCGTCTGCCTCCTGACCGGCGACGCCAGCGCCGACGCCACGGACCTGTATCGGAACCCCGACCTGCTCGGACACCTCTACGCGGGCCCGTACCCGATCGCGGACCCCGGGCTGACGTTCGTCGTCGTCGACGATCTCGGTGTGGGGGGCTACGTCGTCGCGACCGCGGACTCCTACCGGTTCGAGCGATGGCTCGACACCTCGTGGTTCCCGGTCCTGCGCGCGCAGCACCCCCTCGTCGGCGACCCGCGCAACGGCACCCGGGACCGCGAGCTGATCCGCCAGATCCACGAGTTCGTCCCCGCCGACAAGGCGGTCTTCCACACGCATCCCGCGCACATGCACATCGACCTGCTGCCGCGGCTGCAGCGCCGTGGCCTCGGCCGCCGGCTGATCGAGACGTTGGGCGACGCCCTGCGCGATCGCGGCGTCCCCGGTCTGCACCTCGGCGTCGACGCCCGCAACGAGGGCGGGATCGCGTTCTACGACCGCATCGGGTTCCAGGACGCCGGTCCCAGCGGCGGCGCGCGGCTGCTCACCCTCGATCTGTAGCGACCGTCGACGGAACACGACCGGAGCGACTGAAGACCGCAGCGGCCGCAGGCTCCAGCGTGTCGCGAATGTCCGGAGTTACGGTCGTCACGATGTCGTTGACGCATGACGTGTGACGGGTGCATCCTGACCCCGACGTCGCAGGGCCGCGCGTCAGGAGGGTGAGGCGCGGCCCTGCGCCCTCAGCCCGAGGTCGCGGTGTCAGATGAGGTGCGTCCGAGGGGATGGCCGCCGACAACCCGTGCGCGGTAGCGACGGCCGGAGCAAACGTGGCGTGGGTGTCGGCCGACGGCGCATCGGTCTCGCTGACCGATGCCGCGAGGGCGGCCGTCGCGACGACAGTGGGTCGAACTCGTCGGGAGCCCCGAGCGGGTCAGTCGCGGAAGTATCCCGAGACGTCGACGACGAGGTCCGTCGGGGCGACGTGGCTGTAGAACGTGACGGCGCCGTCGTCCCCGATCCGGACCACCGCGAGGTTGGCCTCGTTGCGGCCGGTCACCAGGTTGAGGTTGGACACGAGCGGCATGGCCCCCGTGGATGCCGGGAAGGCCCGCACATGGGTGTCGGAGCGAGGGTTGGCGCCGGTGAGGTTGAGCACGGCTGCCGTCGCGTCGTCCGGGATGAGCTGGCCGCCCACGCGCGCTCCGGCGACCCGGGCGGTGGCGGGGGCACCGGGGTCGCTGTGGGTGAGACCCAGGTGCGACCGGGTGTCGATCAGGCGCCCCGGCGCGAGGGCGACGTACCCGTTGGCGCCCGTGGCGGTGTAGTAGCCGGCCACGTCGGCCACCAGCTGGGCCTGCGCCGCGTAGAGCCACAGGCGCACCCGGCCGCCTTCGCCGATGGCGACGGTGACCAGGTTCGCCTGGTCGCGGCCGGGGTAGAGGTTCAGGTTGGAGATGACCGGCGGCGTCTGGTCCTCGACGGCGCCGGGAGTGGGGAAGACGCGGACGTGCGTCTTGCCGCTGACCGCGGTCCCGGTCACGTTGAGCACGATCGCCGTGGCGTCGCTGGGCACGCTCGTGCCGGGGCCCGCCACCACGAGATCGATCCATCGGCCGCCGGTCAGCGGTGCCTTGGGCGCGCCCATGCCGAGCCGGGTGTCCAGGACCCGCGCCGGCACGAGCGGTTGGTAGGCGGCGGCACCGCCAGCGCTGTAGTAGCCGGCGACGTCCGCGATGACGTCGGCAGGCGCGAACGCGGAGGCCACGTCGATCGTCCGGTCCGCACTGATGCGAACCGTGACGAGGTTGGGCTGGTCGATCCCGGTGACGAAGTTGACGTTCGACACCAGCGGCGGCGGATCGCTACCGGTGGGCGTCGGGTACACCGACAGGTAGCCGTTGCCCCGAGGATTCACCGCGGTCAGGTTCAGCACGATGGCACTGGCGTCCGCAGGCAGACCCGAGAGGTCCAGGGTCGCGGGCTCGCCCGGGACCAGCGGTCCGCCGGCGCCCGGCAGGCGCGTGTCGATGATCCGCTCGGGTGGCAGCGGGGTGAACCGGTCCCCGTCGACCCCTACGGTGAACCAGGCTGCGCACGGTCGCGTCCTGCACCGTCCCGCCGGGGCCGGGGATCGAGGCCACGAGCATCTCGTACTGGTGACCGGCGACGAGGTCGGCGGCGGGGGTGACGCTCAAGGACGTACGGCCCGCGTCCACGGTCGGCGCCGCCAGAGCGACGTCGGCGCCCGTGGTCCCGTCCACCAGTCGGACGGTGCCGGCGACGACGGCGTCGACGGGTAGCGCCTGCTCGAGCGCGACGGTCAGGGTGGGGCGGACCGCGACGCCCGTGCTTCGTGGAGCGGGCGAGAGGTCCTTGACCCAGCCGGCCGGGTGCGGCTCGGCCAGCGTGTTGCTGTGCAACGTGTACAGCCACCCGGCGGCCATGACGGCTTCGTCGTAGCCGTCGCCGTCAAGGTCGGCCATCTGCAGCCCGTCCACCGGGTACCAGCTGAGGTACGAGATCGACGTGCTCTGGACCGGCGCGCCGAGCGTCCCGTCGGGTTGCTGCAGCAGGGTCGACACCGCATCCCAGCCGTTGTTCGCGGTGACCACGTCGAGGCGTCCGTCGTGGTCGACGTCGTCGAGCGCCAGCGCGCCCGGCAGCTGCCATGCGTAGACAGCGACCGCGGGAGCGAAGCCGCCCGCGGCCAGCTGCGCGCTCACGTACACGTTGAAGAGGTTCGTGCGGACGACGTCGACGAGGCCGTCTCCTGTCACGTCGCCGACCTTGACAGCCCCGGACCACGAGTTGGCGGCGCCCCCCGGTGCGTCGGCGCTCACGGTGAGCGCGACCAGCGGTCCGAACGAGTGGTCGGGCTGCTGCAGGAAGTAGCCGGCCGTGCCGACGATGTCGAGGCGGCCGTCGCCGTTCACGTCGGCCAGGGTGGAGCCGACGACGACCGCGCCCGTCGGCGTCGCCGGACCGAGCGTGTGGGCCGGGGTGCCGAAGTAGATGGTCGCGACACTCGCGGAGGAGTCGGCCAGCAGATCCGTCCGGCCGTCGCCGTCGATGTCGCCCGCCACGACCTGCAACCCGCCGCTCGCGATCGGCAGGGTCGCGCCTGCGGTGAGCTGACCGCCGCTCTGCACGAACAGCTGCACCCCCACCGACGTCGTCACGGCGACGTCCTGGTCGCCGTCGCCGTCGAGGTCCGCCACCGCGACGTCACCGTCGGCGGTCACGCCGCCCGGCACCGGCAGGATCGTCGGGTCCCCGAGCACGCCCGAGGGTGTATCGGGGACGATCTGGAGGTCGACGCCGTGCACGGCCACCACGTCCGGACGCCCGTCCCCGGTCACGTCACCGACCGCCAGGGCTTGGTACGCCTGCGCGGACGGGTGCCGCGTGCCGGTGAACGACGGCATGGTCGTGGGCCCCACGCTCAGCACGTACGTCCGATCGTGCTGAGCCGTCCCGTTGGCGTTCCGGACCGCGACGAACAGCTGGTGCCCGCCCACGGGCATCGGGACCGTCACGGACTCGGCGGATCCTCCGGGCTGCAGGTTCCCGGAGGACAGGACGTGTCCGGTGTCGTCGCGGACCTCGAGGGTGAGATCGAGCGGATCAGGCACCTGGTACAGGTTCGCGTCGTGGACGTAGACCGTGTACCAGCCGGCGGTCGGCGCCGTGTAGCGATACCAGTCGACGTCTCCCTCGGGCGAGATCGTGCCGTCGGCCTCCGTGCCGTCGGTGACCTGGGCCCGGGCGCGCGTGTCGTCGGACGTGCCGGCATCGCCGGGCGCCTCGTCGAGGGCGATGCCGGTGGCGGCGGGCACGGGGTCGCCGACCGTGACGGCCGCCGCGGCGTCGACGACGCCCGCGCCGTAGTACGGGTCGACGCCTCGCGGCCCGGCGTCCCGTGCGGTGGACTCGAGCCGCTGCTCGACCTGTGCCGGCGTCAACGCACCGGCGTGCGAGCGGACCAGGGCCGCGACGCCGCTGACGATCGCGGCGGAGAACGACGTGCCGGTGCCCGAGACGAAGGACCCGGCGCTGGTGCCGGGGCCGATGATCTGGTCGCCCGGGGCGGCGAGGCTGACCGAGTCGCCCCAGCTCGACGACGGCAGGAGCGCCCCGTCCTCGTCGGTCGACGAGACGCTGACGAACCCGGCCACCTGGGGCGCGTACGCCGCCGGGTACACGGCGCTCTCGGTCCCGTCGTTGCCCGCCGCGGCGACCACGACGACGCCTGCTGCGACCGCGGCCTCGATCGCCTGCAGCAGCACGGGCGCCGGGTCGGGGCCGCCGAGTGAGAGGCTCACCACCCGTGCGCCATGAGTGACCGCCCACGCGATGCCGGCGGCGATCGTCGAGTCGTCGCCCTCGCCGTTCTGGTCGAGCACCCGGACGGGGAGGATCTTGGCGCCGTAGGCGGTGCCGACCGAACCGGCCTGGTTGTCGGCCTTGGCGGCGATGATGCCGGCGACGAGCGTGCCGTGGCCCTCGGGGTCCGCAGGGTCCGCGTCGCCGTCGACCAGGTCGGTGCCGGTGAGCACCTGACCGGCCAGGTCGTCGTTCGCGGCGGTGACGCCGGTGTCCAGCACGGCCACCACGGTCCCTGCGCCGGTCGCGGAGTCCCAGGCCCGGGGCAGGCGCAGCGTGTCCAGGTACGGCCACGCCCACTCGATGTCGGGGTCGTCGGTCCAGGCGAGCGCGGTGCGCCTGTGGTCCAGCTGCACGTCCGCCACCTGCGGGTCCTGACGGAGCCGCGCGACGACGGCGGCCGGCGACTCGTCCCCCACGGCCACCTTGACGTAGGAGGTGCCGGGGACGGCGTCGGGCCCGGACACCCCGGCGGCGGAGAGCGTGGAGCGCTGCTGCGCGCCGGACGTCCGAGCGGCGAACTTCACAAGCACGTGGTCGGCGGGGGCTGCCTCGGTGGCCTTCGGCTGGGGCAGCGTCTCGAGCGGACCGCGATCGTGCGGCCGCGGTCGGTCGGTCGGGTCGTGGGGATCGCTCGGCGCTGCTGTGACCGGTGCGGGGACCGGCCGCGCAGCCAGTGCCGGGGGACCCTGGACGACCATTCCGGCGGTCACGACGGCGATCGAGGCGGCGGCGGCCGCGAGCCGGGCGAGCGTCCTCACGTGTGCCCTTCACGCTCGGGTGAACCCGCGAGACCTGGGTCGGCGCCACCGGGGATCCACAGCGTAGCGGCGCAGGCGTCGAGGTTCGGGCCCCGAACGGGTGAACCGTCGGGCCACGAAACAGTCGGAGCGGGTGACGAGAATCGAACTCGCGCTATCAGCTTGGGGAAGCTGAAGTTCTGCCACTGAACTACACCCGCGTGGCCGGTCGTGCATCGGCCGGGACAGCATACCCGGAGCCATCGGGTGAGGCGAAAGCCGTCCCGTCCTGTCCGGATGCCGCCGTTTCCGGGCCTCACGCGGACCGGTGCGTCAGGCGACCTCGACGCCGTTCGAGACGGTCACGTCCACCCGGACGGTCGAGCCGGCCGGGGCGTAGGGGACCAGGTGCCCGTCGAGCGGGACGCCGTCGACGCTGACTCCCACCACCGGGCCGGTGGTCACGTGGATCTCGTAGGTCGCCCGGCGTGCCACGCGAGTGACGGTGAAGGACGGGACCTCCGAGCCGATCTGGGGGTCGACGATCAGCCCGTCGTAGTCGGGCCGGACGCCGAGCAGGTGCTGGGACACCGCGACGAAGTTCCAGGCCGCCGTGCCGGTCAGCCACGAGTTCTTCGCCTCGCCGTGCCGGACGGCCTCCTTGCCGGCGATCATCTGCGCGTACACGTACGGCTCGGTGCGGTGCACGTCGGAGATGTCCTCGCGGTACGCCGGGGTGATCCGCTTGTAGTGGTCGAACGCGCGGTCGCCGCGGCCGACCATCGTCTCGGCGATGATGACCCACGGGTTGTTGTGGCAGAAGATGCCGCCGTTCTCCTTGTAGCCGGGCGGGTAGGTCGACACCTCGCCCAGCTCCACGCGGTAGGTCGTGTACGCGGGGCTCTGCAGGACCATGCCGTGGGGCGTGGCCAGGTGCTCCTCGACGGAGTCGAGCGCCCGCAGCGCCCGGCCGTCCTCGACACCGATCCCGGCCATGATCGCGAAGCCCTGCGGCTCGATCCAGATGCGGCCCTCGGTGTCCGCGGCGGTGCCGACGGGGTTGCCGTAGTAGTCGTAGGCCCGCAGGAACCAGTCGCCGTCCCAGCCGTGGTCGAGGGTGGCCTGACGGACCTCGTCGACGACCTTGCGCGCCTGCGAGGCCACCTCGGTCAGGCCCCGCCGGTCGGCCAGGGCCGCGTACTCGGCGCCATAGAGCACGAACTGGGCGGCGATGAACACCGACTCCGCGACGCCGCCGGCCTGGTTCTCGGTGGTCTGGAAGGACTCGCCGGGGGTGGTCGAGAAGCAGTTGAGGTTCAGGCAGTCGTTCCAGTCGGCCCGGCCGATGAGCGGCAGGCCGTGCGGGCCGCGGTGGTTGACGGTGAACTCGAACGACCTGGTCAGGTGCTCGAACAGGGTCACCTCGGAGCCCTGGAGATTGTCGAACGGGACGAGCTCGTCGAGGAGCGAGTCGTCGCCCGTCTCCTTGACGTAGGCCGCGACGCCGGCGATCAGCCACAGCGGGTCGTCGTTGAACCCGGAGCCGATGTCGTCGTTCCCGCGCTTGGTGAGCGGCTGGTACTGGTGGTACGCGGAGCCGTCCGGGAACTGGGTGGCCGCGATGTCGAGGATGCGCTCGCGGGCCCGCTCCGGGACGAGGTGCACGAAGCCGAGCAGGTCCTGGTTGGAGTCACGGAAGCCCATGCCGCGGCCGATCCCGGTCTCGAAGAACGACGCCGAGCGGGACATGTTGAACGTGACCATGCACTGGTACTGGTTCCAGACGTTGACCATCCGGTCCAGCTTCTCGTCGCTGCTGGTGACGGAGTACGTGCTGAGCAGCTTGCGCCAGTGGTCCTTCAGCGCGACGAAGGCGTCGTCGGTCTGCTCGGTCGTCGCGAAGCGTCCGAGCAGGGCGTGCGCCCGCTCCTTGTTGATCACCTGGTGCTCGTCGTCGGCCCACTTGTCCTCGTTCTCGACGTAGCCGAGGACGTAGGTGAGCGTCCGGGACTCGCCGGGCTCCAGCACCACGTCGACCTGGTGCGAGCCGATCGGGTACCAGCCGGACGCGACCGAGTTCGCCGATCTTCCGGCGCGCGGGACCGCCGCCTCGCCCAGGCCGTTGTAGGCGCCGACGAACGTGTCGCGGTCGGTGTCGAAACCGCTGGCGCGGGTGTTCACGCCGAACACGGCGTAGTGGTCGCGGCGCTCGCGGTACTCGGTGGTGTGGAAGATCGCCGACCCGAACGGGCCCTCCTGCTCGACCACCACCTCGCCGATCGACAGGTTGCGCTGGTAGTTGGTCTGGTCGTCCTGCGCGTTCCAGAGGCAGAACTCGACGAAGGAGAAGAGCTGGACCTGCTTGGGGGCCGACGACGTGTTGGTGACCGTGACCCGCTGGATCTCGGCGGTCTCGCCGAGCGGGACGAACAGCAGGGTCTCGACCGACAGGCCGCCGCGCTCGCCGGTGATCCGCGTGTAGCCGAGGCCATGGGCCGCCTCGAAATGGTCCAGGTCCGCCTTGACCGGCAGCCACGACGGCGTCCAGACGTCTCCGCCGTCGTTCACGTACAGATACCGGCCGCCCGCGTCGGCGGGGATGTTGTTGTAGCGGTACCGCGTGAGGCGCCGCATCTTGGCGTCGCGGTAGAACGAGTAGCCCCCGGCCTGGTGCGAGACCAGCGAGAAGAACTGCTCGGAGCCGAGATAGTTGATCCACGGGTACGGCGTGTGGGGCGTGGTGATGACGTACTCACGTGCGTCGTCGTCGAAGTGGCCGTACCGCATGGACGTGTTCCCTTGGTGCTCGGCTGGCGTGCCCTGCCGGCCGCGTCATCGCGGTGAGCCCGACAGGGCGCTGTCAGCAATCGTGTGCGGGAGCGCTCCCATGCATCTCCCGGCCGCGAGCATAACCGCTTCGACGCCGGCACGGAACGGTCGCGAGCAACGGCCTTCGCGACGACCAACGAGCGCCCACCGTCGACGAACACCGGGCGAGCTTCGGGCGACCGCCGTTTGTACCGCGCCAGAAACGGGCGCCGTCCGGTCGGCGGGTTCGGTCGTCGGGGACGTCGCGTCCCGGCGCGACGACGGCGGTCCCGAGCAGTGGCTCAGGCGGCCGGCCGCCGAGGAGCCAGGCCGGGGACGACGACCGCCGCGACCGCCACGTGCATCAGGGCGAGCCAGAGCACTGCCGCCCCGGACCCTGCGCCCAGGGGGCCCAGGAGCGACACCACCAGGACGGCTCCGCAGACCACGAACCAGCCGGTGCGGCGTTGCCGGAAGAACAGCGAACGCACGCCCCAGGCGGCCAGCGCGGCGAGGACCGAGACGATCGCGACGGCGGCCGGGCCGATGTCGACGGGCGGGTCGCCGGCGGCGAGCGCGACGCCGGCGACCGGGTCGGCCAGGACCCAGACGACGAGAGCAGCGAGCAGGGCTGCGACGACGACCGACCAGACGGGGACGCGTCGGGCGGTGACGGTGGGGACGGCGATGGCGGTCATGGCGTGCTCCGGTTGGTGAGGGTTGGTGAGGACCCTGGAAACCTCCCGCCGCCATGGCCTCCGACGCCTCGGGCGGACGGCTGGCGACGACGGGCCCATCGACGCCCCGACCCCCGACTTCGGTAGGTATCGCGACGTCCGACCCGTTCCTACGCTCGCCCCATGTCCACCGACGACTGCGACACCCGCCCCTCCTACGACCTGACGAGCCCCTGGTACAACCAGGCCGGTTCGGGCTGGCTCGCGCTGTTCGCGTTGTTCAGCCTGGGAAGCGTCTGGGCGGCCTGGAACGACGACGCCAACCCCCTGCCGAGATGGTCGCTCTTCGTGATCTGGGCCGCGTCGTTCGGCGCCCTGGTGCTGGTCAGGAGCCGACCCATGCTGTCGGGTGCGCTCCTGGCCGTGCTCACGGCGATCAGTGCCGTCGCCGGTCCCGCGTCGGCGTCGGTGGTGTTCGTGACGGCCCGCTGGTACCGGTTGGCGACCGCGCTCTGGGTGGCCGGATTCGTGGTCGTCGGCACCGGTCTGCGGGCGCTGTGGTGGCCGGACGGCGTCGGCATCGCGGTGCGGTGGTGGCTGATCGGTGACGTCGCGGTCCATGCCGCGCTGCTCGGCTGGGGCGCGCTCTGGCGGACGCGGGCGGGGCTGATGTGGTCGCTGCGCGAGCGCGCGCGGCGCGCCGAGCGGGACCAGGAGCACCGCGTCGCAGAGGCGCGGACTGCCGAGCGGACGCGGATCGCCCGCGAGATGCACGACACGCTGGCTCATCGCCTCACGCTCGTCGCGACGACCGCCGGGGCGCTCGAGTACCGCACGGACCTGTCCCCGCAGCAGGTCGCGACGGCGGCCGCGGTGGTGCGCTCGAACGCGAGCGAGGCGCTCGAGGAGCTGCGCACCGTGATCGGCGTCCTGCGCACGAGCCCCGACGAGCTGCGCCCGACGCCCGGCCTCGCGGATGTCCCGAGGCTGGTAGACGAGACCCGCACGGCCGGTGTCGACGTGACGCTGGACGCCGCGGACCTCGACCTGCCGACCGCCCTCGACCTGGCCGTCTACCGCACGTGCCAGGAGGGGCTGACCAACGCGCGCCGGCACGCGCCGGGTTCCGCGGTCACGGTGCAGGTGGTCGCCGAGGACGGCGTCCGTGTCCTCGTCGTGAACACCGCCGGAGGCAAGGGGGACAGCAACGGGACCGGCACCGGTCTGATCGGGCTGACCGAGCGCGTCGAGCTGCTCGGCGGCCGGGTGCACGCGGGACCTGCGGGCGACGGGTTCCGCCTCGAGGCGTGGATACCGTGGGAGTCATGACCAAGGTTCTCGTCGTCGACGACGACGCGCTCGTGCGCGCGGGGCTGACGCTCATGCTCGACGGCGCGCGGGGGATCTCGGTGGTCGCCCAGGCCGCCGACGGGTCCGAGGTGCCGGCGCTGCTCGACGCGCACCCCGTCGACGTGGTGCTGATGGACCTGCGGATGCCGGGGACGGACGGGATCGCGGCGACGCACGCGGTCCGACGCCGGACGGACGCACCCGCGGTCGTCGTCCTCACCACGTTCGACACGGCCGACGAGGTCGAGGCCGCGATGCGGGCCGGTGCGAGCGGCTACCTGCTCAAGGACACCGAGCCGGCGCGCATCGTCGACGCTGTGCTCGCGGCCGCGCGGGGGGAGCCCGTGCTCAGCCCGCGGGTGGCCCGGCGTCTCATGGACACGAGCGCGCGCACGGGGGACAGCCGCCTCGCCGCGAGGGAGCAGCTGGACCGGCTGACCGAGCGCGAGCGCGACGTCGTGGTGGCGATCGGTCGGGGCGCGAGCAACGCCGACATCGGCCGCGAGCTGTACCTGTCCGTGGCCACCGTGAAGAGCCACGTGTCGAGCGTGCTGCTCAAGCTCGGGCTGGAGAACCGGACCCAGGTGGCCCTGCTGGCGCATGACGCCGATCAAGCCTGACGCACTACCGTGGCCCCGTGCTGCTCTCCGACCGTGACATCAGGGCCGGCTCGAGTCGGGCCGCGTGGCCCTCGAGCCCTACGACGCCTCCATGCTCCAGCCGTCGAGCATCGACGTGCGTCTGGACAAGTTCTTCCGGCTGTTCGACAACCACAAGTACCCGTTCATCGACCCGTCGCAGGACCAGCCCGACCTCACGCACCTGGTCGAGGTCGATCCCGGCGAGTCGTTCGTGCTGCACCCCGGCGAGTTCGTCCTGGGGTCCACGTACGAGGCCGTGACGCTTCCCGACGACATCGCCGCCCGGCTCGAGGGCAAGTCGTCGCTGGGTCGCCTCGGCCTGCTGACGCACTCGACCGCGGGGTTCATCGACCCCGGGTTCACCGGGCACGTGACGCTCGAGCTGTCCAACGTGGCGACGCTGCCGATCCTGCTCTGGCCGGGCATGAAGATCGGCCAGATGTGCTTCTTCCGGCTGTCGTCGGCGTCCGAGCACCCCTACGGCTCGTCGCAGTACGGCTCGCGGTACCAGGGTCAGCGCGGTCCGACGGCCTCGCGGTCCTGGCAGAACTTCCACCGCTCGGACGTCTGATGGCCGCACCGCGCCTCCCCGCGTCGAAGGAACCGCGGCACCTCCTCGTCCTCCCCGAGGACGTGGGGGACGACGAGGTCGAGGTGCTCGCGGTCAGCCGGTTCCCGCAGGCGCGCTGGGAGCAGAACGACGTGCCGGCGCCGCGGGGGATCATGGGCCCGATGACCGCCGCGCTGGGCATGCGCACGGTCAGCGCGAACATGACGCCTGCCCGCACGTTGCGGGTCGCGCGCCTGTCGACGCTCACCGGCCCCTACGCGGTGGAGGCGCCGGACGCTGTCGGTCTGGGGCTGCCGTCGTGGTCGACCTACGCGTACGTCGTCGCCGCCCCCCGGGAGCGCGGCGACAAGCCCTATCCCGGCGGCGATCGAGACGGTCTCAAGCGCGCGTTCCCCGACGGCATGCCCGTGCGCGAGGAGGAGCGGGTCCTGCAGTGGCTCGTGGCCGTGGCGCGCAGGCTCGGCGGTGCGGTCCGGATCGCCGACAACGGGATCGTGCTGGTGCCCGACGTCGACGGCGCGATCGACCTGACCGTCTACTCGGACCGCTGGCTGGAGCCGCACGAGGCGCTCGCCGTGGTGCAGCAGGTCCACCCGCGCGCCCGGCTCGGCGAGGGCACGGGCACGTGGGACGGGCCGCTGCCCGGTGCCGGCCGGGACGCCGGCATCCGTCCCGCGTGGGTGACCGAGGTGGGCGGTGCGGGCCTGCACGACGCGTTGGAGTCGTACGGCGTCGCCGACCCCGCCGAGCGCCAGCGCCTCCAGGACGAGGCCTCCGCCTACGACGAGCTGATGATGGCCGCGCCGCCCCCGGCGGAGGCGTTCGGGGTGCTCGTCGACCTGCAGCACGACGGCATCCTGTCCGTGGAGGCGGCCGCCGAGACCGAGTCTCCCGCCGCTGCTGCGCGGGCTGCCGTGGACCTCGCGCGGGGTGGTCGCGTACCGCGTGCACTGGGAGCCGCAGTTCGTCGAGGAGCTCGAGGCCGAGCGTCCGTCGTTCGAGCACCGCGTCGCCCGGAGCCGGGCCGCCCCACAGGTCCAGGCGCTCGCCCGCGCCATCCACGGCGCGACGGGCGGCGAGATCGCCGACGAGGCCGACTTCCTGGTCGACCCGGAGGACGTGTGAGACGGCCGGCTCGTCGCGACGAACGCACTGCGGTCGGTAGTTTCGGATCATGGTCGTGAGCGCTGAGCAGTTCGTGGGGGCCGTGGACCGGTGGTGGGACATGACCTTCCCGCCGGGCAGCGACAAGCCCGAGTACGACGAGTTCAAGTCGGACCTGGTGCTCGCGGACCTGTGGGTGGCCGACATGGTGCTGCCGTTCGTGCGGCACGGCGTGGTGCGACCCGACCCGATCGGCATCCCGGACAAGCTCGAGGCCCTCGACCGGCGGGCCGTCGACCTGCGTCTGGAAGCGGTGAAGGAGTCCGACCGCCTGCTCACCGAGTGGTACGTCGAGTACGCCACGACGCTGCGGGACGTCTACGCGCTGTACCTGGATCGCCTGACGATCGTGTGAGTGCGTGAGGTGACTAGGTGAGGTCGTCGTGGTCGCCGCGGACCCAGGCGACGTGCCGGTCGGCGGACGCACGTACGACCGCCCGGGCGTCCCGGTCGACGACGTTGGCGAAGTTGCCGTACAGCCGGTCGAAGGCGAACCGTTCGACGTGGCTGGTGACCCGTTCGACCACCGCCGCGGACAGCGGGATGTGGTTGGGGAAGCTTCCGCATGAACGCGACGGACCGGCGGTCGGGGTTGGCGAAGATCGTGTCCCCCGACAGCAGCACGCCGCGCCCGTCCGCGCCCGCCGCCCAGTGCAGCACGGCGCTGCCGGGGAAGTGTCCGCCGGGCTGGCTGAGCGTGACCCCGGGGAGCAGCTCCGTGCTCGTCGGACCAGGTGCCGACGACCGGGTCGGGCCGGCCCAGCCAGTGCACGTCGGACGCGGCAACGAGGACCGGAGGGTTCCCCAGCCGACGGCTCCACTCGACCTGCACGCCGTACATGTGCGGATGGCTCGCGACGACGGCGACCACGGTCCCGAGCCGCCGGACCGCCTCGACGACGGGCTCGTCGACGAAGCCGATCGGGTCCCACAGGACGTTCCCGTCGGGCGTGCAGACCAGCTTGGACTGCTGACCGATGCCCGCGTTCGGCGTGCTGGTGATCGCGTAGAGGTCGCGCTCGAGGGGTTCCAGGTGCGCCTCGTAGCCCTCCGCCTCCAGCTCGTCGAGCGTCGCCCACGCCTGGCCCGCGGCGGGGACCCACTGGCGTTCGTCGGCGCAGATCTGGCAGACGTCGGTCTTTTCGGCGTGCTCGACGCCGCACGTCCGGCAGATCCAGAAGGTCACGGCTCGATGGTGGCCGAGCGGTCGACCACGAGCAAGCGGTACAGGTCCCGGAGCAGCGCGATCTCGGCGCCGTGGTGCAGCAGCTCCTGGTTGACCCACCAGACGACGTCGACGAACGGGTCCTCCGGGTCGCTGCCCTGGGGGAAGGTGCTGTATCCGACCGTGTCCAGGTCGTCGTCGGTCACGCGCTCCAGCACGTCGCGCCATGCGGCCGTCGCCGCGCGCAGGGCGTCGACCGCCGGGGCGGCGGTCGCCTGCGGCTCGACCGCCTCGGGCGTCAGCGCGTGGGTGCCGACGCTGTGGTCGGCGCGCAGCGCGAGGCCCTCGGTGAGGTGGCTGAGCCGCCAGGCGATCGTCGTGAACGGCGGCGGGCTCGGGCGCGGCCACCCGCCGTCGCGACCCCACTCACCACCGCCGGCCAGCACCGCGGCGCCGGGGCCGGGGCCGTCGGCGCGCGGGCGGACCGTCCAGCAGCCCGGCCCGGGCTCCCACAGGTACTCGTCGTCCGTGAGCGGTGGGACCGGCACCTCGTCGTCGTCGCCGCTGTTCATGGTCGGGCCCGCGAGCCGGGCAAGCAGGCGGTCGGCGGTCTGGTCGAACTGCGCGCGGAACGGGTCGGTGCGAGGTCCCATCGGACCAGTCTCGCTACCCCAGGCCGAGCGCGCCCAGCGTGGCCGACGACAGGGGGACGGTGTTCGTGCCCACCGGGACCGCCGTGCCGTCGCGGACCGCGTAGAAGCCCTGCGCACTGTTCACCAGGGCGCCGTCGGCGAGCAGGAAGACGTACTCGTCGCCGACGACGAGAGCGCTGGCAGGTGACGACGCACGCGTGTCGTAGGTGAACGAGGTGGCCGACGAGCCCTTCGCGACGGCGGTGACGTCGATCGTGCCGGTCCCGTCAGCCGCCGCGGTCAGCGTGCCGCGCACGATCGTGTCGGAGGCGTCCTCCAGGGCCGCGGTCGACGTGTAGAACGGGAAGTCGAGCACGCGGTCGAGGTCCGGCGAGGCCATGCGCGGGGCGATCGCGATCATGGTGATCACCGCCAGCACGACCACGACGAGCCCGACCCGGACCGGCGTGCTCAGCCGCTTGCGCCGTCGTGGCGCCTTCTCCAGGCTCGCGGCCGCCCGCGGGACCAGGACGCGCAGCTCGTCCCAGGCGCGCGGGTTCAGCGGTGCGTCGACCTCGGGCAGCGGGTTCGGTTCGCCGGGCACGCGGCGGGCGGCGTTGAGGTGCCGGACGACGGCGGTGCGCGACTCGCCGGTCACCGTGGCGATCTCGGTGATGCTCAGCTTGTCCCAGAACCGCATCCGCAGCACACGCCGGTCGATCCCGAGATCGGCCGCCGGCAGCAGGCTGTCGGCCGCGCCGACCAGCCAGCCCAGGGTGACCGGTACGCCGTCCCGCGCGGCCCGCCAGGCCAGCTGGAAGACGCCCTGGGCGACGTCCGCGGGGTCGGTGGCGCCGCGGCGCGCGGCGTAGCGGACGATGCGGCCGTGGGTGTCGGCGTACAGGATCGCGAAGGCGTCCTCGACGCGAGGATCGACGCTCACGCGGGCTTGACCACGCACCACTCGTTGCCCTCGAGGTCCAGCAGGACCTGGAAGGACCCGGCGGTGTCCGCGTGCAGGTCGCCGACGCGCGTGGCACCGAGAGCCTCGGCCTCGGACGTGGCCGCGGCGATGTCCGACACCTCCACGTCCAGGTGCACGCGGTTCTTCACGGCCTTGCCCTCGGGCACCCGCTGGAACGCGACGCGCGTCCAGCCGGGCGGGTCGAGGTACCACCAGTCCTCGTCGCGACCCGCGGCCTCCCCACCCAGCACCTGCGCCCAGAACGCGGCCAGCGCGGCCGGGTCGGCGCAGTCGAAGACCACCTCGTCGATGCGTCCGATCATGCGGCGACGGTACCGGGCCGCTCCGAGGCGGCGAACTGCGTCCGGTACAGCTCCGCGTAGACCCCGCCGCGCGCGAGCAGCTCGGTGTGCGTGCCCTGGTCGATCACGCGCCCCTTCTCCAGGACGACGATCGAGTCGGCCTGCCGGACGGTGGACAGCCGGTGCGCGATGACGATGCTCGTGCGGCCGGACAACGCCTCGTCGAGAGCAGCCTGCACGGCCGCCTCCGACTCCGAGTCGAGGTGCGCGGTGGCCTCGTCGAGGATCACCACGTCCGGGGCCTTGAGGAGCATCCGCGCGATGGCGAGGCGCTGGCGCTCGCCGCCGGACAGGCGGTAGCCGCGGTCGCCGACCACGGTGTGGATGCCGTCGGGCAGGGTGGCGACGAGTTCCGCGATGTGCGCCTGGCGCAGCGCGATCTCGATGTCCGCGTCGGTGGCCTCCGGCCGGGCGTAGCGCAGGTTCTCCGCGATCGTGTCGTGGAAGAGGTGCGCCTCCTGGCTGACGACGCCGACCGTGGCGCGCAGCGAGGCCTGCGTGACGTCGCGCAGGTCCTGGCCCGCGATGCGGACCGCCCCGGAAGCTCGGGTCGTACATGCGCGTGACCAGCTGCGACAGCGTCGTCTTGCCCGCGCCCGAGTGGCCGACCAGCGCGACCATGTTGCCGGCAGGCACCTCGAAGCCGACGTCGGTGAGCGTCTCGCCGTGCACCTCGCGGGCCAGGGTCGCTACGGACTCCAGGGAGGCCAGCGAGACCTCGTCGGCGCTCGGGTAGCGGAAGGAGACGTGGTCGAGCGTGACGGATGCGCCCCGGCCGGCCACGGCCTGCTGCAGGTCGGTCGCGTCCGGCTTCTCGGCCACTGTCGGCTCCAGGTCCAGCACCTCGAGCACCCGCTCGAAGCTCACCAGGGCGGTCATCACGTCGACCTGCACGTTCGACATCGACGTGAGCGGTCCGTACAGGCGCCCGAGGTAGGCGGTGAGCGCGACGACCACGCCGACGGTGAGCGTGCCGTGGATGGCCATGACGCCGCCGATGCCGTAGACGGTCGCCACGGCGACCGACGCCAGCGTGGTCAGGCCGACACGGAACCACGTCGAGTACAGCGCGCGCGTGACGCCGATGTCGCGGACGCGGCGGACCTGCTCGCCGTACATGGCGGACTCCCGGGCGGGGTCGCCGAAGATCTTGACCAGGTGCGCGCCGGCCACGTTGAACCGCTCGTTCATGATCTGCGCGGCCTCGGCGTTGAGCTGGTGCTCTCGCGCGTGACCTTCGAGATCTTCTTGCCGAAGAACCGCGCGGGCAGGACGAACGCCGGCAGCAGGATCAGGGACAGCAGGGTCAGCTTCCAGGACATGCTGAACATGGCCGCGAGGACGAACACGATGGTCAGCGCGTTGCTGACGACGTTCTGCAGCGTGCTGGTGAACGCCTGCTGTGCGCCGAGCACGTCGCCGTTGAGGCGCTGCACGAGCGCCCCGGTCTTGGCGCGGCTGAAGAACGCGAGCGGCATCTTCTGCACGTGGTCGAAGACGGCGGTGCGCAGGTCGAGGATCAGGCCCTCGCCCACCTGCGACGACACCCAGCGGTCGGCGACGGACAGCCCGGCGCCCAGCAGTGCGAGGCCCGCGACGGCGGCGGCGATGGCGATGACGACCTCGGTGTCGCCGGCCGTGATGCCGTTGTCGATGAGGTTCTTGAACAGCAGGGGCGTGACCGCGCCGATGGCGGCCTCGAGGCCGATGAGGACGAGGAAGACCGCGAGCCTGCCGCGGTACGGGCGCGCGAACTGCAGGATCCGTCGGCGGGTCTCCTTGGTAGCTTTGTGCTCGCGGACCTCGCGGTCCTTGAAGAAGCCACGCATCGTCGGGGCGCCGCGCCCGGTCTGGGGCATCGTCATGCGCCCACCTCCTGTGGTTGCTGAGATTTCGCTGAGGTTAGCTCACTATGTGACTGGCTCACAAGTTGCGATAGCCTCCGCTGTGTGAACACCGAACGCGAGCGCGATGCTTCCGGCGAGCTGCTCGGCTCCTCTACGCGGTCCTTCGCGGGGTCCGTCGCGAGACCGGGCCGTACGCCCCGGGGCAGCTGCGGTTCCTGCGCACGCTCCACGACTGCGGCTCCGCACAGCGACCGGGAGCGCTCGCCGACGCCCTCGCCGTGGCGCCGCGGTCGGTCACCTCGAAGGTCGACGCGGCCGAGTCCGAGGGCCTGGTCCGGCGGCTGCCCGACCCGACCGACCGGCGCGCGACGCTGGTCGAGCCGACGCCGGCCGGGCACGACGTCCTGGCCGCGACTCGCCACCTGCGGCACGAGCACGTCGCCGACCGGCTCGCGCGGCTGTCGTCGCCGGAACAGGCAGAGCTCCTGCGGCTGCTGCGTGTGGTCGGCGCCGACTGACGCCATCATGGGCCGTGTGGCCACCGACCCGGACGACGACGAGCTCGAGCTGATCCGCCGCTCCGGGGTGGTGCTGCGGGTGGGTCGCCTCAGCCTGTCGTCGGGGACCGGCTCGTACCGCGTCAAGGCGTCGATGGCGCGGGTGGCCCGCGCGCTGGGCATCGACCGGCACGAGGCGCAGGTGACGCTGACCGAGATCACGACCACCTCGCACCGCGGCGCCAGCTTTCGCACCGAGGTGACCGAGGTGCGCGCGATCGGCATCAACGTCGACCGGCTCGCCGCGCTCGAGCAGCTGGCCGGTCGACTCGACGCCACCGGCCGGACGAGCGTCGACGACGTCACCGAGTCCCTGGACCGCATCGCGGCCAAGCCCCCGCTCTACCCGCTGGTGCTGGGCGCGGTCTGGGCGGCGATCGCCTGTGCCGCGTTCTCCTTCCTGACCGGCGGGGGCGTGACCGAGATCGTCGGGGTCTTCGTCGGAGCGTTCCTCGGTCAGGCGCTGCGTCGCGCGCTGGTCCACCGCGGCGTCAATCCGTTCGCCGTGACCATGCTCTGCGCGCTCGTGGCCTGCTTCGGGTACCTCGGGTTCGTCTCGCTGCTCGATGCCACCGGCATCACCGAGGTGCCGCACCAGGCGGGGTACATCGCGGCCGTCCTGTTCCTCGTCCCGGGGTTCCCGCTGGTGACCGGCTTCCTCGACCTCGCGAAGATGGACTTCTCGGCCGGCGTCGCCCGCCTGACCTACGCCGTGATGATCGTGACGTCGGCCGCGCTCGCGGTCTGGGCGCTGTCCCTCGTCGTGAGCCTCACGCCGCATCCGCCCGCCCCGCCCGCACTCGACCCCGGGCCGCTCCTCGCGCTGCGGTTCGTGGCGAGCTTCGTCGGCGTGCTCGGCTTCGCCCTCATGTTCAACAGCCCCTGGCGGATCGCGCTGGCGGCCGCCGTGATCGGCATGCTGGCCAACGTGCCGCGCATCTGGTTCCTGGGCACGGGCGCACCCCCGCAGGTAGCGGCCGCGCTCGCGGCCCTCCTGGTCGGGCTGCTCACCGCCGTGGTGGCCCCGCGCCTCGACGTCCCCCGGATCACCGTCTACGTGCCGGCCGTGACGATCATGGTGCCCGGCGTGCTGCTCTACCAGAGCGTCTTCTCCATCTCGAACGGCGACACGATCGACGCGCTGGCGGCCGGCGTCGAGGCCGCGCTCGTCGTCGCCTCGCTCGCCATCGGCCTGGCCATCGCCCGCATGCTCACCGACCGCACGTGGGCCTACGAGCGCTGAACCGTCCAGGCCCCGTCGCGCATGAGCCAGCGGCCTGCCAGCTCGTCCTCCTCGCGCCACACCTGGATGCTGTGCGGCGTGAGCCGGAAGTAGGAGTACAGGCCCGCTTGGCGACGAGGGTCGAAGCCCGCCTTGCCCGCGAACGCGTCGCCGACTCCGGTCCAGGGAGTCGGCCGGGGTCACGTCGACCGTCCCCTGCACCAGGACGACGTCGCGGGTCAGCCCCAAGCCCACCTGGACCGACGGGTTGGCCGCAAGGTTCCGTCCGGTCGGGCTGCCGGTCGTCGTCGCGAAGAGCATCGCGTCGTCGTGCCACAGGAAGGACAACGGCGTGAGGCGCGGTGCGCCGCTGTCAGCGTCGGTCGTCGCGACCCAGGCGTCGACGTCGTGGCCCAACCGGTACAGCGCGTCCTGCCGTCGGGTCACGCTGTCGCGCGGGCCGAGTGGCTCGGGCATGGCGGTCGGACCTCCCGGGTAAGTGCGGTGGACCCATTGTGAGGTCGGCCCGTCGCTGCCGCATGATCACCCCAACGTTCCGTCGGTCGAGGCCGTTGAGGCATCAACCGACAGGGGGAAGGAGCGATGGCGCACTGGCGAGGTGTGCTCGACGAGATGGTGCGCGAGCGGCGATCGGCCCTCGTCGCCTACGCGTGCCTGTTCGTCGTCGACCGCCGGGACGCGGAGGACCTGGTCCATGACGCGCTCGTCAAGACCTTCGCCCGGCCTCGCGCCGTGACCGAGATCCACGCGGCCGAGGGCTACGTGCGCCAGGCGATCCGCACGGTGTTCCTCGACCAGACCCGCCGCCGCCGGACCTGGCAGGGCAAGGCGCACCTCTTCGACGACGGCCAGGTGCCCGGGGCGGAGAACGCCGCGACGGCGTCGGTCGACGTGGGCGCGGCTCTGGCCCTGCTCTCCCCCCGGGAGCGCGCGTGCATCGTGCTGCGTCACTTCGACGACCTGCCGGTCGCGGAGATCGCCGCTGCGCTCCACCTGTCCGAGGGCGCGGTCAAGCGCTATCTCTCCGACGCCACCGCGAAGCTGCGCACCACGCTCGCCCTCGCGGATGCCCCGCACGAGTTCGAGACCGCCCGCGTGATCGGTCGGGAAGGGAAGCCGTCATGAGCGAGGACTTCGCGGCAGCCCTGCGCGGCTTCGCCGACCACGAGCGCGCCGCAGCCGACCTGTCCGCCCCCGACCCGGCCACCGAGGTCGGTGGCCTGGTTCGCCGGGTGCGCCGCCGGCGCGCCGTCCGGACCGGGTCGACCGCGCTGTCCGCAGCTGCCGTGGTCGCCGCCGTCGCGGTCGCCGTGCAGCTGTCGGGCACGCGGGTGCCGCCCCCGGCCCTTCCGGTGCCGTCCGTCACGGACGCCCCGACCGCGACACCGACCCCGACGCCCTCGCCGACGACCATCCCCGGGCCGTCGCCGAGCGCCACGTCGATGTCGACCCCAGAGCCTGCGACGTTCCGGGGGGCACAGCCCATGGCTCCGGGGATGCTGGCCTCGGCCGGCGCCGACTGGCACCTGGTCCAGTACGGCACAAGGGCCCAGGACGAAAGCGTCATCGACCCGGCGGCGATCTATCTGATCAGCCCGGACGGACGCCCGTTCGTCGTCCCGACGCCGACCGACCCGGCCGGCTGGTACCTCCTCGACTGGCTCCCGGGGAAACAATGGTGCTGGCGGAGAACGTCGACGACGGTGCGACCCGCGTGCTGGACCTGCTCTCGGGCGAGTCACGTCCGACGCTCGGCAGGTGGGCGACCATCGGGTTCGCGCACGACGGCAGCACGGACGTGCTCGTCGCCACGGGCCAGGCCCACGACGGGGGCACGTCCCGGGCGGTGCTGCGTCGGTTGACCGCGGACGGCGCGATCCGCGCGGAGACGGCCCCCTTCGAGGAGCAGTGGAGCAGCGCCGGCTGGCTGGTGAACCCTTCGTCGACCCGGGTGGTCCTCAACGACGTGGCGGGACCCACCGCGGTCGCGCTCGACGGGCTCTCCCCGGTCGCGCTCCCGTCGCCCTATCCCGCCCGACCGGCGGCGTGCCGTGCCTGGTCGTGGGTCGATGACGACGACGTCCTCATGCAGTGCGCCCACGGTGGGACGGACGCGTTCGGGTTGGGGGTCGGGAGCGACTCTGGCTCGTACCCGTGACGTCCGGCTCCCCCCGCCTGCTCGTCGGGATGCCGGACGCGGTCAGCCTCGGTGGGGTGTGGCGGGTGGGGGACCGGCTGATCGCCGGTACCTTCGGGCCGGCGGAGGCCCAAGCCAGGTGGTGGGAGGTCGACGCCGAGGGTGTGCGCCCGCTGGCCGCCGGCGGCGACCCGAACCTGTTCGTGTACGGCGTCCACGGCTCCGAGGTGCTCGCGACGCTCAGGCCGTTCTCGATCGACGGCCCGGCGACGTCGTCGTTGGTCGCCATCGACCCGGTCGCCGGCACCATCAGGAGCCTGGTGACCGGCAGTCCTGGCTGGTTCACCAGCCTCGGGGTCACGCCGGCCCTGACCGGGCCGCCGCAGACCCAGGGCGGCGACTGACCCTGCAGGGCCCGCATCCGGCCGGGCACGCGGATCGCGATGTCGGCGACCGGGCCGGGTCAGCTCACTCGCCGCACGCGCCCGCCTTCGGGATCGAGAGCGGCGCCCCTGGGACTGCCGGGAGCACGAGCGCGTCGTACCACCCCTGTGCGGCCAAGGGCGCCGGGAGCACGCGACCGCCTGGGCTCCACGGCAGCTCGGACGCGCCGCACACCAGCATGTCGTGGACCAGGCGCGGTGACGAGCCGCTGTCGGACGAGGTGTGCCAGTCGCCGGTCAGCGACACGTCGTAGTGGAGCTGGCCGAACGTGTCGGGGTCGTCGCAAGCCACCAGCACCGACGCCTCGCGGACGTCCTGGACGCTGCACCGAATGCCCTGCGGTGGGCTGCCCAGGTCGACGGTCTGCGTGGCACCGGACTGGAGTCGTACGTGACGAGCGAGACGCCGCCGCCGGCCGCGTCGGGGGCCAGGTAGACCAGTCTCGCGCCTGTGGGGTCGAGCCAGGCATCGCCCTCGATCTGCGTCGGGCCTGCGATCGTCGAGAACGACCCGTCGGTCTGCTGCCAGAACAGACCTCCGAGCGGGACGCCGAAGTACGGGTCCGCATCGGCCCACAGCATGCGGCCGTCGGGCAGCTGCCGAACGGGAGCCGGGTCGGCACCCAGGACGTTCGTGGGGAGCGCAATCCGGCCCTGGTCTCCCGTGCGCAGGTCGACCTCGGCGGCGCCCCAGCTTCTCCTCGATGCCCTTGTAGAAGAGCCATGCCTTGCCTCGGGCGGCGTTCCACCACATGACCTGCGCCTCGCCGGATTCGGTCGGCAGAGACAGGACCCGGTACGTCGTGCCGTCCGGCGCGACGAGGAACAGCGCCTGCGTGCCGGCGGGGTCGAAGTGCCCGTTGTCGTCGTCCGGGACGTACGCCATCGTCGAGAACACCGTGAGCGCCCAGCCCGGACCCACCGAGTCCCAGGTCGCGTCGGTCATGGCCCAGCCGTCCGGCTCGGCGGCCGCGTCCTTCGTCGCGAGGGTGCGCGTCGTGGTCGGCGAGGGCGAGGGCGTCGGCGAGGGCGTCGGTGTGGGTGTGGCTGTGGGGGTCGCCGATGACGTCGGGTGACCGACCGGAGGCGTCGGCGCGGGACGTTCCACGAGTGCGGTGGCGCCGAGCCCGAGCACGGCCACGACCGCGAAGGACGCCGCGGCGAGGAGCGACTCGCGCCGGCGACGTCGACGACGGGCAGCGCGTTCGACCACCTGCACGGAGATGCCGGCGGTGCTCCGGTAGTGCGCAGCGACGTCGCGGGTCAGGTTCTCGACCCCGTCGCGGAACTCGTTCATCGAGGCCTCCGGATCGCTGTGACGTCGATGTGGTCTCCGTCGTGCTCGCTCAGCAGCGAGCCGAGGCGCTGTCGCGCATCGTGGAGGTAGCGCTTGACCGTGCCCGGTGCGACCCCCATCCGCTCGGCCACCTCGCGCACCGAGAGGTCGTCGACGTGGTGCAGGACGACCGCCGCACGCTGCTGCGGCGGGAGGGACACCAGTGCCGCACGCACGTCGGTGCGGTCGACGGCCGTGATGTCCGGGTTGTCGGCCGTCGGGAGTCGATCAGCCAGCGTCGGTGCCGCGGCGGACCACCGTCGGTCCTTGCGATAACCATCGGAGAAGACGTTCAGGATCGCGCGACGGACGTACGCCTCGAGCCACTCGACGTCGGCCCCGGACCTGCGCCGGGAGAAGGTCCTGACGAGCGCCTCCTGAACGAGGTCCTGCGCGGACGCGTACTCACCCGTGAGCAGGAACGCGTAGGCGACGAGCGCCGGACCCCGATCCCGGACCAGCCCGGCCAGACGTTCGTCCCCCATGCACGCAACCCGTCTCTCGTCGACCGTCCCGACATCCTGGTACCTAGACGACCGGAACGAGCGTTCGGTTGTGCGCGACCGGCCGGTTCACCCGGATGAGCGTGAACGGGCCGACGTCAGGGGGCTTCGCGGACGCGGTCCAGCAGCAGGACGGCGATGTCGGAGACCTCGGCCGCGCCGCCCGCGGCCGCGACGCCGTCGGTCAGCATGACCGTGCAGAACGGGCAGGCGGTCGCGATGGTCGACGCGCCGGTCGCCAGGGCCTCCTCGGCGCGAGCCGTGCCGATCCGCGTACCGATGGTCTCCTCCATCCAGACGCGGGCACCGCCTCCGCCGCAGCAGAACGACTGCTCCTTGTTACGCGGCATCTCGGTCACGGTCAGGCCCGGGATCGCGCCGAGCAGGTCGCGCGGCGGGGCGTAGACCTGGTTGTGCCGGCCGAGGTAGCAGGGATCGTGGTAGGCGATGGCGCGCTCGTCGCCGGCGTCCATGGGCACCAGCCGACCGTCCGCGACCAGGGTGTTGAGCAGCTCCGTGTGGTGGACCACCTCGTAGCGGCCGCCGAGCTGCGGGTACTCGCGGGAGATCGTGTTGAAGCAGTGCGCGCAGGTGACGACGATCTTTGTCGCCCCGACCTCGTTGAGCATCTCGACGTTGGCGCTCGCGAGCATCTGGAACAGGATCTCGTTGCCCGCGCGGCGGGCCGGGTCGCCGGTGCAGGACTCGCCGTCGCCGAGCACCGCGAAGCTGACGCCCGCCGTGTGCAGCAGCTCGGCGACGGCCTTCGTCGTGCGGATCGCGCGGTCCTCGTACGCGCCCGCGCAGCCGACCCAGAACAGGTACTCGATCTCGGCGGCCGACTCGACGTCGACCCCGAGCACCGGCACGTCGAAGTCCAGCCCCTTGGCCCACGCCAGCCGTTGCCGCGCGGGCAGCCCCCACGGGTTCCCCTGCCGTTCGAGCTTGGTGAACGTGCCGCCGAGTCCTTGGGGAACGCCGACTCCATCAGCACCTGGTAGCGACGCATGTCCACGATCGCGTCGACGTGCTCGATGTCGACCGGGCACTGCTGGACGCACGCGCCGCAGCTGGTGCACGCCCAGAGCACGTCGGGGTCGACGATGCCGCCGCCGAGCAGGTCGACTCCCGCGTGGGACTCGTCGGGCTCCGGGAGCAGGTAGGGCGCCGTCGCGGCGGCATGGTCGCGCAGCGCGAGCGTCAGCAGCTTGGGGCTGAGCGGCTTGCCCGTCGCCCACGCCGGGCACTGGTCCTGGCAGCGGCCGCACTCGGTGCACGTCGAGAAGTCGAGCAGGCCCTTCCACGTGAAGTCCTCGATCGCTCCGACGCCGAGGCGCGCATCGTCGGGAAGGTCCTCCAGGGCGGCCAGGTCGATGGTCTCGCCGGCGGGGGTCCGCAGCGGCTGCAGCGGTCCGAGCGCGACCGCGCCGGACGGCTCGCGCCGCGCGTAGACGTTCACCACCGCGAGGAACCGGTGCCACGCGACGCCCATCGTCGGCTGCAGACCGACGACCACGAACCAGGACATCGACACGACGATCTTGACGGTTGCGACGACGACCACGGCGGCCTCGAGCGTCGTCGTCGGAACCCCGTCCCACATCGACCCCAACCACGCCGTGAGCGGGAAGTGCCACGCGCTGCCCTCGCCCAGCGCGTACTCGAGCGCGCGGATGAGGATCACCGCCAGGACGACCGCGAGCACGGTGCCCTCGACGTAGAACGCGCGCAGCTGGTGCGACCCGAAGAACCGCGACCGGCGGGCGTCCGGGCCGCGCGGCTGGAGACGGATCCGAAGGACGATCAACGCCAGGATGCCCAGCAGCGCGACCCACGCGAGCGCCTCGATCGCCCACTCGAGCGGCGCGAAGCTGCCGATCAGCGGCAGCGTGAACTCCGCGTCGACCACCTGCCCGTACCCCGTGACCAGCGCGAGGAAGAGCAGCGGGAACGAGATCATCACGACCCAGTGCGCGACCTTGACCACGGGCCTGTGCTGGAACCGACCATGCCCGAACACCTCCCTGAGGAGCGTCCGCGTGCGCGGCCCGACAGGCGTCCACCGTCCGGGCAGCGCCCGCCCGACGCGGACCGTCCGGACGATCGCGGCCACTCCGCGCCCGAAGATCGCCACGCCGACCACCGTCGCGACGACGACGACCGCCAGGCAGGTCCACTGCAGTGCATCCACGGGCGCCACGGTACTGGTCGCGCACCTGAAGGTGCGGGTGACCCGGCCCGCCGCTGTGCCGCCAACCCGCTCCGTGCGGCTGCCCGACGAGAACGGCATTTCGTCGCGAGAACGGCAGTTTGAGCTGCCGTTCTCGTGCCTGACTGCCGTTCTCGAGGCCGGGCGGACGGGCAGACGGGTGGGCGGCCGGGCGGGCGGATGGTGGGTGGTCTCCGTCGGTTGCCTCGGACGCGTTGATAGGGTGGAGACCAATCCGAAGTGCATCACGGGGGCGCTGAACGCGTTCGCCGTGCGTGCCTGCACCTGCCTGCTGACCCACCCCACAGATCGACCCAGACCCCGCCCCACCAGGACGGAGCCGGACGTTGCTGCTGTTGCTCACCATCCAGGTGGTTGCAGCCCTCGTCGCGCCCGTGCTCGTCCGGTTGATGGGCCGCAAGGCGTTCTGGGTGCTCGCGCTCGCACCGGCCAGCGCGGCGGTCTGGGCGCTGAGCTGGACGTCCGCGGTGCAGCGCGGCGACGGTCCCACGCAGAGCGTCGAGTGGATCCCGTCGCTGGGCATCGAGCTGACGTTCCGGTTGGACACCCTGTCGTGGTTCATGACGCTGATCGTGGGCGGCGTCGGCGCCCTGGTGCTCGTCTACTGCTCGGCGTACTTCACGACGACGGCCAGCGGGCTGGGGCGGTTCGCGGCCGTGTTCGTGGCGTTCGAGGGCGCGATGCTCGGCCTGGTCACGGCCGACGACATGCTCATGCTCTTCGTGTTCTGGGAGCTCACCACCGTCACGTCGTACCTGCTGATCGGGCACTACGCCGAACGCAAGGCGAGCCGTCGCGCGGCCATGCAGGCGATCGTCATCACCACCGCGGGCGGTCTGGCGATGCTCGTCGGCATCATCCTGCTGGGCGAGGCCGCGGGCACCTACCGGCTGTCGGAGGTGATCGCCCACCCGCCGCACGGGACGACCGCGGTGACCGTCGCGATCGTCTGCATCCTGGCCGGAGCCATCACCAAGTCCGCGCTCATCCCGTTCCACTTCTGGCTGCCCGCCGCGATGGCCGCCCCGACGCCCGTGTCGGCGTACCTGCACGCGGCGGCGATGGTGAAGGCCGGCGTCTACCTCGTCGCCCGGTTCGCGCCGGCCTACTCCCAGGACCCGACGTGGCACTGGACGATCGTCGTGCTCGGCTGCGGGACGATGCTGCTCGGTGGGTACCGGGCGTTGCGTCAGCACGACCTCAAGCTGATCCTCGCGTTCGGCACGGTCAGCCAGCTGGGGCTCATCGTCCTCATGGTCGGTCTTGGAACACGGTCCGCCGCGCTCGCGGGGCTGGCCATGCTCGGCGCGCACGCGATGTTCAAGGCCGCCCTGTTCCTCGTCGTCGGGGTCGTGGACGCCGCGACGGGCACGCGCGACCTGCGGCGGCTCTCGGGGGTCGCTCGCACGCTGCCGCTGACGGCGCTCGCCGGTGCCCTGGCCACCGCGAGCATGATCGGCCTGATCCCGTTCGCGGGGTACGTGGCCAAGGAGTCGGCGCTCGAGTCGCTGCACCTCGACCCCCTGATCCTCGCCGCGGTGGCGGTGGGCTCGGTGCTGACGGTCGCCTACGGGCTGCGCCTGTGGTGGGGGGCATTCGCGACGAAGCGAGCGGTGGCACCCGCGAACGTGACGGACTCGGACACCTCGTTGGGCGATGCCGCCCACGCGGATGCCACGCCGGCGCCCATCTCCCACCCGTCGCTGCTGCTGGTCTGGCCGGCCATGATCCTCGGCGCGCTCGGGCTCGCGGTCGCGCTCCTGCCCCAGCTGGGCGAGCATCTGCTGCTGCCCTACGCCAACACCTACCCGGAGGGAGAGCCGGGACACCTCGTGCTCTGGGCCGGGATCACGCCGACGTTCGTGCTCACCCTGGCGATCCTGCTGAGCGGCGCCTTGCTGTTCGTGGTGCGCGACCGCGTCGAGCGGCTGCAGTCCGGGCTGTACCGCGGTCCCGAGGCCGACCACCTGTACCGCCGGTTCATGCGGCGTCTCGACGATGGCGCGGCCGACGTCACCGCCGTCACCCAGCGCGGTTCGCTGCCGATCTACCTCGGACTGATTCTCGTGGTGTTCGTGCTCGCCGTCGGCGTCCCGCTGCTCGCCGGGACCGCCCTGCCCAGCCACTACACGGTCTGGGACGACCCGGCGCAGGCGGTGTTCGCGGCGGCCGTGATCGCGTCCGCGCTGCTGGTCACGCGGGCCCGACGACGCCTCAAGGCCGTGATCCTGCTGGGCGTCGGCGGCTATGCGATGGCGGGCCTGTACCTGCTGCACGGCGCACCGGACCTCGCGCTCACGCAGGTGCTCGTCGAGACCGTGACGCTCGTGGTCTTCGTCCTCGTCCTGAGACGGCTGCCCCCGTACTTCTCCGACCGTCCCCTGGTGGCCAGCCGCTGGGTGCGCCTCGGTCTGGGGCTGGCAGTCGGGCTGGTCGTGGCCGGGGTCGCCCTGGTCGCGCCCGGCGCGCGCCTGCACCTGCCGGTGTCGGCCGACTTCGCCGCCGAGGCCGTCACGTGGGGCGGCGGCAAGAACATCGTCAACGTGACCCTCGTCGACATCCGCGCCTGGGACACGATGGGCGAGATCTCGGTGCTGCTGGTGGCCGCGACCGGCGTCGCGTCCCTGGTGTTCCTGTCCCGACGGACCGGCGCGATCTTCCGGGCTCAGGACGCGCAGCGCGATCGCGCGGTGTGGGGCGGGTCGAGCGACCCGATGGCCGCCCTGCGCGTCCAGCCCACCCCCGACGAGTCGGGCGCGCCGTCGAGCGCCGCCCGCGACCGGGAGTGGCTGCAGGCAGGCCGGACGCTCGCGCCGCAGCGGCGGTCGATCATCTTCGAGGTGGTCGTCCGGCTGCTCTTCCACACGATGATCGTCTACTCGGTCTTCCTGCTGTTCAGCGGCCACAACGCCCCCGGCGGCGGGTTCGCCGCGGGCCTGGTGACGGGGATCGCGCTGGTCGTCCGCTACCTCGCGGGCGGTCGGTACGAGCTCGGCGAGGCGGCCCCCGTGCAACCCGGTCTGCTGCTGGGCCTCGGGCTGTTCCTGTCGGCCGGCGTCGGGCTCGTCGCGCTGCTCGTGGGCGGCTCGGTGCTCGAGTCGTGGATCTGGGACCTGCACATCCCGGTCGTCGGCGACGTGCACCTGGTGACCAGCCTGTTCTTCGACGTCGGCGTCTACCTCGTCGTCGTCGGGCTCGTGCTCGACATCCTGCGCAGCCTCGGCGCCGAGATCGACCGGCGCGCGGAGACGGGCGAGGACCCGGTCGGCGGGGGCGCGTCCGAGCGGATCACGGCGTTCAGCGATGCCCTTCCAGACGGCGGCGGCGACATTCGATGATCGACATGAGCCCCAACCTCGTCCTCGTCGTCACCATCGGCGTGCTCTTCGCGGCCGGCGTCTACCTGCTGCTGGAACGCTCGCTCAGCCGGGTCCTGATCGGGGTCATCCTCATCGGCAACGGCGCCAACCTGCTGTTCCTGGTGGCCGGCGGCGCCGCGGGCCGGCCGCCCATCGTCGGCGTCGGCGACGGGCCGATGTCCGACCCGCTCCCACAGGCCATGGTGCTGACGGCGATCGTCATCACGCTCGGCATGACGGCGTTCCTGCTCGCGCTGGCCTACCGCTCCTGGCAGCTGCACCGGCACGACGAGGTCCAGGACGACGTCGAGGACCGTCGCATCGCCCGGCTGGCCGCGCGCGACGAGCGGGCCATGACGGACGCGGACACCGAGGGCTCCGGCCAGTCGCTCGACGACGAGGCCGCCGAGGCCCGCGACGAGACGGACCGGGGTGCCCTGTGAACTGGGTCGTCCCGCTCCCCGTCGTGATCCCGCTGTTCTCCGCGGGCCTCGCGCTCGCGCTCTACCGCCGCCCGAACCTGCAGCGCATCGTCAGCGTCACCGCGCTCAGCCTGGTGCTGGCCGCCTCGATCACCCTGCTCGTGCTCGCCGACGACGGACCGCTGGTGGTCGACGTCGGCGACTGGGCCGCGCCGGTGGGGATCAACCTCGTCGCGGACCGGCTGTCCTCGCTCATGCTCACGATCTCCGCGGCGGTCACCCTCTGCGTGCTGCTCTACTCGCTGGCCCAGGGCAGCGAGGACGACGAGGAGTCGGCGCCGGTCTCGATCTACCACCCGACGTTCCTCGTGCTGGCGGCGGGCGTCGCCGACGCGTTCCTGTCCGGCGACCTGTTCAACATCTACGTCGGGTTCGAGATCCTGCTCGCGGCGTCGTACGTGCTCATCACGCTCGGCGGGAGCGGTGAGCGCATCCGCGCGGGCACCATCTACATCGTCGTCGCCCTGCTGAGCTCGGTCCTGTTCCTCGTGGCGATCGCCATGATCTACGCCGCCACGGGCACGGTGAACCTGGCGCAGCTGGCCCTCCGGCTGCCCGAGATCGACCCCGGCGTCCGGCTCGTGCTGCAGGTGATGCTCCTGCTCGCGTTCGCCATCAAGGCGGCGGTCTTCCCGCTGTCCGCGTGGCTGCCGGACTCCTACCCGACCGCACCCGCGCCGGTCACGGCGGTGTTCGCCGGCCTGCTGACCAAGGTCGGCGTCTACGCGATCATCCGGACGCAGACGCTGCTGTTCCCGGGCGGCCAGCTGGACGACGTGCTCATGTGGGCCGCGCTCGCGACGATGGTGGTCGGCATCCTGGGCGCGGTCGCGCAGGACGACATCAAGCGACTGCTGAGCTTCACGCTGGTCAGCCACATCGGTTACATGGTGTTCGGCATCGCCCTGTCCACGCAGGCCGGCTACTCGGCGTCGATCTACTACGTGGTGCACCACATCACCGTCCAGACCGCGTTGTTCCTGGTGGTGGGCCTGATCGAGCGCGCGGGCGGGTCCACGTCGCTGACCCGCCTGGGTGGCCTGGCGAAGGCCGCCCCGTTGCTCGCGATCCTGTTCTTCGTGCCCGCCATGAACCTCGCCGGCATCCCTCCGCTCTCCGGGTTCCTGGGCAAGGTGGGCCTCCTGGAAGCCGGTGTACAACAGGGAACCACGCTGACGTACATCCTGGTCGCGGGCGGCGTCGTCACGTCGCTGCTCACGCTGTACGCGCTGGTGAAGGCATGGAACAAGGCGTTCTGGCAGACGCCCGCCGAGGTGCGCCCGCCGGTGCGCCTCCCGTTCGGCATGGTGGCCCCCACGGCGGCGCTGATCGGCGTCGGCCTGCTGCTCACCTTCGCCGCCGGCCCGCTGTACGGCTACACGGACCGCGCGGCGGCCGCGCTGAAGGAACGCACGCCCTACATCACCGCCGTCCTCCCGGACGGCGAGCGCGGCTCCGGCAAGTCGGCCGACGCGTCGACGGACGGAGGTCACGGATGAGCCCGCACCACCGCCGGCTGCGCTGGCACACCCAGTGGCCGACCATCCTGTGGCTGACGGTCGTCTGGGTGCTCCTGTGGGGCGACGTGTCGGTCGGCAACGTGCTGGCCGGGCTGCTCATCGGCTTCCTGGTCACCAACGGCCTGCGCATGGCCCCCATCGACTTCCACGGTCGGCTGCGCCCGCTGGGGATCGTCCGGCTCTTCGCGCGGTTCGCTGTCGACCTGGTCAAGGCGTCGTTCGAGGTCAGCCTGATCGCCCTGCGGCCCGGCTACCAGACGCGCGGCGCGGTGATCGGCGTGCAGCTGCGCAGCCACTCCGACCTCTACCTGACCATGACGGCCGAGCTCGCGTCGCTCGTGCCCGGCTCGCTGGTGGTCGAGGCGCACCGGCTCACGGGGAAGCTCTACCTGCACGTGCTGGACGTGCGGCAGTCGGGCGGGATCGAGGCGGCGCGCCAGTCGGTGCTCGACCAGGAGGAGCGGGTGCTGCGCGCGTTCGCGTCGGACGAGGAGCTGGCCGCGGCCGGGCTGGGGGTGCACAGGTGACCGTCGTCGCCATCGTCTGCGGGGTCCTGCTCACCGCGGGAGCGGTCCTGGCGGTCGTCCGCGTGGAGAAGGGCCCGTCCATGCTCGACCGGACCGTCGGTCTGGACATCGTCGTCACGACGATGATCGCGGCGATCGCCCTGTACGCCGCGATCCACCGCCGCACCGACGTCGTCCCGATCCTCGTCGTCCTGTCGATGGTGGGCTTCGTCGGGTCGGTGACCATCGCGCGGTTCGCGTCCGTCGAGCCCGAGGGTGAGGGCCGCGTCCGCACCCGTGAGGAGATCGCCGCGCAGGAGGCCGAGCGGATCGCCGCCGAGGACGACGCCGAGGAGGCCCGCCGGACGGGTCGTCGCGCGGATGCCGACGAGCGGCACGACGGGGAGGTCCGATGACCTGGACGACGGTCGCCGACGTGGCGTCGGCCATCTGCCTGATCGGCGGCGCTTTCCTCGCCTTCGCAGCCGGGGTCGGCGTGCTGCGCTTCCCCGACCTGCTCTCGCGCATGCACGCGGGGACCAAGCCGCAGGTGCTGGGCCTGGTGCTCGTGCTGATCGGGCTGGCCCTGCGGCTGCGTTCCGGAGGCGCTGTCTGGGCGCTCGTGCTCGTCGCGGTGTTCCAGATGCTCACCGCGCCCGTCGCCGCGCACATGGTCGGCCGCGCGGGCTACCGAACCGGCAAGATCCGCGACGACCTGCTGGTGGTCGACGAGCTGACGTCGGACATGGAACGGGCGACCGAGCGGTCGGCGGAGCGCGAGGACTGGCTGTACTGACCACGAGGGTTGTTGACGTAGCGAGAGACCTCCGGGTCGAGTGGGGACTGTCTAGGAAGCCGGCTCGATCACACGGAGGTCTCTCGTGTCTCACGGTAGTGCGCGGATGTTGCCGGTTGGCCGGCTGTTGATGGTGCAGCGGATCGCGGAGGGTCGTCCGGTGGCGCATGTCGCGGCCGAGCTCGGGGTCTCGCGCACCACGGCGTGGAAGTGGTGGCGTCGGTTCCAGGCCGAGGGCGAACCCGGGCTCATCGATCGTTCGAGCGTGGCGCACCACCACCCGCACCGCACCGCGGCGTGTGTGGAGACCCGGGTCCGGATCGCGCGGATGCTCACTCGTCGTGGCCCGGTCTGGATCGGTCACCACCTGGGGCTGCCAGCCTCGACGGTCGGGCGGATCCTGGTGCGACACCACGTCCCGTGCCTGCGCGAGTGTGACCCGTTGACCGGGCAGTTGATCCGGGCCTCGCGCCGTTCAGCGAACCGGTACGAGCATCCCTACCCGGGTTCACTGGTGCACATCGACGTCAAGAAGCTCGGCCGTATCCCCGACGGCGGCGGCTGGAGAGCGCACGGGCGCAGCGAAGAAGTTCGTGGCCGGGGTCTGGGCTATGACTATGTGCACACAGCCATCGATGACCACTCCCGGTTGGCCTACGCCGAGATCCATGACGACGAGAAGGGTGCGACGGCTGCCGCGTTCCTGACCCGTGCGATCGCGTTCTACGCCGCCCACGGCATCGCGGTCGAGCGGCTGATCACCGATAACGCATTCTCATACCGCCGATCGCTCGCGTTCCGCGATGCCGTCCTCGAGCTGGGCATCGTGCACAAGTTCATCAAGCCGCACTGCCCCTGGACCAACGGCAAAGTCGAGCGACTCAACCGCACCCTGGCCACCGAGTGGGCCTACTCCCGCGTTTTCGCCTCCAACGACGAGCGCGCCACCCTCTTGCCCATCTGGCTGACGCACTACAACCTGGAACGACCCCACCTCGGCATCGGCGGCCAACGCCCCATCGACCGCGTCAACAACGCTCCGGGTCAGTACAACTCGCTCGCGGGTGCGGCCACGCTCGCACCGAGCACCAGGTTGCTGTGGAAAACGACGGCCTTGGGTTCGAGGTCGGGCTGCTGGACGGCCTCCAGCAGCAGCCGGGCGGCGGTGGTGCCGAGCGACTGGATGGGCTGGCGCATCGTGGTCAGCGGCGGGTTGGTGAACCGCGCCGACTGTGTGCCGTCGAAGCTCACGATCGAGACGTCTTCCGGGACGCGCAGCCCGAGGACGGCGCAGGCGTGCAGGACGCCGTGCGCCTGGGCGTCGGAGCTGACGAAGAGTGCGGTGGGCCGGGCGTCGTGCACGCTGATGGCGCGGGCGTCAGCGCCGAGGAGCGCGTACGTCGCCTCGGCGCCGCCGTCGGCGGTGAACTCGGCGTGCGCCACCAGCTCGTCGCCGCTCGGCGCGCCGATGGCGTCCTGCTGCTGACGCCAGCCCCGGACCCGCTCGCCGCAGGCCGGGACGGGCCACGGGCCCGCGACGCAGCCGATGAGACGGTGCCCCCAGCCCTGCAGGTGCTCGACCGCGTAGGCCGAGTCGGCGACGTTGTCCACGTGCACGCTCGAGACGGTGCGCGACCCGTCGGCGCTCTCGACGCGGTCGACCACGACGATGGGTGGCGTCTCCCTGCGGCGCTCGACGCTGGCCAGCGAGCGCGAGGAGATGAGGATGATGCCGTCCACGCGCCGGTCGATGAGTGACCGCAGGTGGACGCGCTCACGAGCGGCATCGTCGGTGATGCCGACCGAGAGCAGGTTGCCCGAGGTGTAGAGCTCGCCCTCGATCGCGTCGGCCAGCTCGGCGAAGTACGGGTTGACCGTGCTCGGGATGAGCAGGCCGATCGCTCGCGTGGAACCGCCGCGCAGGGCGGACGCGATCGCGTTCGGGCGGTAGTCGAACGCCTCGACCGCGGCCAGCACGCGGGCGCGCGCCTCCGCGGAGACGGGCCGGGGGCCACCGTTGAGCACGTCAGCTCACGACCGCGGGTGACACACCGGCCATCGCCGCGACGTCCGCGCGTGTGGCCACCACGACTCCCTCTCTCCGGGTCCGGTTCGTCAGGCTACCGGCCCCCCGGAGAATGCCTCCAGCTGCGACCGCATCGGGTAGGACGACTGCGCCCCGAAGCGCTCGACCGCGAACGATCCGGCCCGGACGCCGACCTCGACGGCCCGCTCGAGCGAGTCGTCGTGCGCGAGCTCCGCGGCGAGGGCGCCGACGAACGCGTCGCCGGCGCCCGTGGAGTCGACCACCGCGCTCACGGCGGGTGCGGGTACGAGCCCGGAGGCGGACCCCTGCGCCCAGACCGCCCCGTCGCCGCCCAGCGTGATGACCACGGAGCGCACCGACGGCGCGATGTCGACGAGTGCCCGCCGCGCGGCCGCCGGGTCCGGGACCGGGTACCCGACGAGGTCGGCCGCCTCGGACTGGTTGAGGACGAGCGGGTCGCACGCCGCCAGGACCTCGGCGGACGCCGGCACGTACGGCGCGAGGTTCAGCACCACGCGCGTCCCGGGCACCAGGGACGCTTCGGCCACCGCGGCCTCGGCGACCGCGGGCCGGACCTCGGCCTGCAGGACGAGGACGGTACGCGTGCCGGCGCTGGACGCGACGGCACGCCGGACGCGCTCGGGCCGCAGCGCGAAGTTGGCGCCGGGGACCACCGTGATCGAGTTCTCGCCGCTGTCGAACACGGAGACGAGGGCGAGCCCGGTGTGCACGTTGGCGACGATCTCGACCATCGACATGTCGATGCCCTCGGCCCGCAGGTCGCGCAAGACGCGTTCGCCGTCGGCATCGTCGCCGACGCACCCGACGAACTGCACGTCGGCACCCATCCGAGCGGCGGCGACGGCCTGGTTGGCACCCTTGCCGCCGGGGTGGCGGACCATCTGCTTGGCCAGGACGGTCTGACCGGGCCGGGGCGGGACCCCGACCTTGATGATGAAGTCGAGGTTCGCCGACCCGACGACGAGCACGTTGGCGGACATCACTTCTCCCCGCTGTTGATGGACAGCCCGCCGAAGAACCGCAGCAGGACGAACATGAGCACCGCCGGGACGAGGGCGAGCATCACGGACCCGGCGAAGTTCTGGCCGTAGCTGGCGCTGTGCTCGCTGAACGTCTTGGCGAGCGCGATCGGTGCCACCTGGAGGTGGGGGTCGCTGACGATCAGGAGCGGCCACAGGTACGCGCTCCACTGGCCGAGGAAGATCAGCAGGGCGCTGTTCACCAGGGCCGCGCCACTCATGGGCAGGTAGATCGACGCGAGGATGCGCGGCTCGGCCGCTCCGTCGATCTTGGCCGCCTCCCGGAAGGATCCGGGCACGCCGAGGAAGAACTGGCGCAGGTTGAAGATCGCGAGCCCGTCGCCGATGCCGGGCAGCACGAGCGCGATCAGTGTGTTGCTCAGGTGCCAGTCGGTGAACTGGCTGGACAGGGGGATCGCGATGGCCTCGAACGGCACCATGAAGGCGATGACGACGAACCCGAACGCGAAGCGCCGGCCGGGGAACCGCAGCACGGCCAGCGCGTAGGCGGCCAGGACGGTCACCACCAGGCCGATCGCGACGGTGAGCAGGCAGACGACCACCGAGTTCGCCAGCGCCCGGCCGAAGCCGTTGGTCAGGATCGCGGCGTAGTTGTCGAGCGAGACCGATCGCGGCACGACCATCCGCCACGAGGCCACGCCCAGGCTCGCGAACGTCTCCTCGTCGGGTCGCAGCGAACCGACGAAGATCCAGACCGCCGGCAGGATGAAGATCATGCCGACGACGACCGCGATGACGGTCGCGACGAGGTTGACGGGCTTCTCGGGTCGGCGCCGCAGCCGCCGGCGTGAGGGCCGAGGTCCGACAGGCGTGACAGTCGGTGCGGGGCTGAGGGCGACTCCGGTCATCGGGTCTTCTCCTCTCGCAGCAGCCGGAACTGGAGCGCGACGAAGAACAGCATGATCGCGGTCAGGATCACGACCTCTGCGGCACCCAGGTTGCGGTTGTTGTAGTAGAACGTCGTCCGGTACGCGTCGAACATCAAGAGGTTGGTGCTGTTCTGCGGACCACCGTTGGTGATGAGCTGGATGGGCGCGAAGAGCACGAAGTTGGCCACGGTGTTGGCGACGAGGACGAACAGGAGCGGGCGCTTGAGCAGCGGCACCGTGATGGAGACGAAGGTGCGCACGGGCCCGGCGCGGTCGAGCCGAGCAGCCTCGTAGTACTCCTCGGAGATCGACTCGAGACCGGCGATGAGGAAGATCATCCAGTAGCCGATGCCGATCCAGGAGACGACGAGCATGATCGACGCGAGCGCCTGCGTCGGCGAGGAGAAGAACGGCTGGGCGTTGCCCCCGAGTGCCTCGATGATTGCGTTGACCGGGCCGTTCGGCTGCAGCGCGACACCCCACGCGATGCTCGATCCGACGATCGGCAGCGTCGCCGGGATGAACACCAACGTGCGCCACAGGCCGCGCGCCGGGACGTTGCGGGTCAGCACGAACGCGATGAACAGCGCCACGGCCAGCTGTAACGGGTTCACGACGACGTTGAAGAAGAGCGTGCGCAGGATCGTCGCGAGGAAGGCCTTGTCGGCGAGCAGCGCCTGGTAGTTGGCCAGGCCGCTGAACGTGGGTTCGACCACGCTGCCGGGCAGCCCCGAGAACAGGCTCGACCAGAAGGCGCCGATCGCGGGCGAGAGACGCAGCACGAAGATCGACAGGAAGGCCGGGGCGAGGAAGACGACGGCCCAGAACCCGTCCTTGCTCAGCCTGCGCCGCTTGGTGCGCCCGACCGGGCGGGGCTGCATGTCCGCAGCCCCGCCCAGGGGTGTCTCGACGTTCGACACGTTCGCGTTCCGCCTTACTTCGTGTACGGGGCCCAGGCGCGCTCGAGCTCGGCCGACGCCGACTCCAGACTCGTCTTGGCGTCGGCACCGTTCCGGATGTCGGCGAAGGTGCGACCCATGATGTCCTCGAACTCCACATACCCCGTGGTGGCCAGTCGGTTCACCGCCGTGTTCGAGCTCTCGTAGTCGATGATCGCGGCGGCCTGCGTGCCCGCCGGCGTCGTGAACACCGGCCGCTCGAAGTACAGCTTCTTGCCGTCGACGTTGGCCGGCAGGTCCGGGTTGAGCGCGTACTGGGTCCACCCGCCGTCGTCGACGGACATGAACTTCAGGAAGATCGCGGCCGCCTCCTTCTCCTTGCTGAACGGGTTCATGGCCAACGACCACGACCCGGTCGGCGTCACGGCCTTGCCACCCTCGAAGTAGGGCTGCGGCGCGACGCCCCAGTTGACCGTGCTCGACTGCAGCTGGGGCAGGAACCACGGGCCCTCGACCATGTACGCGGTCTTGCCCGCGATGAAGTCGGGGTCGCTCTGCTCGGACTTGACGCCTCGGGGCGACGTGCCGTCCTCGAAGATCGAGTGGTACCAGTCGAACGCCTTGACCCACGCGTCGGACGTCACGTCGGGCGTCAGGTTGCCCTCGCCGGTGGCACCGGCAGAGCCGCCCAGCGACATCGGCAGCGGCTGCAGCTGGTAGTAGCGGTCGAACTGCCCGAAGACCAGCCCGTTCGTCGCGCCCGCCCCCACCGCGGCCTTGGCGTCCGCGGCGATCGCCTCCCACGTCGTGCGCTCGTCGGTGCTGTCCGACGGGTAGGCGACCCCCGCCGCGTCGAGGAGGTCCTTGTTGTAGAACGTCAGCTGCGTCGAGTTGGCGATCGGGACGGCGACCAGCTTGTTCGCGACCGTGGTGCCGGCGGAGGACGCCGCGTCCCACGCGTTCTCGAACTGGCTGAACTGGTCCGTGAGGTCGGTGGTGTAGCCCCGGGCGGTCAGTGCGGCGAGCCGCGGCATGTCCGCCCAGTAGACGTCGGGGTTGCCGTCCTTGTTGGCTATGCGCGAGTCGAGCACGGCGTTCAGCGAGTCGAACGGGATGCTCTCGTACTTCACGGTGATGGTCGGGTGCGCCTTGGCGAACGCGGCGAGGACCGGCTTGAGCCCGTCGTCGCCGGCGGGCACGTGGCCGGCCACCCGGATGGTGGCCGTCGGGTCTTGCGTCGGGATGGTCCACTCGTCGTTCGACGCGGCGGCGCCGGACGACGAACAACCGGCGAGGGTGAGGGCGGCTCCGACGCCGGCGAGGGCGACGATCGTCCGGATGCTTCGTTGCATGGCGGGCTCCACTTCGGGTGTGTGTTGTCGGTGGTGCGAGGGCAGGACGGGGTCAGGCGCCGTGCAGGCTGGACAGGAAGTAGTCGAGGAAGGCATCGACGTCGACGTCGACGGCGATCTCGACGTTCGGCGTGGGTGGGTCGGAACCGGCCAGCAGGTCCGCGACGGCGCCTCCGCGGGCGATGCCGGGACCGGTGACGACCTCGACGTGGGCCCGGCGCCAGGTGACGACTCGGGGTGCGCCAGGACAGCGACCGCGAGCGGGTCGTGCATCGCGCAGGACCGACCGGCGTTGGCGGACCCGGGGGACCAGCTGGCGAGGTGGTCGATCCAGGCCAACGCGTGCGTCCCCGCGAACTGCGAGAAGCTGCTGGAGCTCGCGCGCATGGCCTCCGCGTGCCCGCGTGTGAGCCGGACCTGCTCGGTGACGTCCAGCCCGACGATGCGGATCGTGGCGCCGGAGCGCAGGACCGCGTCGGCCGCCTCCGGGTCGTTCCAGAAGTTGAACTCGCCCGGCATCCGGGTCTCGTGGGTGTGGCCCAGGAAGACCCCGCCCATGATGACGATCTCCCGGACGTTCGTGGCGAAGTCCGGGTCGATGGTGACCGCCGCGGCAAGGTTGGTGAGCGGCCCGATCGCGACGACGGTCAGCAGGCCGGGCTCGGCGGCGGCACGGGTCACGAGCTCGACCGCTGCGTATCCGGGAGTCGCCTGACGGTGACCGAACTGCGCGCGGATCGCCTCGGGTGTCGAGCGGCGGCGGTCGGGGAACGCGAGGGGTGCCGAGGCGCCGCGGTAGACCGGGACCGACGAGGCGCCGAGCCGCTCGAGCAGCTCCACGCTCAGCAGGGTGGCGCTCTCGACGTCGGCGTTCCCGTTCACGGTGGTGATCGCCTCGAGCGTGACCGACGGCTCGGCCAGCGCGAGTGCCAAGGCGAAACCGTCGTCGATGTCCGAGCCGGGAACGCCCATGGCGAGGTCGGTGTCGAGGATGATCCGGGTCGCCGGGGATCGGCCGTCCATGGGTGAACTCCTTCGTTCAACTCGTGTTGATCTGGATTCAACACGAGTTGACTCGGGAGAACAAGGGGTTGTGCGAACGAATTCCGAACGGCCTGACGCGTCAGTCGCTGATGCGGGCCAGCGCGCTGAGCGTGACGCCGAGGGCGGGCGCGTCGACGTCGGCGAAGAACGAGGCGTCGGCGGCCTCGACCACCTCGATCGCCCGTGCGGCGAGCGCCGCGCCGGCCGGTGTGACCAGCACGAACTTCGCGCGGGCGTCGGCGGGGTCCGGCGCGCGCCGCAGCAGCCCCTTGCCCTCCAGCCGGGCGACGACGTCCGAGGTCATCTTCGGGTCGGTGCCCGCCTGGGCGCCCACCTGCGACTGCCGCGGCGGGTCTGCGCGCTCGCCCAGCCACCACGCGCACGCGAGCAGGACGAACTGCGCGTGCGTCAGGTCGAGGGGAGCGAGTGCGGCCGTCATGACCCGCTGCCAGCGCATCGTGGTGTGCCAGAGCAGGAACCCCGGGCTCTGCGACGGGCCGCCGGGGAACCGGGTCATGCGCGGGCCCGGGCGGCGTCGAACAGCGCCTGCATCGAGGTGCCGAAGTCGTCGCTGATCTGCGGGCCGAAGGGGTCCGACCTCGTCCGCGGACGGACCGTCGATCTCGAGCCGGTGGGTGACGCGCGTGCCGCCGTCGACCTCGACCAGCGTGTGCCGGAACAGCAGCGTCAGGTCCCCGAACGTCGTCGCGTCCGCGTACGTCGCCGGTTCGACCAGGTCGACGATCCGGGACTCGAACGTGTCCTGGCCGACCGGCGTGACCGCGACGGTCGTGCCGACGGCGAACGGCCCGCGCAGCTCGAACGAGTCGGCGCCCTCGTAGGTCAGGGCGCCCCGGTGCAGGTCCGCCAGCGCGGCCCACACGTTCTCGCGGGGGAGGTCGGTCTCGGCGGTGTGCTCGGCGATCCACATGGTGTTCCTCCTGAGGTATTTAGTCCGTGTGACGACTATAGGCGCACGGACTAAATCTCCGCAAGGAACCGTCTCTCCATCGAGCCGGGACTACACGGACTCGCCGCCTTCGCCGTTCGCCTCGACGACCGCCACGACGTGGGCGGCACCGCGGGTCGCCAGCACGCGGGAGATCGCGACGAGCGCTCCGGTGACCGCGGCGGCGATCACGACCTCCGACAGGCCGGCGTCGCCCTCGTCGTCGGCACGCGGCGGCTCGTGCCCGGTCGACCTTTGCCACACGCGCGAGACAGCCTGCTGGACCAGCCACGCTGCGATCAGGGCCGCGGCGGCGCCGATGATCTTGGCCAGGAAGGACGAGGTGGGCGTGTCGTCGGGCATGCACGCCACGGTAGTGGTCGCACGGGCCCGCGCGCTCCCCGGACGGGCGTAGGATCGCCGACGAACGACAGGGGAGCGTCGGGCCGAGCGTGGCCTGGACGCTGAGAGTGCGGGCCTCCGCAGACCCTCGAACCTGATCCGGTTGATACCGGCGTAGGGAGTCGGGCTTCTCAGTCCTCCGTGAGCGTGCTCGCGGGCGACCCCCTCCTTTTTCGATCGAGGAGGAGCAACATCCATGGCGAGAACTCTCTCGCTGGGCGCGATCGCCGTCCTGGCGACCGCCTCGCTGGCCGCCTGTTCGGCCATCGGCAGCAGCGACCAGGCGTCGTCGTCCGGCGGCGCCGGCACGGTCACCCTGGTCACGCACGACTCGTTCGCGCTGTCGGACGGCCTGCTCGCCCAGTTCACCAAGGACACGGGGCTGACCGTCAAGGTGGTCCAGCCCGGCGACGCCGGCACGCTGGTCAACCAGCTCGTGCTCACCAAGGACGCCCCGCTGGGCGACCTGGCGTACGGCATCGACAACTCGTTCGCGTCGCGCGCGATCGACGAGGGTGTCGTGCAGTCGTATGTCTCGAAGGTCCCCGCGGCGGCCGACGCCGGCCAATACGCGGTCGACGGGTCCGACGCCCTGACCGCGATCGACAAGGGCGACGTCTGCATCAACGTGGACCACGCGTGGTTCACGGCGCACGGCCTGGCCGAGCCGGCCACGCTCGAGGACCTGACCAAGCCCGCGTACAAGGACCTGACCGTGGTGCCCAACGCCGTCACGTCGTCGCCCGGGCTTGCGTTCCTGCTGGCCACGATCGGCGCGTTCGGCCAGGACGGGTGGCAGCAGTACTGGACGGCCCTGAAGGCCAACGGCCTGCAGGTCGCCGACGGCTGGACGGACGCCTACGAGACCGACTTCTCCGGCGGTGGGGGCGGCGGTCCGCGTCCGATCGTCCTGTCGTACTCGTCGTCGCCGCCCTTCACCGTCCCCAAGGGCGGCACCGAGCCGACCACCGGCGCGCTGCTCGACACATGCTTCCGGCAGGTCGAGTACGCGGGCGTGCTCAAGGGGGCGAAGAACCCGACCGGCGCCGAGAAGCTGCTCGACTTCCTGCTCTCGGACAAGGTGCAGGCCGACATCCCCGGCTCGATGTACATGTACCCGGTGAGCACCTCCGTGCAGCTTCCCGCCGACTGGGCCTCGTGGGCTCCGCTGGCGACCAAGCCGTTCGACGTCCCCCCGGCGGACATCGCGAAGAACCGTGCGGACTGGCTCGAGCAGTGGTCCGCGACGGTGGTCGGCTGATCGCATGACCAGCACGCTCGTCCGTCCCGACGTCCCGGCCATCCAGCTGCGGTCGACGGGACGGACGCGCGTCGTCGTCTTCTGGACGCTGGCAGTCGTCGTCCCGCTGGTGTTCCTCGGGCTGTTCTTCGCGTGGCCCGTCGCGGTCATGGTCGGCAAGGGGTTCGTCGTCGACGGGCACCTGGACCTGTCCGGGTTCGCCGACGTGTTCTCGCGGCCCCGGACCTGGCGGATCATCGGGCTGACCGTCGCACAGGCGGCGCTGGGCACGGCGATCTCGGTGCTGCTCGGCGTCCCCGGCGCGTACGTGCTCTACCGGCACTCGTTCCGCGGGCGGTCCGTGGTGCGCGCCCTCGTCACGGTGCCGTTCGTCCTGCCGACGGTCGTGGTCGGCGTCGCGTTCCGCTCGCTGCTGGTCGACGGCGGACCGCTCGGGTTCCTGCACCTCGACGGCACGTTCGCGGCCATCGTCGCCGCGCTCGTGTTCTTCAACTATGCGGTCGTGGTCCGCGCGGTCGGCGGCCTCTGGGAACGCCTCGACCCGCGCGCCGAACAGGCCGCTCGCGCGCTCGGCGCCTCACCGTGGAAGGCGTTCCGGACCGTCACGCTGCCGTCCCTGACGCCGGCGATCGCCTCCGCCGCCTCGCTCGCCTTCCTGTTCTGCGCGACCGCGTTCGGCACCGTGCTCATCCTCGGCGGGCTGCAGTTCGGCACCATCGAGACCGAGATCTGGATCCAGACCACCCAGTTCCTGGACCTCCGCGCGGCGGCGGTCCTGTCCGTCGTGCAGCTGGTCGTCGTCGCCGGGGTGCTCGTGGTGGCCGGCCGGGCTCGGGCACGACGAGAGCGTGCGCTGGCGCTGTCGGAGCCGGCGTCGTCCATGCGTCGCCTCTCGCTGCGCCGACCGGCAGGCATGCCGCCCGGCGACGGGCACGCGCTCTCGCTCGGCGCCGCCCTGGTGACGGCCGTCGTGGTCGTCCTGATCGCCACGCCGCTGGTCAACCTCGTCGTCCGGTCGCTGCACACGCCGCACGGCTGGTCGATGGACAACTACACCGCGTTGGGCACCACCGGAGGGTCGCTCACCGTGACCGTCTGGCAGGCTGCGCTGAACTCGCTGCGCATCGCGCTGGACGCCACGACGATCGCGCTCGTGGTCGGCGGGCTCGTGGCACTCGTCGTGTCGCGACGACCCCGGCGGGCCTCCGCGCGGCGCGCCGTCGCCGGGCTGGACGCGCTGTTCATGCTGCCGCTCGGCGTGTCCGCGGTGACGGTCGGCTTCGGCTTCCTGCTGTCGATGCACCATCCGTTCGGGCTGCCCGTCGATCTGCGGACGAGCCCTCTGCTCGTGCCCATCGCGCAGGCCGTCGTCGCGGTGCCGCTGGTGGTCCGCACGGTGCTGCCGGTGCTGCGCGCGATCGACCCGCGGCTGCGCGAGGCCGCCGCGACGCTCGGTGCGTCGCCGTTCCGGGTGCTGCGGACGGTCGACCTCTCGCTGGGTGCGCGGGCGCTCGGCCTGGCGATCGGGTTCGCGTTCGCCGCGTCGCTGGGGGAGTTCGGCGCGACCTCGTTCCTGGCGCGGCCCGACCGGCCCACCCTGCCCGTCGTGATCTTCCGGCTGATCGGCCGGCCCGGCCCGCAGAACTACGGGATGGCGCTCGCGGCGTCGGTGGTGCTGGCCCTGCTGACCACGCTCATCGTCGCGATCTGCGAGAAGCTGCGGACCACCGGAGCCGGAGGTGAGTGGTGACCCTGAGCATCGACCAGGTCGTCGTCCGGTACCCGGGCGCCCCCCAGGACGCGGTCGACGACGTCTCGCTGAGCGTGTCGCGCGGTGAGGTCGTCGCACTGCTCGGCCCGTCCGGGTGCGGCAAGTCATCGTTGCTGCGCGCGGTCGCGGGCCTCGAGCCGCTCGCCGCAGGGGCGGTTCGGTGGGACGGTTCGTCGCTCGCCGGCGTCCCCGTGCACCGGCGCGGGTTCGGGCTGATGTTCCAGGACGGGCAGCTGTTCGCGCACCGGTCGGTGGCCGGGAACGTCGCCTACGGGATGCCGCGGGGATCGTCGGTCGACGGGTTGCTCGAGCTCGTCGGCCTGGCAGGCTACGGGTCGCGTGGGGTGGCGACGCTGTCCGGCGGCGAACGCCAGCGCGTCGCACTCGCCCGCGCGCTCGCGCCGCAACCGCGTCTCCTGCTGCTCGACGAGCCGCTGTCCGCCCTCGACCGCACCCTGCGCGAGCGGCTCGCGGTCGACCTGCGCGCGGCCCTCGTCGCCACCGGCACGACCGCCCTGTTCGTCACGCACGACCACGACGAGGCATTCGCGGTCGCCGATCGCGTCGGCGTGATGGCCCACGGCCGCCTGCTGCAGGTCGCGGCGCCGGCCGACCTGTGGCGCTCCCCCGCATCCCGTGAGGTGGCCGCGTTCCTCGGCTACGAGGCGTTCGTCCCGGTCGACGCCGCCGTGGCCGCTCCCCTGCGCGAGGCCCTGGAGGATCGGTCGCGATCCGGTGTGACCATCGCGCTGGCCGAGGGCGCGTTCGTCGTCGGCCGGTCGATCCGCGAGGCCGCCGGTTCGGGCGCGGGTGTGGCCAAGGGAGCCGTGCTCGGCATCGCGTCCCGTCGCGGTCGCTCCGAGGTCCGGGTCGAGGTCGACGGCATCGGCGCGGTGACGGCGCTGGGCCCGGTCGGCGGCCGTTGGGTACCGGGCGACGTCGTCGAGCTGTCGGTCGACCCGGACGCGCTGGCGGTCCTCCCGCTGTAGAGCCCCGGCCCGCTGGCGCTGCACCCGGGAGCTCCGCCGCGTGGCGCGAGAACGGCAGTTCGTCGCGAGAACGGCAGTTCAGAGTGCCGTTCTCGCGGCAATGTGCCGTTCTCGCCGGGTGCAGCGCGTTCCCGTCCTCGCCGACGAGCGTCCCCGCGCTACCGTGACTAACGTCGCACGTGGAGGGCGAGGTGAGCAGCGATGACGCTGGAGCCCGTGAGGTCGTGTCGGTCGACATCCCCGTTCCGCTGGCGACCGTGTGGCCGTACGTGCGTGAGCCGCAGCTGGTCCACCGATGGTTCGGCTGGGACTACGACGGCCTGGACGACGAGATCCGCTCGATCTTCGCCGCCGAACCCCTCGAGGCGCACGACGTCATCGGCGAGGCGACCATCCACACCCTCACCTGGCCGCACCACGACGTCCTGACGGCCCGGTCGACGGTCTCGCTGCCGGGGCACACCCGCCTGTCGGTCACGCGCCGCAGCCACCAGGGCGTGTCCACCTTCGACGGCATTCGCGACGAGGTCGACGAGGGCTGGATCGCGTTCGTGCACCAGCTCGCGTTCGCCGTCACCGTGCACCCGGGCGAGGAGCGTCGGACGTTGTCGGCGTTCGGCCTGGATGCGGGCACCCCTGGCGACCGCCTGCTCGACAACGCGGGGATCGCCGGCATCCGCAGCGTCCCGGTCGGTGGTCACGTGCAGGCCCGCCGCCCGGACGGCACGCTGCTCGGTGGCACCATCGACTACATGACCCCGATGCAGTTCGGGCTGCGGCTGCACGGGATCAGCGCCATCTACTTCGTCATCATGGAGACGCCCGCTGCGGCATCCCCGCCGCACGGCACCGTCAACGCGATCCTGTCCACGTACGGTCTCGACGACGGCACGTTCGCCGAGGTCCGCGACCGGTGGGACCACTGGTGGGCGGCGTCGATGCCGCGAGCCGCTGCGACCTCCTGAGGCTTCCTGCCACTCGCCCGAGCCGCCCGCCGGGCGGAAGCCGAGCTCCACGTTGATCGCGAGCATGTGGGTGTTCTCCTCGGCGTTCCACGTGCCGACGCGACGGACCAGCGGAAGTTCCGCCGCCAGTCGTTGTGCGTTGGCCGCCTTGACGAGCATGCCGAGGTGGCGACCGCGATGCTCCCGCAGGACCAGGGTGTCGTGCTGGTGCACGAACTCGTCGAGGTGCGAGACGGTCATGAACTCGGTGAACGCGACGAGGGTGTGCGTCGGGACGTGCTCGGCGGCCATCACCAGCATCCCGAGCCCGCGCTCCTCGTACTGCCGCTCGACGGCGCGGATCCGCTCGCCGTCCCAGACATCCTCACCCAGGTCCAGCCCTCCGACCGGTGCGTCCGTGCTCATCCGCGTAGCGAGCAGGGCGTAGTCGTCCAGCCACTCGTCGGGGCAGTGGTGCGCCCACGAGACGAGCCGGTAGTCGGGTCCGGCGTGCTCGGCCGCCCGCAGTCCCAGGCCCCCGACCCGGTCCGCGTCGAAGGGAAGGTCGAACTGCGAGAACCGGGCGACCTGTGCCAGCTCGTACCCGTGCTTCGTCGCGAAGCGCGAGGCGGCCGCCGTGGCCAGGACGCGACCCTCGCCGGTGGACGGCGCGATGGTGTCGGGCCCGTGCGGGGGCTCGATCCGCTGGTCGGTCGAGACCTGGAACGTGTCGCGGCCGGCCGCTTCGCCTCGCGCCACGGCGGCATCGTGCAGGGCCGATCCGACGCCCCGGCCACGATGCTCGGGCCGAACTCCGAGCTCCATCGCCACCAGGTGCGTGTTGTCGTGGAGCGTCATGTTCAGGGCTGCGTAACCGAGGACGCGGGCTGGATCGGCGCCGTCGCCGCTGCCGTCCTCGTCGACCGCGACCAGGCGGATCTTGCGGACGTGGGCCTGGTCGTGCAGCGCGCCCAGGATCTCGTGCGTCGTCCGGTCGAAGTCGTGCGTCCCCCAGCTGTCCAGCAGCACGGCGTTGGTCGCCTGCACCAGTCCGTGCAGCAACCAGGCATCGGGGGAGGTCGTGCTCTCCAGCGCCGGGATCTCGCGAACCGACCACGCGGTCATTCGGACACCCTCCCGCCGACGCTGTCGTTGGTCGACCCATTTTCGTGTCGGGTGTCCGCTAGCATAAGTTCGGGCAGCCGAACTTCTTGGGGAGCAGATGCGCAGCACCGCGGCCGACGTCGAGCGGGCTCCCGCGCCCCCGGGCGCTCGCCGGTTCGCGTTCCTGCTCGGGCCCGCGTTCGTCGCCGCGATCGCCTATGTCGACCCAGGCAACGTCGCCGCCAACCTGACCGCCGGCGCTCGGTACGGCTACCTGCTGCTCTGGGTGCTCGTCGTCGCCAATGCGATGGCCGTGCTCGTCCAGTACCAGTCCGCAAAGCTGGGCCTGGTCACCGGCCAGTCGCTCCCCGGCCTGCTGGGCCAGCGGCTGCGACGAGGGCCGCGGCTGGCCTTCTGGGCGCAGGCGGAGCTCGTCGCCGCCGCCACCGACATCGCCGAGGTGGTGGGTGGGGCGATCGCGCTCAACCTGCTCTTCGGCGTGCCGCTGCCGCTCGGGGGCCTGATCGTCGGCGTCGTCTCGCTGCTCCTGCTGCTCACCCAGAACCGGTACGGCCAGTCACGTTTCGAGCTGGTGATCGTCGGCCTGCTGGCGATCATCGCGATCGGGTTCCTGGCCGGGCTGTTCGTGGTTCCGCCCGACACGCGCGGCGTCCTGTCCGGTCTGGTCCCGAGGTTCGACGGCCCGGGCTCCGTGCTGCTGGCCGCTTCGATGCTGGGCGCGACGGTCATGCCGCACGCGATCTACGTCCACTCGGCCCTCGCCCGCGACCGGCACGGCAGCCGGGCCGACATCCCGCGCGTGCTGCGGGCCACCCGCTGGGACGTCGGCTTCGCGCTCGCGATCGCGGGCGTCGTCAACATCGGACTCCTGCTGCTGGCCGCGTCGGCGCTGCGCGGCGTGCCCGGTACCGACGCGATCCCCGGTGCCTACCAGGCGATCGTCGCCGCCCTCGGGGTCGGCATCGGCGTCGCGTTCGCCATCGGGCTGCTCGCCTCGGGCCTCGCCTCGACCTCGGTGGGTGCGTACGCCGGCGCGACGATCATGGAGGGCCTCCTGCACCGGCGGGTCCCCCTGATCGCGCGCCGCGCCGTCACGCTCATCCCCGCTCTGCTGCTGCTGGCGCTCGGCGCCGACCCGACCTGGACCCTGGTGATCTCGCAGGTGGTCCTCTCGTTCGGCATCCCGTTCGCCGTCATCCCGCTCGTCCGCCTCACCCGCTCGGCAGGCGTCATGGGCGCCTACCGCAACGGCCCGCGCCTGCACGCCACCCTGCTGGTGGTGGTCGGCCTGGTGGTCACCCTCAACCTGACCCTGATCGTGCTGCTGACCCTCACCTGACCGGCACCCATCCCCGCCCCACCCCGCCCACCCCCGCCCCACCCCCGCCGAGAACGGCAGTCCGTCACGAGAACGGCAGTTCACAGTGCCGTTCTCGTGCACAACTGCCGTTCTCGACGTGGGCCGGCGTCACCAGACCAGCTCGCGGCGGGGGGTCAGGGCATTCGTTACCGCCGCCGGGAGGTACGCGGACACCCGTTCCGTGAGGGAGAACCGCTCGTTGATGTCGGCGCTCGTGACCCGTGCGATCCGCCAGTCGGCCTCGACGATGGCGTCGTGCCGACGCTTCTCCCGCATCAGCGCGTCCGGATCGGCGTACTTGGAGCGCCCGTCGTACTCGATGATCACGCGCCACTGCGCCCAACCCAGGTCACCCCAGAACGTTCCGAGCCGCGTCTCGACGGGTACCTGGGTCTGGGGTACCGGGAACCCGGCCCTCAGGAGGAGGAACCTGCATGCGGTCTCGTAGGGCGACTCGGCGCCGGCATCGGCGAGCTCGACCAGTGCTCGCCCGCGGGCGACACCGCGCCGGCCCGCCGAGCACAGGACCCTGGAGCGCAGGTCCTCGATGTCGAGACCGGCATGCAGTGCGGCATCGACCACGACGAGGGCGCTCAGGGGCCGGAGCGTCACCGCGCAGTCCCAGGCGGTGCGGCCCATCGACGTCGCCCGTACGCCGTCAAGGTCCACGAGGTCGTCGGCGACCGGCCATGGGACGTGGCGCTCGACGTCCTTGTCGCGTCGGCTGCTGGGCGAGCGGGGCTGATAGATGTGAGTCTCTGGGCCGATCCGCCACACGGGCAGGCCGTGCAGCAGCGCCGCCGACGTGTGACTGAAGCAGTGGGCGCCCTTGAGCCGGCGGTGCAGGCCGGCGATCCGCGCGAGCGCGTCGGCGTGGTTGCCGGTCGGTGCGCTCGTCGGAACGTAGACGCCTCTGCCGACCTTCCTCCACTGTTCGGTCCTCGTGCGTGCAGCGACGGCGTAGCCCGGCAGGTCCGCGGCGAGGTGAACGGTCGGCGGTGCTGGTCGTGCCGTCGGCGAGAGCGGCGCGTCGGGGCGTCTGGGCATGCCGAGATCGTCGCCTCTGCAGCCCCCGCCCGGACGCCCAGCGCCCCGATGGGTGAGTAACCCCGGGCTCGGCGGGGCGGTGGTCGCGTCGACGGCGCCGCGAGAACGGCAGTTCGTCGCGAGAACGGCACTTTGAACTGCCGTTGTCGTGACGGAGTGCCGTTCTCGCGGCCTGAGGGGGGAGGGTCAGGGGCGTGGGGGGGCCGTCAGTGCCGCTAGGCGGGATTGGAGGTGGGTGCGTTCGGTCGGGTTGGTGACCAGGGTGAGGGCTTCGCGGTAGGCCGTGGCTGCGGCGGTGGGGTTGCCCACGCGGACCAGGAGCTCGGCACGGACGGCCGGGACGCGGTGGTGCCGGGGCAGGAGCGCGTCGAGACCGTCGAGGAGCAGGAGCCCGGCGGACGGACCCGACGCCTCGGCGACCGCGACCGCACGGGCCAGCCGGACCACGGGCGAGCCGGTGAGGCGTTCCAACTGTAGGTACAGGCCGGCGATGACGTCCCAGCGGGTGTCCTCGGCCGTCGCGGCGGTGGCGTGCTCGGCGGCGATGAGCGCCTGGAGGCGGTACTCCTCGGCGAGGCGCGTGACGACGGCGGCCGTCGACGGGTCGATGCCGTCGGCGTCAGCGTCAGGGGCGGCGTCGTCCGCTCGCGCCGACAGCGGGACCGACTCCAGCAGGGCGACGCCCTCGGCGATCTCCGCCCGGTGCCAGCGCGAGCGGTCCTGGTCGGGCAGCAGGATCAGCGTCCCGTCGGGCGCGAGGCGCGTGTCGCGGCGGGAGTGCTGCAGGAGCAGGAGCGCGAGCAGGGCGCGGACCACCGGCCGGTCGGGCAGCAGGGAGTCGAGGACGCGCAGGAGCCGGATGGCCTCGTCGCCGAGGTCGACGCGCAGTGCGACGTCGCCGGCGCCGGGGTGGTAGCCCGAGGTGAAGGCCAGGTACACGACGGTCGCGACGACGTCGAGGCGCTCGTCCAGGCGGGCCGCGGGCGGCGTCGCGAACGGGATGCCGGACGAGGCCAGCCGCTTCTTGGCGCGGGTCAGCCGGGCGGCCATGGCGGTCTCCTGGACCAGCAGGAGCCGGGCGATCTCGGTGGTCGTCAGGCCGACGACGAACCGCAGCGTCAGGGCGACGCGGTCGTCGGGCGCGATCGCGGGGTGGCAGCAGGCGAAGATCAGCCGGAGCTGCTCGTCGGCGACGTGCGCGCCGGGGTCGACGACGGCCGCGGCCGCGGCGCGCATCTCGTCGTCGACCACCATCAGCGGTTCCTTTCGGCGGTGGACCGCCTCGGAACGGAGCCGGTCGAGGACGCGGCGACGCGCCGCGGTGAGCAGCCAGGCGCCGGTGTTCGTCGGCACACCGTCCACGGGCCAGTGCCGAGCCGCGGCCTCGAACGCGTCGGAGACGGCGTCCTCGGCCAGGTCAGGCCGGGCGTACTGACCGATCAGCAGCCCGATCAGGCGCGACCAGGAGGCCTGCCACGCGTCGGCGAGGGCGCGGGAGGCCGCCTCCTGGGGCGACAGCGAGGTCGACGGGTCGTCGAAGACCGTCACGTCACCTCCGCGGGACGCACCTCGAAGGTCCCGACCGGCGGCAGAGCGTCGAGGACCTCGTCCAGCGACACGGCATCGACCAGCGAGAACCCCGACAGCGCCGCGGCGGCCCCGTCGAAACCCGAGGAGTGCACGGCCCCGTCGACGACGAGCGTCCCGGTCTCCGGCGGTGCCAGGAGCACGTCGGCGGGTGCGAAGTCCCCGAACGCCAGCACGACGAACCTCACTCGAACCACTCGCGGTCGGTCGGCCGGATCTCCACGGTCTCGGCGTTCACCACCAGGGGCCCGACGGCCGCGGTCAGCTCGTCCAGCGACGGGCCAGACACCAGGTAGAAGCCGCCGACCTGCTCGACGGTCTCGCTGTACGGGCCGTCGGTGACGGCGAGGCCGCCCCGGCCGTCCGGGCGCAACGAGCGTGCCCGGCCGGCCGGAGCCAGCGGTGCGGTGCTGTGGATCGGCCACCCGCAGTCGCGGCACAGCGCCTGGAACGCGGTGTGCGCGGCCTCCTGGACCTCCAGCTCCGCGGTCGTGAACGCACGGTCCTCGGCGCGGTGCAGCAGCACCATGTACTCGGTCATGACCCAACCCTTCGCGAGACGACGATGCCCGGATGACGGCGCAGGGCGCCCGGGATCGACATCTCGCGGTCGGCCGGTCTCACGAGTTCGGGATGACCCGCCGCAGCTCGACGCCGCCGCCGCCGTCGGTCACCAGGATCTCGGCGGTGAGCTGCGCGAGACCGCGCGGGTCGTCCGTCTCGAAGGCGTAGTAGCCGCCCATGAACTCGGCGGTCTCGGTGTAGGGCCCCTCGGTCACCTCGACGGCGCCGGTCTCGGAGCGGCGGGCCGACAGCGAGCTGGCGGTGAAGTCGAGCTGCTCGCCCCCGAGAATCTTGTAGCCACGCTCGGCGCACGCGGCCGCGTAGGCGCCGTGCTCGGCCATGATCTGCGCCTTGAGCTCCGGCGTCGCCGAGGACCAGAACCCCTCGTCGCCGTACAGCAGCACCATCCACGTTGCGGTCATCGCTGGTCTCCTCGGGTGTGGGGGCCTCCCATACTGTGCCCCGTCGGGGGGGATGACGCGCGAGGGTTCGGGAAATCGACATCGGGACGCCGATCGCTGAGCCGGAGACAACTGCCGTGCGCCGTCGGCCGGGGCTGGTCATGATCGTCGTGTCCGTTCGTCGACCAGCGATGCGCCGCGAGGCGCCCGAGCGACCGAGGTTGCGATGCTCCGAGTCACCATCATGAGCGTGTTCGTGGACGACCAGCAGAAGGCGCAGGACTTCTATACGGGCGTCCTCGGGTTCACGACGAGGCACGACGTGCCGCTGGGCGACGCGCGCTGGTTGACGGTCGTGTCGCCGGCCGCGCCCGACGGGGTCGAGATCCTCCTCGAACCGAGCGGCCACCGGGCGGTGGGTCCGTTCAGGACCGCACTGTTCGACGACGGCATCCCCTTCGCGTCGTTCGGCGTGGACGACGTGCAGGCCGAGTTCGAGCGGTTGTCCGCCGTGGGCGTGCGGTTCGTGCGGGACCCGACGCCGATGGGCCCGGTGACCACCGCGGTGTTCGACGACACCTGTGGGAACCTCATCCAGATCATGCAGGCGCCCGCCCGATGAGGCGTGCCGTGGTGACCGGCGGCGGGACCGGGATCGGGCTTGCCGTGGCGCGGCGGTTGCTGGCGGGCGGCGACGAGGTGGTGATCGTCGGTCGGCGGCGCGACGTCCTCGAGCGCGCGGCCGCCGGGTCGATGGCCGTCGAGGTGGCCGACCTGCAGGAGCCCGACGAGGTCCAGGCGCTCGCGGACCGGCTCGGCGCGGTCGACGTGCTGGTCCTCAACGCGGGGGGCTCGCTGACCCCGGAGGGGCCCGGGCTGGCGGCCACCGCGCAGGTCTGGCTCGACGAGTTCCGGCTGAACGTGCTGACCACGGTGCTGCTGGGCGAGGCCCTGCTGCCGCGGATGAGCCGGCCCGGGGGACGGATCGTCGCGCTCAGCTCGGTGGCCGCCCTGCGCGGCGCGGGCTCGTACGGTGCCGCGAAGGCCGCGATCAACTCCTGGGTCACGGGCACGGCCGGTGAGGTGGCCGCCGACGGCATCACCGTGAACGCCGTCGCGCCCGGCTTCGTCCCGGACACGGAGTTCTGGGAGGGCCGGCTCGACGACGCGGAGCGGGCTCGTCGCGTCGCCCGCATCCCCGCCGGCCGTCCGGGGACGGTCGAGGAGGTGGCGGCCGCGGTCGCGTACCTGGCGTCACCCGATGCGGGCTGGACGACGGGTCAGGTGCTGGCGGTGCACGGGGGTGCGGTCCTGGCGCGGCTGTGACGCTCCGACGAGCGATGTATCGATAGGGCTTGTCAAAGTTCTATCAACGATATATCGTTACGAACATCCGGTGGAGAGCAACACCTCCCGGACGCCGCAGAGCCCGACGCGATCCCCGCACCGGCCGCGGCGCCCCTGGGCCGACCAGGCCCGGGCACCGACATCGTTCGAGGAGAACCGACCATGCGACACACCCACAATGAATCTGATCCTCGCGGCCGTCAGCGCCGCGGCGACTTCCCGAGCGCTCCGTACGGCGAGGGCTTCGACCCGCGCCGCGGCGCCTTCCACCCCCACGGCGAGCACCCGCACGGCGGCGGCCCGCGCGGCCCCCGCGGCTTCGGCGGCCCCGGCTTCGGCCCCGGCGGCTTCGGCCCCGGCGGACGCGGGCCCGGCCGACGTGCCGGTCGCGGCGACATCCGCGCCGCCGTCCTGCTCCTGCTGAACGAGCAGCCGATGCACGGCTACCAGCTCATCCAGGAGATCGGCCAGCGGTCGGGCGGCCAGTGGCGGCCGAGCCCGGGCGCCATCTACCCGGCGCTCAACCTGCTCGAGGACGAGGGCCTGGTGGCCATCACCGCCGAGTCCGGCCGCAAGATGGCGCGGCTCACCGATGCCGGCACGGCGTACGTCGCCGAGAACGCCGAGCAGCTGGGCAGCCCGTTCGAGGACGGCGCCAGCCGGCCGACCTCCCCAGGTCGCAGCCTGCGGGGCGCGCTCGAGGCTTTGGCCGCGGCCGCCCAGCAGGTGGTCCGCTCGGGCACCGACGACCAGGCCACCCAGGCACTGGCCGTCCTGGAGCACTCGCGCCGGGACCTCTACCTGATCCTGGCGGGCGCCCCGGCGCCGACGACGCCGGCGGATGCCCCGGTCGAGGACGCCTGACCGCCTGAGCTCCACACCGGCGCCGAGCGCGTGAGAAGGACTCACGCGCTCGGCGCCGTGCTGTGCGGTCGGAGCGACCGCGCGCCGCGGTGGCGACGCGACTCCGTCACCGTCCACGCGTACGCGATCGCCACCACCACGGCCAGCCCCGCGAGCGGGGGCAACGCGGCCATGATCGGCACGAGAACGAGCGCGGTCGCGGCACCGAGCAGTCGGAACGTCGGCATCCGCCGGGTCGCCGAGAGCACGAGCACGGCGGTCCCGACGAGGTACACGGCCACCCCGCCGGCCAGCGCGGCGGCACCGAAGAAGCCGAACGCCTCCGACGAGCCGACGTCCGCCATCGCCTCCTCCACGCCGAGGGCCGTCACGACGACGCCGGCGATGAGCACGTAGTGCAGGTAGGTGTAGGCGAGCGTCGCGTAGGTGGCGCGCGGTATGCCCTCGAGGCGCGCCAGGGCGTGCTCGGCGTGCTCGGCGCTGCCCAGGAAGTAGGCCCACCACAGCACCAGCGCGAGTGCGATGCACAGGACGGCACCCGCGATCACGGGCACGCTGACGGGCAGGTGCGAGGCGCCCACGCCGATCGCGACGACGGACTCGCCCAGCGCCAGGATGACGACGAGCCCGTACCGCTCGGCCCAGTGCGACGGAGAGTGCAACCGCCAGTCACCGCCCCAGCCGGTCAGCAGCGTCAGCACGACGTCCCACAGCAGCGCGCCGAGCCAGATCCACGTCTGCGCGGGCTGCCCGACCAGCGCGCCGACCAGCAGCAGGGCGACCGACGGCAGCATCGCGACGTACTGCGTCCGCAGCACCTGGCGTTGCAGGTCCCGGTCGTCGGCGCCGGCGATCAGGTACAACGCACTGTGCACGAGTCGTACAACGGCGTACGCGACGACCAGCACGAGGGGCCCGTCGAGGCCGCCGGGCAGGTCCTTGAACGCCTCGGGAACGGCGAGGGTGGCGACGAAGATCGTGGCCATCGCGACCGACATCCCGGCGCGCAGGACGCCCTGGTCGGCGGGCGACTGGTTGGCCAGCCAGCTGTACGAGGTCCACGTCCACCACAGCAGCGCGAGCACGATCAGCGCCTGGAGCACCCCGAGCGCGGAGTGCGTCTCGGCCATCAGGTGGCTGACCTGCGTGAACGCGTAGACGTAGACCAGGTCGAAGAACAGCTCGAACGTGGTGACGCGGTGCTGCTCGTCGGACGTCCGCAGGCGTGGGATCACCCGCCCACCCTGCCGGACAGGACCCCGCCGGGGCGAGGGTGTCACCGCACCGGTGGGAGCGGCATCGCGAACCGGGCGTGGACGCCGGGCGAGTACAGGACCGACTCCGGGGGCCCGGTCACCGGGATGCCCGCGGCCGCGACCAGCTCGTCGTCGAGGGACGTCAACGATGCCCGGCGCAGCGGCCAGGTCTCGTGGTCGTTGGGGACGAACCGCGTGCGGCCACCGATCACGGTGTGCATGCCCCAGCGCGCGGTCAGGAAGTCGGCCAGGGTGTCGTGCTCGACCGGGTCGGACGACGGTCGGACCACGATGTGTGACGAAGGACGTGCGCCGGTCAGCCGGGTCGAGCGGTAGTCGAGCGTGTCACCGACCCGGTCCAGCGACATGCGGGCCCACTGGTAGGGCACGTTCATGAAGGTTCGGGCACCGAGCACGGTCAGCGCCCGGGATGCCTCGAGCGACCGGAACAGCACCCCCCGCCGACCGTCGTCGTCGACCGTGTACAGCCGCACGTTGATCTCGGGGAAGTCGCCGATGTACGGCAGCGCCGGTCCGGGGACCACGCGGAACCGGGCCATCCAGAACGCGACGAGCCCGACCCACGACGAGCCGTCGAGCTCGTCCGGACGCGTCCCGGCGGGGAAGAACCGCGCGATCCGGTCGGACGGCACGCGCCAGTGCAGGATGCTCACCCGCTGCCACTGCTGCGTGAGGATCACCCGCCCGGTGAGCGGCGGCGCGACGGGCCGGATGGGATCCACGGCCCCCATCCTGACGTCTGCGCGCGCACCTCGTCAGGCGGGGCCAGCCGCGAGGCTGCGCTCCCGGTCGGATCGTCCCTCTCGCGTCGAGATCGTGAGGTGGCGACGAAGTCGTGGGCTGCAGCTGACGACTTCGTCGCCAAGTCACGAGTTCGGCGGCGGGATGGGTGGGACGGGAGCAGGTCAGGGGGTCGGGATCGTCGACGTGTCGATGACGAAGCGGTAGCGGACGTCGCTCGCCACGACGCGCTCGTAGGCCGTGTCGACGTCGTCGGCCGTGATGGTCTCGACCAGCGACGCGATGCCGTGAGCCGCGCAGAAGTCGAGCATCTCCTGGGTCTGGCGGATTCCGCCGATGTTCGACCCGGAGATCGACCGGCGCCCGCCGGTGAGCGAGAAGACGCTGAACGACTGCTTGTTCTCGGGCAGGCCGACGAACACCAGCGATCCCTCGAACGCGAGCAGGCGCAGGTAGGCGTCGAGGTCGAGGTCGGCCGAGACGGTGCTGATGATGAGGTCGAACGTCCCGCGCAGAGCGGAGAACGTGGCCGGGTCGCTCGTCGCGTAGTAGTGGTCGGCGCCCAGTGCGCGGCCGTCGGCCTCCTTCGACAGCGACTGGCTGAGCACCGTCACCTCGGCGCCGAGCGCGTGCGCGAGCTGCACTCCCATGTGCCCGAGACCGCCCATGCCGACGATGGCGACGCGGCGCCCCGGACCGGCGCCCCAGTTCTTCAGCGGGGAGTAGAGCGTGATGCCGGCGCACAGCAGGGGCGCGGCGACGTCCAGGGCGAGCTCCGACGGGATGTGCAGGACGTAGTTCTCGTCGACGACGATCTGCGTCGAGTAGCCGCCGTAGGTGACCTCGCCGTTGTACTGCCGGCCGTTGTACGTGCCGACCATGCCGCGCTCGCAGAACTGCTCCTCGCCGGCCAGGCAGCGTGCGCACTCGCGGCAGGAGTCGACGAAGCAGCCGACGCCGACGCGGTCGCCGACGGCGCGCTTGGTCACGGCGGACCCGACCGCGCTGACGACGCCGGCGATCTCGTGGCCGGGGACCATCGGGAAGATCGCGGAGCCCCACTCGGCGCGCGCCTGGTGGATGTCGGAGTGGCAGATGCCCGCGTAGGCGATGTCGATGAGCACGTCGTGCTCGCCCAGGGAGCGGCGTTCGATGGTGCCGCGTTCGAACGTCGCGCCGGCGGACGGGGCGAGCAGGGCGGGGACGGTCAGGGGCACAGGTGTCTCCTCGAGACGACGGTGGGAGGCACCATCATCCCCCGATCCAGGTCCGCGTGAGGGTCTGCACGGCGGAACCGTCCAGGTCCGTGAGCTTGAGCCCGGCGAACGCGGCGGCGGCCGGGCTCGTCTGGACGCGGGTGGGCGGCTCCGGTGCGGAGAGCAGGTCGACGATCAACGACGCCACGGCCGACGCGGACTGGGCGTTGGCGAACGCGCCCGCGGTCCGCTGGAGGTAGGCGGCGAGCAGCGGTGCGTAGGCGTCGGAGCCGACGGCCGGTACCGACGCGTTGGCGACGAACTCGCTGGCCACCGCACCCGGCTCGACGATGACGACGGGAACCCCGAGCGCGCGGGCCACGGGCGCCAGGCTCTCCAGGAACCCCTCGACGGCGAACTTGGCCGCGCAGTACGCCTCGTTGAACGGCTGGCCGACGACCCCCCCGACGCTGGTGATCGTGAGGAGGCGTCCCCCGGACGAGCGCAGGTGCGGCATCGCCGCCTCGACGACGCGCACGACGCCGAAGAAGTTGACCTCCATGGCGTCGCGGAACGCCGGCAGGCCGAGCGTCTCGACGGTGCCGACCCGCCCGGCGCCGGCGTTGTTCACGACGGCGTCGAGCGAACCGTGGTCGGCGACGACCTGGTCGATCACCGACCCGACGGAGGACGACGTGACATCCAGCGCGCGGATGTCGATGGGCAGGTCACCGGCGCGCTCGCGCAGCGGCCCGGACCGGGACAGGTCGCGCATCGTCGCGACGGTGGTCCAGCCGGCCGCCGCCGCGGCGAGCGCGGTCTCGAGGCCGATGCCGGTCGACGTGCCGGTGATCAGAAGGGTGCTCATGGAGCCCCATCATCCGCTCACGCGTCCTGCGCGAGCCCGATCACGTTGCCGTCGGCGTCCGCGACCGTCGCGATGGTCCGTGTGCCGCCCACGTTGGTCGCGTCCTGCAGCACCGAGCCGCCGGCCGCGACGAGCGCGTCGCGCGTGCCCGCCAGGTCGTCGACCATCCAGTAGTACGTCGGACCGGTCATGCCCTGCTCGTGACCGTGCGGGTTGAGGCCCAGGTGGATGCCCGCGGTCTCGTAGCCCACATAGAACGGTGCGTCCTGCATCGGCTCCACACCGAGCAGCGCGCCGTAGAACGCCTTGCCCGCGTCGAGGTCCTTGACCGGCACCACGACGATCTTCAGTCCGTCCGTCATGTTCAGCTCTCTCCCTTGTCGTTGCCGTGTATCAGGGGCGGATACCCGCTCTCCTCCACCTGACGGATCATCCCGGGGATGTGTGACCGCCGCCTGCGAGATCCGTCTCGAGACGGTGTCCGGGGGGAGGGGTGGTCCGTCACGATGGCCGTACGACGACGGACGGCTCGAACGTTGAGCCCAGCAGTGCCGGCCCGCGCAGGGGGCGGGCCGGCGCGGCTGGGGTGCTGACCCAGCAGGGCACTGCCTACGGGTCGGGATGGGTCTCGTAAGAACAGCACGATCGTGCTAATAATGTACCCGTGAGCAAAGGCGACGAGACGCGGCAGGTGGTGCTCGACCAGGCGGTCGAGATCGCCGGGCGCCTCGGCGTGGCCGGCCTGACGATCGGGTCGCTGGCGACGGCCACCGGGATGTCGAAGAGCGGCCTCTATGCGCACTTCCGGTCCAAGGAGGCGCTCCAGCTGGCCGTCCTGGGTCAGGCACGTGAGCGGTTCGTCGAGCAGGTCGTCCGGCCGGCGCTCGCCGCACCTCGTGGAGTCCCGCGCATCCGCACGCTGTTCGAGTGCTGGCTGCTGCTGTCCACCGCTGGCTCGGCAGGCTGCCTGTTCGTCTCGGCATCCACCGAGTTCGACGACCAGCCGGGGCCGGTCCGCGACCAGCTGGTCCAGGACCACTGGGACCTGGCCGACTCCCTCGCGCAGATCTATCGCTCGGGCGCCAAGGACGGCCAGCTCCGCGACGACGAGTCGCCCGAGCAGTTCTCCTACGACCTGCACGGGCTGATGCTCGCGCACTTCCACGCGCAGCGGCTCCTGCGCGACCCGGCGGCCGACGTCCGGGCGCGCCACGCGTTCGAGCGCCTGCTCGCCTCGATCACCGTCCGATGACGAAGGAAGAACTCGACGTGGCCCAGACGGATGCCCAGAAAAGCACGATCGTTCGTGCCAAGGTTCCGCGCACGCTCACCTTGACCGTGCGGACGCTCGACCGCATCGCCCCCAGGCTCGTCGCGCGGAACGCCCTGCGCATGTGGTGCACCCCGACCCACGCCGGGCCGGGCGAGCACGTGCCCGGCGGCGTCCCGTGGCGCCTCGCGGACGGGACCGTCGGCGAGACCTGGGGCACCGGGCCGCGGGTCTACCTGGTCCACGGCTGGGGCGGTCACCGGGCGCAGCTCGCGTCGTTCGTCGTCCCCCTCACGAGCGCCGGGTTCCAGGTGATCGCCTACGACGCGCCGAGCCACGGCGACTCCGGCCCGGGCGCCCTGGGCCGTCGGCGCAGCAGCCTGATCGAGCTGATGGACGCGATCGAGACCGTCGTCGCCGCGCACGGCCCCGCCCACGCGATCGTCGGGCACTCGCTCGGTGCCGCGGCGGTCGCGCTCGCGGTGCTCGACGGCACACAGGCCGGCCGCCTGGTCCTCGTCGCGCCGCCCGCCGAGCCGGTCGAGTACACACGGCAGTTCGCGCGCGCGCTCGGGTTCAGCGAAGGCACACGCACGCTCCTGCTGGAACGGATGGAGGTCCTCGCCCACCGGCCGCTCGACGACCTCATGATCCCGGCCCGGGCGGCCGGCCGGGCGGACCTCCCGCCGCTCCTGGTCGTCGCCGACCGCTCGGACAAGGAGACCGACCCTGCCGACGGCGAGCGCATCGCGGAGGTGTGGCCCGACGCGGAGGTCCGGATGAGCGAGGGGCTCGGCCACCGCCGGATCCTCCGGGACGCCGACACCGTCGCGGCGGTCGTGGCCTACCTGTAGGCGCGCCGACCCACCCAGAGCAGGTGGGGCGCCGTCGCGAGGACCAGCGGGTCGTCGGCGCCCGCGACGAGCCGGTCGAGCCGGACCCGATAGGCCGACAGGTCGACGAGGCGCACGGCTTCGAGGTCGTCGGCCAGCAGCGTCTTCGCGGCCACCACCGTGACGGTGTCGAAGCCGGGTGCCGCGAAGGCCGGCAGCGGCGGGATCGCCAGTGCGACCAGTCCGCCGGGGCGCGTGATCCGCGCGAGCGCCCGGACGTCGTCGGCCGTCGGGTGGCAGAACGGCTCCAGCCCGACCACCGCGTCGAACCGGAGCCCGCCCGGCCAGGCGCGCACGTCCCAGCCCAGCTCGGTGAGCCAGACGGCGTAGGGCCCGGTCCCGCCTCCGAGGTCGAGCGCGACGCCGGGCTGGCCCAGGTGCGGCTCGACCAGACGAGTGGTGAGCACGCGTTCCAGGCACACGTCCAGGTCGGTCACGACGCCCGTCATGGTCGCTTCATCAGCGCGAAGACGCCCCAGCCCAGGTAGCGCCGCTGGTAGGTGACGTAGGTGAGCGGTGCGGTGTCCAGCTCGGCACGCATCTCGGCCCACAGCTCGTCGGACGGGTTGGCGTCGAGCCACTCCCGCGTGCTCAGCCACTGCCCGGCGACGTACCGGTCCCAGCTGTCCTCGTCGGCCAGCACCATCTCGACCAGGTCCCAGCCGGCCTCACGGAGCTGGGCGACGAGCCCGGGCAGGGACCGGAAGAGGTGGCGGGAGGGTGCGCCGCTGCCGATCACGGCGGTCTCGTCGGGCGGATCCTCGCGCCAGAAGGGCTCGCCGAGCAGGGCCAGCCCGCCGGGCCGCAGCGATCGCTCCAGCAGGGACAGCGTGCCGACGACGCCGTCGCCGATCCACGACGCCCCGAGGCAGGCCGCGACGTCGACGGGTTCCGGCGCGACGTAGTCGCCGGCGTCGTCGTTGACGAAGGTGACCTCGACCCCGAGGGCTGCGGCCCGCTCATTCGCCCGGCCGACGAACACCGAGCTTCATGTCGACGCCGATGCCGACGGTGCCGTGGTCCCGCGCCCAGGTCGCGAGCATCTCACCGGTGCCGCACGCCAGGTCGAGGACGGTCGTGCCGGGCGTCAGCCGCAGGGCGCGGCCGAGGACAGCCAGCTTCTCGTCGGTGAACGGGTCGAGGATCCGGTGGTGCCTCTCGCGGATCGTGTGCTGCCGGGGGATGTCCATGAGGCGGACCGTACGTCCGCGGATGACCGACGACGAGCGAATACCGGCGATCGTCAGCCCAACTGATCAGTTGCCCTGTACACTCGTCCACGTGACCGTCTCCGACACCGCCGCTCTCGCATTCGACCTGCGTGACGCCCTGGGCCCGATCTACCGGCGCCTGCTCACCGAGAAGTCGCTGTCCATCGGCCAGAGCCGCGCGCTCAACCGCCTGGTGCAGGACGGCCCGGCGACCTCGTCCGCGCTCGCGGCCAGCGAGTTCATCACGCCGCAGTCGATGGCCGTGATCGTCGCCGACCTCGAACGCGTCGGCCGCATCACGCGCACCCCCGACCCGACGGACGGCCGTCGCATGATCATCGAGATCACCCCCGACGGCCGCGCGGCGGTCGACGCGGACCGGCACGCGACGAACACGTGGCTGGCCGCAGCCGTCGCCTCGCTCGACGACGACGACCGCGCGGCCCTCGCCGGCGCCGTCGACGTCCTGCGGACGCTGGCCACCCGATGACCGGCAAGCGGTTCGTCCCCGCCCTCGTCTACGCGGCCCTGGCCGCCGCGATCATCAGCTCGTTGGGCCTCCTGCTGGTGCCCACGCTGGCGGCCGAGTTCGGCGTCTCGGTGAGCACCGCTCAGTGGACGCTGACCGTGAACCTGCTGGTCGGGGCGGTGGCGACGCCGGTCCTCGGGCGGCTGTCCGACGGGCCGCACAAGAAGCGCATCCTGCTGGCCACGCTCACGATCATCTTCGTCGGCTCGGTGCTGGCCGCGACCGCGCAGACGTTCTCCGTGATCCTCGTCGGCCGCGCCCTGCAGGGCCTCTCGTACTCGATCACGCCCATGGCGATCGCGCTGGCCCGCCGCTACTCGCCGCCGGAGAAGGTCGGCCCCGGCATCGCCGCGCTGTCCGTGACGGTGGCCACCGGAATCGGCATCGGGTACCCGCTGACCGGCATCATCGCCTCGACCTTCGACTTCCGCTGGGCGTTCTGGTTCGCCGCCGCGTTCGTCGTCTCGGCGTTCGTCGTCATCCTCGTCGCGGTGCCCAAGGGTCCCGACGAGCTCGGGCTGCGCCGCCCCTTCGACACGCTCGGCGCTGCCCTGCTCGGCGCGGGCCTGGGCATGCTGCTGCTCGGCATCAGCGAGGGTCCGCGGTTCGGCTGGGGATCACCGACGACGATCGGGCTGCTGGTCGGCGCCGTGCTCGTCCTCGGCGCGTGGGTCTGGCGCGAGACCAGCACCGACCACCCGCTGATCCGGCTCGACCTCATGCGCAAGCCCGACGTGCTGCTGGCCAACGCCACCGGCCTGTCGATGGGCGCGTCGATGTACATCGGCGTCTCGGTGATCAGCCTGGTGGCGCAGGCGCCGACCAGCACCGGCTTCGGCGTCGGGATGTCGCTGTTCTGGGCCGGCTTCGTCATGCTGCCCCTGTCCATCGGCAGCCAGCTGGCCAGCCGACTGGCCCGCGCGTTCGCGCACCGGCTCAGCTTCACGGTCATGCTGCCGCTCGGGGCGCTGTTCGTCACCCTGGCCAACCTGCTGCTCGTCGTCCGCCACGACGCCCTGCCCGAGCTGCTCGCCGGCATGTTCCTCGTCGGAGTCGGGATCGGCATCACCTTCGCCGCGATGCCGGGCCTGATCGCCCGCGGCGTGGCGGCCCAGGAACTCGGCTCGGCGGTCTCGTTCAACCAGGTGCTGCGCACCATCGGCGGCTCGATCGGTGCGGCCGTGGCCGGTGCCGTGATCGCGGCCCACCTCGCCCCCAGCGGCCGGCCCGCGAGCCAGGGCATCGAGCTGACATTCCTCATCTCGGCGACCGCCTGCGGCCTGGTGTTCCTCGGCCTGGCCACGCACGCGGTCCTGTCCGTCCGCCGGGCTCGTCGCATCGCGCCGCACGACGTGCTGCACGAGGCTTCCAGGAGCTGGAGCCCCACGACGCCGTGTCGGTGGGCGCAGCCGAGCGGGACGAGGTGTTCGACGCGCCGTAGGTCGTTCTAGAGGTCCTCGGTCAGGAACGCCGACAGGTCCATCGCGGCCAGCCGGTTCGGGTCGAACAGGACGTCAGCCTCGGCGATGCGGTCTCCGACCACGGTCATCGCGACGACGCAGATCACCGCACCGTGGTTGAGGACCACGCCGCCCGCCGCCCCGTTGACGAGCGCCGGCAGGCCTCGGGCCCTGATCTGGTTGAACACGACCATGCGGCGCGCGACGGCCTCGACGCCCGTGGCGACCATGGAGAACGCGTGCGCGCCGGCGTCCGACCGCAGCACGATCGTCTCGTCCACGACCCCCGCAGCGCGTCGAGGTCGCCCCGCGACGCCGCCCGGTAGTAGGCCTGGACCACCTTGCGCTGGGCGGCCAGATCCCCGTCGATCACGGGAACCGTGCGGAGCCGCTCCAGCGCCCCGGCGACGAGCGCGCCCGCGCCGTCCTCGGTGGTCCCGACGACGGCACCGATCTCCCCGAGCGGGAGGCCGCACCGCTCGTGGAGCACGAACGCGACGCGCTGCTCCGGCGTGAGCTGGTCGAGCGCGACGAACAGCGGGACGCCCACCGTCCCGTCGAGCAGAGCCGTCTGGTCGGCCGCGTGGCCGGTCAGACGGCTCACGACGACGTCCGGGACGTGCCACTCCGGGACCTCCCGCGACCGCAGCGCGTCGAGGCAGGCGGCCGCCGTCGACCGGATCAGCGAGTCGACGTCGCCGGTGCGGCGAGAGGCCTCCGCGACGGCCGCGTCCGCGCCCGAGACGGAGCCGAGGAGCCGGAACGCGAGCGCGCGCACCAGGTCCCGGTCCGCCTCGACGCGTTCGTCGAGCGAAAGCCCGTGCTCCTCGACTGCTCGCATCGCCGCCGCCCTCGTCGAAGGTCCGATGCTCGTCATCCTCGCGGAGCCGACGGGCAAGAGATACGGCCAGGCAGGGTGATTCGACGACGGCCCGGGACGACCCGGGTCAGGCCTGCGCCAAGGCCCTGGTCACGCCGTCCGCGTCCGCGAGGAGGCCGTACGCCGGGTGGTCCTTCTCGAAGCGGCGGCCCTCGGCCAGCGGACCTGCCTCGACGACGTCGAAACCGAAGGCGTCGATCAGCCCGGCCACGGTCGTGCGCGACGTGGGGTCGTCGCCCGCGATCGGGAGTGCCAACCGGCCCGTCCCGCCCGACGGCACGCCGCGCGAGCCCAGGTTCCCCGACGTGATGTTGTTGAACGCCTTGACCACCCTCGAGGTGGGCAGGAACGCCTGCAGGAGGCCGGAGACCGTCGTCGCGCCCTGGTCCAGGACCGCGATCTGGCCGTCGCGCTGCGCGTAGTAGTTGTTGGTGTCGATGACGAGCTTGCCGGCCAGCTCCGCGACGGGCAGCGTCTCGATCGCCTTGACGGGGATGGTCACGACGACCAGGTCGCCCTCCTCGGCCGCCTCGGCCGGGGTGCCGGCGCGGGCACGGTCGCCCAGCTCGTCGACGAGGTCCGTGAGGGTCTCCGGGCCACGGGAGTTGCTGACGATGACGTCGTAGCCGTTCGCGACGGCGAGGCGGGCGAGCGTGCCGCCGATGTGGCCCGCTCCGATGAATCCGATGGTGGTCATGTCCCTGGCCAACCGCGGCAGAGCCTGCGCTGTTCCGCACCGGCGGCGGTAGTTTGACCACGGAGGCAGCCCGCATGGCCCGCTCGGCACCGCACCCGTGGCACGGCATGCCGGTCGATGGCGCCCGGACGGTGGTCGTCGGCGTCATCCCGGGCCAGGCGGCGCGCGTGGTCCTGTTCGCTGCCGAGCTGGCCACCGCGCTCGGCGCGAACCTCGTGTGCGCGTGGTCCGACACCGCCCGGACCCTCGTCACGACCCACGCCGACGGCTCGCTGGAGTCGACCCCGCTCGATCCCGACCACGTGGACGGCGCGGAGGCCTTCGTCCTTGCCGACGACGAGCTCGCGGCCGAGGTTGCGCAGCACCTGAGCGCATTCGCCGGCCCGTGGCGGTTCGTCTACACGGTCGGCGAGCCGACACACGCCCTCGCACGCGTGGCTCACGACCACGACGCGTGGATGATCCTGGTGGGGAGCCGTCGCGCGGGTCTGGGCGGCTGGATGAACCACCTGGTCGGCGGCTCGACGGCTGGACGCCTCGCGCACTCGCAGCCGGTTCCCGTCACGATCGTCCCGCAGCACCCGAAGGAGAGCCCGTGACCCGTCCACCGCACCACGACCCGCGCCTCATCGCGGTCGTGGCCCTCGGTGGGATGGTCGGCACGACAGCACGGTGGGCGCTCACGTCCGCGGTCGGTGTCTCGGCGAACGGCTTCCCGACGGCGACCCTGATCGAGAACGTCGTCGGCTCGTTCCTGCTCGGCGCGCTCCTCGAGGCGCTGCTGCGGCGCGGCGCCGAGAGCCCCCGCGGTCGCGTGCTGCGGCTCGGCCTGGGCACGGGCGTGCTCGGCGGGTTCACCACGTTCAGCAGCCTCGCGATCGAGCTGGAACGGCTGCTCGCGGCCGGCCAGGCGACCCTGGCACTCGTGTACGCGACGCTCAGCCTCGTGCTCGGCATCCTCGCCTGCGTGGCCGGCATCGCGTTCGGCTCCCGCTCGCGCTCCCGGGCGGACGCCGCCTGATGGTGGTGCTGATCGCCGTGCTCGGTGGGGTCGGGGCCGCCTCCCGGTTCGTGGTCGACGGATCGATCCGTGCGCGCTGGACCCGCGTGTTCCCGCTGGCCACGCTGGTGATCAACGTCTCCGGCTCGCTGCTGATCGGTCTGCTCAACGGCGCCCACCTCTACCACGGCCTCGGCCCGACGTGGCTGGCCGTGGCGGCGACCGGGTTCTGCGGCGGGTACACCACCTTCTCCACGGCGATGGTCGAGACCGTCCGCCTGATCCAGGCCGGCGAGGTGCGTCGCGCGACCGTGAACGCCGTCGGCTCGGTGCTCCTCTGCCTCGGCGCCGCCGCACTCGGGGTCGCGCTGATGGCGGCCTTGTGACCGTCGCCCCGGCCTGGCGGGTCGCCCTCGCGCTGGTCGTCCTGCTCGGGGTCGTCCTGGTCGTCCTGACCCTGGCGCGGGTCCGCGTGCGCCGCGACGCCCTGGTCGCCGTCGCGCGGGCCGCCGTCCAGCTCACGCTCGTCGCGCTGGTGATCGCATGGGTGTTCCGGCACCCCGGCTGGGTCGTCGTCTACCTGGCCGTCATGCTCGTCGCCGCGTCGTGGACGTCGGTGCGTCGGATCGGGCTCGGGCGCTCGACCTGGCCGGCGATCGCGCTCGCCATCCTCGTCGGCGCGCTGGCCGCCGTGGGCCCCGTCCTCGCCAGCGGCGCGTTGCCGTTCCAGCCGCAGACGATCGTGCCGTTCAGCGCCCAGATCATCGGCGGTTCGATGACGGCCGTGTCGCTCACCGGCGGGCGGCTTCGCGACGACGTGCGGGGCGAGTGGGACCAGGTCGAGGCGTGGCTCTCGCTGGGCGCGACCCCACGCCAGGCGGTCGCCGAGCACGCGCGCCGGGCCGTCGCTCGCTCGCTCGTCCCCGCCCTCGACCAGACCCGCAGCGCCGGGCTCGTCACGCTGCCCGGCGCGTTCGTCGGCCTCCTGCTGGGCGGGGCGTCCGCCGCCGCGGCAGCCCAGGTGCAGCTGCTCGTGCTCGTCGGCCTGCTCGCCGCCGAGTCCGTCGCCGCCGTCCTGACCGCCCAGCTGCTCGCCGTCCAGCTAGGCACGCGCCGGCCCACCTGACAGGTCTTCACGCGCGGGTGATGTCCGAAACGCCCGGTATCACACAGCCGCGGGTCGGCTCATTCCCGTCGTGCCGCCGACGAGGGCGGCCGGCGAAGCAGGAAGGAGGTGACGACCATGACGATCGAGATCGTTGTCGTCGAGGAGATCACGGCTACCCGGATCCACCTCGACCCGGAGGCCGGCGGCGCCTGAGTCGCCACCGCCAACCCAAGGGCCGGCCCGACCCCGGGCCGGCCCTTTCCCATCCACCCCGGAGGACGTCATGCTCCCGCGACTGAAGTCGCTCAACGTGCTCGCCTCGGGCGACGAGCTGCTGGTCAGCCTGGACCCGAAGGTGCGCGTCCGGCTCGCCGACCCCGACGGTACGGTGCTGACGCTGCTGCGGCTCCTGCGCGACGGCACGCGGTCGCCCGACGAGCTCGCGACCGACGTCGGCATCGACGACGTCCGGCCGGTGCTCGACCAGCTGGACGGCCTCGGGTGGCTCGAGGACGTGTCCCGGCCGTCGTCGTTCGACGCGCACGACACCGAGCGGTACGCCAGCAACCTCGCGTTCTTCGACGCGTTCACCACGTTGTCGCACGGTCGCGACGAGCTGCAGGAGCGGCTGCGCGCCGCGCACGTGCTCGTGCTGGGCGCGGGCGGGCTGGGCTCGGCGGTGCTCATGAACCTGGCCGGGCTCGGCGTCGGGGCGCTGACCGTCGTCGACCAGGACCTGGTCGAGCTGCGCAACTTCGCGCGCCAGTTCACCTACACCGAGGCGGAGATCGGGCAGCCCAAGGCCGACCGCGTCGCCGACTGGCTGCGGGCGTTCGACACGTCTCTGCGGGTGGAGTCCCACCGCCGACGCGTCGAGTCCACCGACGACGTCGCGGCCCTGATCGTCGCGACGAGACCGGACCTCGTCGTCTCGGCGATCGACGAGCCCGACGAGGTCGACCGCTGGGTCAACCAGGCGTGCGTCACCGCCGGGGTACCGTTCGTGCGCGGCGGGCTGGCCTACACGCAGGGCCTCTACTGGTCGGTGGACCCCGGTCGCAGCGCGTGCCGCGAGTGTCTCGAACGGCACCGCGACCGGCTGGCCGACGGGATCGACCGCGAGATCGTCGACCGACCCCGCGTCCTGCGCCAGGACCGCGTCAACCGCGCGATCGGACCGGTCGCGGGCGTGCTCGGCGGACTGGTCGCGATGGAGGCGCTGCGCTTCCTGACGCGGCTGTCCGAGCCGATCGCCGCGGGCCGCTACCAGCTGCTCGACTTCGCCGGCTCCTGCGAGACCCGCACCGACGCGTGGCCCGCCGACCCGGAATGCCCGGTGTGCGCCGCCGCGCGCGCTCAGGTCACGGCATGACCACGCTGACCCGCGACTCGGTGCTCCGTCTGCACCCGCTCGCCATGACACCGCAGGCGGGCAGTGTCGTCGTCGGCCGCGCGGACGTGGGCCGGTTCGTCGCGATCCCCCCGGTGGGCGCCCGCGCGATCGAGCTCCTGGGCGCGGGGCGGAGCATCGCCGAGGTCGAGGCGTCCGTCACGCCGCCGCACGCCGACGAGCCGGTGGACGTGCTCGGCTTCGCGCGCTCGCTCGTCGAGCTCGACTTCGTGGCGTCGGTGGACACCGTGGAGACCACGTCCGGCCGCCTCGAGCGCGGGCCCGGTGTCGTCGTCGCGCCCCCCGCCCGTGTGCGTTGGCTCTTCTCGCGTCCCGCGGCTGCGGTCGCGACGCTCGCCGCGCTCGTGGCATGCGCGCTGATCGTGACCGTCCCGGACGTGCGCCCGCACCCGCTCGACGTGTTCTTCCTGGGCACGCCGGCCGAGAGCCTCGCAGTGCTGACCGTCCTCACCTACGTCCTGGCGGGCCTGCACGAGCTCGCGCACGTCATGGCGGCCGCGTCGGTCGGCGTGCCCGCGCGGCTGCGGATCACCCGCCGCCTCTACTTCCTCACGTTCGAGACCAACCTGACGGGTCTGTGGGCGCTCCCGCCGCGCCGTCGCGTCGGACCGCTGCTGGCCGGGATGGCGTTCGACGCACTCGTGCTCTGCGCGCTGCTGGTGATGCGCGTCGCGGGCGTCGGTCCGGACCGGCTGCTCGCCGCGCTGGTGTTCGTCGAGGTCTCGGCCCTCGTCGTGCAGCTGTTCGTCTTCCTGCGCTCGGACGTGTACGCGGTCATGACCGCCCTGCTCGGCTGCACCAACCTGTCCCAGACCACCCGCCTGCTGCTGCGGCGCTCGGTCCGTCGGCTCACGCCGGACCAGGCGGCCGCGCTCGCCGCCGCGCCGGCCCGCGACCTGTCGGTCGCGCGCTGGTACCGCTTCGTGGACGTCGCGGGCCTGGCGGTCGCGGCCTGGTTCTTCGTCGCGTTCTTCGTCCCGACGACGCTGCACCTGCTGGCCTGGATGCGCGACGCGCTCCTCGCCGCCGGCCCCACGCACGGCGCGTTCTACCAGGCCCTGCTCCTGGGCATCCTGCTGCTCTCGCCGCGGGCCCTCACGGGGTGGGTGGCCCTACGAGACCTGCTCCGGCGCCGGTCAGCGCCCCGCACTGCCACGTAGCGGGTGGCGCGCCTAAGCCGGCGCCGGGGCGTCCTGGTCGTCCGTGTGCGCGACGTGGCGCAGCTCGTGCCAGATCAGCACGACGAAGATCGCCGACCCCACGAACGCGAACCAGAACGGCGCCGTGATCCCGTACCTCTGCGCGAGCAGCCCGCCGACGCCGGCGCCGACCACCAGCCCGCCGTACACCCCGACGAGGTTCACGCTGCCGACGCGCCCCTGCAGGGCCGTCGGGACCGCGCGCTGCCGGATGGTGACCGAGGTGGTGCCCCACACGAACGCGTGCGCGCCGAACACGAAGAAGATGAGCAGCGCGACCCACGGCGTGGTGGTCAGGGCGAGGCAGAGGTGGGTGAGCGTCTCGATGATCAGGCCGACGCGCATCAGGTTGGCCAGCGAGATCCGCTGCGTGATCCAGCCGTACGAGAACGTCCCGGCCAGGCCGCCGAGCGCGCCGACCGTGGTGATCAGCCCGAAGCCGATCGCCCCGAGCCCCAGCCGCTCGCGCGCGTACAGGACGAGCACCGACCAGGCTGCCCCGAACGTGACGTTGAAGATGAGGATCGTCAGCACGAGCGTGCGCACCGCCGCGTGGTGCCGCACCCAGCGCAGGCCCTCGGCGATCTCGTGCCGGATGTGGGTGTCCGTGTGCTCGGTGCGGTGCGGTGGGAGGGCGATGCGCGAGACGAGCAGCGCGCCCGCCGCGACCAGCACCGCGTCCGCGGCGAACGGCAACGCCTGCCCCGCCGCGAAGAGCAGCGCACCCAACGGCGGCCCGACCAGCTGGTTCACCGTGACGAAGCCGGCCTGGATGCGGGAGTTGGCCAGCGCCAGGTCGTCGCGGTCCACGAGCATCGGCACGAGGGTGCTCGAGGTGTTGTCGGCGAACGTCTCGGCGGTGCCCAGCACGAACATCGCGACGAGGACCACCCAGATCGACGCGACGTCCGCGAACACGGCCAGGGCGAGCAGCCCGACGATCGCGGCGCGCACCGAGTCGACGGTGATGATGAGCCGTTTGCGGTCCAGCCGGTCGGTCAGTGCGCCCGCCCACAGCGCGAACAGCAGCGCGGGCAGCCACTGCAGCAGGGCCGCCAGCGCGACGAGGAACGCGTCGTGGGTGCGCGACGCCACGAGCAGCGGCCCGGCGGCCAGCAGGATCCCGTCGCCGAGGTTCGAGCTCCACGACGAGGAGAGCAGCCAGCGGAACCGGCGGCCGAGCCGCGGCGGCACCACGACGTCGAGGATCTGGCTCACAAAGACGAGACGGTAACCCGCGAGCCGTCGCTAGGCTCAATGCACATCTGGCTCGACGAGGAGGAGATCAGCATGGACTGGACCCTGGAGGTCGTGATCGTGCCGGTCAGTGACCTGGCGGCGTCCATCGCGTTCTACCGCGACCAGGTCGGCTTCGACCTGGACCACGAGACGGTCAACCAGTTCATGCACGTCGCGCAGCTGACCCCACGCGGGTCGGGCTGCTCGATCGTCGTCGGGAACCTGCCGACCCAGAGCGAGATGTCGCCCGGGTCGCTGCGCGGCTTGCAGCTGGTGGTCGCGGACGCCGAAGCCGCTCGCGCCGAGCTGCTGTCGCGCGGTGTCGAGGCCTCCGAGATCACGGTGTTCGACGAGCGCGACGGCGGCACGTTCTTCGGCTTCGCGGACCCGGACGGCAACACCTGGTCCGTCCAGCAGCTGAAGGTGCGGGCCGACAAGCCCCTGATCCCGCTCGAGGCCCGCGGCCGGTTCGGCGCCCAGCAGTGACTCTGCGCCAACGGTGGATCCCGCCGGGAGGGGCGCCGTGATCGTTCGGCGTGTTCGTTTCAGAAGTCGAGCTTAGGGGTCCGAGGCGAACACCCGCGGTCGCGCCGTCGAAGGTCCGTAGCCGCGGACACGCGCAACCGCCGCCCGCGCAAGGAGCCGGGGGTGCAGGAGCGTCACCGGCGACGCCATCAGGTGATAGACCCGCGCGATCGCCAGGTGCGCCGCTTCGTCGCCGTGCGCGCCGAGCCGTCCGAGCTCTCGGGTCCAGGCCGAGAAGGCGGCGGTCGCGCGCGGCACCGTGCCCTCGGCCGCGGGGTAGCGCAGGTCCTCGCCGGTCGCGATCCGCCACGGCAGGTCGGCCGCACGCGCCACCCGCCCCATCAGCACGCCTACGTCGCCGCGCAGGATCGGGCCGGCGTCGCGCAGGACGAGCGCCTCGAGCGCCGCAACGGTGACGCCCTGGCCGTAGACGGGGTTGAACGCGCACAGGGCGTCGCCGACGACGAGCAGCCCGTCGGGCCACCCGCGCACGCGCTCGTACCCGTGGCGCACGTTGGCCGTCTGGCGGTGGATCGCGACGTGGTCCACACCGCCCTCGACCAGGTCGGCCAGGGCCGGGTCGGGCAGGGCGCGCAGGGCGTCGACGAATGCCTGGGGATCACGGCCGGGCCGCCGCTCGCCCGACCCGACCGCACCGACCAGCCACCGGCCGCCCTCGACCGGGAGCGCGAGCCCGCCGCTGCGGTCCGGGGTCTGCAGGAACGCGATGCCGGGCGCGGCCATCCGCCCGGGTCTCACGGCGATGTCGGCCGTCGCGTAGCCGACGTGGGCGTCGACCTGGGTGACCTGCGCGGCCGGAACGCCCAGCGCGGCGAGCCAGCCGGGCAGCCGCGACGACCGCCCGGAGGCGTCGACGACCAGGTCGGCGCTCAGCGATGTGCCGTCGGCCAGGTCGACGGACCACCGTTCGCCGGCCCGCAGCCCGACCACCGCCGTACCCTCGCGCACGTCGACCCCGGGCAGCGCCCGCACGTGCCGGAGCACGACGTGCTCGAACAGCGGCCGCGTCGCGGAGACGATCTCGTACTGAGGCGCCTGCGGGGCCCAGCCCGGCTCGCCCAGCCATGCCATCCGCCCGGTGTCCAGCGGCACACCGCCGGCGGCGCGCAGGTCGGCGTCGACGCCGGGCAGCAGCTCCTCGACCGCCCGCAGCCCGCGGTGCAGGAACACGTGCGGCTGGGTGCCCTGCGGCACGCCCCGGCGCACGGCCGGTTCGGCCGGGAAGCTCGTCGCGCTCGAGGATCGTGATCCGACGACCGTGCCCGGCCAGCGCGGCCGCCGCGAACGCGCCGCCGACGCTCGCCCCGATGACGACGATCCGGCGGGCCTCGTCGCGTCGCGTCATCAGGCCAGGATGCCCGAACCGCCCTCCAGGAGCGCCTCGAACGGGGCGGTCGGGACCAGTGCGCCGGCGGCCCGCGCGAACGAGCCGTCGAGCGTCACGAGGGCGTCGCCCTGCAGCCGCGTCAGGGCGACGTACTCGGCGTCGTACGTCGATGCCACCCAGCTCGTCCGCCACCTTCCACGCGGTGTCCCTCAGGACCGCGTCGCCGAGCAACCGGATGGTCAGCCGCCGCACGCCGGCGAGCCGTGCTCGGGCCTCGGACGCGGTCAGGTCTCGGGCGTGCACGGCTTCGTGCATCAGTGACAGCGTCTGGGACCGCAGCAGCGTCGGCGCGAGCAGCTCGTGCTCGACCGTGGTCCCGAGCTCCGCCAGTCGAAGGGCGACGGCGGCATCGATGACGAACCGGGTCACCCGGAGCCTCCTGTGTCGAACGACCCGCGCGAGGCTACGCCCTACCGTGCGCCCTCACAGCCCGACGGCGGACATGCCGGCGTCGTTGTACCGGTTGCCCTGCACGCCGAACCGCTCGGCCGCGCCGTCCAGCAGGGCGACCTCGTCGGCGGAGAGCGCGACCTGGGTGGCGCCGATGTTCTCCTCGACGCGCGTCAGGCGTCGGGTGCCCGGGATCGGCACGATCCACGGCTGCTGAGCGAGCAGCCACCCGAGCGCGATCTGCCCGGGCGTGACGTCCTTCGCCCGCGCGAGCGCACGCACCTGGTCCACCAGGACCTCGTTCGCCGTGCGGTTCTCGGCGGTGAAGCGGGGGATCGTCGTGCGGATGTCGCCCGCGCTGAAGGAGGTGGCGGAGTCGACCGTGCCGGTGAGGAATCCCTTGCCCAGCGGGCTGAACGGCACGAAGCCGATGCCGAGTGCGGCGCACGTGGGCAGCACCTCCGGCTCCGGGTCGCGTGTCCACAGCGAGTACTCGCTCTGCAGCGCCGTCACGGGGTGCACGGCGTGTGCCCGGCGGATCGTGGTCGGCCCCGCCTCGGAGAGCCCGAAGTGGCGGACCTTGCCGGCGGCCACCAGCTCGCCGACGGTCCCGGCGACGTCCGCGATGGGCACGGCCGGGTCGACGCGGTGCTGGTAGTAGAGGTCGATGACGTCGATGCCGAGCCGGCGCAGGGACCCGTCGGCCGCGCGTCGGATGCTGTCCGGGCGGCTGTCCACGCCGGCGGACCGGCCGTCCTCGAACCGGAACCCGAACTTCGTGGCGACGACCACCCGGTCGCGGACCGGGGCCAGGGCCTCGCCCACCAGCTCCTCGTTGTCGAACGGCCCGTAGACCTCGGCGGTGTCGAAGAACGTGACGCCGGCGTCGACGGCCGCACGCAGCACCCCGATCATGTCGTCGCGACTGCCGGGGTTCGGGCCGTAGCTTCTGGCTCATCCCCATGCAACCGAGGCCGACCGCGGAGACCTGCAGGCCCTGTCCGAGCGTTCGTGTGTGCATGGTCTCGACGCTACGTCCGACTGGCCTGCGGAGGGAGGCCCTGTCAGGACACCCCGGAGAAGTCGTGTCACGCCACCGCGGACGCGCCTGCGATCCTGGGCCCGATGAACGTCCTCGACACCCGAACGCTGAACCGGGCCACGCTGGCCCGACAGCTCCTGCTCGACCGCGCGGACCTGCCCGTGCTCGACGCGGTCACCCATCTTTCGGGACTGCAGGCGCAGGAGCCGCAGGAGCCGTTCATCGGCCTGTGGTCGAGGCTGCGCGCGTTCGACCCCGCGGTGATGGACGGCCTGCTCGTCGCGCGCTCCGTCGTGCGCGCCCACCTCATGCGCTGCACGGTCCACCTGGTGACGGCCGACGACATGCTCGCCTGGCGGGCGCGGCACGACGCCATGCTGCGGGGTCGCATGCTCGCGATCTACCGGGACGGGCTGGACGGCGTCGACCTCGACGAGTTCGCCGCCGCGGCCCGCACCTTCCTGGCCGACGGCCGGCCGCGGTCCATGGCCGAGCTCGGTGCCGCACTCGTCGCGCGCTGGCCCGCGCCCCGTCCGCGCGCGCACGCCGAGCTCGCGATCGCGTGCCTGGTCCCGGTCGCGCAGACCCCGCCGCGCGGCCTGTGGCGCGTGAAGGCGGGCGTGCAGGTCGCGCTGCTGTCCTCGTGGCTCGGTCGGGACATCGACCCGCTCGCCGGCGAGGACCTGGTCGGCCGCGCGCTCGTCCGCCGCTACCTCACCGCGTATGGCCCGGCGGCCACCGCCGACATCCGCTCGTGGTCCGGCATCGCCGGCCTGCCGGCAGCCGTCAAGGCGATGCGCGACGAGCTGGTCTCCTTCCGCGACGAGCGCGGTCGCGTCCTGTGGGACCTGCCCGACGCGCCCCGACCGGACCCGGACACACCCGCGCCCGTGCGCTTCCTGCCCGCCTTCGACAACGCCCTGCTCGGCTACGACGACCGCACGCGCATCGTCGACGACGCCCACCGCGGCTTGTCCGTCGCGGGCAGCCGCGTGGTCCTGGTGGACGGCCGGGTCTCGGCGACGTGGACGGTCCGGGCCGACGCCGTCTCGGTCGTTCCGCTGCGACAGCTGACCCGGACCGAGCGCGCGGCGGTCGACGAGGAGGGTTCCGCGGTCGCGTCGTTCCTCGCCGGCGGCGCCGACGGGATGACGGTCTGGGGAGTCCGGGAGTAGTTTGCGCGCGTGGAGCAGACGTCCTCGACCCGGCTACCCGGGCGCCTCGTGCCCGCCGGCGGTGGGCACGTGCCCGTGCGGGTGCACGGATTCCTCGGGTCGTCGGCGCCGGAGCGGACCGGCCGGGCTGGTCGGGCCGGGCGGAGCTTCGCCGTCGCTGGCCCGCACGTCGCACGGCGTGGTCAAGGTCATGGACGGCGCGACCGTGCTCGGGTACCTGTCCGGGGCCTGGTCGCAGCGGGTGGACTTCGAGCTCTGGTCGTGCGAGCAGGCGGGCGTCCCGGCGCTCGCCCGCGCCGTGCTGGAGGGCGACGGCAGCGACCGCGACCTGTTCGTCATGCTGGCCTGGCGACGACCGCGCGCGTAGCGCTTGCGTTCGAGCGCACTCGAAGTCCTAGCGTCGGGGCATGACAAAGACCTGGTTCCTCACCGGCACGTCCCGTGGCTTCGGGCGGGAGTGGGCGGTCGCGGCCCTCGAGCGCGGCGACCGCGTCGCGGCGACGGCCCGCGACGCCTCGACCCTCGACGACCTCGTCGCGACCTACGGGGACGTGATCCTGCCCCTGACGCTCGACGTGACCGACCGCGCCGCCGACTTCGCGGCGGTCGCCCGCGCGCACGAGCACTTCGGCCGCCTCGACGTCGTGGTGAACAACGCCGGGTACGGCCAGTTCGGCTTCACCGAGGAGCTGACCGAGGCCGAGCTGCGCGACCAGATGGAGACCAACCTGTTCGGCGCGTTCTGGGTGACGCAGGCGGCGCTGCCGTTCCTGCGGGCGCAGGGCAGCGGGCACATCGTGCAGGTGTCGTCGATCGGCGGGATCTCGGCGTTCCCGAACATCGGCGCCTACCACGCCTCGAAGTGGGCGCTGGAGGGATTCAGCCAGGCGCTCGCGCAGGAGGTGGCCGGCTTCGGCATCCACGTCACGCTCGTCGAGCCCGGCGGCTTCTCGACGGACTGGGGTGGCTCGTCGGCCCGCCACGCGACCCCGCTGCCGGCGTACGACGAGTTCCGCGTGCAGATGCAGGAGGCCCGCGCGAAGCGCATCGGCACGCCCGGCAACCCGGGCTCGTCGGCCGCCGCGATCCTGCGGGTCGTGGACGCGGAGGTGCCGCCGCTGCGCGTGTTCTTCGGCGCGTCACCGCTCGGCACCGCCAAGGCCGACTACACCTCGCGGATCGCCACGTGGGAGCAGTGGGACGACGTCGCGAGGTTGGCGCAAGGCTGACCGGGGGCCGTCGAGCATGAGACCGTGCGGGTGCACGCCCCGCACGGTCCAGCTGGAAGGCACCCGATGAAGGTCTTCGCGTCGTACAACATCAAGGGCGGCGTAGGGAAGACCTCGACGGCCGTGAACCTCGCTCACCTGGCCGCGCGCGAGGGGCGCCGCACGCTGCTCTGGGACCTTGACCCACAGGCAGCGGCGACCTACGTCTTCCGCGTCCGCCCGCGGGTCAAGGGCGGCGGGCACGCGATCGTGACGGGCAGGCGCCCGATCGAGGACGCGCTGAAGTCCACGGACTTCGAGAATCTGGACCTGATGCCGGCGGACTTCAGCTACCGCAACCTGGACCTCGAGCTCGACGACGCCAAGAAGCGCACCAGTCGGCTCCGGCAGCTCGTGGGCAGCGTCGCCGACGACTACGACGTCGTGTTCCTCGACTGCCCGCCGAGCATCTCGCTGATGTCCGAGAACGTCCTGCACGCTGCCGACACCCTGCTGGTCCCGCTGATCCCCGCGACGCTCTCGGTGCGCACGTTCGAGCAGCTCAAGACGTTCGTCGCCGACTCGGAGAAGCCGCGTCCCGACCTGGTCGCGTTCTTCTCGATGGTCGACCGGCGCAAGCGGCTGCACCGTGACGTGATCGGCTCGATCTCGCGCGAGGGCGCCCGGGTGGCGCGCACCGAGATCCCGGCGCTGTCGATCATCGAGCAGATGGCCGAACGGCAGGCGCCCGTCACGGCGTTCGCGCCGACGAGCCGGGCGGCGCTGACCTACGAGCGCCTGTGGGCCGAGGTGCGCTCGGCGTAGCGAGTCGTCCCCGGGTCGGGGCTCCGCTCCCAGGGCCCCGTGGACGATGCCGCGCGCGAGCGACCGGATCTCCTCGACGGCGACGGGCGGGCCGGTGACCAGCACGAACAGCACCCCGCCGTACAACGTCATGAGGCGACCGACGGCCTGCTCCGGCACGGGCAGGTCGAGGTCGCGGTGCAGCGCGCCGGTGAACGTCGCGGCGGTGGCGGCCAGCCCTTCGAGCGCACCGGCGACCGCCGGTCGTCGTCGCGACTCCAGCTGGAAGCTCGAAGATCGCGCGATACCGGTCCCGGTGCGAGGACGTGGCCGCGACCAGTGATCCGGCGAGGAGCGCGGTCAGGTGGTCGATCGGATCGACGCCGTCCGGGGTGTGCGTCGAGCCGGCCACCATGTCGTCGAGCTGGAGGTCGACGATGCGGTGGGCGGCCGCGACGAGCAGCGCGTCGTGGTCGGGGAAGTAGTTGGAGGCCGTGCCCGTGGGCACCTGGGCCCGGGCGTCGACCGCACGGTGGGTCACGCCGCGCAGACCGTCGGCGGCCAGCAGAGCCACCACCGCGTCCGCCAGCTCGCGGCGTCTCTGAGGGTTGCTGCGGGCCACGGGTGGAGTCTAGGAGCCCGGTGCGATACCACGACATCCGTCGTACTATGTGCTGACGAGGAGGCTGGCATGCAGACGGCGATCGTGGCGGGCGGCGGCATCGCGGGACTCGCGTCCGGCCTGGCGCTGGCCCGCCGCGGGTGGCGGGTCACCGTGCTGGAGCAGGCCGGCGGGGGCGAGGTCGGCGCGGGCGTCGCGATCCCGGCCAACGGGATCACGGCGCTGCACGCGCTCGGTCTCGACCAGGCGGCCGTCGACACGCTCGGGACGAAGACGGTCGGCACGGGCTTCCAGGACCTGCACGGCCGCTGGATCCTGCGCATCCCCGACGAGCGACCGGACGTCGCCGAGGTGGTCGCCGTCTGGGGCGTGCACCGGCAGCGGCTCCACGCGGTCCTGCTCCGCGCTGCGCAGGACGCCGGGGCGACGTTGCTGACGGGTCGTCGGGTGGTGGCCGTCGCGCCGGGTTCGGCGGACGGCGAACGCGCGGTCGTACGCACGGACGGCCCGGAGGGTGCCTCGGAGGCGGATCTCGTGGTCGGCGCGGACGGCATGTGGAGCGCGGTGCGGCGTGCGCTCCACCCGTCCGTGGTGCCGGTCTACGGCGGGAGCACGAGCTGGCGCGCGGTCGTCGAGGACACCACGAGCGACGACCGCCTGATCGAGATGTGGGGACCGGGGGCCGAGTTCGGCGCGATGCGTATCAGCCCGGACCAGGTCTACTGGTACGGCTACGTCCGGCACGCGCGGTCCGCGCGGTTCGACGACGAGCTTGTCGCCGTGCGCGAGAGGTTCGACGGCTGGGCGGACCCGGTCTCGTCGCTGATCGATGCCACCGATCCCGTCCGGCTGATGCGCCACGACGTCTTCCACCTCGCGGGCGGCCTGCCGAGCTACGTGCGCGGACGCGTCGTGCTGGTGGGCGACGCCGCGCACGCCGCGCTGCCGACGATGGGCCAGGGCGCGGCAACCGCGCTGGAGGACGCCGCCACCCTCGGTCGGCTCGTCGACCCGGGGAACCTGCGGGACGCGCTCGTCGCGTTCGACGCCGACCGCCGCCCGCGATGCCGGTCCATCGCCCGCCAGGCAGCGACCATGGCACGCATCGGCGCGGGGGTCGGCGACGGGTGGCGGCAGTCGGTGCGCAACACGCTCTTCCGGGCGGTCCCGGGCGGGGCGCTCGCACGCTCCGGTGCGCGGCTGGTCGCCTGGGAGCCGCCGTCGCAGCGGTAGTGGGTCAGCTCTGCGCGAGCCCGGCGTCGAGCGTCGAGGCGTCGCCCTCGAACGGTCGGAGGGCGTCCGGTGCCGGGAAGGGCAGGACGTAGCTGGCCGTCACCACGTCCACGGCGCCGAAGTCGTCGACCTTCACGACGACCCGCTCGGGCGTCACCTCGACGATCCGCACGCGTTCCCGGGTGCCGTCAGGAAGGTCCAGCTGCCACAGGGCGGCCAGCCAGTGCAGGCCGCGCGCCTCGAGCGCCTCCTCGGCCACCAGCCAGTCGACCGGTCCGGTCAGCTCGCGCCCGAGGGCGTCGAGCGCCACGAACTCCTCACCCTCCGTGCGGATCCAGCCGACGCGTTCGCGGTCCCCGGAGCGTCGGTGCTCGATCCAGTCCTGCGGCGGCATCGACCGATCGTAGGTCAGCGGTCCGTCGTCACGCCGCCAGGGCGAGTCCCGTGCGCGGGGGACCGGCCTTCACGCCATGATCGGCACATGGACGACGCGGCACCGGCCAAGAAGCATGTGGACTGGCGCGAGGTCGTCGTCGTGATCCTGCTCTCCGTGACGACGATCCTGACCGCCTGGGTGGGGTTCCAGTCGAGCAAGTGGGGAGGGGCGATGTCGATCTCGTTCAGCCAGGCGTCGACGGCCCGGATCGAGGCCACGCGGTACGAGGGGGTGGCCAACCGCAAGATCTCCCTGCAGGCGACGCTGTTCTCGCAGTGGGCTGCGGCCTACGCCGCGAACGACACGGTGCTCTCCGACTTCCTGGCTGCCCGGTTCCCCGAGCCGCTGGCGACGGCGTTCCCGGTGTGGTTGGCCTCCCACCCGCTGCAGAACCCCGACGCCGCGCCCACACCCTTCGACCTGCCGGAGTACAAGATCCCCGAGCTCGCCTCCGCCGCCGCGGCGGACGCCCGCGCGGACGCGAGGTACCAGCAGGCGCTGACCAACAACCAGCGCGGCGACAACTACACGGTGCTGACGGTCGCGTTCGCCGCCGTGCTGTTCTTCGCTGCCATGTCGGGCCGGATGAGGTCGACGCGCGGCGGCGACGTGCTGCTCGGCTTCGCCATCCTGCTCTTCGTCGTCGCCTCGTCGTTCCTGGTGTGGTACCCCAAGCTCGTCTGACGCGTGGGACGGTGCGTCCTCAGAACCGGGCCGAGAATCCGCCGTCCGTGTGCAAGCTGGCCCGAGACCCAGCGCCCTTCCGGGGAGACGAGGAAGGAGACGACCGCTGCGATGTCGCCGGGAGTCCCGAGGCGTCCCAGCGGGTGGGCGGGAACCAGGGTGGCGCGCAGGTCGTCGTCGATCCATCCGGTGTCGATGGGGCCCGGGTTGACGACGTTCGCCGAGATCCCCCTCGGCCCGAGCTCGCGCGCCGCGGAGATGACGATCCGGTCGAGGGCTCCCTTGGACGCACCGTAGGGCAGGTTGCCCGTCGTGTGGTCGCTGGTGAGCGCGACGACCGCTCCGCCCTCGGGCGTCACCTGACGGGCGAAGGCCGCGATGAGCAGCAGGCTCGCGCGGGCGTTGATCGCGACGTGCCGGTCGAAGCTGTCGGCCGTCGTGTCGAGGATGCCGGTCTCGACGTCGTGGGCGTGGCTGAGGACGAGCGCGCCGATCGGTCCTCGCTCCCGCGCGACCGTGGCGATCAGGTCGTCGGGGCCCGCGGGCGTCGACAGGTCGCAGGGGTAGTCGACGTCGGCGAGGTCGCTGGTGACCACCTCCCAACCGTCGGCGGCCAGCCGGGGCGCGATCCCCGCGGCGATGCTGTTGGCGCGGGCGGCGCCCGTGATCAGGACGAGCGGCATGCCTCGAACGTAACCGAAGACTCGCGCTCGTCCCGCCGATAGCGTGCTGTACGCAGTCGTGCGGGACCCATCTCGGGCGTGACCGGCCTCAGCGAGGGACGCCGGCGAACTTGGCGATCGCCGGAGGCGTGACTCTCGTGAACAGGTTCACGAGAGTTCCGTCGGGGTCGCGAACCAGCGCGGACCTGTTGCCCCACGGCATCGTCGTGGGGGACCCCACGATCTCGGTGGCGTCGTCCAGGGCGGCGAACACGGCGTCGATGTCGTCGACAAGAAACTCGATGATCGCCGTGCGGTTGTCGGCCGGACGGGCTGACCCCGCGCCGAACAGGCCGACCGTGCGGGTGCTGCCGATGGCCAGCGTGCCGTGGGGGGTCCGCAGCTCGGCGAAGTCGGGGGTCGGGCGGTCGGCGTCGACGCCGGTGATGCGCTCGTAGAAGTCGACGAGGCGATACACGTCGTCGGTGATGAGGCGGACGAAGACGAGGTTCATCTTGGGTCCCTCCCAGGTGGTCGTCGAGGCCGTTCCCCGACGAGATCCACCGTGGCAGGTCGGCGCGACAGCCCCGGCGGAAGGGTCCGGGCACGGTCCACGCAGTAGCCGCCGGTCCGTCCCGGCTCCGCCCAGATCGGCACCCCGGTCTGTTGGAGGGCGTCGATGTCGCGCTCGATCGTGCGCTTGCTCACCTCGAACCGGTCCGCCAGCCAGGCGGCGCTGCGCGGACGTGGGGCGACGGCGCGCAGCTCCTCCACCATCGCGTACATCCGGTCGGTCCGGTTCATCGCACGACCCTAGGGCGAGACGCGGGGCGGCACCGACCGCGAGGTGGCCCTAGCGACCTGCGAGCACGCGCTCGGTCAGGGCGTCGAGCACGGCGGGGACCGAACGCAGCACCGCTCGCTGCTCGGGCGTGAGGTCCTGGATCGCCGCCGCGATCACCGACGACCGGTCGTGCCTCTGCTGCTCGAGCCTGTCCCGCCCTGGAGACGTGATCGCCACGATCACCCGGCGACGGTCGACGTCGTCCGGGGTCAGGTCGACCATGCCCTGCTCGGCAAGGAGCTTCACCGTGCGTGCCATCGACTGGTGACGCACACGCTCGCGCTCCGCGAGCTCGGTGATGGCGAGCCGACCGTCCCGGTCGAGGTACCCGAGCACCGCGGCCTGGCCCGGCGGAATCTGCCCGACCGTGCTGCGGACGTGGCGCACGAAGCGGCCGGCGGACAGCCGCAATGCCTCCGCCTCGACAAGGGCGGTGTCCTCGGGTTGCGTCATAGGTGGACTCTACAGCGCGGCTGGAGAATTATGCAGCAGCGCTGTAGATTCAAAGAATCCAGCCGTGCTGTATTTCCCGGAGCTGGTCCCGACGAAAGGTCCGACCGTGGCCTACGAGCCCTACACCCTCGCCTTCCCGGCGGCGCCGTTCACCCTGCGCAGCGACGACTTCTCCGACGGCGGACCGCTGCCGGCGGCCGCCTACGCCGCGGATCGCGGCACCAACGCCTCGCCCCACCTGGCCTGGGACGGTCTCCCCGTCGGTACGCAGAGCCTCGTGCTCACCGCCTACGACCCCGACGCCCCGATCCCGGGCGGCCTGTGGCACTGGCTCGTCAAGGACATCCCGGCCTCGGCCGCGGGCCTGCCCAGGGGTGCGGGGTCGGGCGGGCAGGCGTTGCCGGAGCACGCGGTCCAGCTCGCCAACGACCTCGGAGTCGTGGGCTACAGCGGGGTGAAGCCGCCGCCCGGGACCGGCGTCCACCGCCTGGTCGTCTGCGCGACCGCTCTGTCGGTGCCGACCCTCGCGCTGCCGCCGGGCGCGAGCGCGGCCGTGGTGAACATCTCCCTCATCGCGCACACCCTCGGCCGCGGCCTGCTCACCGGGACGAGCCGGCCGACGCAGTGATCGGGGCTCTTGGCGCCCGGTGTCCCCCGCGCGAGCTACCGCCGACTGTCCACCCTGCGGGGACGTGCCCGGGGTGCCTCGATCCATAACGTCGTGAACGAAGCCACGGTGCCTGCCGCGGCCCGGAGAAAAGGACTCGTCATGCGCATGTTGAAGCAGCTCGGAGCCGTTGTCGTAGTCGCGGTCGTCGGCGACGTCGCCGTCGGTGCGACCGCGGGCAGCTGGGTTGCGACGCTCCTGCTGGGCGTCGCGACGGGGGTGCTCGCGCTGCTCGCGTACGCCTGGGTGGTCCGGCGTACGGAGCATCGCGAGCCCGTCGAGGTCGCCCGGGCGGGGGCACGGGCCGCGACCGGGGCCGGCCTGCTGATCGGAGTCGGGATGTTCACGGCCGTGATCGCGTGCATCGCCCTGCTCGGCGGCTACCACGTCGACGGATTCGGGTCGGTGACCTCCGCTGCCGGGCTGCTCGGGCTCGCGGTCGTCGCCGGGGTCACCGAGGAGCTCGTGTTCCGAGGGATCTTGTTCCGGATCGTCGAGGAGCGCGCCGGGACGTGGGTCGCGCTCGCCTTCACCGCCGTGCTGTTCGGCGCGATTCACCTGGTCAACCCGGACGCGACGCTCTGGGGCGCGATCGCCATCGCCGTCGAGGCCGGCTGCATGCTGGCCGCCGCGTACGCCGCGACGCGCACCCTGTGGCTGCCGATCGGCCTGCACATCGGCTGGAACTTCGCCGTGAGCGGGATCTTCGGCACCGAGGTGTCCGGCGCGACCACGGCCGCGGGGCTGCTGCACGGCGTGACGTCCGGTCCGGTCATCCTGTCCGGCGGTGCGTTCGGTCCGGAGGCGAGCCTGTTCGCGGTCCTGGCGGGCGTGACGATGATGGTCGTGTTCCTCAGGCTCGCCCACCGGCGCGGCCGTCTCGTCGCGAACCCGCGGCGCGCGGCCCGAGCCCGCGCGACCGCTACGGTCTGACCGTGGTCGATCTCCGGCGGGTCCGCACGGCCTGGCAGGCCTCCGACGTCACCGTCCGGGACCTCCCGCTCGCCCTGGCGGTCGCGGTCGCGCCGCTCGTGCCGTCGCTGCGGCACCAGGGGACGCAGCTCGGCGACCTGCCGGACCGACCCATGGACCTGCTCGCCGTCGCGGCGATCGCCCTCCAGTCGCTCCCTCTCGTCGGCCGTCGTCGATGGCCGGCCGCGTGCCTCGCGCTGGTGTCCCTCGGCTTCGCGATCGACCAGCTGCGCGGGTACCACACGGCCGCGGGCATCGCGTTGGGGATCGCGTTGTTCAGCGCGGCCGCCCACCTGCGACGTCGCCGTCGCACCACCGTTCTCGCCGCGAGCGTCGCCTACGTGGCGCTGGCCGCCGCCCTCGCCCAGCGCGGGTCGGCGGACGGTCCGTCCGGCTTCGTGACGTTCTACCTGTTCCTGGCCGTCGTCTGGGGCGTGGGGGCGTGGCTGCGGCAGACCCGCGCCACCGAGGCGGAGCGTCGCCGTCACGTCGCCGAGGCCACGCGCGCCGCCGAGCGCACGCGCATCGCGCGCGAGCTGCACGACATCGTGACGCACCACGTGACGGCGATGGTGGTGCAGGCCGAGGCGGCGCGCTACGTGACCGCGGACCCCGATCGCCTCGACCTGACCCTGACCGCGGTCGCCGACACCGGTCGCCGAGCGATCGACGACCTGCGCCACCTGCTCGACGTCCTCGCCCCGGCCCACGGTCTCGACTCGCGCAGCCCGACCGTCGGCGAGGTCGGCGCCCTCGTCGAGCAGGTCCGGCAGGCCGGGCAACCGGTCGAGTACGTCCACGAGGGCGATCCGCCGCGGACCGTGGGCAGCGCCGACGTCGCCGCCTACCGGGTGGTCCAGGAGGCGCTGACCAACGCGCTCAAGCACGCCCGCGGCAGCCGCACCGTCGTGACGGTCCGGCACGACGACGGGGCGGTCGACGTCGAGGTCACGACGGAAGGGACGGCGTCGCCGAGCGTCACGCCGCCCGGGAGCGGGCGGGGACTGGACGGGCTGCGGGAACGTGTCGGCCTTCTCGGTGGAGACCTCAGCGCGGGCGTGCAGCCGGGCGGCAGCTTCGTCGTCCGCGCGCGGATCCCCGCGGGGCGGCGGTCGTGAACATCCGGGTGCTCGTCTGCGACGACCAGGACCTCATCCGCACGGGGTTCACGACGATCATCGACGCCCAGCCGGACCTCGAGGTCGTCGGCGTCTGCGGTGACGGGCGCGCCGCCGTCGACCTCGCCCAGCGACTGCACCCCGACGTCGTCGTGATGGACGTCCGCATGCCCGTGCTGGACGGCATCGAGGCGACCCGGCTGCTGGCGGGCGTGGGCGTACCGGAGCCGGTCAAGGTGCTCGTCGTGACGACCTTCAACCTGGACGAGTACGTGTACGAGGCGCTCCGCGCCGGTGCCAGCGGGTTCCTGCTGAAGGACGCCCCGTCGGAGCAGCTGCTCAGCGGCATCCGCACCGTCGCCTCGGGCGCCGCGCTGCTCGCACCGGAGGTGACGCGGCAGCTCGTCGGGCGGTACGCGAGCCGGATCAGCCCGCCCGACGTCACACGCGACGACGATGCTCTGACCCCGCGTGAGCTCGAGGTGCTGCGCCTGATCGCTGGAGGCATGTCCAACGGCGAGATCGCGGCGGAGCTCGTCCTCAGCCAGGAGACCGTCAAGACCTACGTGTCGCGCATCCTCACCAAGCTCGACCTGCGCGACCGCGTGCAGGCGGTGGTGTACGCGTATCGCCGAGGCCTGGTGACCTGACCGCCTGCACAGCAGGCGCGGCCGTCAGGCGGGGCCTCGCGCTGCTGCGGAACGGGGAGCAGGTGTTCGACGACCTGCGCGACCGGTGGGCTCAGCGCATCGGCGTCGACCAGCTCGAACGCCTGGAGGAAGCACTCGTCGACCTGGGCATCCGGGCGCCGACACGTCACGATGCCGCGGGCTGGCTCAGCGGTTCCTCGTCCGAGTGACGGGAGCGCGCCGTCTCCTGACCCTCGGTGGAGGAGCTCAGGCGGCGGCGGCCGTGCGGGCGCGGAACGCGTCGATGGCGAGATCGGCGAACCGTCGCGCGGCGAACGGCAGACGGTCTCGCGTCGTCGTCAGCCCGCGACCGGCGGACAGGACGAGGACCAGGTCGTCGATCACGAAGTCGCCCCGCAGAGCGCCGGCCCGCTGGGCTCGGCGGGCGAGTCCGTCGAGCATGCCCAGCAGGTCGCGCCGGTGCTGCACGAAGACACCGGACGGCATCGTGGGGAGCAGCGCGTCGACGAACCCGCGGTTCTGGGCGTTCAGGACGATGAGACCGCGCACCGCGTCGGTGAAGCCGTGCCACGGGTCCGGATCCGCACAGCCGTCCTCGACGATCCGACGGCACGCCAGCAGCTCGACCGAGAACGCTTCGTCGACCAGCGCCTGACGCGTCGGGAACCTGCGGTACAGCGTCGCCGGCCCAACTCCCGCACGACGGGCGATGTCGCGCATCCCGACGTCCAGGCCGCGCACGGCGAAGAGCTCGGCTGCCGCAGCGAGGATCCGGTCGCGGTTCTCCTGCGCGTCCACCCGGAGGCGAGGCATCTCAGTGGGCATCTGTCGCACTTCCTGCAAGTGGACGGGGGCGTCCGTAACGTTCTGGACGGTAGCAGGAGCGATCTTTGACGAGGAGGCGCCGTGCAGGCGGTGATCATCGAGGAGTTCGGGGGCCCGGGCGGGATGCGGGTGGTCGAGCGCGAGGTGCCCGCACCGGGCCCGGGTCAGGTGCTCGTCCGGACGGAGGCGATCGCCGTGGGCGGCGTCGACGCGGTCATCCGCCGTGGCACCATCGGCTCGCTCTCCACCGCAGGGATGGTGCCCGGCAGCGAGGTGGCCGGCACGGTCGCGTCCGTGGGCGACGCCGTCGATCGCGCATGGATCGGCCGACGGGTCTGGGCGTTCACCGGGACGTCCGGCGGGTATGCCGAGTACGTCGTCGCATACGTCGACGATCTGACCGTGATCCCGTCGGCACTGTCGTCTGTCGAGGCGGTGACGCTGGGCAGCGCGGCCACGGTCGCGCACTTCGCGCTCGCGCACGCCCGCTTCTCGGCGGGCGAGTCGGTGCTGGTGCGCGGCGGCGCCGGCAGCATCGGTATCGCGACGATCGAGCTGGCCTCCCGCGGGGGCGCGACCACGATCGCCGCCACGACCTCCTCCGCCGCCCGGGGTCAGCGGCTGCGCGAGCTGGGTGCGACGCACGTGCTGGACCGCTCGGGCACCGGAGACCCGGGCATGCCGGAGACCGTCGACGTGGTGATCGACGTCGCGGGCGGCGCGGAGGTGCCGGCGTTCCTCGACCGGCTCGCGCCGAACGGGCGCTACGTCCTCGTCGGCGCCGTCGCCGGATTCCCGCCCCCGGACTTCGCGCTGCCCCTGGTGCGTTCCTTCCAGCAGTCCCGCTCGTTCGCCACGTTCAGTCTGGCCACCGTCCCCGTCGCCGAGCGGAACCGGGTCAGGGAGGAACTCCTGCGGTCCGCCGCCCGAGGCGGCATCAGCCCGGTCGTCCACGCGGTCCTGCCTCTCGACCAGGCGGAGGAGGCGCACCGCCAGATGGACCAGGGAACCGTCGTCGGCCGGATCGTGCTCGTCCCGGCGGGCGTCGACTCCACCCCCCGACGGGCCTAGGCGTCCGAAGTGCGTCTAGACGCGGTGCGTGTCGAACCCGGTGGCGCGGATCTCCCGGGCCGGGACACCGGCGACGATCGTGTCCGCGGGTACGTCCTTGGTGACGACGGCGCCCGCACCGACGATCGCTCCGTCGCCGATCGTCACCCCCGGCACGATCGTGACGGCCGCGCCGAGCCAGACCTTGCGCCCGATGACGACGGGCGCGGGGATCAGGTCCGCGCGCCGGTCGGGGTCGACCGCGTGGTTCAGGGTCGCGATCGTCGTGCCGTGCCCGACGAGGGTGCCGTCGCCGATGGTCAGGCCACCGGTGTCCTGGAAGCGGCAGCCCATGTTGATGAAGACGTCGCGGCCGATGGTCAGGTGCTTGCCGAACTCGCAGTGGAACGGCGGGAACAGCGTGACCGACACGTCGACGGCCTGTCCGGTCAGCCGGGACAGCAGGGAGCGCACCTCGTCCGGTGTGCGGTAGCCGCTGTTGCAGCTCGGCCCCGACTCGCAACGCGTCCTGCGCCGCCTCGTGAAGGAACGCCATCTCGGCCGAACCGGCTTCGATCACGCTCCCGCCGGCCACGTGGGTGAGGAGGTCCGCCAGCTCCATCAGCCGTTCCTCTGCTCAGCAGCGGCCGGGTCGGCGGCCCATGAGGCGAGCAGGCGCAAGCGGTCGGCCGAGGGCGAGCCGGGTTCGGCCGTGTAGACCAGGAGAACCTGGCCGGGCGCGGCCGTCACGGCGAGCTCCTCGTAGGCGAGCGTGAGCTCACCGACGACCGGGTGGTGGAACCGCTTGGTGCCGGCGCCGTGCGTGCGCACGTCGTGTGCGCCCCAGAGGCGGCGGAACGTCTCGCTGCGGGTGGACAGCTCGCCGACAAGGTCCTGCAGGGCCTTGTCGTGCGGGTCGCGGCCGGCCTCGGCGCGCATGATGCCGACGCACATCTGCGCGAACAGGTCCCAGTCGGGATAGAAGTCGCGCGCGGCGGGGTCCAGGAACTGGAACCGCGCGAGGTTGGGGGTACGTCCGCCGTCGCCGATCACAGGGGAGTAGAACGCGCGGCCGAGGTCGTTCGTGGCGAGCAGGTTCTGCCGCGGGTCCCGCACGAACGCGACCGCGTCGGTCATCGCGGCCAGCGCCCACTGCAGGCTGGGTCGGGAGGCCGACGTCGCGGTGGTGCGACGACGGGGCCGGCCGCTGGTCGGGACGCCGTCGGCCGCTCGCGCGAGATCGAGCAGGTGCGCACGCTCGGTCTCGTCGAGCTGCAACGCGCGCGAGATCGACTCGAGGACGGACGCCGACGCGCCGGCGATCGCGCCGCGCTCGAGCTTGGCGTAGTACTCGACGCTCACCCCGGCCAGGGTCGCGACCTCGCTGCGCCGCAGCCCGGCGACCCGCCGGTTCGTCCCGCCCACGACGCCCGCGTCCTCGGGCGTGATCCGGGCGCGGCGTGTCATGAGGAACTCGCGTACCTCGGCTCGGGTGTCCATGTCTCGCAGGCTAGGCCGGGAACGGGCGGGCTGGGAGAGCCTGTCGGTACACCCCTTGCGAGGGCCTGCTCCGGGGGTGCCCCGCCGGTACACCCCTCACCAGGGACTCCCGCGCGCAGCCGTCCCGGCTCACCCTGGGACCAGCAGGAGAGCACCGACAGGAAGGCACCACCACCATGCGAGCAGTCGTCATGTACGCGCCGGGCGACGTCCGGGTCGACGAGACCGCCCGGCCGACGATCGTCGAGCCGACCGACGCGATCATCAAGGTCGCAGCGACCTGCATCTGCGGCTCCGACCTGTGGCCCTACCGCGGAGCCGACCACGTCGACCACAGCGCGATGGGCCACGAGTACGTCGGCGTCGTCGACGAGGTCGGATCAGCCGTGCGGGACGTCAAGGTCGGCGACTTCGTGGTCGGGTCGTTCTTCGCGTCCGACAACACCTGCGAGATCTGCCAGGCCGGCTACCAGACCCACTGCATTCACCGCCAGCCCGGAGCCCTGCCCGGCGCGCAGGCCGACTACGCGCGCATCCCGCTCGCGGACGGCACCCTCGTCGCCACACCCGGCACCCCCGACCTGGACCTGATCCCGTCGCTGCTGGCCGCCTCCGACGTGCTCGGCACCGGCTGGTTCGCCGCCGTCGCCGCCGAGGTCGGCCCCGGCAAGACGGTCGCCGTCGTCGGGGACGGCGCTGTCGGCCTGCTCGGAGTCCTGGCCGCCAAGCAGCTCGGTGCCGAGCGGATCATCGCGATGTCCCGGCACGCCGACCGCCAGGCCCTGGCCCGCGAGTTCGGTGCGACCGACATCGTCACCGAGCGTGGCGATGCCGGCGTCGCGAAGGTCAAGGAGGCTCACCGGCGGTCTCGGCGCGCACTCCACGATCGAGGCCGTCGGCACCCAGGAGTCGATGATGCAGGCCATCCACTCCACCCGCGCCGGCGGTCACGTCGGCTACGTCGGCGTCTCCCACGACGTGCAGCTGCCGGGCGAGCAGCTGTTCTTCTCCGGCGTGCACCTCCACGGCGGGCCCGCGCCCGTGCGCCGCTTCCTGCCCGAGCCGTTCGCAGCCATCTGGAACCGCACGATCGACCCCGGCAAGGTCTTCGACCTCACGCTCCCGATCGAGCAGGCCGCCGACGGGTACACGGCCATGGACCAGCGCCGAGCGATCAAGGTGCTGCTGACCCTCTGAACCCGACGACCTCGTCTCACCGTGCGGGAGGCACCGCGTGCGAGCAGCATCGACGCGAGCGGTCCTCAGGGCGGTCACCGTTCGCGCATCGCACCCGCCACGACCGACGAGAGGAACAGGACCATGAAGTTCACGACGAGCGGTGGCCGGAGCGCCCCGGGCCCGACGGACTGGTTCACCGGGACGGTGTTCGTCGACACCATCCGCAACCCGGACGAGCAGACCGCGATCGGGTGCGCGCACGTGCGCTTCGCCCCGGGCGCTCGCACCGCCTGGCACCACCACCCGAAGGGGCAGACGCTCTACGTCACCGACGGCATCGGGTACGTCGCGCGACGCGGCGGCGAGGTCCGGGAGATCCGTCCCGGCGACGTCGTCTACATCGAGCCCGGCGAAGAGCACTGGCACGGTGCCACCTCGGACCGGTTCATGGCGCACGTCGCCATGCAGGAGGCGGACGACGACGGCGTGGTCGTCACCTGGCTCGAGCACGTCACCGCCGACGAGTACGTCCGACGCTGAGCACTGGTCACGGTCACGCTCACACGGGGGCGCCGCCGTTGTTGCGGGTCTTCTCGACGCACAGCAGCGCGGTGGGCGACGCGCCACCGCACGATCCTGCCCGCGAGCCACGGCATACGACGCCGTGACGCTGCAAGAACGCATCGCACCTGTCCGGAGGACACCGCGCTGACCTGCGAGCGGACGGGTTGGTGTGGTGATGCGGGACACTGGGTGCCAGCAACCTAGAAGCTTCGACAAGGAGTCAACCGTGCCCCAGGGGACTGTCCGATGGTTCGACGTCGAGCGGGGGTTCGGCTTCCTCGATCTCGGCCCCGATGCCGACGACTTGTACGTGCATGCGTCCGAGATCATCAGCGAAGACGGGATAAGGCAGCTCCGCGAGGGACAGGTGGTCGAGTTCGAGGTGGGCGAGGGGGACCGCGGCCCGCAGGCACGCCGCGTCCGGGTCACGGGCGACCAGGCCGCCGACGCGCCCGTGGGCGTCCTCGGCACCGTCGCCTGGTACGAGCCGGGCAAGGGATATGGCTTCATCACGCCTGACGGCGGTCGCGGCGAGATCTTCGTGCACAGCTCGGCCATCGTCGGGGGTGGCGTGATCTCGGACGGGCAGCGGGTGGCGTTCCTCATCGTCGACGGGGAGAAGGGGCCGCAGGCAGACCACCTGCTGCCGCTCGGGCCGGAGGCCGCCCGGCAGGCGTCCGACGGCGCAGACGGCACCGTGTCCTGGTACGACGGAGGCAAAGGCTTCGGGTTCGTCACGCCCGACTCCGGCGGTGAGGACGTCTTCGTCCACGTCCGCGAGCTGGCCCGGGGGCTGACCGAGCTGTCCGAAGGAGATCGCGTGACCTACAGGGTCTCTGCCGGTGAGAAGGGCCCGCAGGGCAGCGATGTGCGGCTCGTGGGCGGCTCGGCACCGGGAGGCGCACCCTCGGCGGGTCGCGGTCGGTCGGGCCGACCGACGTCATCCGTCGCCCCGGTGAGCGGCGGCGAGGGCGTCGTCGCGCGCTACGACGCGGAGCGCGGGTTCGGCTTCATCACCCCGGACGCGGGAGGTGTGGACCTGTTCGTCCACGTGTCGGTCGTGCGGGGCGCCGAAGCGTTGCAGGAGGGCGATCGGGTCCGGTACAAGGTGCGTCAGAGCGATCGGGGACCCCAGGCAGACGCCGTCGAGCGGATCTGAGCGAGGACCGTTCGGCATCCGCGCAGCGGGAGGGGATCAGTGTTCGGAGCGGTCCGCGACGGGCGTCCTCGATCCGGCCCGTGAGCGCGCCGAGGCGCGGTCCGGCCGGTTCGTCGTGACCATCCATGCCCGGCCCGGCGTCAGCCAGTACGCGAGCTGGCCGGGTCGGTCGACCGTCCACACGAGCAACGGCAGCCCGAGCAGGTGGACCTCGCGGGCCATCCCGAGCCGGGCGCCCGCCTTGTGCACCACCGCCAGGTTGGCGTCGCACGCCAGGAGCCGACGCACCTGCTCCAGCAGCCAGCGACGCCGACGCCGACGCAGCAGCTGCCCGGCGGCCGGCCGGCCGATCGTGAGCCCGACCAGCAGCCCCGGGTACCGCTCACGGGACCAGGCACGGATGGCGGCCACGCTGGCGTCGTGACCGGTGGTGACGACCACGAGCCCCGGGCCGAGCAGCTCGACCGCGGACCGCGCGAGGTCCACTTCGGCCGAGCCGTCGTCGCTGTGGAACTTCACGTCGACGTGCGCACCCTTGCCGTGCTCGGCGAGCTGGGCCAGCGCCTCCTCGTACCGCACGACCGGCCCCACCCTCTGAAGGTCCTGCAGCGGCACCGACCCGACCGGCACCCGGGCGCCGCCGCGCAGACGGACCGTGTCGTCGTGGAACAGCACGAGGGCGCCGTCCCGCAGCTTCTGCACGTCGAACTCGACGAACGCCGCGTTCGTGGCGCACGCGAACCGCAAGCCCTCGAGCGTGTTCGACAGATGGCGGGCGCGACCGACACCGCCGCGGTGCGCGGACACCAGGGTCTTGCGGCCGGGCGTCGCCCGTGGGTCGTTCACGGCTGGCCTCCGCGGATGGGTGTCGACGAAACCATCGTCGACGCCCCCGCGACCACGCGCCACACAAGACTGCGACCACTCAGATGAGATCCCGCCGCAGCAGCACGACCATGACCGCCTGATGGGCGTACATGAGCCGCGGGAATGCTTCCGGGCTCCTCAAGGTTGAGCCACACAGACTCAAGTTCGGACCTCACGAGTTTGCGCATGCGCTCGTCGCGACGCAGACTTGAGCGAGCCGGACTCAAGAGCGAGTAACGACACACCCCGCAGCACACGAAAGAAGGCACACACATGGCACGAGCAGTCGGCATCGACCTCGGTACCACCAACTCGGTGGTCGCTGTCCTCGAGGGCGGCGAGCCCACGGTCATCGCCAACGCCGAGGGGTCGCGCACGACGCCGTCGGTGGTCGCGTTCTCCAAGACGGGTGAGGTGCTGGTCGGCGAGATCGCCAAGCGCCAGGCCGTCACCAACGTCGACCGCACGATCGCGTCCGTCAAGCGCCACATGGGCACGGACTGGTCCGCGAGCATCGACGACAAGAAGTACACCGCGCAGGAGATCAGCGCGCGGGTGCTCTCCAAGCTCAAGCGTGACGCGGAGGCCTACCTGGGCGAGCCCGTCACCGAGGCCGTCATCACGGTCCCGGCGTACTTCAACGACGCCGAGCGCCAGGCCACGAAGGACGCGGGCGCGATCGCGGGCCTCAACGTCCTGCGCATCATCAACGAGCCCACCGCGGCCGCCCTGGCCTACGGCCTGGAGCGCGGCAAGGAGGACGAGCTCATCCTCGTCTTCGACCTGGGTGGCGGCACGTTCGACGTGTCCCTGCTCGAGGTGGGCAAGGACGACGACGGCTTCTCGACGATCGAGGTCCGTGCGACCTCCGGCGACAACCGCCTCGGCGGCGACGACTGGGACCAGCGCATCGTCGACTTCCTGGTCGCCGAGGTGAAGAACTCCACGGGCGTCGACCTGGCCAAGGACAAGATCGCCGTGCAGCGTCTGCGTGAGGCTGCCGAGCAGGCCAAGAAGGCTGTCGTCGGCGACGACCACCAACATCTCGCTGCAGTACCTCTCGATGAGCGAGAACGGCCCGGTCCACCTGGACACCAAGCTGACCCGCGCGCAGTTCCAGCAGATGACGCAGGACCTGCTCGACCGCACCAAGAAGCCGTTCAACGACGTCATCCGCGACGCGGGCATCAAGCTCTCCGAGATCGACCACGTGGTGCTCGTCGGCGGCTCGACCCGCATGCCGGCCGTCACCGACGTGGTCACCGAGCTCACAGGCGGCAAGGAGCCCAACAAGGGCGTCAACCCGGACGAGGTCGTCGCCGTCGGTGCCGCTCTGCAGGCCGGCGTCATGAAGGGCGACCGCAAGGACGTCCTGCTCATCGACGTCACCCCGCTGAGCCTCGGCATCGAGACCAAGGGCGGCGTGATGACCAAGCTCATCGAGCGCAACACGGCCATCCCGACCAAGCGGAGCGAGATCTTCAGCACCGCCGAGGACAACCAGCCGTCCGTGCTGATCCAGGTGTTCCAGGGCGAGCGCGAGTTCGCACGGGACAACAAGCCGCTCGGCACGTTCGAGCTGACCGGCATCGCGCCGGCTCCGCGTGGTGTCCCGCAGATCGAGGTCACGTTCGACATCGACGCCAACGGCATCGTGCACGTGTCCGCCAAGGACCGCGGCACCAACAAGGAGCAGTCGATGACCATCACCGGCGGCTCGGCCCTCCCCAAGGAGGACATCGAGCGCATGGTGCGCGAGGCCGAGGAGCACGCCGCCGAGGACAAGGCGCGTCGCGAGGAGGCCGAGGTGCGCAACAGCGCCGAGGGTCTCGTCTACTCGACCGAGAAGCTGCTCGTCGACAACGCGGACAAGCTGTCCGACGACGTCAAGACCGAGGTCCAGGCCGCCGTCGGCGAGCTGAAGACCGCGCTCGCGGGCACCGACATCGACGAGGTCAAGGCCAAGCACTCGGCGCTGCTGACCACCAGCCAGAAGATCGGCGAGGCGCTGTACTCGGCGAACAACACGGCATCGTCCGACGAGTCCGCCCCGGCCGACGCGCCGGCCGCGGATGACGAGGACGTCGTGGACGCCGAGATCGTCGACGACGAGGACGAGGCGGCGTCGAAGTGACGTCGGGCGACGGCGAGGACCTGACTCCCGAGGAGCAGGTTCTCGCCGAGGCCGAGTCCATCGCGGAGAACGCGGAGGAGGAGGTCGTCCTGGAGGGTCTGGTCGAGGCCGAGCGGATCGCCGCGGAGCGTCTGGACGAGCTCCAGCGCTCCAAGGCGGCCTACTACAACCTCGAGCAGCAGTACTCCTCGTTCGTGAAGCGGTCCAAGGCCGACGGCCTGGCCGCCCACGACCGGGGTGTGCACGCGGTGGTCGAGGCCCTCATCCCGGTCCTCGACGACATCGAGCTGGCACGCCAGCACGGCGACCTCACCGGTCCGTTCGTGTCGATCGCCGAGAAGCTCGAGTCGACGCTGGGGCGGTTCGGCGTGACGCGCTACGGCGTCGCCGGCGAGCCGTTCGACCCGGCGGTGCACGAGGCGCTCATGCACTCGCACTCCGCCGAGGTCAGCGAGCCGACGGTCCAGCTGGTGCTCCAGCCGGGATACCGCACGGCCGACCGGGTGCTCCGCGCGGCCCGCGTGGCTGTGGTGGACCCGGAGGCGTGAACCCCCTGTAGCGTCCGAGCAGACTCATCGTCTGCTCGGACGCTGCGGAACATCTGGAAGGAGGCGTCGTGACTGGTCAGGACTGGCTCGAGAAGGACTTCTACGCGGTTCTCGGCGTCCCCAAGGACGCGGACGCGGCCACCATCAAGAAGGCGTACCGCAAGCTCCGCACGCGAGATGCACCCCGACCACAACCCTGGCGACGCCAAGGCGGAGGCCCGGTTCAAGGACGTCGGCGAGGCCTACGCGGTGCTGTCGGACACCGAGCAGCGCGGCCAGTACGACCAGCTGCGGGCGATGGCGGGCGGCGCCCGGTTCACCTCGGGCGGTCGCGGCGCCAACGGCGGCTTCGAGGACGTGTTCGGCGGCATGTTCGGCGGCGGCGCCCCGGGCGGTGGCCGGGTCCGGTACTCCTCGAACCAGGGCGGGTTCGAGGACCTGCTCGGCGGGCTGTTCGGGGGCGGGGGCGCCGGCGGGTTCACGCGCGGCCCGCAGCCCGGCGCGGACCTGGCCGCGACCGTGACCATGCCGTTCCGGCAGGCTGTCGAAGGCTCGCAGGTCTCGCTCAACGTCGAGGGCCGCACGGTCAACGCGCGCATCCCCGCGGGCGTGCGCGACGGTCAGAAGATCCGGTTGCGCGGCAAGGGTCGCCCCGGCGACGGTGGAGCGCCGGCCGGTGACCTCGTCGTCACTGTCGCCGTCAGTCCGCACCCCGTGTTCTCGCTCGACGGGGACAACCTGCGCCTGACCGTTCCCGTCGCGTTCGACGAGGCCGCGCTCGGCGCCACGATCGAGGTGCCGACGCTCGACGGGTCCACCGTGCGCGTCAAGGTGCCCGAGGGCACACCCTCCGGTCGCGTGCTGCGCGTCAAGGGCCGTGGCGTGGCCGGCAAGGGCGACCTGCTGGTCACGGTCTCGGTCGTCGTGCCCCAGCGCCTCTCCAGCGCCGCACGCGAGGCCGTCCAGGCGTTCGGCATCGCGACCTCGGGTGAGGACGTGCGAGCCGGCCTGCTGGACTCGGCGAGGACGTAGCCGTGGCCTCCGAGGACGCCAAGGTCTACGTCATCTCGGTCGCCGCCGAGCTGGCGGGGATGCACCCGCAGACCTTGCGTCAGTACGACCGGCTCGGCCTGGTGATCCCGTCCCGGGCGAGCGGCCGCGGTCGGCGGTACTCGCTGCGCGACATCGCGACGCTGCGCGAGGTCCAGCGCCTGTCGCAGGACGACGGCGTCAACCTGGCCGGCATCAAGCGCATCCTCGAGCTTGAGCAGGAGATCGACGGGTTGCGACGACAGATCGAGTACCTGCGCGCGTTCGTCGACCCTGGTCGGCGCGTGTTCACCGCCGACCCCGCCGGTGACGTCGCGGTCAACCGGACCCGCAGTCGCCGCCCGAGCGGGCCGGCCGACCGCACGGCCGTCGTCCTCTGGCGCCCGTCCAGCCGCTGAGGCCTGGGGCCACTTCCTTGCGGATGGCCCTTCGGTCGTTGCCCGACTCCTGCCTACACTCCGGGCGTGACGATCGATCTCGCCCGGGTCCGTGCCGACACCCCGGGCGTCGAGCACGTCGCCCACCTCAACAACGCCGGCGGCGCGCTGCGCCCGCAGGTGGTGACCGACACCGTGGTCGCGCACCTGCGGCGGGAGGCGGAGATCGGTCCGTACGAGGCCGAGGCGGAGGCCACGGACCGCATCGAGGCGGTGTACGGCTCGGTCGCCACGCTCGTCGGCGCCCGGCCCGACGAGATCGCCCTGGTGCAGAGCGCGACCGTCGCGTGGGACGTCGCGTTCGCGTCGATCCCGCTGAAGCCCGGCCAGCGCATCCTCACCGCCCGCACCGAGTACATCAGCAACGCGATCGCCCTCCTGCAGGCCTGCGAGCGCACCGGCGCCACGCTCGAGGTGGTCGAGGACGACGGGCACGGGCAGGTCGACCTCGACGCCCTCGAGAAGGCGCTGGACGCGGACGTCGCCCTGGTCGCGCTCACGCATGTGCCGACCGGCGGCGGGGTGGTCAACCCGGCCGCCGAGGTGGGCGCGCTGGCGCGGCGGGCGGGTGCGATCTTCCTGCTCGACGCGTGCCAGTCGGTCGGGCAGCTCGACGTCGACGTCGACGCGCTGGGTTGCGACCTGCTGGCGGCGACCGGTCGCAAGTTCCTGCGTGCGCCGCGAGGGACGGGGTTCCTGTACGCGTCGCGCGCGATCACCGAGCGCCTCGTGCCGCCGGTGCTCGGGCTCGGCGCGGCCACGTGGACGTCTCCGACCACCTACGCACCGGTCCCGGGCGCGCGCCGCTTCGAGACGCACGAGCGCTCGATGGCCGACGTCCTGGGCCTCGGTGCAGCCGCCGACTACGCGCTGTCGGTCGGTCTCCCGGCCATCGAGGAGCGCGTGGTGGCGCTGGCCGCGCGTCTGCGGACCGGGCTCGAACAGATCCCGGGGGTCACCGTCCGCGACAAGGGTGCGCGCAAGGCCGGCATCGTCACGTTCACGGTGGACGGGCGCGCCGCCGACGACGTCCGCGCGTCGGCCGCGTCGCGCGGTGTCAACGTCAGCGTCACGCGGGTCTCGTCCGCCCAGCTCGACTTCGGGGCGCGCGGGCTGACCGAGGTGGTCCGCGCGTCGCCGCACTACTACACGAGCGACGACGAGCTCGACCGCCTGGTGGCGACGCTGCGCCCTGCTCGAGGTGCACGAGCCGGAGCCGAGGGGATCGGGCTTCAGGAGGCCGCGAACGACCTGCGGTAGTCCGACGGGGTCACGCCGACCGCGCGGCGGAAGTGCACCCGCAGGTTCGAGGCCGTGCCCAGGCCGCACTCGGCGGCGACGCGGTCCGACCCCCAGTCGCGTGTCTCCAGCAGCTCGCGGGCACGGTCCACCCGCGCGGCGACGAGCCAACGCAGGGGGGTCGTCCCGGTCTCGACGACGAACTGGCGGGCGAACGTGCGCTCGGACAGGTGCGCGTGCTGGGCGAGCGTCGCGACCGTCAGCGGCTCGGTGAGCATGCGCAGGGCCCACGCGCGCGTCGCCGCCAGCGAGGTGTCGGTGACGGGAGCGACGGGCCGCTCGATGAACTGCGCCTGGCCGCCCTCACGGTGCGGCGCCGCGACCATGAGCCGGGCCACCTCGTTCGCCACCGCGGCACCGTGGTCGACGCGCAGCAGGTGCAGGCAGACGTCGATCCCGGCGGCGACGCCGGCGGACGTGATCACCGACCCCGCGTCGACGTAGAGCACGTCCGGGTCGACGTCCACCCGGGGGTAGAGCGCGGCCATCGTGGACGCCAGCCGCCAGTGCGTCGTCGCGCGCCGCCCGTCGAGCACCCCGGCCGCGGCCAGCGCGAACGCGCCGCCGCAGATCGACACGAGCCGCGCGCCGCGGGTGTGGGCGCTGCGCAGGGCGTCGAGGACCGCCGCCGGGATCTCGCGCGCCGGGATGTCGAAGGCCGGGACGACGATCGTGTCGGCGTCGGCCAGACCCTCCAGCCCGTGCGACGCGACGACCGGATACCCGCCCGAGGTCATTACCGGACCGGGCTCCGCACCGCAGAGCGCCAGCTCGTACCCCAGCGCCGGCAGCCGTCCGAGGATCTGGAACGGCATGCCGACCTCCATGGCCAGCACACCGTCGAGTGCGAGGACGGCGACCTTCGTGGACATGGCAGGAATCTATCGCACATTGGCAATCCTGCCGATGGCCCGCGAACCCGCAGGTCAGCCAGGCTGGCGGCGTGACCCAGACCGCCCTGGCCGACCCCCGCGCCCTGACTCGCCGACTCGTCCCCGCCCAAGCTTCTGTTCGTCCTCGGGACCTCCGTCGACCTGACCCTCACGGGCATCGTGGGCGCTCACCTGGCCCCCACCCGCGCGCTGGCGACGCTCCCGTTCAGCCTCATCCCGGTCGTGGCGGCGTCGACGACGTTCGCGCTCTCGCGCTGGATCGGCCGCAGCGGCTACCGCCGGGTCTTCACGTTCGCGGCGTCCGTCGCCGTCCCGGCCGGGCTCGTCTCCGCGCTCGCGGTGCAGCGGCGCGGCTTCTGGTTGTTCTGCCTCGGCACCGCCCTGGTCGGCGTCTACCAGGCTGGCGCCGGGTACTACCGGTACGCCGCCGCCGAGTCGAACCCGTCCGAACGTGCCCGCGCCGTGAGCACCGTCCTGGCCGGCGGGCTGGTCGCGGCGCTCATCGGACCCTTCCTGGCCACGGCGGTCGGCGGGTTCACGGCCACGCCGTACGTGCTGTCCTACGTGCTGGTCGCGTGCGCGGGCGGCGCGGCGGCGATCTGGAACGCGACCATGCCGGAATCGCTGGCCACGCTCGCCGCGCCGGCCGCCACGCCGAGCGACGGCGCCGTGCGCTCGCGGAGGGTCCTCTGGCGGCAGCCCAGCCTGCTGCTCGGCGTCGGGGCCGTGGCCCTGTCGGCCGTCTCGATGACGTCGATGATGACCGCCGGGCCGATCGCAGGCATGTCGATGGGCCACTCCGAGGGCGAGGCCGCGTTCAGCGTCCAGCTGCACATGGTCGGCATGTTCGCGCCGGGATTCGTCGTCGCGCGCTGGATCGGCCGCGTCGGCGAGCGCCGGATCGCGATGATCGGCGCGCTCTTGCTCGCGGTCGCCGGGGCGGCCGCCGCGGTGAGCATGGCGTCGTGGGCGTTCCTGGCGGCCATGTTCGGCGTCGGCGTCGGCTGGAACCTGGCGTCCAGCGGCGGCAGCGCCATGGTCACTGCCGCGTACCGCCCGGCCGAGCGCGGCCGCGTCCAGCCGATCGCCGAGCTGACCTCCACGACGGTCCAGGTGATCGGCGCCCTGAGTGCCGGCGCGCTCGCGACGGGCGGCGGCTGGCAGGGTCTAGGAGTCGCGGTCGCCGCCCTGTCGATCGTCGTCGTCGTGCTGGCGGCCGCCCGCCGCCCGAGCGCCGGTCTGCTGTAGCGACTTCCTGCTGAAAGCGGCGCCGACACCGACTGACATGCACCGTGTCGGTCGCGTGTCGGCGCGCTGTCAGCGGCGTCGTCGAGGCTGGAGCCATGACAACAGACCTGGTGATCGAGGCCCACGGCCTCGTCAAGCACTTCGGCGAGACGAAGGCCCTCCAGGGCGTCGACCTCGCCGTCGCTCGCGGCACCGTCCTCGGTGTGCTCGGCCCCAACGGAGCGGGCAAGACGACGGCGGTCCGCATCCTGTCCACCCTGCTCACCCCCGACGCCGGCACCGCCCGGATCGGCGGCTTCGACGTGGTCAAGGACGCCGTCCGCGTCCGCCAGTCGATCGGCCTCACCGGCCAGTACGCATCCGTCGACGAGGACCTCTCCGGCCGCCAGAACCTCGTGCTCTTCGGCATGCTGCTCGACCTCGGCAAGGCGGGCGCCCGCGCCCGGGCCGCCGAGCTGCTCGAGTGGTTCGACCTCACGGCCGCCGCCGACCGGCCCGCCAAGACCTACTCCGGTGGCATGCGCCGCCGACTCGACCTGGCCGCGAGCCTGGTCGGGCGCCCGGACGTCATCTTCCTCGACGAGCCGACGACCGGCCTGGACCCCGCCAAGCGTGAGGACATGTGGGACGTCGTCCGCTCCCTGGTGACCGAGGGATCGACGGTCCTGCTCACCACGCAGTACCTCGAGGAGGCCGACGCGCTGGCCGACGAGATCACGGTCATCGACCACGGTCGAGTGATCGCGCACGACACCCCCGAGGGCCTCAAGCGCATCGTCGGCGGTCAGACCCTCGAGGTCCGTCCGTCCGACGTGACCCGGCTGGAGGAGACCGCGACGATCCTGGCGCAGGTGTCCTCCGACGGGCGCGCCGAGGAGATCCGCAAGGGCGTCCTCGCGGTCCCGGTGGCCGACGACTCCGCGCTCACCGCCACGGTCTCCCGCCTGGCGAGCGTCGGCATCGGCGTCACCGAGCTCTCCCTGCACCTGCCCAGCCTCGACGAGGTGTTCTTCACGCTCACGGGTCGTACCGCGTCCGAGGACGACACCACCGTCACCCCAGAGAAGGAGGTGGCGTGATGTCCACCCTCACCACTCCCATCGCACGACACACGCCGTCGGCCGCGATCGCGGTCAAGAAGCGGCCGCTCCCGCTCATCCGGCACTCGCTCTCGCTGGCCAAGCGCAGCCTGATCAAGACGGCGCGCACGCCCGAGGCGCTCATCGACGTCACGCTGCAGCCGGCGATCTTCCTGGTGATCTTCGTCTACATCTTCGGCGGCGCGGTCGCCGGTGACACGCACACCTACCTGCAGTTCCTGCTCCCGGGCATCCTGGCCCAGACGATCGCCCAGGGCTCCATCTCCATCGGCGTGAACCTCAACACCGACATGGAGAAGGGCATCTTCGACCGCTTCAAGTCGCTGCCCATCCCCCGGTCGGCGCCGTTGGTCGGGTCCGTGGTCGGCGACGTCGTCCGCTACGTGATCGTCACGGTCTCGACGCTGCTGGTCGGCTACCTGATGGGCTTCCGCATCATGACCAACCCGCTGAGCGCCCTGGCCGGCTGCCTGCTCGCCGTGCTCTTCGCCCTGTGCCTGAGCTGGGTGTCGGTGTTCGTCGGCATGAAGGTGCGGACCTCGGGTGCGGTGCAGGGGATCATGTTCCTGATCGTCCTGCCGCTCAGCTTCGCGTCCAACGTGTTCGTGCCGGCGGCGACCCTGCCGAGCTGGATGCAGCACGTCGTGGCGTGGAACCCGCTGACCCACCTCGTCGCGTCGGTCCGCGGTCTGTTCCTCGGCACGCCGATGGGCGACAGCGTCTACTGGACGCTGGCCTGGTGCGTCGGGCTGGTCGCGGTGTTCATGCCGCTGGCCATGCGGGCCTACCGCAAGAAGGTCTGACCCACGACGAACGACGGGCGGTCACCCCACACGGGGTGGCCGCTCGTCGGCGTGCTGATGCCGGAACTATGCCTGGACGATCACGACGGCCGTGCCGTAGGCCACGATCTCCTGGTAGCCGGCACTGACCTCGTTGGCGTCGAACCGCATGGCGAGCACGGCGTTGGCGCCGCGGGCGCGGGCGGTCTCGACCATCCGCTGCATCGCCTCGTCGCGGGTCTCCTGCAGCTGCTTGGTCAGGCCCTTCAGCTCGCCGCCGACGAACGCCTTGAACCCGGCGCCGATCTGCGTGCCGACGTTGCGAGCGCGCACGGTCAGGCCGGTCACCTCGCCGAGGATCGCCTGGACGCGGTAGCCGGGGGCGTCGTTCATCGTCGAGACCAGAAAGTCCATCACGTTCCCCTTGTGCGAGCCGATGTTGCGCCGAGCGTAGGTCAGACGACGGTCGCCGCGCTCGCGGATGCGCGTGGCGGCGTCGGGGCCCGACCGGTCGCGCCAGGCGCTCAGGGCGGCCTCGCGGTCGTCGTCGTCCCCCAGGATCCCGGCGAGCGACGCACCCGTCCCCAGCTGGAACAGCATCGCCAGGTTGGCGCCCAGGCGGATGCCGAGCGACCACAGCTCGCGCGCGGCCGCAGCATCCCCGCGGAAGGCGGCGAGCTCCGCGGCGCCGAGGGCGTAGGAGCCGAGCACGGGCATGTCCGCCATCGTCTGCGCGTCCGGGCCGGCCAGCTCGAGGAGCTCGACGGCACGGGCCTCGGCGATCCGGTCGTCGGCTGCGCTGAGGCCGGTGGCGCGCAGGTGCACCACGGCGGCGGCGACGCGGAAAAGGACGCGCGCCTGAGGTGCAGGGATCCTGCCCGACTCGATCATGGCGGACGCCGCCTCGGCGTGGCGCACGGCCTCGCCGGACCGCCCGGCCGCCCAGGCGACGTGCGCGAGACCGATGTGCGCCTGCGCGATGTCCATGTCCTCGACCTGCGGGGAGAGCGTGACCTCGCGCAGCCGCTCGACCGCGTCCTGCTCGCCCGCGAGCGCGCGCTGCACGTCGAGCAGCACCCGGATGCTCCGCACGTCCTGCTGGGCGCCGACGAGCTCGAGGTGCCCGACGCTGCGGAGCAGCCACTCCTCGGCCTCGGGCTCGCCGCGCGCACCCTCCCACTGACCGACACCCTGGGCGGCCATGCCCATGCCCCAGTGGTCGCCCGCCAGCTCGAACGTCCGGTAGGCCTCGCGGGCGTCGTCGCTCGACATGCCCGGGTCGCCCGCGTTCTCGCGCGTCGCCGCCCGCAGGAACAGGCCGAGGCCGCGCAGGAACGGGTCGTCGTTCGAGATCATCCGCTCGGCCGAGGCGAGCGCGACGGAGGTGTCCATGGTGGACAACCCCGGGAGCAGCGACGCCAGGGCCGTCGTGCGCGGGGACACCTGCTCGGGGCGGTCGGTCATCACCCGCCGGATGACCCGCCCGGCGAGCGCCGCGATCCGGTAGGACTCGGACGCGCCCGCGTTGATCGCGGCGAACACGGAGGCAGTCGCCACCCGGTCGGCGTCCGGCAGCGGTCGACCGGAGGCCGCGCCGCGGTAGAGGGCGGACCGGGTGCGGGCGACGGGGTCGTGCGCCTTGAGGATCAGCGGCGCCCACTCGACGACCTCCAGGTGCGCCCCGCGCACGCTCCACAGGTGGAACAGCGCGGTGGCGATCCGCACCGGCGCCACCTCGTCGTCGTGGTCGAGGGCCCAGCGCAGCGCGGCGAGGAGGGACTCCTGCTGCTGCGCGCAGCGGTCGAGCGCCTCGACCTGGTCGCGGCCGACGAACTTGTCGGCCAGGCGGCTCGCCTCGACCCCGGCCCACCGAACCAGGCCGTTCATCGCCGGGCCGCGCTCGCCCGCGGCGTCCAGCCTCGCCTCGCCGTACTCCCGGACGGTCTCGAGCATCCGGTACATGGCCGGACCGGCGTCGTGGTCGTCGAGGCTGAGCAGCGACTGCTCGACCAGCGTGGCCAGCCCGCGGCGCACGATGTGGGGCTGCGTGCCGGCGACGGCGATCGCGGTCTCGGCCGTGAACGCCGTCGGGATGACGGACACGCGCTGCAGCAGGTCGCGGTCGGCGGGCTCCAGCAGCTCGCGGCTCCAGTCGACCATCGCCCACAGGCTCGCGTGCCGTTCGGGCAGCCCGCGCAGGGCGTCGTCGAGCAGGGAGAACCGGTCTGTCAGGCCGTCGAGCACGTCCTCGACGGCCATCGACCGCAGCCGTGCGGCGGCGAGCTCGAGCGCGAGCGGCAGGTTGTCCAGGCGGTGGCAGAGCTCGAGGGCGCGCTCGGGCTCCCAGCCCACCCCTGCCCGCCCCGCCCGCGCGCGCGCCTCCAGGAGGGCCAGGGCGTCGTCGTCGGGGAGCGTCCGCAGGCGGTGCACGGCCTCGCCGACGAGCCCGAGGGGTGCGCGGCTGGTGGCCAGGACCACGACGTCGTCGGACGCCACGGCGAGCAGGTCGCCGACGACGGTCGCGGCCGCGTCCAGCACGTGCTCGCAGTTGTCGAGGACGAGCAGGCCGTCGAGGTCCTGCGCCGCGAGCCGCAGCCGGTCCTCGGGCGAGAGCAGCTGGCGCGGCAGCGCGAGCTCGACGCGGGAGGCGGCCGCGTCGGCGCCGCCGATCGCCGCCAGCACGGTCGGGAGCACCTCGCCGGGCCCGCGCACGCCCGCCAGCTCGATCACGCGGACGGGCCGACCACCCGCGGCCGCGCGCCGGGCGACCTCGGTGGCCAGCCGCGTCTTGCCCGCCCCGCCGGTGGCGACGATGGTGACCAGCGAGGTCGTCGCGAGCGCCGCCTCGAGCTCGGCGACGTCCTCGTCGCGACCGACGAGCGCCGTCGCGGGGCGACGCCAGGCGCCGGGAAGCTGCACGCGCTGCACGGGGACGAGGACGTGCGCGGGCGGTGGGGGCGGTGCGGCGAGCTCGCCGCGGAGCAGGGCCAGGTGGGCCTGCGCGACGACGGGCGACGGGTCGGTGCCGTACCGGTCGGCCAGGTCGTCGCGGACCCGCTCGACCACCTCGATCGCCTCGGCGTCGCGACCTTGAGCGGCCAGCACGCGCACCAGCAGCGCGACGAGCGGTTCGTCGGGCGGGGTGCGCAGCGCGCAGCGGCGCAGGTCGTCGACCACGTCCGCGGTGTCCCCGACCGCCAGGCCCGACTCCGCGCGGACGCCGACGATCTCGGCGAGCAGCCGGGCCGTCGCGGCGTCGTCGAGATCGGGGACGGCGGGCACGAGGGCCCGTGCCTGGATGCTGAGCAGGTGGGCGGTGCCGGGGTCGTCCTTCTTGAGGGCGGCTCGCGCGCGTTCCAGCAGCGCCTCGGCCTCCGCGACGTCGATCTCGAGGTCCTCGGTGGGCAGCCGGTAGCCGCCGGCCGCCCCGGTGACGGGCAGCCCGAGCCGACGTGCCCGGGAGACCAGCGCCTGGACCGCGCCGCCGGCGTCGTCCGGCGGGATGCCCTCCCACACGTCCTCGACGAGCACGGCCGACGAGACCACGCGCCCGCGCGCGGCGAGCAGTGCACCGATCAGGGTGACGCGAGCTTGTCCCCGCGGACGGGTTGGCCGTCGACGGCCAGCGCCCCGAGGGTGGTGATCTGCACGTGCACAGCATCGCGCACCGCACCGACGTGGGTCGCGCACGACCGCTGAGCCTGCTCTCAGAACCGCCCGGCGTGTCGCGTCCCCGGCCCGCCACCCGACGATTTTCGGGCGAATCGGACACGCGGCGTGTGCATGGCGATGTGCACCGGCCTGTGGGTGTCCTATGGGGGTCTGTGGATGCCTGTGGACGCCGCTGCGAACCCGCTGGTGAGGGGTCGTGTCAGTGGTCCGCGGTAGCCTGGTTCTTGTCCACAGGGTGAAGAATGACATCCATGTCACTACAAGCCCTAGTGGTCCATTGCTTCCCCGACCACTAGGTGTAGTGTCTTGCCAAGCCGATCAGGGCGGGCTCGGGGGAGCGCGCAGCAGCCAGAAATCAGGAGCCACGATGACGATCACGGTCTACAGCAAGCCGGCCTGCGTGCAGTGCACGGCGACCTACCGTGCGCTCGACAAGCTCGACGCCGAGTACGACGTCGTGGACATCAGCCAGGACGCCGACGCGCGTGACTACGTCATGTCGCTCGGCCACCTGCAGGCGCCGATCGTCGTCGTGGACGGCGCCCTCGGCGAGCACTGGTCGGGCTACCGCCCCGACCGCATCAAGGCGCTCGCGGAGCGTCTGGCCACCGCCGTCGCCTGACGGCGCCCTGCTGAGGGGATCAACCGATGAGCGCCCTCATCTACTTCTCCTCGGCCTCGGACAACACCCACCGATTCGTCCAGAAGCTCGGTCTCGACGCACAGCGCATCCCGCTGAAGCCGACAGACCCGTTCCTGCACGCCTCCGAGCCCTTCGTCCTGGTCGTGCCGACCTATGGCGGGGGCAACGAGGGTGGGGCAGTACCAAAGCAGGTCATCAAGTTCCTCAACGACGAGGACAACCGTGCACTGATCCGTGGCGTGATCGCGGCCGGTAACACGAACTTCGGCGAGAAGTACTGCATCGCGGGGGACATCATCGCGGCCAAGTGCCGTGTCCCCTACCTGTACGGCTTCGAGCTCATGGGTACGAGCGAGGACGTCCACAACGTCCGTGAGGGATTGGGAAGATTTTGGCAACGACAGTCGCAGATACCCGCGTAGAGACGTCCGGCCTGGATTACCACGCCCTGAACGCCATGCTGAACCTGTACGGCGCGAACGGGGAGATCCAGTTCGACAAGGACCGTGAGGCGGCGCGGGCGTACTTCCTGCAGCACGTCAACCAGAACACGGTCTTCTTCCACGACCTCAACGAGAAGCTCGACTACCTCGTCGAGAACAAGTACTACGACCCGGCGGTCCTGCTGCAGTACGACCGCGCCTTCATCAAGACCCTCTTCGAGTACGCGTACTCCAAGAAGTTCCGCTTCCAGACGTTCCTGGGCGCCTTCAAGTACTACACGTCGTACACGCTGAAGACGTTCGACGGCAAGCGGTACCTGGAGCGCTTCGAGGACCGTGTCTGCATGGTCGCGCTCGCGCTGGCCGAGGGGAACCAGGACTTCGCCGTCTCGCTCGTCGACGAGATCGTGTCCGGCCGCTTCCAGCCCGCCACCCCCACGTTCCTCAACCTCGGCAAGGCGCAGCGCGGCGAGCCCGTGTCCTGCTTCCTGCTGCGCATCGAGGACAACATGGAGTCCATCGCGCGCGGCATCAACTCCGCCCTGCAGCTGTCCAAGCGCGGCGGCGGCGTGGCCCTCCTGCTCAGCAACATCCGCGAGCACGGCGCGCCCATCAAGCACATCGAGAACCAGAGTCGGGCGTCATCCCCGTGATGAAGCTCCTCGAAGACTCGTTCTCGTACGCCAACCAGCTGGGTGCCCGCCAGGGCGCCGGTGCGGTCTACCTGCACGCGCACCACCCGGACATCTACCGGTTCCTCGACACCAAGCGCGAGAACGCCGACGAGAAGATCCGCATCAAGACCCTCTCGCTGGGCGTCGTCATCCCGGACATCACGTTCGAGCTGGCCAAGAAGAACGAGCCGATGTACCTGTTCTCGCCGTACGACGTCGAGCGCGTGTACGGGGTGCCGTTCGCGGACATCAACGTGACCGAGAAGTACTACGAGATGGTCGACAACGCGGCCATCAAGAAGTCCAAGATCAGCGCCCGCGAGTTCTTCCAGACGCTCGCCGAGCTGCAGTTCGAGTCCGGCTACCCGTACGTCATGTTCGAGGACACGGTGAACCGGGCCAACCCGATCGCCGGCAAGATCACGCACTCGAACCTGTGCTCGGAGATCCTGCAGGTCTCCACGCCGTCGACGTACAACGAGGACCTCTCCTACAAGGAGGTCGGCCGCGACATCTCCTGCAACCTCGGCTCGATGAACATCGCCCTGTCGATGGACTCGCCCGACTTCGGCAAGTCCGTCGAGACCGCGATCCGCGCCCTGACCGGCGTCGCCGACCAGACGAACATCGAGTCGGTGCCGTCGATCAAGAAGGCGAACGCCGGCGGCCACGCCATCGGCCTCGGGCAGATGAACCTGCACGGCTACCTGGCCCGCGAGCGCATCTTCTACGGTTCCGACGAGGGCCTCGACTTCACCAACATCTACTTCTACACGGTGGCGTACCACGCGATCCGGGCCTCGAACCTGCTGGCCCAGGAGCGCGGCACCGCGTTCGAGGGCTTCGCGGACTCGAAGTACGCGACGGGCGAGTACTTCGAGAAGTACACCGAGAAGGAGTGGAAGCCGAGGACGGCTCGCATCGAGGCGCTGTTCGCCGAGGCCGGCGTGCACGTCCCGACGCAGGACGACTGGAAGGCGCTGTCGGCCCTCGTGCAGGAGCACGGCATCTACAACCAGAACCTGCAGGCGGTCCCGCCGACCGGCTCCATCTCCTACATCAACCACTCGACGCTTCGATCCACCCGATCGCGTCGAAGATCGAGATCCGCAAGGAAGGCAAGATCGGCCGCGTCTACTACCCGGCGCCGTTCATGACGAACGACAACCTGGAGTACTACCAGGACGCGTACGAGATCGGCTACGAGAAGGTCATCGACACCTACGCCGAGGCCACGCAGCACGTCGACCAGGGCCTCTCGCTGACCCTGTTCTTCAAGGACACGGCCACCACGCGTGACCTGAACAAGGCCCAGATCTACGCCTGGCGCAAGGGCATCAAGACGATCTACTACATCCGCCTGCGCCAGCTCGCGCTGGAGGGCACCGAGGTCGAGGGCTGCGTCTCGTGCATGCTCTGACCCGCTCTGTGCCGTCGACGAACCACACGAAGGAAGCAACCCGATGAGCGAGAAGCTCAACTCGTCAGCCGCGTCTCGGCGATCAACTGGAACCGTCTGGACGACGACAAGGACGCGGACGTCTGGGACCGCCTCGTCGGCAACTTCTGGCTGCCCGAGAAGGTGCCGGTGTCCAACGACGTGCAGTCGTGGGCCACGCTGACCGAGCAGGAGAAGACGCTCACCATGCGCGTCTTCACCGGCCTGACGCTGCTGGACACCATCCAGGGCACCGTCGGCGCCGTCTCCCTCATCCCGGACGCGATCACGCCGCACGAGGAGGCGGTGTACACCAACATCGCGTTCATGGAGTCGGTGCACGCCAAGTCCTACAGCTCGATCTTCTCCACGCTGTGCTCCACCAAGGAGATCGACGAGGCGTTCCGCTGGTCGGAGGAGAACCCGAACCTGCAGCGCAAGGCCGAGATCGTCATGAACTACTACCGCGGCGACTCGCCCCTGAAGCGCAAGGTGGCCAGCACGCTGCTGGAGTCGTTCCTGTTCTACTCGGGCTTCTACCTGCCCATGTACTGGTCCAGCCGCGCCAAGCCACCAACACGGCCGACCTCATCCGCCTGATCATCCGCGACGAGGCCGTGCACGGGTACTACATCGGCTACAAGTACCAGAAGGGCCTCGAGAAGCTGTCGGCGGCCGAGAAGCAGGAGATGAAGGACTACACCTTCGAGCTCCTCTTCGAGCTGTACGACAACGAGGTCGAGTACACGCAGGACCTCTACGACGGCGTCGGCCTGACCGAGGACGTCAAGAAGTTCCTGCGCTACAACGCCAACAAGGCGCTGATGAACCTCGGCTACGAGTCGCTGTTCCCCCGCGACGAGACCGACGTCAACCCGGCGATCTTGTCGGCCCTGTCGCCGAACGCCGACGAGAACCACGACTTCTTCTCCGGGTCGGGCTCGTCGTACGTCATCGGCAAGGCCGTGAACACGGAAGACGACGACTGGGACTTCTGACCAGCCGCTCAACCGCAGCCTGCGAACGGCCGATCTCCGAGTGGGGATCGGCCGTTCGGCCGTCTAGCGCGAGGGGGCTGCATGAGCGAGACGACAGGGCGGGTCGCCTTCGCACCTGCGGGGGCCGACCGGGACCGTAGCCGCAGGTGAGGCGCCCGGACGAGCGTCCGACTGAGGGCACCCTCACCTCAAAATGGCCTCTGACCTGCGGGTAGGCAAGGACTCACTGGCTAGGCAGGGTGCCCGGAACGGGTCTAGCGTCGAAGCAACGCGCCGCCCCGGTCCCCATGGAGGTCGTCATGAGCACGCTGATGGACATGCCCGCCGTCGACGAGTGTTCGGTCGCCGGCTGTTCGTACAACGACCACTCGCACTGCCACGCGGCCGCCGTCACGATCGGCGGGGGCACCGGCGACGCGCAGTGCACCACGTTCATCCCGCTCGGCGTGAAGGGCGGCCTCGACAAGGTCGTCACCCACGTCGGCGCCTGCCAGCGCTCGGAGTGCACGCACAACTCGCACCTCGAGTGCACCGCCGCGTCGATCCGCATCGGTGCGGGTCACGACGAGGCCGACTGCCTCACGTTCGCGACGGCCTGATCCGCCGATCGTCGTAGCGTCGCGCGTCAGGTCGACGTCGCGGGCGTCGCCACGGCAACCAAGTCGCGGACGAGTGCGGCTGCCGCGGGCACGAGTGCCCGTTCGCCGGGCACCAACGAGGGGTCCTCGACGCGCAGTGCGGCCGCGTGGTCGAGCGCTCCGACCGGGTCCACGCCGATCGCGTGCAGGAATGACGCGAGCAACGCCCGGGCGGCCTGCGAGTAGAGGCCGCCCGCGTCGACGGCCACCTCGGCGACGATCAGCGCCGTGAGTGCCACGTCCAGCTCTGCGGTGCCGGTGCGCGCGTTGGCCCAGTCGACCAGGGCCGGGCCGTGCTCCTCCGACAGGATGATGTTCGCGGGGTGGATGTCGAGGTGCACGAGCACCGGTCCGGCGGGGATCCGCGGCCAGGCGTCGCTCGCCGCCCAGTCCGCGGGAGCCGCGATGGCATGGAGGCGGGTGTGCAGGTCGGCCATGATCGCCGCCGCCTCGGGGAGCGTGACCTCGTCGGCGCCCAGGGCCTGCAGCAGGGTCGGGCCGTGCAGACGCTCCATGACGAGGTCCGGGCCGCTCGCGGCCAGCACCGCAGGGGCGGGGAACCCGTGCGCGACCGCGTGACGCAGGAGGTCGGCCTCCTCGGTGGTGTCACGGCCGGAGCGGTCACGCCGCAGCACGGTGCGGTCGTCGAGCGCGTACAAGTCGGAGAACTCGCCGGAGGCGAGCGACGGAACCGGTCCCGTCGCCAACGAAGGGTCAACGGGCGGCAGAGGGTCTTCGGGTGCGGGCCGCGCAGTGGGCAGGCTCGGAGGATCTGGCGACTCGTTCACCGGTCGCCCTGTGGGGTCGTTCGGGGCAAGTCCTGAGGGGATCATGCATCGACGGTAATACGACATTTCGGGCTTGTCCCCAGCATGCCGACTACTCGTCGCTGACCTGCGCGGGCTCGTCGACCAAGCCGGCGGATTCAGGTCCGCGCGACCCGCTCCAACGTCCGCAGCGCCTGTTCGTGCGTCTCCGGCAAAGGCTCGACCCACACCCGGACGGGCATGCGCGTCACGGCGCGGAGGTCGAGCAGCTGGCAGCGGCGGTCGATCTCGGCGTGCAGAGCGTCGAACGGCGCACGCGTGTGCTCGTCCGTGCGCACCAGCACGGCGAACACGCCCCCGCCGAGCGTGGCCATCGGGTGGCCCTCGCCGTACGTGGTCGCCATCGCCGCACCCACCGCGGCGGACCGCGCAGCCCGCGTGAACGGGTCGGTGTCCCCGGCGGCGACGTCCACGAGCACCAGGTGGTGCCCGACGTCGCCGGCCGTGCGGGCGCGCTGCGTCGGGATCGCCGCGTCGCGGTACGTCTCCGCCAGCCGGATGGCCAGGTACTGACGGGTGGGCAGCCCGGACTCGGGGTCGCGCGCCGCGCCGAACGTGAGCGCGCCCGCCTGGGCGTCGGCCCAGCCCTCGCAGAGCGCGCGGATCACCGGCGCCGGGGGCTCGGTGGCACCGAGCGAGCGGTAGAGCGCGCCGAGGTCGTCGATCGTCTCGCCGATGCCGACCCCGTCATAGCCGCGGGCGCGGCCCAGCTCCTGCGCGGCGACCGACGTGTCCGCCGGCGACAGGATGGCCGCGGCGATCTCGTCGACGGCGGGGTGGTACCAGTCCGAGGGGCGCAACCAGACCGATCCGACGCTCTCGTCGCGCCACCGCTCGCGCAGGGCAGCGGGCAGCACGCCGTGAGGGAGCCCGTCGAGCGACTCACCGTTGAGCGCCGGAAAGGCAGCGTTGTTCGGTCCCGAGTTCATCGTCACGCCGGATGAGAGCGAGCCGTGCCGCACCTGTGACGCCGCTCCACCGCTTTTCACCCGGTGAACTTCACCCCACTTATGTGGATTCACCGCTTATGGGGCAGGCTATGCCCTCGGACGCAGTACGGACGGGAGCGGTCGTGGCACTCAGCGCGCAGCTCGGCGACGGCGTCACGGGCGACGCGGAGCTCATCGCCGCCGCGCGCACGGGCGACGCCGCGGCCGTCGGCGCGCTCTACGAACGGCACGCCGGGGCAGCGTGGGTGGTCGCCCGCCAGTACACGAACTCGCAGGCCGACGCGGACGACGTGGTGGCCGACGCCTTCACCGCCGTCTTCGGAGCCGTGCAGCGCGGCAAGGGCCCGGAGGTGGCGTTCCGCGCCTACCTCTTCACCGTCGTGCGCCGTACCGCGGCGGTCCGCCGGGACAGTGCACGCCGGGTCGAGCCGACGGACGACGTCGCGGTCCTCGAGCGAGGTACGGCGATGGCCCCGACGGCCGAGGATCCCGCGCTGGCCGGGTTCGAGCGCGGGGTCGTCGCGCGGGCGTTCCACTCGTTGCCGGAACGCTGGCAGGCCGTCCTGTGGCACACCGAGGTCGAGGGGCTGAGCCCCGCCGAGATCGCGCCCATCCTCGGGCTCACCGCGAACGGCGTCGCCGCCCTGTCCTACCGGGCCCGCGAGGGTCTGCGGCAGGCGTACCTCCAGCAGCACCTGCAGGACCCGCTCGACGACGGGTGCCGCGCCGTCGCCGGCAAGCTCGGGTCCTACGTGCGCAACGGGCTCGGGACGCGCGAGACCGCCCAGGTCGAGGCGCACCTGGACGATTGCGGCACCTGCCGCGGGCTGGTCCTCGAGCTCGGCGACGTCAACCACGGCATGCGGGCCGTCATCGCCCCGCTGGTGCTCGGGATCACGGCTCTCGGCGTCCTCGGCGTGGCGCTGCCGGTCGGCGGCGGCATTGCCGCGGGCGCGGCGGCGGGCGGTGCCGCGGGCGGTGCGGCCGGCGGTGCCGCCGGCACGGGCGGTGCAGCGGCGGCGGGCACGGGTGCGGCGGCGGGGGGAGCCGGTATCGCTGCGGCAGCCGGCGGCAGCGGCGCGGCCGCCGGGACCGCAGCCGTCGCCGGCGCAGCGACCGCGACCGCGGCCTCGGTGGGCAGCGCTGCCGCGGTCGGCGGGGTGGCCGCCCTCATCGCCTCGATCCCGATCGGTGCGGCCGCGGCCGTCGTCGGGGGCGTGGCCCTGGCGGCCGTCGCGACGGTCGGCCTCGTCAACCTCCTCTCGGGCCCCGACGCCGCTCCGCCGGTCGCCGGGCCGACGTCGTCGGCGAGCGCGTCCCCGTCGTCGTCGAGCGACGCGTCGTCCGCGCCGACAGGGGTCGTGCCGTCGGTGCAGCCCACCGACCTGCCGACGCAGTTCCCGCAGGACCAGGCGACGCAGGGACCGTCGGTGCCCGGTGGCAACCAGCAGAGCTCCGTGACGACGCAGTCCGACGCGACCACCAACAACCTGCCGGCCGACAACCCGCCGGCCGACACCCCGCCCGCCGACAACCCGGTTCAGCCGGCCCCGCCGGTCGTGCCACCGGTCGCCCCGGCGGACGTCGTCGTCGACCTGCCCGCGGGCGGGCTCGCCCTCGAGGCCGGGCTCGCCGGCCAGGATCTGGCGGTGGGCGTCCGCAACAACGGTGGTACCGCGGCCACGGACCTGGTCGCCCAGGTCACGCTTCCGGTCGGTGTCACGATCGACGGCATCTCGACCCAGGCCCTGACGGGGACGACGGGCCGGTTCGCGCCGGTGGAGATGGGCGATGGCTGGATCTGTGCGGCTGGGCCGCCCGGCGCGCAGTGCACGCTCGCCACCCTGCCGCCCGGAGCATCGTCGACCCTCTCGCTGCGCGTGTCCGTCGACGACTCCTACGACCAGACCGACGGTTCGGTCGGGCTGGTGGTGTCGGGCGCCGGCATCGCTATCGCTCGCCCCCGATCCCGCTGACCGTCGCGGCCTCGCCCGCGCGCCTCGCGCTGCGGAGCCCGTCGCCCGCGCTGCAGCTGGTCAGCGGCCGGACGCGCACGTTCGCCCTGGACGTCGGCAACGTCGGCGGCAGCCCGCTGACGCCGGGGACGGGTTCGGTGACCGTCGTCCTGCCGAGCGGGGTGACCGGCGGCCTGGCTCCCGGCGCGAGCCCGTGGACCTGCGCCACCGAGGCGCCTGGCGTCTCCCAGGTGGCCCGCGTGGCCGCGGTCACGGGCACCACCCTCACGTGCCGGATCGACACGCTCGCCGCACGGACCGGCGCGCCCCTGACGCTGGCCCTCACGGCTGCCGACACGGTCGGCTCGCACGACCTCTCCGTGCTGCTCGTCCCGGGCGGGCGCCAGGCCCCCGACCAGAGCGTCTCGACGTTCACGCTGGTGCGGCCGGCGACCCTGAGCGTCGTCGGCGACCCGACCGCGACGGTCGCGCTCGGCCAGACCGCGACCGCCGCGCTCGCGGTGACCAACGTCGGTGACCTGCCCTCGGCGCCCGTACACGTGACGCTCACCGCCCCGAACGGCGTGTCCGTCGGTGCCGCGAGCGACGCATGGGCGTGCGGGACGCCCGTCGGGACCACGCGGACGTGCACGGCCGGGTCGATCGCCCCGGGCGGCGCGCTCGCCCTGCCCGTCTCGCTCGCGCCGCTGCCGGGGTTCGTCGGACCGCTCGGCACACTGACCGCGTCGGTGGGGGCCGACGACGCCGACACCGGAGCGCCGCTCGGCGTCGCGATCACCTCGACCCCGCCGGTCCTCGCGCTCGCGGCGGGCGACCCCGCCGTGCTGCTGGCCAAGGGCGTCGGCACCGTGCGCTTCACGCTCTCGGTGGCGCCCGGGGCGGCGGCCGACTCGGTCGTGGCGACGCTGAGCCTGCCCCCGAACCTGACCTACGCGCCCAGCGGCGGCGGCGTGCCCACGAAGGGGTGCGAGCCGACGAGCCCGCCGGGTCGTCTGCACCTTCGGTCAGGTCGATGCGGGGACGGCCGTCCAGGGGCTCGTCAACGTCGTCGCCACGGGCAGCGCGCAGGGAACCGTGCTCGTCGAAGCGAAGGCGACCGGCGCGTCCGGCGTCCGGAGCACCAGCACGGTGAGCACCTCGTCGGGCGGGTTGTCGCCACGTGTCCGGTTCGACGGTGGATGGAGCGTCACGGAGGTCGGCGCACCGCTGCTCTCCTGCGACGGCAGGCTCGCCGCCTGCACGAACGCCCTGGTGAACGGCACCGCCGACAACAACGGGCTGGACATGCTGCCGCTCGACGACGCCAAGCCGGGCTCGACGGTCAAGCGCGCGAGCGTCCCGGTGTCCTCCTCGACGCTGCTGACCGTCCCCGCCGGCCGGAAGATCGCCTTCGCCGGTCTCTACTGGTCTGGCGACAGGAGCGCGTACGACACCTGGAGCGGACCGCTGGACACCGCGAAGCTGCGCGGTCCCACGGGTGAGTACACCGACGTCGTCGGCACGACGCTCTCCCAGCCGACGGACAACGCGGCGCGGCACTACTACCAGTCGTTCGCGGACGTCACGGCGCAGGTCGCGGCCGCAGGCCCCGGCACATGGTCGGTGGCCGACGTCGCGGTGAGCGGCACGCGCAAGGACACCGACCGGACCTACTACGCCGGCTGGTCGCTGGTCGTCGTCTACTCCGAACCCGGCAGCGACGCGTCCGTGACGGTGTACGACGGCGGCTCCTGGATCGGTACGTCCGTCGCGCCGACCCCGTTCGAGTTCGCCGCCGAGGCCGGCACGACGGCGCGCGTGGGCGTCGTGGCCTGGGAGGGCGACCGCACCAGCACGGGCGACCGCCTGGTCCTCGGCGACACCTGCACGGTGCCCGCCAAGCAGCACCCGTTGGTGCCGCAGCGGTGGAGCGGGACGGCGTTCGTCGCCGGCGGGGTGGCCACCAACGCGTTCGACTCGACCGCCACCGGGTGGCGTGCCACCAACTCGCTGGGCACCGACGCCAAGGGCTTCGCGCCGCAGATGCTGGCGTGCGACGTGGCTCGCTGACGGCGAGCACGAACGGCGACCAGTACCTGGTGGGGGCGATCACCGTCCGGACCACGCCGCCGGCCGCGCAGTAGGCAGCGACCAGTACCTGGTGGGGGCGATCACCGTTCCGGACCACGCCGCCGGCCGCGCAGAGCTCCTACAGGCGCAGCGCGGCGATGGCGTCGTCGATGCGCACCGACCCACCGACGAGCTCGAGCACCCGGCCGGCGGTGCGCGGTTCGTGCAGGAGCGCGGCGAGCACGGCCGCGACGTCGGCGCGGGGGACGCGCCCACGATCCACCCGGTCGGCGAGCGTCACGGTCCCGGTCGGGAGCCCGTCGGTCAGGCCGCCGGGGCGCAGGATCGTCCAGTCGAGATCGCGGGACCGCAGGTCGATCTCGGCCGACCGCTTGGCGACGAGATAGGAGGCGAACACGTCGTCGGTGCCGGGCGGCGGGGGTGCCCCGGCGCCCATCGAGGATATGAGCACGTAGCGACGGACACCCGCCTGCTGGGCTCCGTCGGCGAGCAGACCGGCCGCCGCCCGGTCCACGGTGTCCTTGCGCGCGGCGCCGCTGCCCGGCCCCGCGCCCGCCGCGAACACGACCGCGTCGGCACCCGAGACGGCCTCCGCGACGTCCCGCGCGTTCGCGCGCTCGAGGTCCAGGACCACCGCCTCGGCGCCGTCGTTGCTCACGTCGTCGACGTGCTTGAGCTGCCGGACGAGGGCGAGAGCCACGTCGCCGCGGGCCGTGAGTGTGCGCGACAGGTGGCGGGCAACCTGCCCGTGCCCGCCGGCGATCGCGATGCGCATGCATCCCACGGTAGGCACGGGGTCGCGCACCGGCGACCGGGGGCTCAGCCGAGCAGCCGCAGCCGGTCGCCGAGCTGGTGGACGTCGTCGGAACCGGCGGGTGCCAGGGAGAGCGCGGCGTACGTGTCCGCGCCCGGCAACAGCTCGCGCGCGATCTCCTGGAGCAGCTCGGCCACCTCGGCCAGCTCGGGCGCGCCCTGCAGGCTCTGCGCGGACAGGCTCACGTACAGGACCAGGCCCGCGTCGGGCGCGATGGTGCGAGGGATCGATCGGGGCAGTGCCATGGGGGTCTCCGGTGCGCAGGCAGGGTTGTCGGTCGCTGAACGGGGTCAGGATCGATAACAGGCATGCGTGCGGATCACGACGGGGACTGTGCCACGCGGCCGCCGCGCGGGGAAGGGTTTATCCGCACGTCCCAGCGGGTGGACGCGGTCAGACGATGCCGTACAGCCGGTCGCCGGCGTCGCCGAGGCCGGGGACGATGTACGCCTTCTCGTTCAGACGCTCGTCGACGGCCGCGACGACGACCTTCACGTCGGCGCGGTCGCCGACGAACTGCTCGACCACGGCCAGACCCTCGGGCGCGGCGAGCAGGCAGACGGCCGTGACGTCCCGCGCCCCGCGCTGGAGCAGGTAGTCGATGGCGGCGACGAGCGTGCCGCCGGTGGCCAGCATGGGGTCGAGGAGGAAGCACTGGCGGCCGGACAGGTCGTCGGGCAGCCGGTTGGCGTACGTGATCGCCTCGAGCGTCTGCTCGTCGCGCTGCATGCCGAGGAAACCGACCTCGGCGGTGGGCAGCACGCGCGTCATCCCGTCGAGCATGCCCAGGCCGGCGCGCAGGATGGGCACGACGATCGGCTGCGGGTCGGCGAGCCGGGTGCCCGTCGTCGGTGCGACCGGCGTGACGATGTCGTACGGCTCGGTGCGGACGTCGCGCGTGGCCTCGTAGGCCAGCAGCGTCACCAGCTCGTCGACCAGGAGCCGGAACGTGGGCGACGGTGTGTTGACGTTACGCAGGACGGTGAGCTTGTGGGCGACCAGCGGGTGGTCCGCGACGTGCAGGCGCATGGCGACAACCTACCGGCCCGGACCTGCTGGGAGGATGTGCGGCATGCCTCTGCCTGCCGACGCCGCCGCGATGGGTCTCGCCCTCGACGAGGCCCGGCTGGCCCTGCTGACCGCCGACGTGCCGGTCGGCGCGGTCGTGCTGGGCCCGTCCGGCGAGGTGGTCGGCCGCGGGCACAACACGCGCGAGGCCGCCCACGACCCCACCGGGCACGCCGAGGTGCACGCCCTGCGGGAGGCCGCGAGCGCGCTGGGACGCTGGCGCCTCGACGACTGCACCCTCGTCGTGACCCTGGAGCCGTGCCTGATGTGCGCGGGGGCGACCGTCCTGGCGCGCGTCCCGCGGCTGGTCCTCGGTGCGTGGGACCCGAAGGCGGGCGCGTGCGGGTCGCAGTGGGACGTGGTCCGCGACCGGCGGCTGAACCATCGCGTCGAGGTGGTGGGGGGTGTGCGCGCGGACGAGTGCTCGGTGCTGCTGCGAGCCTTCTTCGAGACCCATCGGACCTAGCATCGAGTGGTGCAGAGAATCGCGGTACGGCGACAGGTCACGCGGGTCGACGTCGCGCGCGGCGCCCGCCCGGCCGAGGACATCCTGGCGGCCGAGGAGCCGCTCGAGATCCGTGTCGGTGGCCGTCCCCTGGCGGTCACGATGCGCACGCCCGGTCACGACGTCGAGCTCGCCGCGGGGTTCCTGGTGTCGGAAGGCGTGGTCGCCGGGCCTGACGACTTCGCCGCGGCGCGGTACTGCGCCGGCGCGACCGACGAGGGCCTGAACACGTACAACGTCCTGGACGTGACCCTCGGCCGTGGCGTCCCGGCGCCCGACCCGGGCCTCGAACGGAACTTCTACACGACGTCCTCGTGCGGGTTGTGCGGCAAGGCGAGCATCGACGCGGTCCGCACGCACTCCCACTTCTCCGTCTCCGACGACCCCCTCGCCGTCCGGGCGGACCTGCTGGCGACGTTCCCCGACCGGCTGCGGGAGCAGCAGGCGGTGTTCGACAAGACCGGTGGGCTGCACGCGGCGGGACTGTTCGACGGCTCGTCCGGCGAGCTGCTGGTGGTGCGCGAGGACGTCGGCCGGCACAACGCGGTGGACAAGGTGGTCGGGTGGGCGCTGACGCGCGGGCTGCTGCCGTTGCGGGGGACCGTGCTCATGGTCTCGGGACGGTCGTCGTTCGAGCTCACGCAGAAGGCGCTCATGGCGGGCATCCCCGTCCTCGCGTCCGTGTCCGCGCCGTCGTCGCTCGCCGCCGAGCTGGCGACCGAGGCCGGCATCACGCTGGTCGGGTTCCTGCGCGGGGCGTCGATGGTCGTCTACGCGCGGCCGGACCGCGTGCCGGCCGGGGTGCGCGTCTAGTGCCCCGCAAGCCGCCGGTCGAGGACCCGTCGTACGACCGGATGCGGGTCGAGCCGCCGGAGTCCTGGGCCGTGGGGCTGCCGGGGGTCACCAACGCGATGTCGTACGCGCTGGGGGACCTCGGGCCGAGCCGCACGCTGCGCCTGCTCAGCCGCGTGAACCAGAAGGACGGGTTCGACTGCATGAGCTGCGCGTGGCCGGACCCCGGCCATCGTGCGCGGGCGGAGTTCTGCGAGAACGGGGCGCGGGCGGTGACGTGGGAGGCCACGACGCTGACCGTGCCGACCGAGTTCTGGGCCGCGCACTCGCTCACGGAGCTTCGCGTCGAGGTCGGAGTACTGGCTCGGTCAGCAGGGGCGGCTGGTCGAGCCGGTCCACAAGGCGGCGGGCAGCGACCACTACGAGCCGATCTCCTGGGCGTCCGCCCTCCGGCTCGTCGCGTCGAAGCTGAACGGCCTCGACTCGCCCGACCAGGCGGCGTTCTACACGAGCGGCCGGACCGCCAACGAGACGGCGTTCGTCTACCAGCTGTTCGTGCGCGCGTTCGGTACCAACAACCTGCCCGACTGCTCCAACATGTGCCACGAGTCCACGGGCACCGCGATGCTCGATACGCTGGGCATCGGGAAGTCGACGATCGCGTACGACGACTTCGAGAAGGCCGACCTCATCATCGTGATGGGCCAGAACCCGGGCACCAACCACCCGCGGATGCTCAACGCGCTGGAGGACGCCAAGCGGGCCGGCGCGGCGATCGTGTCCGTCAACCCGCTGCCTGAGGCGGGCCTGCGCCGGTACAAGAACCCGAAGACCGTGCGCGGCATCGTCGGCCGCGGCACGGACATGGCCGACCAGTTCCTGCAGATCCGGTCGGGCGGCGACATGGCGCTGCTGCAGCACCTGTCGCGCCGGGTGCTCGAGGCCGAGTCCCGCAACCCCGGCACCGTCCTCGATCACGAGTTCCTGTCGGAGCACACGCTGGGTCTCGACGGGCTCCGCGCGCACCTCGACCAGCTCGACCAGGACGAGGTCCTCGCGGCCACGGGGCTCACCCTGGAGGAGATGGACGAGCTCGCCGACCGGTACCTGGCCGCGGAACGCGTGATCATCACGTGGGCGATGGGCATCACGCAGCACCGCAAGGGCGTCGACACGATCAAGGAGGTCGTCAACCTGCTCCTGCTGCGCGGCAACATCGGCAGGCCGGGCGCGGGCGCGTCTCCGATCCGCGGGCACAGCAACGTGCAGGGCGACCGCACGATGGGCATCTGGGAGCGGATGCCCGATCGCTTCCTGGACGCCTTGGCCGCCGAGTTCTCCTTCGAGCCCCCGCGCAGGCACGGGCTGGACTCGGTGCAGTCGATCGAGGCGATGCGGCGCGGAGAGATCAAGGTCTGGTTCGCCCTCGGTGGCAACCTCGTCGCGGCGATCTCCGACACCGCGGCGGCCGAGGCCGCGATGCGCGGGACCGAGCTGACCGTGCAGGTGTCGACCAAGCTCAACCGGTCGCACGTGGTGACGGGCGCGGAGGCGCTGATCCTGCCGACCCTCGGGCGCACGGACGTCGACCTGCAGGAGAGCGGACCGCAGTTCCTGTCCGTCGAGGACTCGGTCTGTGCGGTGCACGCCACGCACGGCGCCGTCCCGCCGGTGTCCGACATGCTGCTCTCGGAGGTCTCGATCGTCACGCGCCTGGCCCGGGCGGTGCTCGGGGACGACGGCCCGATCGCCTGGGCTGGTTTCGAGCGGTCCTACGACACGATCCGTTCGTCCATCTCGCGCGTGGTCCCCGGCTTCGAGGACTTCAACGAGCGCATCCGGCACCGTGGTGGCTTCGTGCTGCCGAACGGCCCGCGGGACTCCCGGACCTTCGCGACGAGCACCGGCAAGGCCATGATCACGGTCAACGACCTCGTCCCCGTCGAGTGCCCGCCGGGCCGGCTGATCCTGCAGACGATCCGCTCGCACGACCAGTTCAACACGACGACGTACAGCCTGAACGACCGGTACCGCGGCATCCACGGCGGTCGCGACGTGGTCTTCGTCAACCCTGCCGACCTTCTCGAGCTAGGCCTGTCGGACGGGCAACGCGTCGACCTGCACAGCGAGTGGCCGGGCGAGCCCGACCGCGTCCTGCGCCACCAGCGCGTCGTCGCCTACCCGACCTCCCGCGGCTGTGCGGCCGCGTACTTCCCGGAGGCGAACGTGCTCGTCTCGCTGTCGAGCACGGCGCTCGGCAGCAACACGCCCGTCTCGAAGGCGGTCATCGTGCGGCTGGAAGCGTCTCCGACAGGTCCGTGAGCGTCTCGGACGTGCCCGCGTCGAGCGTCACGGCCGCGTACTTGTCGCCCCTCGTCGCGCCCCGGTTGACGACGACGATCGGCTTGCCGGTCTGGGCCGCGTGCCGCACGAACCGGAGCCCGGACTGAACCGTCAGCGACGACCCGGCCACCAGCAACGCGTCGGCGGCGTCGACCATCGCGTAGGCCCGGTCCACCCGCTCCCGCGGCACGGTCTCGCCGAAGTAGACGATGTCGGGCTTGAGCATCCCGCCGCAGACCGCGCAGTCGGCGATCACGAAGTGGCTCGTCTTCTCGATCACGGCGTCGGCGTCGGGCGCGATCTCGATGTCCGCCACGGCCTCCATGAACCCGGGGTTCAGGAGGTCGAGCCGCGCCGCCAGGTCCGACCGGCTGATGACCGTGCCGCACGACAGGCACCGCACCCGGTCGTACCGCCCGTGCAGGTCGATCACGTGCCGGCTGCCCGCCGCCTCGTGCAGCAGGTCGACGTTCTGCGTGATGAGCCCGGTGACCACCCCCCGGTGCTCCAGCGCCGCCAGCGCCCGGTGCCCCGCGTTCGGGATCGTGCGGTGCACGTGCTTCCAGCCGACGTGGTTGCGCGCCCAGTAGTGCCGCCGGAACCCCTCGTCGCCCGTGAACTGCTGGAACGTCATCGGGGTGCGCTGCGGCGAGTCGGGCCCGCGGTAGTCGGGGATCCCGGAGTCCGTCGACACCCCCGCCCCCGTCAGCACGGCCAACCGGTGCCCGGCGAGCACGTCCACCACCTCCGCCAGCGACCCGGCGGTCATCGGGAGGGCGTCGCTCGTGCTCACCGCTCCACCGTACGTCGCTCGTGCGTCGTCGTCGGCCGCGGGGGCCGATTCGGAGGGAGGGCCCAACACCAGGTACCGTTCTCCCCGAGGTAGCGTGTCCGAGCGGCCTAAGGAGCACGCCTCGAAAGCGTGTGTGGGTGAAAGTCCACCGTGGGTTCAAATCCCACCGCTACCGCACCGGCAGCGAACGAGGGCTCTGACCAGCAGCAATGTCGGTCAGGGCCCTCGTTTTGCCCTCGAACTCACCGAATTCGACTCCACTTTGGGGACCGAAGGAGCGCGTCAACCCGCAACCCGGTGCACAACCGCACAAGATTCCGACCAGGTCACGCACCAGATCGTCCGACCGGACCAACCTTCTCGCCACCCTCCGACGGAAGTCGTGCGCTACCGCACCGCCAGTGAACGCAGTGCCCTGACCAGCAGCAACTCCGGTCTGTGGCCTCCGTTTTGCCCTCGGTTGGTAGATCATGCCCGGCGCCGCAGCCTTGGGCGTCAAGCGTGAACGGCGCAGACGTCACCATCGCCTCGCCGACTGTCTTGACGCGCGCCGGGTCACGTCGAACTGCGTCGGTCGCCCTGCAGCAAATGACGCTGCGGGTCTCAGCTGACGTGGTGATCTACGCCGACCAGTTCAGCTCGGTCAACGGGTTGACCGTGCTGACGGCGGACGGTGCACCGCACTCGGTCCAGCTGCTCGTGCCCGGCGAACACTCCGCGTGCTCGTCGAGCACAGGCATCAACCTGTCTGCGCACACGACGTTCGATCCGCTGCTCGATGTGCGCCTCTCGGCACCCGGCACAGTCACGACTCAGGACGCGACGACACTCACCGGCTCGGTAAACGCAGGATGCATCTCGTCCAGTGGCAAGGTGACCGCCAGCGGCGACGCCTGACCAACCGAACGAGCACGATGATTGAGCAAGCATGGGCATCGCACCCGACAGTGGACTCGCCCAAACGAGCCCGCTGGTGGGTGCGCGTGCCCATGCTTGCCGTCATCAGCGTGCTGTGGGTGCTCGTCGCCGGCGCGGTACTGCTGCTATCAGGCACGGCCGGGCAAACCTGGGGCTGGTTGTGGTGCGTTCTCGCGTTCGCGCCACTGATCGTGCTCGCGTGGGCGATTTTGCGGCCCGCGCGACGCCGGGCTGCGCTCACCGCCGGCTTCGCGGTCGTCATAGTCCTGATCGGGCTCGGTGTGGCGCAGCTGGCCCCGCCGAGCATCGAACGGGTCAATGAGGTCTCGGCGAACTTGCCGGTTCCCTCGGACGCACATCTGATGTCGGTCGATTCCTACCCGAACGACTGGTGCACCCAGGGGTGCTCGTATGTCGAGCGGCTGTACTCGGTTCCGGACGGGGCGGCCTCGGTCGACACGTTCGAAGCGAGCCTGCAAGAGGACGGCTGGCACCACGTGCAAGCGCACTGGTGCCGCGGCGACTACGGCGTCGTTGCCACCGCAGTCCCCCGCGACTCGGACCGCTTCGCCTCGCAGGCGCCGCCACCGGACGGCCTCGAAGCGTTGCTGGTGACGACCTCAGCTCAGTGCTGATCTCGTCGCGCGTAGTTGCGCTCCGTCGCGCCGCAGTCGGCGGCGGCACCCGCTCCGAGTGTCGCTTCGTGTGGATATGACGCTCCTGGCGAAGCAAACTCGACCGCCGGACGTCCTCAAGCAAGCAGATGAGACGTGCCGTGGAGCGAAGACGCGCGGGGCGTCTGAGCGGCTGTTGGCGTCGAACTTACGCAGTTCGTAGACCGTGGCGGCGTCGGTGTGGCGCCGGTCTGGCATGGAAACTGGGCCGGCGACGTAGCTTCTGCAGTTGCTGCCGTCGCCGCTGTACCGTCCTGCCCGCCGCCTCGCGCCGACCGCCAAGTATGGGCCGTCTCCGCTCCGCGTCAAGGGCGCCTATGGCGTCGATGCGCGAGGCTCGCGCCACCCCTGACTCGGCCGTCCGGCTGCCTCATGTGCTCCGGCATCGTTCGGTCGCGTCGAAGCGGCCCTGCTGCTGAGAGGTCGCCGATTGCTCTCCTCTTTGAAGTCCACCTGCGTCTGAGACCGTGCAACCCGATGCATGCCGAGCACGCGCATCGCACGAGGTCAGAGCCAGGATCGTCCAACCAGTCCAAGTTGGTAGAAGACCAGCGACCCAAGCCCACCGCTACCGCCAGCCAGCCAGGGTGCTTCGCGAACGTGGAACACCGCGGTGGACGAAGCCGGGTCGGTCTCCTGCGGGAGACCGACCCGGCTTCGTTGTCCCGCACACGGGTTCTCAGGCTCCTCGAGCCCGAGAAGGCCCCAGCTCCGACGCGGCCGCGTGCACGCTCGCGGTGAACTCCTCGCCGAGCCGGGCGACGGCCGATGCGCGCGGGTCGCCCGCGTCGTCGAGCGCCCGCCGGCACGCCGCCAGCACGGCTGCGGGCCGCGCGCACGCGTGCAGCAGCGTCACCCCGAGCGACCCGCAGAGCAGCCCGTCCCGCGCGCGGCCTCCTCGACCTGCCCCCGTTCCGACGCGACCCGGACCAGGGCCGCCGCGTGCTCGAGCACCAGGGCGTGGTGGTCGGCGGCGCCCTCGACGGCCGGACGGGCGCGCTCGAGCACGTCCGCCGCGCGGTCGACGTCCCCGAGGTCCATCAGCACCCAGGCGCACTGGATCAGCGCCTCGGAGGTCTCCTTCGGGCTCGTCGCCTCGGCGGCCAGCGCCAGGGTCTGCTCGACCCGCGCCAGCGCCTCGTCGGGCCGGCCGTCGTCGAGCTCGACCATGGCGAGGACGCCGGACACGGCCATCGCGTAGTCGACGCGTCCCAGCGACTCCGCGTTGGCGGCAACGCCGAGCAGCTCCGTCCGCGCGGTCGTGAGATCGCCGAGCCGGTACGCGACCGTGCCCAGGTTGTACCGCGCGACGGCCTGGGCGTCCTCGTCGTTGAGGGTGAGCGCGAGCGTCAGGGACTCGCGCGCCCACCGGTACGAGTCCGCGATGCGCCCGGTGACGAACGCGAACGATGCGAGGTTGCCGAGCGCGACCGTGACCGCGTATCGGTAGCCCGACGCCCGGACTCGCGGCAGGGCCCGTTCGGACGTCGCCAAGGCCTCCTCGTACCGGCCCAGGTAGAAGGACAGCTGCGACGTCTGGAGCAGCGTGCGGGTCTGCTGGTCGACGTCCCCGTGACGGACGGCGACCTGGTGCGACTGGTCGAGCAGCTCGAGGGCGCGTGCGTAGTCGCCGCGGTTCATCGTGACCATCGACAGGTACCGCAACGCCTCCGCCTCGACGCGGGCGTTCCCGACGGCGCGCGCGGTGGCCAGCGCTTCGGTCAGGGCGGGCTGGGCGGCGTCGAGGTCGTTGCCCCAGACCAGCGCCATGCCGGCCGCGAGCAGCGCGTCAGGCAGCAGGTCGTCGGCGTCGAGACCGCGCGCGAGCTCGACGGCGTCGAGCGCCCGCTCGGCCGCCGGCCCGTAGTCGCTGATCTCGAACGCGCGCCGGGACCGGGACAGCGCGAGGTGGACGTGCCGCCGGTCGTCGCCCGGGAGCGCGGTCGCGAGCTCGTCGAGCACGGCCTGGTCCTCGGCCTGGCCGGCGCGGTCACCGCTGCGGTCGCGCGAGCTCCAGCGCTCGAGGGTCGCGTCGAACCGCAGCGCCGTGCCGTCCGGCGGTGCCACGGCGAGCGCGCGCCCGAGGAGTCGCTCGGCCTCCTCCGCAGCGTGCACCGCGGCGGCACGGCGGCCGGCCCGCAGGTACCAGTCGGCGGCCCGTGCGTCGCCGGCCAGCTCGAGGTGCTCCGCGATGACGCCGGCGTACTCGTCGGTGCGCCCGCTCCGCTCCGTCACGCGCGTCAGCCAGCCTGCTGCCAGGCGGTGGAAGTCCCGGCGATGCGCGCGCAGGACCCCCTCGTAGGCGACGTCGCGGAGCAGCGCGTGCGCAAACATGTACTCGGCCGTCGCGTCGAACGTCGACGTCGCGCGGCGCCGCACCAGCTCGTGCCGGCGCAGGTCGGCCAGCACGGGGTCGAGCGCTTCGACGGGCTCGGGCACCAGCGTCGCCACCGCGTCGTCCCAGAACACCCGACCCACCACCGCCGCCCGCTCCAGCGCGCCGCGCGCGTCGTGGCCGAGCGTGTCAAGCCGCGCCTGCAGGACGCCCCGGAGCGTCGTCGGCACCTCGACGTGCGACGCGCCGTCCTCATCGACCGTGAATGCGCCGCCCGTGCCGCGCGTCAGGCCCCCGGACTCCAGCAGCCACGACACGAGCTCCTCGACGTAGAAGGGGTTGCCCTCCGACGCGTCCACCACGAGCGCGTCCAGCGCCTCCGGCGGCTCGTCGACGCCGAGGATGCGCGCGAGAAGCTCGCGTGTGCGTCGCCGGCTCAGTGGCTCGAGCGACAGGCGGCTGTGGTGCGCGAGGCCCTCACCCCAGTGCGGGCGGCGGTCCAGCAGGGACGGTCGCGCGGTCGCGACGACGAGCACGGGGCGGTCGCCCAACGCCTCGTCGGCGGCCTCGAGCCAGTGCAGCGACGCGTCGTCGGCCCAGTGCAGGTCCTCGAGCAACGCCACGACCGGTGCGACCTTGCTGAGCCGCACGAGAAACCGCCCGAGTGCGACCGTGGCCTCGGTGCGCAGCGACTGCGGGTCACGCGAGAGGTTTCCGACTCCGTCGGGCATCGCGAACCCGAGCCACGCACCGACGACGTCGGCCTCGCGCACGTGCGGTGAACTGGTGTCGAGGGTGCCGTCGTCGTATCCCGCGAGGTCCTCGTCGGTGAGCGTGTCCGGCGGTCGGCTGGGCACGTGGAAGCCGGCGCGCAGCTTGCGGCGCACGGCCGCCGGCGGGTCCGAGTCCGTGATCGCGAAGCGCCCCGCGATGACGTCGCGCAGCAGCGCGAGAGGTCTGTCGACGTCGGAGGGCGCCGCCCTCCCGCGCAGCCACCAGGTGTTCTCGGGGCGCTCGGACAGCCAGCGGTCGAGCTCGAACAGCACCCGCGACTTGCCGACCCCCGCGTCGCCGAGCACCGTGACGATCCGCCAGCGGCTCTCGGCCGTGACGTCCTCGAGCGCCTCCCGGAGGCCGGCCAGCTCACGCTCACGCCCGACGGTCGGCACGGCGACGCCCGCGACGGTGCCGTCGTGCTCGACGCGGAACGCGCGGGGCCGCTCTGCCAGCACCCGCCACGCGTCGACGGGTTCGCTGATGCCCTTGAGCACCAGGCCGGGTACCGCGTCGAACGAGAAGAGGCCGCGGACCAGCCGGTGCGTCGGCGCCGAGATGAGGACCGCGTCGACGGGCGCCGCCGACTGCAGCCGGCTCGCCCGGTTCACCGTCTGACCGACCGCCACGAACTCGTGCCCGGCCCGCTCACCGAGCGTGCTCACCACGACCTCGCCGGTGTCGATCCCGACGCGCATCTGCAGCTTCTGGCGCCACCGCCAGGGAGCCGCCGAGCGCCCCGCCGAACGACGCCGCGAGCCCCGGCAGCAGGTCGCGCATCTCGAGCGCCGCCCGCACCGCACGCTGAGCGTCATCCTCGTGCGAGCGGTACAGCCCGAACACCGCCATCACCGCATCGCCGATGAACTTCTCGACGACCCCGCCGTGGCGCTCGATGACCGCCTGCCACTGCCGGAAGTAGCCGTCCATCACGGCGCGCGTGTCCTCGGCGTCGAGCGTCCGCGACAGCACGGTGAAGTCGACGAGGTCGGCGAACACGACCGTCACCAGGCGGCGCTGCTCGCCGGGCTGAGCGAGCAACGCGTCACGGCGCGCCAGGAGCGGCGCGAGAGCGGTCTCGACGACGGCGTCGCCCAGCACCGCTCGCTGCTGCTCCAGCGCTCGCACGGCGGTCTCGACCGCCGCGAGGTCGTCCGTCGTCGTCGACCGGTCGGGCATGTGCCTAACGGTAGGCGCGGCCGCCGCCGGGCCGCGATGGCACGCGGACCACCCGTTCGGGTGACACGGACGCGTGTCCGAATCTGATGACGCGGACCACGTTCCTGGTCGATGCTGGGAAGCGGCGCCGGGCCCGGTCCGGACGTGCGACGCCGCCATGACGGAGGGTTCGATGCGCATCGAAGCGGTCGGGGTGACCATCTCGTGGATCCCGTCGGAATCGGTCAGCGGGCCGTTGCGCGCCGGCTTCGGGCTGGGGTTGTCGCACTACGACGCGCCGCCGCCCGAGCAGCTCGCGGGTCCGGCCCAGGTGGTCGCGCTGCGCGACGCTGACGCATTCCGGTTCGCCAACGTGCTCGGCGTCTGGGCTGACGTCGCCGACGGTCGGGTGCGGGACTCCGGCCTGCTCGCCGCCTCGGGCCTCGAGATGGGGTCGACGACGGTCCGGGTCGCCGCGGTGGGCGCCACGTTCCGCGCGGCGTCGATGCCGGTCCTGCGACCCGAGCCGGAGCAGACGCCCGACGGTGGGGTCCGTTACGTCCAGACGGTCGGGGGCCGTACCGGTGTCCCGCTGCCGCGGCCGGTCCCGCACGCGCCGTTCGTCCGCTGGCAGGCGCCGACCGTGTGGTCCACTCTCGCGGTGACCCTGCACCCCGACGGGGCCGCCGACGTCGAGGTTCTCGTGGGTGCCAGCCCGTTCCCCCGCCACTGGGTCTACGGCGCAGACGGCGCGCTCGCCGCCAAGAGCGGGGTCACCGATCAGGACACGTGGATGAAGCACGTCTTCGGGCCCCGGACGCCGTGGCACTCCGTGGACGGCCCCGCGCTCGTCTCGCCGGCGGAGACCGCGCTCGAGCGCGAGCTCTCCGCGACGATCATGCGCGGCGGCGCGCGTCCCCGGGTCCGCCGGCTCGGCGACGGCGACGTCCTCACCCGGCAGGGCGAGCCCGGCGACGCCCTCTACCTGCTGCTCGACGGCGTGCTCCGCGTGGAGGTCGACGGCGCGTCGGTGGGGGAGGTCGGCCCGGGTGCGGTCCTCGGCGAACGTGCGCTGCTCGAGGGTGGCCTGCGGACAGCGACGCTCGTAGCGACGACGCCCGTCCGGGTCGCCGAGGCGGACAAGGACGCGATCGACCTCGAGCACCTGCGCGTGCTGGCCGGGGGCCATCGCCGTGAGGACGAGCGGGACCCCGCAGGCTGAGAGGGCGCGCCTTGGGTCAGGCGTCGGCGTCCGGCGTGAACCACGGCGCGCGCGCCACTCGGGCGTCGCCGGGGTTCGGTCGTCTGCGGCGCTCCCCAGAGTTGCCTCGCGCACGACTTCTGCGCCAGTAGCCTCTCGGGCAGGAGGTGCGCGGGTGGCCGGCACATGTCCGCGGCGGCGCCCAGGAGGCTCGATGACCGACAGATCGGATGGCGCCCGCGCAGGCGCGGGTGGCCTCGTCCGCGTCTGGTCGTCCGCACCTGACGCACCGCGCCTGCGGCGCCCGACGGACATCCTCCTGCTCGGCGTCTCGGTCGTCGCGCTCGTGCTGCTCCACCTGGCCGCACCGGGGCCGTCGGGCGCCGACGACGCGCTGCACACCTGGTTCATGCGGATCGAGCCCGTGCTCGGATGGTTCTGGAGCGTCGCCTACGCCCTCCTGGCGGTGTGGGCGCTCGCCCTCGTCGTGCTCCCTGCCACGAGCCGGGGACGGCGACGGCTCCTCGTCGACCAGGCGATCGCCGGTGCCGTGGCCTTCGGTGCAGCGATGGGCGTCGGTGCCCTGGCCGGGACGGACCCGTCGGACAGCCTGGGTGCTTTCGTCGCGTCGGGGCCCCCGGCCGTCTACGTCGCGACCCGCGTGGCGGTCCTCACCGCGATCCTCGTCGTGGTCTCGCCGCACCTGGCGCGACCGTGGAGGTATGCGAGCCGGGTGGTGCTCGGCGTCGGCGCCTTCGCCGCGGTCGGCCTGGACGCGACGAACCTGCTCGGGGCGGCCGCCGCCATCGCGATCGGCATCGCGGCGGCCGCGATCGCGCACCTGCTGCTCGGGTCTCCCCAGGGGCGGCTGACGGATGGCGAGGTGCAGGTCGCGCTCGCGGACCTCGGTGTCCCCGTGACCGGGGTGACGCCGGCCCCGGCGCGGGCCCCCGCGGGCACCATGCTCGAGGCGCGCACGCAGGACGGTCGGACGCTGCTGGTCCGGGTCTACGGGCGGGACGCGTGGGACAGCCAGGTCGTCGGATCGCTGTGGACCGCTCTGACCCGGCGCGGCGAGCGGGCGCACGTGGGCGGCCGTCGCAGGTCGCGGGTCGAGCACGAGGCGCTCATGACCCTGCTGGCCGCGCAGGCGCACGTCGCGACGCTCGGCGTCGTGGCCGTGGGGATGGCCGTCCAGGGCGATGCCCTCCTGGTCACCGACAGCCCCGCCGCGACGCTCGGCGAGCTCGAGCGCGACCTGGTCACCGACACGCTGCTCGCGGAGGCGTGGCGTGCGCTGGTCACCCTGAACGACGCCGGCATCGCCCACGGGCTCATCGACGGCAGCCGGGTCGTCGTCCGTGCGGACGGAACCGTCGCGCTCGCCGACTTCGACGCGGCGACGTCCGCCGCCGACGAGGGCGACCTGCGCACGGACGCGGCCCGGCTCCTCGTGACGACCGCGCTGGCCGTCGGCCCGCAGCGGGCGGTCGCCGCGGCACTGGCCGCGTTGCAGGCCGACGGGCTGGCCGACGTCCTGCCGTACCTGCAGCCCGCCGCGCTGGCGCACGGGACGCGCGCGGGCCTCGACGAGCAGGTCTGGTCGCTGGACGAGCTCAGGGCGAGCGCCGTCGCGGCTGCCGGGGTCGAGGACGTCCCGCTGGAACGCCTGCGTCGGGTGACGCCGAGGTCGGTCGGGACGCTGCTGCTCGTCGGGGTCCTGGTCTACTTCCTGGTCACGCTGCTCGCGGGCATCGACCTCGCCAGCGTCGCCTCTGCGCTCGCGTCGGCCAGCTGGGCCTGGGTGGTCGCCGCGCTGCTGCTCTCACCCTTCATCCAGACCGGGTCGGCCGCCGCGACGATGGGGGCGTCGCTGGCGCGCCTGCGGTACGTCCCGGTCCTGATGCTGCAGTACGCGATCCAGTTCATCTCGCTCGTGATCCCCGCGACGGCCGCCCGTCTCGCGCTCGAGGTCCGGTTCTTCCAGAAGTTCGGCGTCCCCGCCGCGACCGCCCTGTCGTTCGGCCTCATCGACAGCGTCAGCGGTTTCGTCGTGGAGCTTCTCCTCATCCTGGTCATCCTCCTCAGCGGGCTGCCCGGCTTCACCGAGCGCGTGCTGACCGGCTCGAGCGGCTCGGGCTCCGGCTCGACGAGCCTCTCGCTCGTCGCGGCGCTGGCGGTGGTGCTCGTGCTGACCGCCGTCGTCACCCTGGCCGTCCCCCGGCTGCGCCACCGGCTCACCTCGACGATCCCGCGCCTCCGAGCCGCGCTCGCGGAGCAGGCCACCGCCGCCCGGTCCGCGCTCGGGGTGCTGCGCCGCCCCGGAAAGGTCGCCGCGATGCTCGGGGGGAACCTCGGCGCCCAGCTCCTCCAGGCCGCCGTGCTCGGACTGTGCCTGCAGGCGTTCGGGGAGAGCGCCCACTTCTCGGCCTCGTCCTCATCAACACCGCCGTTTCCCTGTTCTCCGGCCTCATGCCCGTCCCGGGCGGCGTCGGTGTGGCCGAGGCCGGGTTGACGATCTGCCTGCAGGCGATCGGCGTCCCCAGTGCGATCGCGGTCTCCACGGCCGTCACCTTCCGGCTCGTCACGTTCTACCTGCCCCCGGTCTGGGGTGCGGCGGCCATGCGGTGGCTGCGGCGCGCGGAGTACGTGTAGCGACGTCGGCTGCCCGCGGTGCCGCTCAGATGCCGCTGACCCCCAGCAGCTGCCCGATGGCGTAGGTCACGGCCATCGCCGCGGCGCCACCCACGACGAGACGCAGCACGGCGCGCCGGTGTCCCGCGCCGCCGAGCCGGGCGCTGATCTGGCCGGTGAGCACCAGCGCGACGAGGACGGCGACGAACGTCACCGGGATGCGGATGGGGGCGGGGGCGAGGGCGACGGCCAGGATCGGCAGGGCCGCACCGGCGGTGAAGGAGATGCCCGACGACACGGCGGCGTGCGTCGGGTTGGTGAGCGCCTCCGGGTCGAGGCCGAGCTCGGCGTCCAGATGGGCGGCCACCGGATCGTGCGCGGTCAGCTCGGCGGCGACCAGGCGGGCCGTCGCTGGCGAGATGCCCTTCGACCGGTAGATCGCGGCCAGCTCCGCGAGCTCGCCGTCGGGGTCGTCGAGAGCTCCTGGCGCTCCTGGGCGATGAGCGCGCGCTCGGCGTCACGCTGGCTGCTCACCGAGACGTACTCGCCCAGCGCCATCGAGACTGCGCCCGCGACGAGCCCGGCGATGCCGGCCGTCAGGATCGGGCCGATGGCCGACGTCGCGCCTGCGACACCGAGGACGAGGCCGGCGGTCGAGATGATCCCGTCGTTGGCGCCGAGGACCCCCGCGCGCAGCCAGTTCAGCCTCGCCGCATTGCGGCCCTGCCCACCGTCGACCATCGGATCGTCCGTCACGGCCCGACCGTAGGCCGCTGCGCGGTGTCCCGCCAGGAAGGATCGGCTCCCCTGGGCTGTCTCGAACGCGTCCGATCTCACGATGTGACCAGCCATTTGACGTGCCGGAAACACGCCGCCTAAATTCCTACCAACAAGGTCAAGATTTCCAGCGCGAAGCTCCGGCTGACTGGATGGCAACCCTCCGCGTGGCGGGGTGCCCCGGATGAGGACCTGGTCGTGGAGGGCGTCGAGCCCCCGCACGGCAACGACGCGAGCCCCGGCTGTGCCGGGACGAGAGGACGGACCATGAACGCGATCGGAGCCCTCCGCTCCACGAGCTGTGGCGACGCCATGCTCTCGCGTTCGTGTTGTCGCTGACCCTCAGCGCCACCGTCCCACCACCGCTCGCCCCCTGACGGGGCGCGCCCTGCCGCACCCGAGATCGGTGCGCGCACCCCCTTTTCGCACCCCATGAACGGATACCCCTGTGTCCACGCACGCCCATCTCGGTGTCGACCTGTCCGACACCGGCGCCCGCGCAGCCGCCTGGCGCACCCACGGTTCGCAGGGCCAGCGCCTGTTCGACGCCGGCCGCCTCGAGGAGCTCGTCGCCGTCGCCCAGCGCGGCGCTCTCGACTTCGTCGTGTTCGACGACGACTTCGCGCTGCACCCCGGCGGCAGCACGAACCGTCTCGACGCGGCCCTCGTCGCGGCGCGGCTGGCTCCGCGCACGCACGGTATCGGCATCGTCGCGGCCGTCGGCACCACGCACACCGCCCCCGCGCACATCTCGACGGCGATCGCGACGATCGACCAGGCCAGCAGCGGTCGCGCCGGGTGGCAGGTCGCCTGGAGCACGCGTCTCGACGAGGTGCCGACGGCCGGTCCGCGTTCCACCTCGGCCCAGACCGCCGCCGTCCAGGGAGCATCCGCCGCCGCCGCCACGGTCGGTCGGCTCTGGGACCGGCCGGACGAGCTGCCCGTGGCCCGCCCGCGGTTCACCACGCATGACGGCGTGAACTTCGCGGCCGGCAAGACGAAGACCAGCGCGCGCCCGACGACGGGCCGTCCGCCCGTCGTCGTCCGTGCCACCACGCCCGCGGAGATCGAGCTCGCCGGCCGGCACGCGGACGTGATCCGCATCCGGGCGACGAGCCGCGACGAGGCCGCGCAGACCCGGGCCCGCGTCCTGGGCGCCGTCGTCGCGGCCGGCCGTGACCCGCGCGACGTGCGCGTCCTGGTCGACGTCTACCTGATCGTCGGCCCGGACAGCGCCAGCGCGCAGGCTCGCCTGGACATGCTCACCGACCTGGAAGGCGTCAGCTGGGACACCGGCTCGCTCGCGTTCGTCGGCACCTCCACGGGGTTCGCCGAGCTGGTCACCGACTGGCTCGACGCCGAGGCCGCCGACGGGTTCACCATCCGCCCGGCCTCGGTGCAGACCGACCTGGTCGCGCTCGTCGAGGGCGTGCTGCCGGTGCTCCGCGCGTCGGACGCCTTCCGGTCCGAGTACCCCGGCACCACGTTCCGGGACACCCTCGGCCTGCAGGTCCCGGCTCACCGGTTCGCGGCCACGGCATGACGGCCACCGACGTGCGGGTGGTGCGCTCCTACCCGCTGACGCACCCGACCGTGAAGCCCATGCTGGACGAAGCTCGCGGTCGAGTACCTCACGCGGTACGCCGAGCACTTCACCGAGGATGACCTGCACGCCGAGCTGGAGCGGTACCCGGCCGACCAGTTCGCTGCGCCGGACGGCGACCTGATCCTGCTCCTGGAGGACGAGGTCCCGGTGGCCGGAGGGGCGTTCCGGCTGCGCGCCGAGCCCGAGCTCGGTGACGCGGACCGGCTGAGCCGGCCCGGCACGCGCGACGACGACGGCCTCCCGACCATCCGAACCGCCGAGTACAAGCGGATCTGGACCAGCTCGGCGCACCGGCGCCGTGGACTGGCCCGCCAGGTGCTCGCCGCGCTCGAGGTCCGGGCGACCGCCCGCGGCTACGAGCGGCTCTACCTGACCACGGGCCCCCGTCAGCCCGAGGCGGCCGCGCTCTACCTGGCGACCGGGTGGCACCCGTTGTTCGACACGACCGTCCCCCCGCAGGACGGTCCGCTGGCCTTCGAGAAGTGGCTCTGTCCGGAGCACACCGCCCCGCAGTCGTAGCGAGTCCCCTACTCGAACCCCGGAGTGCCCCGTGTCCACCGCCTTCCTGCACAAGGACGACGTCCGACCAGTCGTGTCCGACGTCGTCGTCCACGACGAACCCCGTGTCTACGCCGCCCGGCACCCGTGGCGCTGGATCAGCACCGCGGTCGTCGCGGTGCTGCTCGCGATGGCCTTCAAGCTCGCTGCTCACCAACGCGAAGTGGGAGTGGGGGACCGTCTGGACGTACCTGACCTGGCCGTCCGTGCTCAGCGGGCTGTGGGGCACCATCCGGCTCACGTTCACCGCCGCCCTGATCGGCTTCGGCCTCGGCACCGTCCTGGCGCTCATGCGGCTGTCGAGGTCACCGCTCCTGCGGTCGGTCGCGTGGTCGTACATCTGGATCTTCCGGTCGGTGCCGCTGATCCTGCAGCTGCTGCTCTGGTACAACCTCGCGTACCTGTACCCGCAGCTGTCGCTGGGCATCCCGTTCGGTCCGTCCTTCGCACACGTCGAGACGCTCTCGCTCATCGGGAAGTTCGGTGCGGCGGTTCTCGGCCTCGGGCTCTCGCAGGCCGCATACGCCTCCGAGATCATCCGCGCGGGCATCATCGGCGTCGACCAGGGCCAGCACGAGGCGGCCGCGGCGCTCGGGCTGCCCAAACACCGTCAGCAGCGCCGGATCATCCTGCCGCAGGCCATGCGCACGATCGTGCCGACGGCCGTGAACGAGATCATCGGTCTGGTCAAGGGCACGTCCGTGGTCTACGTGCTGGCCTACGGCGAGCTGTTCTACATCGTCGGCGTCATCTATGGCCGCAACCTGCGCGTCGTCCCGCTGCTCCTGGTCGCCGGCGTCTGGTACCTCGTCCTGACGACGGTGCTCACGGTCGTCCAGTACTACCTCGAGCGGCACTACGCGAAGGGCGCGCTGCGCCAGCTGCCTCCGACCCCGATCCAGAAGGCGCGCTGGAGCCTCGGCGTGACGTGGTCCCGCGTGACGGGCCGCCCGCTGCCCCGAGACCTCCCACCCGGCTACGCCCGGGGTGCCCGCAACATCCTCGTCCGCACGTCGCGCGCGTCGATCGGCGGTGCCCTCTGATGGCCGCCGGTCTCGTCGAGGTGCGCGGCGTGCACAAGGCCTACGGGACGCTCGAGGTGCTCGACGGCATCGACCTGACGGTCCAGCCGGGCGAGGTCACCGTGATCCTCGGGCCGTCGGGCTCCGGCAAGTCGACTCTGCTGCGGGCGATCAACCACCTGGAGAAGGTCGACCGAGGCCTGATCTCCGTGGACGGTGACCTGATCGGCTACCGACGCCGGTCCGACGGCGCGCTGCAGGAGCTCAAGGAGAAGGACGTGCTGGCGCAGCGGACCCGGATCGGGTTCGTGTTCCAGAACTTCAACCTCTTCCCGCACCTGACCGCGCTGGAGAACGTCGTCGAGGCACCGATCTCGGCGCAGCACCGACCGCGTGCCGAGGTGCTGGTCGAGGCCCGAGCACTGCTCGAACGGGTCGGGCTGTCGGACAAGGCCGACGCCTACCCGCGGCAGCTCTCCGGCGGGCAGCAGCAGCGCGTGGCGATCGCCCGGGCGCTCGCGGTCAAGCCGGCGGTCGTGCTCTTCGACGAGCCGACGTCCGCGCTCGACCCGGAGCTCGTCGGCGAGGTGCTCGACGTCATCCGCGACTTGGCAGCCACCGGCACGACGCTGGTGGTGGTGACGCACGAGATCGGCTTCGCCCGCGAGGTGGCCACGTCGATCGTCTTCATGGACAGCGGCCGGATCGTCGAGCAGGGCTCACCGGCCCAGGTGCTCGACGCCCCGCAGCACGCCCGCACCAAGGCCTTCCTGGACAAGGTGCTCTGACCTTCGTCGCCCATCCCCGGTCGACGCCTGACCGGTGCGCGCCCGCGCACCGCCCCACCGAGAGAGAGAACTCCCGTGACCTCACCCCTGAACCGCTCCCGGCTCCTGAGCGCGCTGGCCGTCGTGCCCTTGTTGGCGCTCGCCGCGTGCAGCGGATCGGCCGCCGCGGACGATGACGCAGCCGCACCCCCCGCGTCCGCAGCGGCCCCTGCCGCGCTCAAGGTCAACACGACCGTGAACCAGGACCGCGTGACCACCACGAAGGACGACGCGGCCATCGCACTCCTTCCCGACGCCGTCAAGAAGGCCGGCGTGCTCAAGGTCGCGACCACCGCGAGCGGCCTGCCGCCCCTGGGCTTCCTCGCCGACGACGACAAGACGCCGATCGGCAACGAGCCCGACATCGCCAACCTCGTGGCCGACGCCCTGGGCCTCAAGCTCGACCTGGAGGTCAAGGCCTGGGCGGACTGGCCGCTCGCGGTGCAGTCCGGTGACGTCGACGCCGTGATCTCCAACGTCACGGTCACCGAGGAGCGCAAGGAGGCTCTACGACTTCTCCTCGTACCGCAACGACCAGCTCGGCTGGCTGACCGCCGCCAACAGCAAGCTCAAGAAGATCACGAAGCCGGCGGACATCGCGGGCCTCAAGGTCGCGGTCGGGTCCGGCACCAACCAGGAGAAGATCCTGCTGGAGTGGAACAAGGAGAACATCGCCGCCGGCCTGAAGCCGATCGACGGTGGTGAGCCGCAGTACTACGACCAGTACCCCGACGTGCTGCTCGCCCTGCAGTCCGGCCGCGTCGACACGTACATCGGCCCGAACGCGACCGCCGCGTACAGCGCGGGGACCGCACCGGACCAGTACAAGGTCGTCGGCACCCTGAACGGCGGCTGGCCGGCCACCGCGCAGATCGCCGTGGGCACCCTGAAGGGCTCCGGTCTGGCCGAGGCGGTGACCGCGGCGCTCAACCACGCGATCGACGACGGCTCCTACGCCAAGGTGCTCGCGCGCTGGGGTCTCCAGGCCGAGGCGATCGACAAGTCGCAGACGAACCCCCCGGGTCTGCCCAAGACCAGCTGACCACCCTGGACCGAGTGCCCCGGAGGCGCTCGAGCGGTGGCCGGTCGAGGTCGGGGGACGCTCGACCGGCCACCGTGTTTCTGTCCGCCTGTCTGTTCGCACCGGAGGAGCCCGCATGGAGAGCGTCGACCACCTGGTGATCGGCGGCGGCGTGATGGGCTCGGCCGCGGCCTGGCAGCTGGCCCGCCGCGGCCGGTCGGTGGTGCTGCTCGAGCGCTTCTCGCCGGGTCACGTGCAGGGCGCCTCGCACGGCGCGTCGCGCATCTACCGGCAGACGTACGACCGCGCCGAGTACCTCGACCTGACCATCGAGGCGCTCGGTCTCTGGCGCCAGCTCGAGGACGCGACCGGCGCGCAGCTGCTGACGATCACCGGCGGCGTCAGCCACGGGTCGCCCGCCCCGTCGCTGCTCGCAGCATTCGCCGCCCGGGGCATCGCCCACGAGCTGCTCTCGCCGGCCCAGGCCGCGGAACGCTGGGGCGGCATGCGGTTCGAGGGTGCCGTGCTGCACGAGACCGTGACCGCGGGCCGTCTGCACGCCGACCGCGCGGTGGCCGCCCTGCAGCAGGCCGCGCGTGCCGAGGGTGCCGACGTCCGCCACGGCGTCCGCGTGCGCGACCTCGTCTCCCGCGCCGACGGTGTGCTGGTCGAGACGTCCGACGGACCGGTCCGCGCGCGCCGCGTCGTGCTGGCCGTCGGGGCGTGGACCAGCGAGCTGCTCGGCCGCCCGGTCCCGCTCGTCGTGACGCAGGAGCAGCCGGCCCACTTCGACCTCGCCTACCCGGCGGACTGGCCCTCCTTCACGCACCAGCCTCTCGGTGTACATCCGTACCCCAGCGGAACGTACGGACTGCTCACGCCGGGCGAGGGCGTCAAGGTCGGGTTCCACGCCGTGGGCCCCGTGACCCACCCGGACCACCGGACGTTCACCCCGGAGCCCGGCCAGCTGGCGCTCTTGCAGCGGTACGCCGAGCAGTGGATGCCGGGTGTCGACCCGGGCACCCCGCACCCGATCTCGTGCACGTACACCACCACCCCCGACCAGGACTTCATCCTCGACCGCCGCGGTCCCCTCGTGGTCGCCGCCGGCTTCTCCGGTCACGGCTTCAAGTTCGGTCCCGCGATCGGCCGCGTGCTCGCCGACCTCGCCGACGAACCCGTCGACGAACCCGTCAGCGCCTCCGACGGCGCGTTCCACCTGTCCCGTCTCGTCCTTCAGGAGTCCCGATGAGCCCCACGAACCGCGTCCCGCTGTCGGTCCTCGACCTGGCACCCGTGTGGGAGGGCGGAACCGGCCCCGAGGCCCTCCAGGCGTCGCTCGAGCGTGCGCGCCTGGTCGAACGGCTCGGCTACCGGCGCATCTGGTTCGCCGAGCACCACCTGGCACCGGGCGTCGCCTCCGCCGCGCCGGGCGTGCTCGCGGCCCTGGCCGCCGGCGTGACCTCGACGCTGCGCGTCGGCTCGGCCGCGGTCCTGCTCGGCTCGACCAGCCCGGTGGTGGCCGCGGAGCAGTTCGGCACGATCGCCGCCGCCTACCCCGGCCGCGTCGACCTCGGCCTGGGGCGCGCGGCGTTCCCGCCACCGCCTGCGGACAAGACCGCCCCCGCGGTCATCCCGGACCGGGCCCACGGCGCCACCGAGGACCGGGTGGTCGACGGGCTGCTGGTTCCGGCCGACCCGCCCTTCAGCTTCCGCGACCCCGACCTGCTCGCGCGGTTCGTCGCGCAGCAGCGGTACCTGAGCGCGGGGCGCACGCCGGGCACGTTCACCGACGAGCTGCGGACGGTGCTCGACCTGCAGGCCGGCACCGCGTTCGCCGACGACGGCCGCGACGCCCTGAGCCCCGCGGTGCACGGTGCGGACTTCGACCTGTGGGTGCTCGCGTCCAGCGCGGGAGAGAGCGCCCGGGTCGCCGGCGAGCTCGGACTGCCGCTCGCGGCGAACTACCACGTGAGCCCGTCGACGGTTCTGGAGACGGTGGCCGCCTACCGGGAGGCGTTCCGGCCCGGCGTGCTCGACGCACCGTACGTCGTCGTGTCCGCGGACGTGCTCGTCGCCGACACCGTCGAGCGCGCCGAGGCGCTGGCGGACCCGTTCGCCGCGTGGGTCCTGTCGATCCGTTCCGGGGCGCGTGCGATCCCGTACCCGCGGCCCGGCACGACGACGCCGTGGGACGAGCGGTCGGACGACGAGCGGGCGCTCCTGCGCGACCGCATCGTGTCGCGCCTCGTCGGGGATGCTTCCTCCGTCGTGGCGGGGCTCGACGCGCTCGTCCGGGCCACCGGCGCCGACGAGCTGGTGCTCACCACGATCACCCACGACCCGGCCGACACCGCCCGCTCCTACGAGCTGCTGGCGCGTGCGTGGTCCTCGTCCGCCGCGCACGAGCCGTGGGCGCCGCAGCCGCAGCCTCGTAGCGGAGGAACGGAGGAACGGAGGAACGGAGGAACGGAGTAGCGGAGGAACGGAGGAACGGAGGAACGGAGTAGCGGAGGAACGGAGGAACGGAGGAACGGAGCTGGACGCAACACGACCCGCCGGGTGCGAACCCCGGCGGGTCGTGTCTGTCGTGCTGGCGACTCAGACGGCGGTGCTGTCGCCGATCCGGTGGTACGTGCGGTCGTGGTAGACCAGCGGCAGGGCGTCCTGGCGGATCCCGTGCTCGAGGGCGCGGACGGACACCAGGTAGGACTCACCGACGGGTGCGCGCTGCACGATGCGGCCGCGGACCCACGAGACGGCGCCGTCGACCACGGCCTCCCCCGACTCCAGCGCGGTCCAGCCGCCCTCCGCGAACCGGTCGATGCCGCTGGTCGCGAAGCGCGCGGACACGTCGTCCTGGCCGGAGGCGAGGAAGCTGATCGTCAGCGTGCGGGCGCGGGACAGCGGCGCCCACGACGAGGACGTCGACGCGAGCGAGAACGCGAGCAGGGGCGGCTCGGCGGACACGGAGATCACGGAGGTGGCCGTGAACCCGACGTGCCGTCCGTCGTCGACGAACGCCACGACCGCGACACCGGCGGGGTGCCGGCGGAAGACGTCCTTGTACGCGGCGGGGACAGCGGTTCGTCCTGCTGCACGAGGTCGTCCTGGAGGTGTCGAAGGATCTCGGCGGTCATCGGTCTGCTCCCACGAGCGTGTCGGACAGGGCGTGTCGCAGCGGGGTGGAGGCCCGTTCGAGCCAGCGGTCGATGGTCGGGTCGACGTCGGTGAGGTCCGCCTCGGTCAGGGTGAGCGACCGGGTGGGCACCGTGGCGCCGAGCTCGACCAGCAGGGGGCGCAGGTGCACCTCGCCGACGAGGGCGTGCGCCGGGTTGCCGGAGATGACCAGCGGCACCGCGACGACGCCGGCCAGGCCGTCCGGGCCGTACAGGTCCAGGAAGGACTTGAGCAGCCCCGTGTACGAGGCTTTGTAGACGGGTGTCGCCACGACGAGCAGCCGGGCCTGCGCCACGGTCGCCACGGCGGGGTTCAGGAGCGTGCGGTCCGCGGTGAACAGCTGGTGCCCGATCGTCGCGAGGTCGATGGACGTCACCTCGACGCCGAGCCTCCCGGCCACGCGCTGCGCGGCGGTGAGGGTCCGCGACCCGGGGCGGGGATTGCCGACGAGGGCGACGACGGAGGGTTCTGGCTGGTGGACCACGGTGGATCTCCTACTCTGCACGCGTGCCGTGCTCCTGACCTGGCACGCGTTTTGTAGCAACGTCGGCACTCCCGGCAAGGGCTTGCGTGGGGAATCCCGAATGACGGACACGTCGTGCGAGCTTCCCGTCGGCAGACGAACGACGGCAGGATGCATGTCGAGATCGCGGGCGTGGCTCCGACCTGTGGGTGAGGGCCGGCCGAGGCGGTCCGACGACGAGCCAAGGAGCGCACCGTGAAGTACATGCTGCTGATGAGGTACCACGTCGAGGGCGTCCCGCCGATCGACACCTGGGCGCCCGAGGACCTCGGGCGTCACATCCAGTTCCAGCGGGACCTCGACGCGTCCCTCGTGGCCAGCGGCGAGCGTCGGTGCCGAGGGGCTCGCGTGGCCCGACGACGCCAAGCTCGTCCGCAGCGACGGCGCGCAGCCGCCGGTCGTCACAGACGGGCCGTTCGCGGAGTCGAAGGAGTTCCTGGCGGGGTTCTGGACCGTCGACGTCGAGAGCGAGGCCCGCGCGATCGAGATCGCGGCCCTCGCCTCGGCGGCGCCCGGACCCGCGGGCGTGCCGATCCAGCAGGTCATCGAGGTCCGCGCCGTGATGGAGGCTCCCGACGTCGCCGAGTGAGGACGTGCTCGACGAGGACCTGCTGCGCGCGCTCGCGCCGCAGGTCCTCGCCGTGCTGGTCCGCCGCTCGGGCGATCTCGCCGACGCGCAGGACGCCCTCCAGGAGGCGCTGCTGGCGGCCGCGACGCAGTGGCCCGTCGACGGAGTGCCCGACAACCCGCGCGGCTGGCTGGTGGTCGTCGGCCAGCGCCGGCTCGTGGACGGCTGGCGTGCGCAGGAGTCGCGACGACGCCGCGAGGAGCTCGTCGCGCCGTCCGAGGTCGTGTCGGATCCGCCCTCCGCGCACGACGACTCGTTGCTGCTCCTGTTCGGCTGCTGCCATCCCGCGCTGTCGCCCGCGTCGGCGATCGCGCTCACCCTTCGCTCGGTCGGCGGCCTGACCACCGCCGAGATCGCGCGGGCGTTCCTGGTCCCCGAGGCCACGATGGCGCAGCGCCTGAGCCGGTCCCGGCGGACGCTGCGCGAGCTCGACGAACCGTTCCGGATGCCGTCGGCGGACGAGTACGCCGGGCGGCTGCGGGCCGTCCTGCGGGTGCTCTACCTCATGTTCAACGAGGGCTACGCGAGCACGTCGGGCCCGCTGGTGGCCCGGACCGACCTGGCCGTCGAGGCCCTGCGGCTCACGCGCGCGCTGCACGTCAGCCTTCCCGACGACCCGGAGGTCGCCGGGCTGCTGGCGTTGGTCCTGCTCACCGACGCCCGCCGCGCCGCCCGGACAGGCCCGCACGGTGAGCTCGTCCCGCTCGACTCCCAGGACCGGTCCCGGTGGGACGCGGCGATGATCGCCGAGGGTGTCGCCCTGGTCGAAGCGGCCCTGCCGCGCGGGGCGGTGGGCGAGTACCAGCTGCAGGCGGCGATCGCGGCGGTGCACGACGAGGCGTCCTCGACAGACGAGACGGACTGGCCGCAGCTGCTCGCGCTCTACGGCCTGCTCGAGGGCATGACCGGCAACCCGATGGTGACCCTGAACCGGGCGGTGGCCGTCGCGATGGTGCACGGTCCTGCGGCCGGTCTCGCGATCCTGGACACGCTCGACGGGTCGCTCGGGGGGCAGCACCGCCTGCTGGCGGTCCGCGGCCACCTGCTCGAACGTCTGGGCGACCCGGTCGGCGCCGCGGACCTCCTGCTCGCGGCGTCGCGTCGGACGACGAGCGCCGCCGAGCGCGACTACATGCTGCTCCAGGTGAGCCGGCTGCGTCACCCGTCGTGATGACAAGGCGGCCGCCGTTGGACCGTTCGGGTGGCCCGATATGTCCGATCTTGCGGGTTTGTCCGATCCGCCCGACGATGAGCTGATCGCACGTCCCGCGACGCAGCGTCGTCTGATCCCAGGCGCCGAGGGAAAGGACCGCCCCGTGCCCGACGAGAAGGATGCTGAGCAGGACCGGATGGAGTCGCCGATCCGTCGGGGCGCGCACGACATCGCGGTCTCCCGCGAGAAGGTGCGGCGCCGGCGGGTCTTCCGCGCCGGGATCCCGATCGTCCTGCTCGAGGTCTACATCGTGGTCCGGGCCCTGACCGGCGGCCGGATCCTGCCCACGCTGCCCACGCTGGACCCTCTCGTCGCCGCGCCCGCGCTGTTCTTCGCCCTGCTGATCGTCATGATGGTGGTGATGCAGTTCGGCGGCTCGCGCTCGCCGCACGTCGTGTACCGCCCCGAGCAGGTCGAGGTGGGTCTCAAGGACGTCATCGGCATCGACCCCGTGCTGGAGGACGTGCGCCGGTCGATCGACCTGTTCCAGACCCACCGCCAGTTCGCGGAGCAGATGGGTGGCACGCCTCGGCGGGGGCTCCTGTTCGAGGGGCTGCCCGGTACCGGCAAGACGATGACCGCCAAGGCGATGGCCGCCGAGGCCGGCGTCCCGTTCCTGTTCGTCTCGGCGACGTCGTTCCAGTCGATGTACTACGGCGCGACCGCCAAGAAGATCCGCTCCTACTTCAAGGCGCTGCGCAAGGCCGCGCGCGCCGAGGGTGGGGCGATCGGGTTCATCGAGGAGATCGACGCGATCGCGACGGCGCGCGGCGGTATGGCATCGGCGTCCGCGTCGTTCGTCGGGAGCCCGTTCGACCTCCTGCGGCACCCGCGTACCGTCACCAACGCCGTCGTCTCGGAGGGCACGGGCGGCGTGGTGAACGAGCTCCTCGTGCAGATGCAGTCGTTCGACGAGCCGACCGGCGGCGACAAGTTCGTCAACTGGTTCATCGCCCGCGCCAACCTGCTCATGCCGGCGACCCGGCAGCTGAAGCAGCGCAAGCCCGCCAAGGCGCCCATCCTGCTGATCGCCGCCACCAACCGCGCCGACTCCCTGGACCCGGCGCTGCTGCGGCCCGGTCGCTTCGACCGGCGCCTGACGTTCTCGCCGCCCGACGCGCACGGCCGTCGCGCGCTCGTCGACCACTTCCTGGCCACCCGCTCGACCGACGTCGAGCTCGAGGACCCCATGCTGCGCGACCGGCTGGCCGCGGCGACGAACGGCTGGACGCCCGTGATGATCGAGCACCTGCTCGACGAGGCGCTGGTCAACGCGCTGCGGCGCGGCTCGCTGCTGATGACGTTCGCCGACGTCGAGCGTGCCCGCATCACCGAGATGATCGGCATCGGGAGCCCCGTCGCGTACACGGCCGCGGAGCAGGCGCTCATCGCCACCCACGAGGCCGGCCACGCGGTCACCGCGTGGCTCGTCGCGCCGAACCGCACGCTCGAGGTGCTGACGATCATCCGACGCGGCGACGCGCTCGGCCTGCTCGCGCACAGCGACTGCGAGGAGGTCTGGACGCACTCGCACTACGACCTGCGCGCCCTCGTCCAGATCGCGATGGGCGGCTGGGTGGCCGAGGAGCTGTTCTTCGGTCAGACCAGCACCGGACCGGCCGGGGACCTCGCCGCCGCGACCCGGACCGCGGCCCAGATGGTCGGTGCCGCCGGCATGACCGGCTCGCTCATCTCGTTCGCCGCCACGCCGCACGACCTGGTCTCTGCCGTGCTCAGCGACGCGACCGCTCGCCAGCAGCTCGAGGGCGTGCTCGATGAGGCTCGCAGCACGGTCCGCCGGCTCCTGTCCAAGCACCGGCACCTGGTCGAGGCGCTCCGCGACGCCCTGCTCGATCGCTACGAGCTGATCGGTGTCGAGATCACGGACGTGCTCGAGGCGGCCGCGCAGCGCCAGGAGCAGCTGGCCGAGCAGGTCGAGGCCGACAACCGGGCAGCCGTCGCCGCCGGTGCCGCCGCCGCCGTCGCTGCTGCAGCGGAGCGCCTCCGGGTCGCCTGACCGCTCAGACCCCCGCTCCGGTGCCTTAACCTTCGGGACGTGCCCGAGGGTCATACCGTCCACCGCATCGCCCGCCAGCTCGGGCTCGACCTGATCGGTCGCCGGCTGGCGGTCAGCTTCGCCCCAGGGTCGGTTCGCGGCCGGGGCGCGACGCCTCGACGGGCAGGTGCTCGTGGCGTCGCGAGCGGTCGGCAAGCAGCTCTTCCTCGAGTTCGAGTCGGGCGACGTGCTCCGCGTCCACCTGGGCCTGTACGGCGCCTGGGACTTCTTCGGCCGGTTGACTCCGCTCACGCCCGGCGTCGTCCCGCGAGGGAGCATGGGCGCGCCACGCCTGCGTCGGGCGGTCCGGATGGGCGAGGACGAGCGCGAGGTGCCCGCCGGCGGGCCGTCGTCCGAGGAGTCGACGGGATTCCCACCCGCGCCCGTGGGGCAGGTTCGCGTCCGACTCGCCTCGGCCGAGACCGTCGCCGACCTGCGCGGCCCGTCCGCGTGCGAGGTCCTCGACCCGGCCGAGCTGCCGCCGTCGTCGCCCGGCTCGGCCCCGACCCGGCCGCCGACCTGGCTGACTGGCGCGGGGCGGCGGCGGGGGGCGACGCATCGGCGTCGGTGATCGGCGCCGGCCCGGCGCGCGACGTGATGGTCGACCGGCTGACCTCTCGCTCGGTGGCGGTCGGGCAGCTGCTCATGGACCAGACGGTGGTGGCGGGCATCGGCAACATCTACCGGGCCGAGCTCCTGTTCCGGGCCCGCCTCGACCCGCACACCCCGGGTCGGCGCGTGCCCACGGACGTCGCCGGAGCGCTCTGGGACGACTGGGCGCTGCTCCTGGCCGACGGCATCCGCACCGGCGTGATCGTCACCCGTGACCTCTCGCCCGAGGACCGCTCCGCAGCCTCACCGACCCGACCCGGCGCAACTGGGTCTACCACCGCACCGGCCTGCCCTGCCTGGTCAGCGGCACGCCGGTGGTCGTGGAGGTGCTGGCCGGCCGCAACCTGTACTGGTGCCCCACCTGCCAGCAGTAGCCGACGGTCGAGTCAGGACGGCGGGTCGAGGGCCAGGAGGCGACGCCACGCTCGGTGGTGCTCGACGGTCACGCCTTCGTAGCCGGGCAGCTCACCGAACGCGTCGCGAACCACCAGCGTCTCCGCCTCGAGCGCGGCGGGCCCGGCAGACGCGAAGGTGTACTGCGGGCCTCCGGCGACCTGTGCGGTGTCGGTCTCGACGCCGACGGTGAACGGCAGGCCGGCGGCGGAGGCTGCGACGACGGCCGGTCCGGCCAGCGAGACCACGCCGGACGGTCCGCCGGCGTGATCGGCGAACGCGACGACAGCGACCCGGGACACCAGGGGCAGGACCGCGTCGAGCACGGTCCCGTCGCGGTACCGCTCGTGCGCGAGCCACCACGGCAGGTCGACACCGATGGCGACGGACGAGCCGACGAGTTCCAGGAGTGCGAGCCACTGGTCGACGACGAGCGCGCGCGAGGAGGTCCAGGCGGGGGTGGTCCAGGGCTCGACGTCCAGCTGCACGGTGACGCCGTCGGGCAAGGCGGCCGAGCGCGCGGCGGCCAGCGCCCAGGTGACGGCCAACGACGGCTGCCCGAGCCACCCCGGATCGCCGCCGAGCGGACTGACCTGCACGGACGCGTCGTGCAGGGTCGAGCATGCGGCGGCGAACCAGTCACCCACCGGCCCCTCGTCGGCAGCCCAGGGTGCGGACAGGAACACCCGCGTCAGGCCGCGGGAGGTGCAGAACGCGACGAGCGACGACACCGAAGCGGGCTCGTACGCGCGGCCGCGGGCATCCACCGCCGGGAGCACGGGGTTGTCCCACGCCCACATCGAGGTGAGCGCGGAACCGGTCATCAGCCGGCGTCGTGGGCCGACGGGAACGCCAGCTCGCCGACCGGCACCTCGACCGCCAAGGTGTTCGCGCGGGTGGCCAGCGGGCAGGTCCAGGCGGGGTTGTAGGCGCACGACGGGTTGTAGGCGAAGTTGAGGTCGACGACGAGCCGGTCGCCGGCCATCCCGTGGTCCGCGCCCTTGACGGTGTCCAGCACGTACCGGCCGCCGCCGTAGGTCGAGGACCCGGCCAGGGCGTCGCGCACCGGCAGGAACAGGCCACCCGCGTAGGTCTTGAGCGACCACACGGCCAGCGACCCGAGCTCGCCGAGCTGGACCGTCCCGATGCGCTCGAACGGGACGACGCCGTCGGTCGCGGTCGCCACGTCCATCCGCTGCTGGCCCGCCGGCTCCAGGACGGCCTCGAACCGGTACGCCGGGTCGTACGGTGCGACGTCCAGCCCGGCGAACGACGCCGACGCGACGACGTCGAGGGGCGACGCGGGGTGGGTGGCGAACAGCTCGTCGCGCTGCTGCACCCACACGCCGTGCGCGGCGGCCGGGTCGCCGGCGGCGATCCGTCGGACGTCGGCGTACATCTGGGCGACGCGGCGGCGCCAGTCGGCGATGGCCACGGGGTCGAAGGCCGAGGCGGGGGCTGTCACGGGCACCACGGTCGCACGTGGGAGCCATGAAGAGCGAACGGCGAGGATGTGTGAGGGTGGACTCCATGGATCTGCGCATCTTCGTCGAGCCCCAGCAGGGCGCCACCTACGACGACCAGCTCGCCGTCGCCAAGACCACCGAGGACCTCGGTTTCGACGCCTTCTTCCGCTCCGACCACTACGTCCGGATGGGCGCGGGAGATCCCGGGCCCGGTCCGACGGACTCCTGGACGACCCTGGCGGGTCTCGCGCGCGAGACGAGCCGGATCAAGCTCGGCACGCTGGTCTCGTCGGCAACCTTCCGCCACCCGGGGATCCTCGCGATCCAGGTGGCGCAGGTGGACCAGATGTCGGGCGGCCGGGTCGAGCTGGGTCTCGGTGCCGGCTGGTTCGAGCGGGAGCACGCGGCGTACGGCATCCCGTTCCCGGCGCAGCGGTTCGGCCTGTACGCGGAGCAGCTCGAGATCATCACAGGCCTGTGGAAGGCGACCGAGCCGTTCAGCTTCCACGGCGAGCACTACGACCTGACCGACTCGCCCGCGCTGCCGAAGCCCGCCCATGACATCCCCGTGATCGTCGGCGGGAGCGGCGCCACGAAGACGCCCGCGCTGGCCGCCAGGTTCGCCGCGGAGTTCAACCTGAACTTCCCCGCGCCGCAGGACGTCGAGGCGCGGATCGCGGTGCTGCGTGCGGCGTGCGAGGCGGCGGGTCGCGACCCGGAGACCCTCACGATCTCGGTCGCCAACGTGCTGTGCGCGGGTGCCGACGACGCGGAGGTGGCTCGCCGTGCGGCGGCGATCGGCCGGGACGTCGAGCAGCTGCGCGAGGACGGCTTCGCGGGCACGCCATCGGCGATCGTCGACCGGATCGGCGACTTCGGGAAGCTCGGCGTCACCCGCGTCTACCTGCAGGTGCTCGACCTGCACGACCTGGACCACCTGGCGTTCGTGGCGGCCGAGGTGGCTCGTCAGCTCTGAGCGGTCGCCAGCGACGACGCGGAGGGCTCGACCGACGGATCGGCGCGCGGCGCGCGGACGAGCACGACGACCGTGTGCACGAGCAGGACGACGAGGGCGACGTTGCGCGCGGCGAGGACCAGCGTCACGCCCGGGCCCTTGTTGACGATCTCGCTGTAGAGCCACGGGAACACGATCTGCGTCGCCGCCGCAACGCCGAGCGTGATCCAGGCGGTGGCCTTCCAGCCGGGCAGGCGCAGGGCGAGGGCGACGGCGACGGGGGCTGCGAGCCAGGTGATGTACTGCGGCGAGCCCACCTTGTTGAACACGAGCAGCACGAGCGTGAACAGCATCGCGCCGCGGATCAGCATCTCCGTGCGCGCCAGGCCGCCAGCCCACAGGGCCGCGCCGATCCGTTCGCGACGCCACCAGAGCAGCAGCACGGCGAGCACGACGGCGATCGGCTGCAGGATGCCGAGGACGTTCGCGGCGGTCTGCGTGCCGGGTCCGACGATCTCCCAGGTGACGATCGGCTCGTTCAGGAACGAGTGGATCTGCGACGTGAACAGCCCTGCCAGGATCCACGGCGTGGCGCCCGGCGACTCGATCTGCAGCCCGCGCTTGTCCTGCTCGGTGAGGAACGAGGCGATGTGCGAGACGCCGCCGCCGAGCGCGACCGCGCCGACGATCCCTGCCGTCACCAGAGCGGCGGGCACCACGACGCTGCGCCAGGGCCGGCGCACGGCGAAGAACATCGGCAGCAGCAGCACGCCAGGCGCGATCTTGACCCAGGCGGCGGCCGTCAGCAGCGAGGTCGCGATGCGCGGGTGGTTGAGCGCGACGGCCAGCGCGACGACGACCATCGGTGCGACGACGCCGTCGAGTCGACCCATGGCGATCGGCCCGAGCAGCAGCAGGAACGCCAGCCACCACCAGGCGCCCATGGTCGTGCCGCCGCCGTCCTGACGATCGGGCCGCGGCACGCGCAGCAGGAACGCGAGCGCGATGGCGTTCAAGGCCGTGACCATGAGCGCCCACACGGTCGCGTACTGCGACCCCCGCCCGGTCCCACCGATCGCGGCGGCGAGCATCGGCAGGATGGCGCCGGCCGGGTACACCCACGGTCCGGAGAGCACCGGCCAGTCCCCGCCGTGCAGCCCGAGCCACATCCAGTACCGGTAGAGCTCGAGGTCCCAGAAGGCCTTCTGGGGGATCCACACGAGGCCGATGAACGCCAGCCAGGCGTGCACCACGACGAACGATACCCAGACGGCGCGCTTGGACTGCAGCAGGTGACGCAGCGGAACCTCCCAGGACGTGACCCGTGCGGGGCCGTGCGGTGCAGCTGCCAGGGTAGCCCGCGAGCCTGTGCGGCGCGGACGAACCGGACGCCCACCCGGAGGATCAGCCCGGGCGGTCAGCCGGCGGGCGTCGGCGCCGGGGTCTGGGCGGTCGAGGCGAACTGCTCGTACGGGATGCACCCGGCGGGCGCGACGAGCGGGACGGCGGGGTCGAGCTGGACCTGGTCGACGGCCTTGAGCTGCACGAACTTGGCGCCGATCGCGACGTTGACCGTCGCGTCCTCGCTGGCGAGCGGGAACAGGACGGCGCCGTCGAAGTGCGCCAGCAGCGTGTACGCCTGGGCGACGCCGTTCTTCCCGAACGAGATGCGCGCGACCCCGTCGTAGCTGTCGACCGTGTCGACGGTGCCGATCGTGAACCCGCGTGCCTTCAGGTCGGCGGCGGTCGCGGCGGCCAGGCCCGAGCGGTTCGTCGCGTTGTTCACGTTGACCACCACGGAGGCCGCAGCCACGGGCAGCGCTCCGACGGGCGGGCACGGGTACGCCACGGCGGCCTCGGTGGCTGAGGGCGCCTGCGCGATCGCGCGGTCGAGGCCGGGCAGGTCGAGGTTGCCGGTGTAGACGGCCGCGGCGCCCAGGCCGACGAGCGCCAGACCAGCGAGCAGGACGCCGAAGATCACGGCCTGCCGTTCGTGCATGTGCCGTCGGCGCAGCTGGCGGTTCCGGTCGATCTCGCTCATGACGCGGGCACCTGCGCAGGGACGGCGTCGCTGGGCAGCACGAGCACCCGGGCGTGCAGGACGGGCCGCTGGTGCAGCGCGGCCCGGACCGCCCGGTGCAGACCGTCCTCGAGGTACAGGACCCCGCGGTACTGGACCACGTGGGCGAACATGTCGCCGTAGAACGTGGAGTCCTCCGCGAGCAGCGCGTCGAGGTCCAGCGTGCGCTTCGTGGTGGTGAGCCGTCGAGCCGGACCTGCCGCGGGGCGACCTCGGCCCACTGCTTGGTCGTGGTGAGGCCATGGTCCGGATAGGGCCTGCCCTCGCCCACGGCCTTGAAGATCACGTGGGGAGTCTAAGGGGAGCGGGCCCCGCAGGGGCGACGTCCGCGCATCATCACCCGCACGCGACAGGATCCGGCAAGGATCGGCGGCTGGTCGTCAAGGATCCGTCAAGACCGCCATCGGTGCCCGGACGGCGGCGTAGACCGGCGGGTGCGGCTCCGTGCGGGCCGCCGGGAGCGAGTCTCCCGCCCCTCGTCGAAGGTGCACCATGGACCTCGCCTACGTCGCGCTCACCGTGACGTTCTTCGCCGCCGTCGCCCTGCTCGCTCGCCGGGCAGACCACTCATGGCTGGGACCTGGCGGCGCTGCTGCTCGCCGGAGCGCTCCTGGTGTACCTGGTGGTCCAGCTGCTGCGGTCGGACAAGGTCCGATGACCGCCGTCCTCCAGATCGCCGTCGTCGTGCTGGTGCTCGCCCTGGCGTACCGGCCGCTCGGCGACCACCTGTACCGGTCGGTGAGCACCACCGAGCACCTGGCCGTGGAGCGTGCCGGGTACCGCGTCATGCGCGTGGATCCCGACGCCGAGCAGCGCTGGAGCACCTACCTGATGTCGGTGCTCGGCTTCTCGCTCGCCTCGGTGCTCGTCCTGTTCGGCCTGGCGCGGCTGCAGGACCACCTGCCCATGGGTGCCCCGGCGATGGACCCTGCCGGCGCCTGGAACACGGCGGTCTCGTTCGTCACCAACACCAACTGGCAGTGGTACTCGGGCGAGGTCGCCGCGGGAAACCTGATCCAGATGGCCGGGTTCGCGGTGCAGAACTTCCTGTCCGCCGCAGTCGGTGTCGCGGTCGTCGCGGCCCTCGCCCGGGGCTTCGCGCGCTCGGGGTCCGACGGACGGGTGGGCAACTTCTGGGCCGATCTCGTGCGCGTCACGGTCCGTGTGCTGCTGCCGCTCGCGTTCGTCGCCGCGATCGTGCTGGTGGCCGGCGGGGTCATCCAGAACCTCCACGACAACTCGGCGACCCTCACCACGCTCGCCGGCGGGTCGCAGCACGTGCTCGGGGGTCCGGTGGCCTCCCAGGAGGCGATCAAGGAGCTGGGCACCAACGGCGGCGGCTTCTTCAACGCCAACTCGGCACACCCCTACGAGAACCCGGCGCCGTGGACCAACGCGTTCGAGGTGATCCTGCTGCTGGTCATCCCGTTCAGCCTGCCGCGGATGTTCGGCCGCCTGGTCGGGGACCGTCGGCAGGGCAACGCGATCCTCGCTGCGATGGTGTCGCTCTGGGTCGCCGCGGTCGGTTTCCTCACCTGGGCGGAGCTGGCCGGCGCGGGCGACGCGGCGCGCGCCGCGGGCGGTGCGCTGGAGGGCAAGGAGACGCGTCTCGGCGAGGCGGCCTCGGCGTTGTTCGCTGCGTCGACGACCATGACGTCGACCGGCGCGGTGAACTCGATGCACGACTCGTTGACCGCGCAGGGCGGCGGCGTCGCCATGCTCGGGATGCTGCTCGGCGAGGTCGCTCCCGGCGGCGTCGGGAGCGGCCTCTACGGGATGGTGATCCTCGCCATCGTCGCCGTGTTCCTGGCCGGGTTGATGGTCGGCCGGACGCCCGAGTACCTGGGCAAGAAGATCGGCCGCGAGGAGATCACGCTCGTCGCGCTCGCGGTGCTGACCATGCCGGCGGTGGTGCTCGTCGGGTCCGCGATCGCCATCTCGGTGCCGGCCGGGCTGGCCGGACAGCTGAACACCGGGCCGCACGGGCTGTCGGAGATCGTCTACGCGTTCGCGTCGGCCGGCAACAACAACGGCTCCGCGTTCGCCGGGCTCGGCGTGGGCACGACGTTCTACAACACGCTGCTCGGGATCGCGATGCTCGTCGGCCGGTTCGTGCCGATCGCGCTCGTGCTCGCGCTGGCCGGACGGCTCGCGCGCGCCCGACGCGTCCCCGAGTCCGCCGGGACGCTGCCCACGCACACGCCCCTGTTCGTCGGCCTCCTGGTCACGGTGACGCTCGTCGTCGTCGGGCTGACCTTCGTCCCCGTCCTGTCCCTCGGTCCCGTCGTGGAGTCCCTCTCATGAGCACGACACTCACGCACGCTCCCACGCCGGCGAAGCAGGCGACCCGCGCGCTGTCCGCCGCCCAGATCGTCGGCGCGCTGCCGGGCGCGCTGCGTGGCCTCGACCCTCGCTCGCTCTGGGACGCGCCCGTCCTGTTCGTCGTCGAGGTCGGCGCGGCCGTCACCACCGTCCTGGCCGTCGCCGACCCCACCGCGTTCGCGTGGGCGATCGCGGTCTGGCTGTGGCTCACCATCCTCTTCGCGACGTTGGCCGAGTCGATCGCCGAGGGGCGCGGCAAGGCGCAGGCGGCCTCCCTGCGGGCGACGCAGCGCGAGACGACCGCCCGGCTCGTGCGGTCGCCCGACGGCTGGGTGAGCGGCCTCGCCGGCCTGGAGACGTCCCTGGTGCCGTCGTCCACCCTGCGGGTCGGGGACGTCGTCGTCGTCGAGACCGGTGAGACGATCCCGGGCGACGGCGACGTCATCGAGGGCGTGGCCAGCGTCGACGAGTCGGCGATCACGGGGGAGTCCGCTCCCGTCATCCGCGAGTCCGGTGGCGACCGGTCGGCCGTGACGGGCGGAACCGTGGTCCTGTCCGACCAGATCGTCGTGCGCATCACCGCTCCGGCGGGTCACACGTTCGTCGACCGGATGATCGCTCTGGTCGAGGGCTCGGCCCGGCAGAAGACCCCGAACGAGGTGGCGCTCAACGTCCTGCTCACCACGCTCACGATCGTCTTCCTGCTCGCCGTCGTGACCCTGCAGCCGTTCGCGGTCTACTCGGGTGCGCGCCAGCAGCTGATCGTGCTGGTGGCGCTGCTGGTGTGCCTGATCCCCACGACGATCGGCGCGCTGCTGTCGGCGATCGGGATCGCCGGCATGGACCGGCTGGTGCGGCGCAACGTGCTCGCGATGTCCGGGCGCGCCGTCGAGGCCGCGGGCGACGTGGACGTCCTGCTGCTCGACAAGACGGGCACGATCACGCTCGGCAACCGCCAGGCGGCGGACCTGCTGCCGGCGTCCGGGGTCACGGCCGAGGCGCTCGCCGACGCCGCGCAGCTGTCCTCGATGGCCGACGAGACGCCCGAGGGCCGCTCGGTCCTCGTGCTGGTCAAGGAGCGGTTCGGGCTGCGCGAGCGGCACGACCTGGCGGGCGCCGAGCTGGTGCCGTTCGCCGCCCGGACGCGGATGAGCGGGGTGGACCTGCCGTCTCGCAAGGTCCGCAAGGGCGCGGCCGCCGCGGTCATGCACTGGGTCCGGTCCACCGGCGGCCACCCCGGTGCGGACGTGGCGGCGACCGTCGACGCGATCTCCGCGTCCGGCGGGACCCCGCTGGTCGTCGCGTCGCAGGAGGGCACCGCGCCCGCCCGGGTGCTCGGCGTGATCCACCTGAAGGACGTCGTGAAGGACGGCATGCGGGAGCGGTTCGACGCCCTGCGCGCGATGGGCATCCGCACGGTGATGGTCACCGGCGACAACCCGCTCACCGCGAAGGCCATCGCGGACGAGGCGGGCGTCGACGACTTCCTGGCCGAGGCGACGCCCGAGGACAAGCTCGCGCTCATCCGTCGCGAACAAGAGGGTGGCCGGCTCGTCGCGATGTGCGGCGACGGCACCAACGACGCGCCCGCGCTGGCCCAGGCGGACGTCGGGGTCGCGATGAATACCGGCACGACCGCCGCCAAGGAGGCCGGCAACATGGTCGACCTCGACTCCAACCCGACCAAGCTGCTGGAGATCGTCGAGATCGGCAAACAGCTGCTCATCACGCGCGGGGCGCTGACCACGTTCTCCGTCGCCAACGACGTCGCCAAGTACTTCGCGATCCTGCCCGCCATGTTCGTCGTGGCGTTCCCGCAGCTCGGCGTCCTCAACGTCATGCACCTGAGCAGTCCCCAGTCGGCCATCCTGTCCGCCGTCATCTTCAACGCGCTGGTCATCGTGGCGCTCCTGCCGCTGGCGCTGCGCGGGGTCCGCTACCGGCCGTCGTCCGCGTCGGCACTCCTGCGGCGCAACCTGCTGGTGTACGGCCTCGGCGGCGTGATCGCGCCGTTCGTCGGGATCAAGGTCATCGACTTGCTCGTCACAGCCCTGGGGATGTCCTGATGCGTGAGTCGCTGTCGTTCCTGCGCCAGACCTGGGCAGGGCTGCGCGTCCTGGTCGTGCTGACCGTGCTCCTGGGCGTGGCCTACCCGCTGGCGGTGACGGGGGTGTCGCAGGTGGCACTGCGGTGGCAGGCGAACGGGTCGCTGGTGGCCGCCGACGGGTCGCGGGTCACCGACCGGTCCCGGGCCGTGGGCTCCCTGCTGATCGGGCAGCAGTTCGACGGGCCGCAGTGGTTCCACCCACGGCCGTCCGCCGCCGGCGACGGCTACGACACCCTCGCGTCGGGGGGGTCCAACCTCGGGCCGCTCAACACTGACCTCGTCGCGACGATCGAGCAGCGGCGCGCGGCCGTCGCGGCGCAGGAGGGTGTGCCCGCGGCCGAGGTCCCGCCCGACGCCCTCACCGCATCGGCCTCCGGCCTCGACCCCGACATCTCGCCGGCCTACGCGCAGCTGCAGGTCGCACGGGTGGCCAAGGAGAACGGGCTCGCCGAGGCCGTCGTCGAGGCCCTCGTCGCGAGGACCACCGTGGGCCGCGACCTCGGCGTGCTGGGCGAACCGCGTGTCGACGTGCTGCGACTCAACCTGGCGCTGCGGACAATGGGCTCGTGACCAGCTCACGGCGGGGGAGGCTCACCGTCTACCTCGGTGCGGCCCCCGGCGTGGGCAAGACGTACGCGATGCTCGACGAGGCCCACCGGCGGCTGTCCCGGGGAACGGACATCGTCGTGGGGCTGGTCGAGACGCACGGGCGGGCCGCCACGGCCCTCCAGCTGGACGGGCTCGAGGTGCTCGAGCGGCGCGTGCTGCCGTATCGGGGGTCGACGTTCTCGGCTTCTCGGTCGAGGCGGTCCTGACCAGGAACCCTGAGGTCGTCCTGGTCGACGAGCTCGCGCACACCAACGTGCCGGGCAGCACGCATGAGAAGCGCTGGCAGGACGTGCACGACCTGCTGGCGGCGGGGATCGACGTGGTCACCACCGTGAACGTGCAGCACCTGGAGTCGCTCAACGACGACGTCGCGGCGATCACCGGCGTGACGCAGCGGGAGACCGTGCCCGACAGCGTGGTGCGCGACGCCGACCAGATCCAGCTGGTCGACCTCTCGCCGGAGGCCCTGCGACGCCGGCTCGCGCACGGCAACGTGTACCGCGCCGAGCAGATCGACGCGTCGCTGACCCAGTACTTCCGCGTCGGCAACCTCACGGCTCTGCGCGAGCTCGCCCTGCTCTGGCTGGCCGACCGGGTGGACGATGCACTGGCCGTCTACCGCCGCGACCACCGGATCGATCAGCCCTGGCCGGCGCGCGAGCGGGTGGTGGTCGCGGTGACTGGCGGCGCCGAGGTGGACACGCTCGTGCGTCGCGGCGCGCGCATCGCGCAGCGGTCGGCCGGGTCGGAGCTGCTCGCGGTCCACGTGCTCGCGACCGACGGCCTGCCCAGCGCGCCGCCCGCGACCATCGCGGCTCAGCGACAGCTCGTCGAGTCGCTGGGCGGGACGTTCCACACGGTCGTCGGCGAGGACGTGGCCACCGCCGTCGTCGACTTCGCGCGGGGCGTGAACGCCACGATGATCGTCGTCGGCGTGTCCCGACGCAGCCGGCTGCGCGAGGCGTTCTCGGAGTCGAACGGCACCGAGATCGCCCGGCTCGCCGGTGTGATCGACGTGCACCTGGTGACGCACGAACGGGCGCGGGCGGGCCGGCGACGGCTGCGGCGGTCGTCGTTGTCGTCGTCCCGCGTGGTAGCCGGGTGGGCGGTCGCGCTGCTGGGCCCGATCCTGCTCACCTTGCTGCTGCGCGCGTTGCGCGACGTGGTCAGCCTGCCGACCGTGCTCATGCTCTTCCTCGCACTCACGGTGCTGGTCGCACTCGTCGGCGGCCTGTGGCCGGCGATCGTGTCCGCGGTCGTCGGGTTCCTGCTGCTCAACTGGTTCTTCATCGTGCCCACCGGTCACCTGACCATCGAGAAACCGGAGAACGTCCTGGCGCTCGCGGTGTTCGTGCTGGTCGCGGCCGGCGTCGCCTCGGTGGTGGACCTGGCCGCACGCCGCACGGCCGAGGCGTTCCGGGCTCGCGCCGAGGCGTCCGCGCTCACGGCCGTGTCGCGGTCGGTGCTCTCGGGGGAGGACACGGCCGAGGCGCTCGTCGCGCGGCTGCGGGAGACGTTCGGGCTGTCGGCCGTGTCGTTGGTCGAGGACGGGGTCACGGTCCTCGCCACGGACGGCCCCGACCCCGCGGTCACGCCGCAGGACGCCGACGTGGTCCTGACGGTCGACGACCGCCGGGTTCTCCTGCTCACGGGCCGCGTCCTGCCCGCGTCCGACCGGCGCGTGCTCGAGGCGTTCGCCTCGCAGGCCGGCATCGTGCTCGAGCACGCGCGCCTGAGCGCCCAGGCGGAGCAGGCCCGCGTGCTGGAGCAGGCCGACGCCACCCGCACCGCGCTCCTCGCGGCGGTCTCGCACGACCTGCGCACGCCGCTGGCCACCATCCGGGCGTCCGTCGACGGGCTCACGTCGACGGCCTTGTCGCTGACGGACGCCGACCGCGCGGCACTCGTCGGAACGCTGGAGGAGTCCACCGCCCGGCTCGAGCGGCTGATCGACAACCTGCTCGACCTGTCGCGCCTGCAGACCGGGAGCGTCCGGCCGGTGCTGCGGGCCACGAGCCTCGACGAGATCGTCCCGTTCGCGGTCGAGGGCTACCCGGCCGGGGCGGTCCGGCTGGAGGTGTCGGAGGACCTGCCGCTGGTCCTCACGGATCCCGGGCTGCTGGAGCGGGTCGTCGCGAACCTCGTCTCCAACGCGGTCCGGCACTCGGTCTCGGCCGTGGTGGTCGGGGCGTCGGTGGTGGGACGTGCGATGGTCGTGCGCGTGGTGGACGACGGCCCCGGGGTCTCCGACTCGCTCAAGGGCGAGCTCTTCACACCGTTCCAGCGGCTCGGCGACACCTCCGGACCAGGTCTCGGCCTCGGCCTGGCGGTCGCCGACGGGCTCGCGACCGCGATCGGCGCCGAGCTGACCGCGGAGGACACCGTCGGCGGCGGTCTGACCATGTTGGTGACGGTGCCGCTGTCATGAAGGTGCTGGTGGTCGACGACGAGCCGGGCCTCGCGCACGCGCTGGCCATCACGCTGCGTGCGTCGGGTTGGGAGGTCGTCACCGCGTCCGACGGCGCCTCCGCCCTGCGTGCAGCCGCCGCGCACACCCCGGACGTGGTGCTGCTCGACCTCGGCCTGCCGGACATGAGCGGCCTCGACGTCATCACCGCCGTCCGCGCCTGGAGCCGCATGCCGATCGTCGTCCTTTCCGCGCGGCAGCACGGCGAGGACAAGGTGGACGCCCTGGACGCCGGGGCCGACGACTACGTGACCAAGCCGTTCGCCATGAACGAGCTGCTGGCACGCCTGCGTGCAGCGGTGCGACGCGCGGCCCCCGCTCAGGAGGACGAACCCGTGGTCACGGCGGGCTCGCTGACCATCGACCTCGCTCGCGCGCGCGTCCTGCGCGACGGCGAGGAGGTCCGCCTCACGCCCACCGAGTGGTCGATGCTCGAGGTGCTGGTGCGCAACCGGGGACGCCTGGTGGGCCGTCGTCAGCTGTTGCAGGACGTCTGGGGTCCCGGCTACTCCGACGAGACCCACTACCTGCGCGTCTACTCCGCGCAGCTGCGCCGCAAGCTCGAGGACGACCCGGCCCACCCGCGCCACATCCTGACCCAGCCGGGCATGGGGTACACGTTCGAGGTTTGACGGCCGTCGAGGTTACCGAGTAACGTAACAGTTACTCGGTAACCATCAGGGGGTCGTCGTGTCGGTTCGCCAGGGAATGCTCGCGCTGCTCGCCGGCGAGCCCATGCACGCCTACCAGCTGCGCCAGCAGTTCGAGCAGCGCACCGGCGGCACCTGGCCGCTCAACATGGGGCAGGTGTCGACGACGCTCGATCGCCTCGTTCGCGACGGGCTGGTCGAGGGTTCGCTGGCCGGCGACGTCGAGCAGTACCGGCTCACCGACGCCGGACGCACTGAGCTCGCCGCCTGGTGGAGCACCCCCGTGGTCCGCGGCAACCCGGCCCGCGACGAGCTGACCATCAAGCTGGCGCTCGCCGTGACGGCCCCCGGCGTGGACGTGCGCCGGCTGGTCCAGGCGCAGCGCACCGAGACCATGCGGTCACTGCGCGACCTGACGCGGCTCAAGGCCAAGCAGTATGACGACCTCGCATGGTCCCTCGTGCTCGACCGCCTGGTGTTCGAGGCAGAGGCCGAGATCCGCTGGCTCGACCACGTGGAGGGCCGGCTCGAGTCCGCGCCGCGGCCTGCGGTCGTACCCGCCCGTGAGGAGGTGGCCCGATGAGCATCGTGAGCATCCGGGATCTCGTCTGCGTCCGAGGCACCGGCGCGACCTCGGTCCGTGCCCTCGCCGGGATATCGCTGGACGTCAGGCTCGGTGAGCTGGTCGCCGTCATGGGCCCGTCGGGCTCGGGCAAGTCGACGCTGCTCAACGCGGTCGGTGGCCTCATCGTCCCGACCTCCGGCTCGGTCATGGTGGACGACCAGTCGCTGTCGTCGCTCGGTCGCTCGGGCCGCGCAGCCATCCGTCGCCGCGGCATCGGCTTCGTGTTCCAGGAGCTCAACCTGATCCCGTCGCTGACAGCGGCCGAGAACGTCGCCCTCCCGCGCGAGCTGGACGGGGTCCGCCGCGCCGCCGCCAGGGAGGAGGCCGTCATGGCGTTGTTCGACGTCGGCCTGGAGGGATTCGAGGACCGCTACCCGAACGCTTCTCGGGAGGGCAGCAGCAGCGCGTCGCCATCGCTCGAGCCCTTGTCGGGCCGCGGCGCCTGGTGCTCGCCGACGAACCGACCGGCGCGCTCGACTCGGTAGCCGGCGACGACGTCATGCGGCTGCTGCGTACGAGGATCGACGAGGGTGCCGCCGGCTTGCTGGTCACGCACGACGCCCGGTTCGCGGCCTGGGCCGACCGCACCGTGTTCTTGCGTGACGGTCGCATCGTCGACACCACCGGCGATGCCGCCGGACCTGAGTCTCTGCTGGCATCCCGGTGAGCGCCGAGGCCGGCGTCCGGTCGGCTCGGTGGGGCGTCGCTCTCCGCATCGGTCGACGCGACGCGGTGCAGCACAGGGAGCGTTCGCTTCTCGTCGTCGTCCTGATTGCGATCGCGGCGGGCGTCGTCGCGTTACCGATGATCGAGATCGGCCGGGCGCTGGCGCCGAACAGCTCGTTCGGCGTGATGGCGGTGGTGCGCCTGGGCATGGGGATGGACCCCGCCGCCCGGTACGGCGTCGACGAGTCGACGCTGACCTTCACGGCCGTCGTCGCGGCGCTTGCCGCCGTGCAGGCTGTTCTGCTCATCGCGCCCGCGTTCCTGATCGGTGTGCGACGCCGCGTGGGCGAGCTGCGACTGCTCGCGGCCGTCGGTGCACGGCCCTCCGACGTCCGGCGGACGGTACTCGCTCCTGCGCTTCTGTCAGGCGGTGTCGGCTCGGTGCTCGGGGTCGGGTTGACGCTCGGCCTCCTCATGTGGACGGCGCCCGCCACCGAACCGATCGAATGGCTGTTCGCCGTGGTCGCGGGCGTGTGCGCCGTGGGGTTCGGTGTCGTGGTCTCCGCAGTCGCCGCCTGGTACCCGGCCGATGTCGCGGTCCGACCCGAACCGCAACGGCCTCGCGAGCCGCTGGCCGGGCGACGACTGGCCGCGGCCGCGGGGACCTCAGTCCTGCTCGGCGCAGGGCTCAGTGCGTGGGGCGCCGTGCAGACGCTCGCCGTCGCGGTCGTGGTCGGTGTGACCGTGGTCGAGGTCGGGCTGGTGCTGCTGCTGGCGGCGATGCTGCGTGTACTCGGTCGCCTGCCCTCGCGTCGCGCCGTCGCAGCGTTCGTGCTGCGCGACGCGACGCGACACCCGGTGCGCGTGCTGCCAGCGGTGGCCGCGAGCCTGACACTCGTCGCCGGCGTCGTCGGGGCGATCTGCTACCAGGCCACGACGCACCGAGACATCGCTCGGACGACGAACCCGGTGTTCGTCGCCTCCGACGCCCCGACGCAGGCCGTGCTGGTCGTCGCCGGGACGGTCGCGGTCCTCGTCGTCACCTGGATCACCACAGCGTTGGCCGCCGAGGAGTCGCAGTCGGACCTGGAGATCTTCGAGGCCGTGGGTGCGTCCGCCTGGGTGCGTCGGCGGATGGCGGCCGGCCAGGCGGCCGTCGTCTCCGTGCCTGCAGCGTGCTTCGGCGTGCCCGCCGGTCTGGCGCTGGGTCTGCTGCTCGTTCGGGTCCAGGCCGACCAGGTGACCAACGGCGGACGGCCGATCCCCTCCTACGTGATCCCGTGGACAGCGGTCCTGCTCCTCATGGTCGGGCTGCCCGCGATCGTGTCGACGGTCGCCGGTCTGACAGCGCGGACCGGCGTGCGGACCGGTCGACCGATCAGCCGCTGGACACCCTCTGACTGACGGGATCCCTGCCTCTGGAGGGCGGCGCAGGGGTCCCGTCGAACGTCTTCGCAGGGCAAGGCCTACGGCCCGCGCGGCGAGCGGCCAACGGGCACCCGGCAACGGCGTTGGACGACGAGGGGGAGCTGGAACGCCGAAGCCCCCGCGGCCTCGAGGGCGGCGGGGGCTTCGCGACGAACGACGCGGGAGCCGGTCGATCAAGCGCGGTAGACGGCCGTGATCGGGCAGTTGAACGGGTCGCGGTCCGACAGGCCCACGGTGTTCAGGTACTTCACGATGATCGCGTAGGACTTGGGCAGCGACACCTGCATGTACGGGATGTTGTGCTCGCGGCAGTACGCCTGGACGATCGGCTTGGCGCGACGCAGGGACGGCCGCGGCATCGACGGGAACAGGTGGTGCTCGACCTGGTGGTTGAGGCCGCCCATCAGCACGTCGACCCAGCGCCCGCCGCCGACGTTGCGGCTGGTGAGCACCTGGCGACGCAGGAAGTCGAGGCGCGAGTCCTTGGGGATCAGGGGCATGCCCTTGTGGTTCGGCGCGAACGAGGCGCCCATGTAGAACCCGAAGATGCCCATCTGCACGGCCAGGAAGACCAGCGCGATCGGCCACGACATCACGAGGAAGACGAGGGCGAGCCCGCCGCCGAGCCGGATCGACATCATGACGATCTCGGCGGCGCGGTGCTCGAGCTTGTCGCGCTGCGACAGCCGCTTGATGGCGGCGACGTGCAGTGCGAGCCCCTCGAGGAAGAGCAGGGGGAAGAAGAAGTAGCCCTGGCGCTTCAAGAACCAGGCCTGCGGCTTGTTGGTCTTGGTGGCGGCCTGGTCGGGCGTGAACGCGAGGAACTCGAGGTCGATGTCGGGGTCCGCGTCGATCTTGTTCGGGTTGGCGTGGTGGCGCGTGTGCTTGCGCTGCCACCAGCCGTGGCTCAAGCCGACGAACAGGTCGGCGAGCACGAGGGAGGTCCAGTTGTTGGCGCGCCCGTCGGCGAAGATCTGGCGGTGCGCGGCGTCGTGACCCAGGAAGGCCACCTGCGTGAGGATGATGCCGGCGGCGGCGGCGACGGCGATCTGCCACCAGGAGTCGCCGACGAGGATGATCGTGGCGACGAGCGCCAGCACGGCGAGCACTGCGGCCGACAGGCGGACCGCGTAGTGCGCGGGGCGGCGCTTCATCAGGCCGGCGGCCTGGACGGTGCGCGTGAGCTCGGTGAAATCGCTGACGGCACGGTCACGCGGCCGCGTCGGAAGGGTTGTCGCAGAGCTCATAGGGTCCGTCCTTCATCGTGCGTGGCGCGGGCCAACGTGCGTGGCAACACATCCTCGGGCGCCTGGCCGATGATGCGACGAGACCCCGACCGGTTAATCGGCCGGGGTCTCGTCCTACTGAAGCGCTTCGGCTCAGAGAGGCGTGATGTTCGACGCCTGCGGGCCCTTCGGGCCCTGCGTGACCTCGAACTGGACCTTCTGGTTCTCCTCGAGCGTGCGGTAGCCGCTCGTCGTAATGGCCGAGTAGTGCGCGAAGACGTCGGGTCCGCCGTCCTCGGGGGCAATGAAGCCGAAGCCCTTCTCGGCGTTGAACCACTTCACGGTGCCAACAGGCATGATGCTCTCTTCTCTCACGTGCGGTATGGACAACCCCGTCTGACCGGGACCGGTGGTAGCGGTGTTCGTCGTCCTGCTCCGAGGTGATCCTCGAGAACGTTCTGCCGGGTCTCCCGCGGCTTTCTGACAAGCGATTCACTGCGACTACAGGGACAACCGTACGGCAACATGGCCCTGACCGGAACGCGAGCACCGTCTCGATCGTGAAACGGACCGCGCGGCACGGTCCCGGAGCCCCTGCTAGGTTCGCGTCCACGAAGCCCCCCAGCAAGGAGCTGACGATGGTTGTGGACGCCGACCGGTGCCCGTGCGGTTCGGGCGACACGTTCGTCGACTGCTGCGGCCGGTACCTGCTGGACGGCCGGAGACCGCCGACCGCGGAGGCCCTGATGAGGTCCCGCTACACCGGGTTCGCCACGCGCGACCGCGACTACCTGCTGGCCAGCTGGCACCCGAGTACGCGGCCCGACGAGCTGGAGCTGGACGAGCAGATGGTCTGGCGCCGGCTGGACATCGTCGCGACGGACGCCGGCGGCCCGTGGGACGAGTCCGGGACCGTGGAGTTCGTGGCGCACTACCGGATCGACGACGGGACCGCGATCGGCCTGCGCGGACGCCTGCACGAGACCAGCCGGTTCGTCCGTGAGGACGGTCGCTGGTTGTACGTGGACGGCGGGTTCGACGCGCTGGCCGACTAGGTCAGCGGGCGTCGAGCAGCACGGACGCGACCGCGCGGGCCTCGGCGGCAGCCTCCAGGTTGCCGTCCATCCTCACCGCCTGGCTGGTCCCGTCGTAGAGCATGTGGAGCTGGCGGGCCAGCAGCGCGGGGTCCGTCGCGCCGGCCTCCCGGGCGAGGTCGGTGAACAGGGTCCGGACCCAGGCGCGGTAGTCGCGGCGGCGTGCACGACCAGCCCGTCCGACGGCGCCTCGGCGGAGGCCAGCGCGAAGGCGCAGCCGCGGTAGTGGGGCTGTCGGACCATCTCGGCGAGCGCGTCGAACACGGCCAGGATCTGGTCCCGGGGCGCGTCGTGGGCGGAGACGTGGCGCATGACCCGGTCGGAGATCCGGACGCGTCGGCCCTCGAGGTAGGCCTCGACGAGCGCTTCCTTGGAGCCGAACGTGTTGTAGAGCGACGCCTTCGCCACGCCCGCCTGCTCGATGACCCGGTCGATACCGACCGTCTGGACGCCGACCCGGTAGAACAGGTCGTCCGCCGCCTCGAGCAGTCGTTCCCGCGCTGTTGCGGTTGCCATGATGACCAACCTCCTCGGCCCTAGGCCCTAGACAGCTCTGTCCAGTGTAGGTCGGTGGAGCAGCAGCCCCACGAGCGCCACGAGGGCGAGCGCGATGACGAAGACGCCGTAGTCGCGGGCCGTCGTCAGCAGGTTCCCCGAGTGGACGACGAGCACACCCGCGAGCACCGCGGGGACGCCCAGGCCCAGGTAGGACACCACGTAGAGCAGCGACAGGACCCCGGCGCGCTCGTCGGGACGCGTCTGCGGCAGGACCAGCCGGATGCCGCCCTGGAAGCCCGCGCCGAACCCGACGCCGGCCAGACCGGTCCCGACGAAGAACAGCACCGGCGAGACGGTGTGCACGGCGACCAGCACGACCGCGACGCCGACGATCAGGGCGAGGATGCCCACGAGCATCACGCGACGGGCGGGCAGGTTGCGCAGCACCAGGACGGTCACCGCCGCCACACCGGCGAGGACGAAGAGGCCGAGCCCGGCGAACGCGACGGACCGCGAACCGACCAGGGTGCCGATGAGCGCGGGTCCGAGCGACCCGTAGAAGCCCGCCAGGGCCCACACGGCGAACATCACGGGCAGCGCGACGGTGGCCGCGCGGCGGACGTGGCGGGGCAGCGAGACCTGGGGTCGCGTGCTGGCGAGGGCACCGGGCTCGCGCGGCGCGGTCTCCGGGATGCGGGCGACGGCGGCGGCCTGGACTGCCAGCACCAGGACGACCAGCAGGAAGATCAGGTGCTTCGGCGCCGGCAGTGTCGCGACGACGAGCGAGGCAAGGAGTGCGCCGAACGCGGTGCCGAACCCGGGCGCGGCGGCGTTGGCCAGCGTGCCCTTCGCTCGGTCCAGGTCGAGCATCCACGCACCGCCCGCGGCCACCGCGGCGCCCGTCGACAGGCCGCCGACGACGCGGCCGACGAGCAGCTCGGGCACACCGTCGGCCGTCGCCAGGATCAGCATGGCCAGGGCCTGGACCGCCATCGTCACCAGCAGCACGGGCCGCCGGCCGACGTGGTCGGAGAGGCGTCCGAGGGTCAGCAGCGACAGCAGGACGGCCACGGCGTAGGCACCGAAGACCACGGTCGTCGTGATCGCCGAGAAGCCCCATTCGGCCTGGTAGATCGCGTACAGCGGCGTGGGCGCGCTGGACGCGGCGAGGAACGCGATGAACACCGAGGCGATCACGGCGATGCCGGCGCCCCCCGAGAGACGGGCCCGGGCGAGGGGCGGCGCGCTGAGCTGGACGGTCTGGGTCATGGTCGCCTCGGAAGTCTTGGGTAGACCGGTCTGTCTACCGATGAAAGCGAGACTAGACAGACCTGTCTATCCATGTCAAGCGTGGGACATGCGACCCGGCCGATCGCGGATACCCAGCGGCTCCTCCGCCGAGGCGCCCGCGGGCGCGACCAGTCGGCGCCGCGACCTGGAGCCGCGGCGCCGATGGTTCAGGCGCCCTCGGAGACCTGGTAGATCTCGTCGGCGACGAGGCCGTGGGCCTCCCGGTGCACCGTCGCGGCGGACTCGGCGTCGGGGGCGTCCACGAGGCAGAAGATCTTGCCCTGCGCCTCGTCGACCCAGTACTTCAGGTAGCTCACGTCGTGCGGGCCCTGCGTCTGCAGGTCGGCGGCGTGGGCCTTCTCGACGTCCGACATGCCGACGGACCCTTCGATGGTGTGGACGTCCATGAACAGCGGCATCTTTCTCGTACTCCTCGCTCGGTCGTTATGACACGATCAGCCTCGTGCGCAGTGTCGCCGCGGACCATGACCGCCTGCCCGGAGCACCTGATCCGGACACCACGCTGCGCGAAGCGCTGGAGGGGCTCCGGCTCGAGGGCGCGGTGTTCCTGCGGGCCGAGTACCGCGAGCCCTGGACGTACGAGTCGATGTCCGGTCCCGTCACCGCGAACCTCCTGCGGCCGGGGACCGACCGGGTGCTGCTGTTCCACCTCGTTGCCGCCGGGACGTGCTGGGTCTCGGTCGGCGGCGGCCCGAAGCACTGGGCGTCCGCGGGCGACGTCATCGTGCTGCCGTACGGCGACCAGCACCTGATGGGCGGCCTGGCGGACGCCGAGGTCGTGCCCATCGCGACGTTCATGCCCCCGCCGCCGTGGACGCAGATGCCGGTCCTGCGGCTCGGCGCCGAGGGTCCGGAGACGGATGTCGTGTGCGGCTACCTGCACGGTCGCGACCCGCTCTTCGACCCGGCGCTGCGGGTGTTCCCCGCGGTCTTCGTCGTGACCCCGCCCGACGGGCCGGCCGCCGAGTGGGTCCGGGCGAACATCGAGTACGCGCTGACCCAGACCGCGACCTCGCGGGTCGGGGTGCCGACGCGACTGCCCGAGCTGCTGCTGGTCGAGATCCTGCGGCTGCACCTTGCCTCGGCGCCGGCGGCCGACCACGGCTGGTCGGCGGCCTTGCGCGACCCGGTCCTCGCGCCCGCGTTGGCGGTGATCCACGCACGACCGGACCGCAAGTGGACGGTCGACGACCTCGCCGCCACCGCCCTCGTGTCGCGCTCGGCGCTGGACGCCCGGTTCCGGGAGCTGCTCGGACGCTCGCCGATCCGGTACCTGACCCAGTGGCGGCTGCACGTCGCGCAGGACCTGCTGGGGACGACCGACCTGTCCGTGCTCGCGGTCGCGCACCGGGTGGGGTACGAGTCCGAGGAGGCCTTCAGCCGCGCGTTCAAGCGGTCGTACGGGTCGCCCCCGAGCGTGTGGCGGGCATAGGGCGCGTGTGGGTGGGCCGCGGGAGGATGCGGTCATGCTGTTCGACGAGCTGCCGCGACCTCTGCTGCGGTCGCCGCGACGCGCTCGCGGCTGGCCAAGCGCGCGCTGCTGGTCGACCTGCTCCGGCGCACCCCGTCCACGGACGTCGCCGTTGTGTCCCGGTACCTCGGCGGGGAGCTGCGGCAGCGGCGGACGGGGCTGGGGTGGCGGTCGCTGGCGGACCTGCCCGCGCCCGCCGACGTGCCGTCCTTGACGGTGTCGGCGGTGGATCTCGCCTTCGAGGAGATGGCGTCGCTGGCCGGCCCGGGGTCCGCCACCGCGCGCGCCGCGCTGGCCGAGTCGTTGTTCTCGGCCGCGACGTCGCAGGAGCAGGCGATGCTGCGCGGGCTGGTCACCGGTGAGCTGCGGCAGGGGTCGCTCGACGCGCTGCTGCTCGACGCGGTCGCGGAGGCAGCCGGGGTGCCCGCCGACGCGGTCCGGCGCGCCGCGATGCTGGCCGGTGCGACCGAGCCCGTGGCGGTGGCGGCGCTGGGCGCCTCCGACCCGCTCGCGGCCCTGGCGTCGTTCGGGCTCGTGGTGGGTCGGCCCGTCCGGCCGATGCTCGCGCAGTCGGCGCCGGACGTGGCCGCGGCGTTCGACGGGTTGGTGCCGCCGGTCGTCGTCGACACCAAGCTCGACGGGATCCGGATCCAGGTGCACAAGAGCGGCGACGAGGTCGGGGTGTTCACGCGATCCCTGGACGACATCACGGGCCGGGTGCCGGAGATCGTGGCGATCGTTCGGGCGCTGCCCGCGTCCTCGCTGGTGCTGGACGGCGAGGCGCTCGCGGTCGGGCCGGACGGGCGGCCGCGGCCGTTCCAGGAGACCGCGTCCCGGTCCGCCTCCGCGCCGACGGACGTGGTGCTGACGCCGTTCTTCTTCGACTGCCTGCACGTGGACGGCGTCGACCTGCTCGACGCGCCGCTGCTGTCGCGGCTGGCGTCGCTGGACGCCGTGGCCGGGCCGTGGGCCGTGCAGCGGCTGGTGACGTCGTCGTCGCTCGAGGCGTCCGAGCGGTTCGCCTCGGTGGTCGCCGCGGGCCAGGAGGGTGTCGTCGTGAAGTCGTCGACCGCGCCCTACGAGGCCGGCCGGCGCGGCGCGGGGTGGGTCAAGGTCAAGCCGCGGCACACGCTCGACCTCGTCGTCCTCGCGGTCGAGTGGGGTTCGGGGCGTCGCCGCGGGTTCCTGTCCAACATCCACCTGGGCGCCCGCGACCCCGCCGGAGGGTTCGTCATGCTCGGTAAGACGTTCAAGGGCATGACTGACGAGATGCTGGCGTGGCAGACCGAACGGTTCACCGCCTTGTCGACCGGCGACAACGGGTGGGTGGTCACGCTCCGCCCCGAGCAGGTCGTCGAGATCGCGTTCGACGGGCTGCAGCGTTCGACCCGCTACCCGGGAGGTGTGGCTCTGCGCTTCGCACGCGTGCTGCGCTACCGCGATGACAAGACCGCCGACGAGGCGGACACGATCGAGACGGTGCGCTCGCTGGCGGGGTGACTCGGAGCGACGCGAGCAGGCGCCCCGAGGCCCTGGGAGCACTGCTCGAACCAAGGCCCCGGGGGCGTGGTTCGAGAGTCGCACACCGCGCGTTTCGGCGGGATTTCCGCCTTCCGCGCCGGCCCCTGTTTGCTCGATGTTCATCTTCGGCGCCGGCTCGGCGCTCGCTCACCCGGACGCGAGCGTTACGGTGCGAGCAGGACGGGTCGAGGAGGAACCGATGGCGGTATCACCGAGCGGTCACGTGGTGCTGCAGAGTGCGGAAGGCAGCGACTATGCGTCGTTGCGGCGTCGGCCGGCCACCCGCGAGGCGCGGTACGCGACGGGTCGCGCACTGCGGGACACGGTGCCGCGCGCCGCGCTCGGCGACTGGACGGCGCCGGACCGCGATCCCGTCGCCCAGATCGAGGAGAGCCACGAGGGGCGGCTCGACTGGCTCATCCCCATCCGGGTGGGACGCATGGCCGCGTCGCCGTACGGTTTCCTGCGCGGGTCGGCGGTCGTCATGGCCAACGACCTGGCCACCCTCCCCAGGACGGGCATCACGCCGGTGGTCTGCGGAGATGCGCACCTGGGCAACTTCGGGTTCTACGCCTCGCCGGAGCGCGACCTCGTCATCGACCTGAACGACTTCGACGAGGCTCACCCGGGCGGGTGGGAGTGGGACCTGCGACGTCTCGTCGCGAGCATCTGGGTGGCCGGGCGGCAGAACAGCGCCCCAGAGCACGCGTGCGAGTCGGCCGCGGTCGCCTGCAGCGCCGCCTACAGGAACGAGATCCGTCGCCTCGCCGACCGGCCGCTGCTGGCGCGCTCGTTCGAGCGGCTGGACGTCGACCGCATCCACGAGCGCGCCCCCCACGGCACGCTCGCGGCCGAGATCGACCGGGCCGTCAAACGCGCCCGCACCCGCACCAGCGACCGTGCGCTACCGAAGTTCACCACCGCGTCGCACGGCGGTGCGCGGCGGATCGTCGAGCAACCGCCGTTGATCACCCGGCTCTCCGACGAGGAGGCGTCGCTGGTCGCCCAGGGGCTCGACGACTACCTGGCCACGCTCGCGCCGCACTGGCGTCGCGCGCTCGGCGGCTACACGCTCGTCGACGTCGCCAACAAGGTCGTCGGCGTCGGCTCGGTCGGCCTGCGCGCGTACATCGCGCTGCTGGAGGGGTCGAGTCCCGACGACGTCGTCTTCCTCCAGCTCAAGCAGGCCCGACGGTCGGTGCTCGCCCAGCACGTGCACGGTGACAGCGCCTGGCACGCGCACCAGGGCCAGCGCGTCGTCGAGTACCAGCAGGCGCTCCAGACGGTCAGCGACCCGCTGCTGGGCTGGACCACGGTCGGAGGGCTGCAGTTCTACGTGCGGCAGTTCCGCAACATGAAGGGGACGGTCGCCCTCGACGCGATCGACGCCGCCGCGCTGGCGGACTACGCGGCGATCGTCGGCCGGCTGCTGGCCAAGGGGCACGCCCGCACGAGCGGGGCCTCGATGATCGCCGGCTACGCGGGTCGCTCCGACAAGCTCGACGTGGCGATGGCCCGGTTCGCCCTGGCCTACGCCGAGCAGACGGAGTCGGACCACGAGGCGCTGGTCCGGGCCGTGGCCTCCGGCCGGCTCCCGATCGAGCGCGGGATCTGAACGGCGAAGAGGAACTTATCCACGCCCGAGGGCCGTCCGGCGTGGACAACTACCTTCTCGATCGCGCATACGCTCGGCCGGTGGCGTTCTCCGACGTGTTCCGACGGCGGACGCCGTGGACCCTCGTCGATGCCGTCGAGCGGCACAGGCTCGCCCCGGACACGTTCCGCATCCCGAGCGACGAGGCGACGGCTGCGCTGCGGGTGGGCGACCAGGTCAAGGTCGTCGTGGAGCCGGACACGGGCCTGGTCGAGCGGGTCTGGCTCACCGTGGCGGCGATCGACGACCTCGTCGGAACGCTCAACACCGACGCCGTCGAGCTGCACGGCCTGCGGGCCGGTGACCGCGTGCCCTTCGAGCGCCGGCACGTCATCGCGATCCGGCCCGGCCCGGCCCGATAGCCGGCTGTTAGGTTCGCCGGATGCCGGTGTCCGTGAGCGTGGTCGGGGGCGGTCCGGCGGGGTTGATCGCCGCCGAGATGCTGGCGCGCGCCGGTGCGGCCGTCACCGTCTACGACCGGATGCCGTCGCCGGCGCGCAAGTTCCTGCTGGCCGGGCACGGCGGGCTGAACCTCACGCACTCGCAGGACCGCGCACAGTTCCTCGAACGGTACGGCGACTCGGCGGACCGGCTCGCGCCGATGCTCGACGTGTTCGGGCCGGACGATCTGCGGCAGTGGTGCGCCGGGCTGGGGGAGCCGACGTTCGTCGGGTCGAGCGGGCGGGTCTTCCCGCAGTCGTTCCGGGCGACGCCGCTGGTCCGCGCGTGGCTGGCGCGCTTGACCGAGCTCGGCGTCGTCATCGAACGGCGGCGGCGCTGGACGGGCTGGGCGGACGACGGGCTGCGGTTCGCAGGTGCCGACGAGGTGGTCCCGTCCGACGCCACGATCTTCGCGCTCGGCGGGGGGTCGTGGCCGCGACTGGGTGCCGACGGGGGCTGGATCGAGGCGTTCGCGGATCGCGGTGTGCTCGTCGCTCCCCTGCGGGCCGCGAACGTCGGCGTGCGGGTCGCCTGGTCGCAGGGCTTCGCCGACCGGTTCGAGGGCACGCCGCTCAAGCACGTCGCGCTCTCCGTGCGCGGCCGTACGGCGCGGGGCGACGCGATGGTGACCCGGACGGGTCTGGAGGGTGGTCCGGTCTACAGCCTCGGCGCGGAGGTCCGGGCCGCGCTCGACACCGACGGGCGGTGCGTGGTGGACGTCGACCTGCGGCCCGCGCTGTCCGGCGCACAGCTGGCGGAGCGGCTCGGTCGTCGTCGGCCCAAGGACTCGACGTCGAACTGGTTGCGGCGGGCGGTCGGGCTCGATCCCGTCGCGATCGCGCTGGTGCGGGAGGCCGGGCCCGTCCCGGGCGACCCCGCCGCCATGGCCGACCGGATCAAGGCGTTGCCTGTGGTGGTGACCGGGACGATGCCCATCGCGAAGGCGATCTCGTCGGCGGGCGGGATCGTCTGGTCGGAGGTCGACGAGGCGCTCATGCTCCGGCGGATGCCCGGCACGTTCGTCGCCGGCGAGATGCTCGACTGGGAGGCGCCGACCGGCGGTTACCTGTTGCAGGCGTCGTTCAGCACGGGTGTCGTGGCGGCGCAGGGCGCGCTGGCCTGGCTCGCGCGGTAGCGCTCAGCCGCACTCGTCGCAGATGCCGGTGGCCGGCAGGGTCATCAAGCAGGTCGGGCAGATCGCGGACGGCGCCTCCCGGGTCGCCGTGGCGCGCGGGCTGCGCGCGACCGGGGTCCGCGTGCGGGTGGCTCGTACGGGCACCGGCCTGGGGGCCGAGACAGGCTCGGTCACCTCGAAGCCGCGCTTGCGCAGGATCGAGACGGCGTCCTGCATGCCGCCGTGGAACTCGTCGGAGGTCGCGAGGCGTCCGGTGGCGTACCGGTGCGCGACGCCCAGGACGGCCCGCGAGTCGTAGCGCCGGCCCTCAAGGACGAGCGCGTAGGCGGGCGCGGGCGCGAAACCGTAGAGGTCGAGGAACTCCTCGCCGCCACGTTCGTCGTACTCGGCGATCGCCTGGAGGACGTTGTGTCTCGTCACGGAGGAGAAGGTGGCCACGACTCACGAGCCTACGTCGAGGGCGCCCGGCCCGTCGCGGGCCGGGCGCCCTCGATCCGGTCAGCCTTCGAGTGCGGCATCCGCGCGCTCCGGGCTGCCCTCCGCAAGACCGCGGCCGATGGCCCGGCGCGAGACCAGCAGCATCACCACGCCCACCACGAGCACGGCGGCCTCGGTGACGGTCAGCGCCCAGATGATGCCGGACAGCCCGAACCACAGGTTGCCCAGCAGCACGACGGGGATGAAGAGCACGCCCTGCGTCACGGACATCACGGTGGCGGGCAGGGCCCGGCCGGTCGCCTGGAACAGCGAGGTGAGCAGGCCGGCGAAGCCGTTCGCGACCATCGCGACGAGCTGGGCGGCGAGGATGGTCACGCCGACGGTCAGGACGGCGGGATCGGCGACGAAGGCCGAGAACACCTGGTCGCGGAAGATCAGGATCGTCGTCGCAAAGAAGAGAGTGATGCCGCCGACCGCGATCGCCGACACCCGCAGCGCCGAGGCGAGGCGCGCCCTGTCGCCCTTGCCGAACGAGTAGGCGAGCAGCGGTAGGACGCCGAGGGTGATGCCCATGACCAGGAACTCCGGGATCTGGGCGATGCGGACCGCGACCCCCATGGCGGCGAGCGCGCCGTCGCCGTAGGCCACCGCGAGGTTGTTGAGAACCAGCGACGTGACGATGAGGAAGCCGGCCTGCAGCAGCTCGCTGATGCCCACCCCGAAGACGGGCTTCAGCACGGTCGGGGAGAGCGTGAACCACCGTGGCGCGACGCTCATGTGCTCGCTGCGCCGCTGCAGCCACGTCACGAAGTAGGCGACGACGCCGAGGTTCGACAGGCCCATCGCCAGCGCCGCACCGGCGACGCCCCAGTGCAGGACGAGGATGAAGACGACGTCCAGGACCAGGTTGGCGACGGTGGACGCGATCAGCGCGACCATCACCTGGCGCGCGGCGCCCTCGGCCCGCACGAGCTGCTCGAGGCAGAACGCGGCGGCGAGCACCGGGACGAAGGCGAGCATGACGCCGACGAAGGCGCGCGTAGCGGGCACCGCGGCGGCGTCGGCACCCAGCAGGGAGACGAGCGGGTCGAGGAACCGCAGCCCGAGCGCACCGAGCAGTGCACCGGCGATCACGGATCCCCAGACGGCGAATGACGAGACGCGCTTGATCTGCGCGGCCTGCGCGGGGTCCGCCTCCGCGGCACCGAGCAGCCGCGAGATCAGCGCGCCGCCGCCGACACCGAACACGCCGCCGACGGCCATGACCAGGCCGAGGATGGGCGCGCCGAACGTGACCGCGGCCAACAGCGAGGAGTCGTGCAGCGAGCCGATGAAGCCCGCGTTGATGAGGTTGTAGACGGCGCCGACGATCAGCGCCGCTGCCATCGGCACGCACAGGTGCACGAGGGCGCGGACGATCGGCGCGGCCGAGAGGTACCAGCGGTTGGTGCCGACGGTGCTTGTGCCGACGGTGTCCGCCTCCGGCGAGGTGAGTTCGAGGGTGCTCATGACTGCTCCCTTCCGGGCAGGTCCGAGCGCACGCCGACGAGCGCCGGCGCGGCGAGAGTTCTGAGGTGGTGGTGCGGGTGCCCTACCGGGTCGGTCGGGGCTCCGCGGTGATCTTGCTGAGCAGGGCGTGCAGTGCAGCGCGCTCGGTGGCGTCCAAGGGGGCGAGGATCGACTCGTCGGCGGCCGCTATGGCGGCGTCGAAACCGGCGATGAGCTCGATCCCGGCCGGAGTGGCGTACACGCGCTTGGTCCGCTCGTTCTCCGGGTCCGTGCGGCGTTCGACCAGTCCGCGCCGCTCGAGCCCCTGCAGGAGGCTCGAGACGCTCGCGGCGCTCGTCCGGGTGGTCTCGGCGATGTCGCGCTGGATCGAACCGGGGTTCTGCACCAGGTAGCCGAGGGCGAAGGCCTGGCTGTGGCTGAGCTTCGCGCTCGCGGATCCAGTCCTCGCCGGCCTTCATCTGAGCCCATCCGAGCCAGCGGACCAGCCCGAGGATGGTGGTGAAGGCGTTCTCCGGTGCGTCCATGCTCAGAACTCTAACTGTTAGACATCTAACTGTCAATGTTCGAACTGTTGCGGAACTCCGCGACCGCGTCGTCGATGGTCGAGAAGATGTGGGCGTTGTTGAAGTCGGCCAGCGTGCCGTACTGCCTGAGGGTGGCCAGGAGGGACGGGTCGGCGCCGGCGATCGCGAACACGCCACCGCTGGCGTGCACCGCCTGGATGAGCTCGGCGAGGGTCACGCCCGCGGAGTAGTCGATGTCGCTCATCGCCGAGCAGTCCAGGACGAGCCACCGCACCGGGTCGGGTGCCGTCGCGATGAGGTTCTGCACGTCGTCGGCAAACCGGCTGGCGTTGGCGTAGAACAGCTCGGCGTCGTAGCGGAAGACGATCAGGCCGGGCAGGCTCTGGCCCCCGCGCTTGGCCACCGTGTACGTCGGGTGACCCTCGTTGTCGACGCCGACGAGGAAGTTCTTGGGTGCGTAGGCCCGGCGGACGATCTCGACGATCGAGAGCGCGATCGCGAGGACGATGCCCTGCTCGACGCCGACCACGAACACGACGACCGCGGTGACCAGGGCGATCGCGAGCCGCTGGGACGGGCGGCGCCGATGCGTCGCAGGCCGGCGACGTCGATCAGGCCGATGCCGATCCAGAAGACGATCGCGGCGAGCACGGCAACGGGCATGTCGGTGAGCGCGCCGGTGAAGAAGAGCACGACGACCAGCACGACCAGCGACATCGTGATGTTGGCGACCTGCGTGCGGCCCTTCTCCTGGTCGAGGATCTGGGTCTTGGTGGGGCTGCCGTTCACCACGAACGTGCCGCTGAGACCGGCCATGAGGTTGGCGCCCGCGAGACCGACGATGTCGCGGTTCACGTCGACGCGCTGGCTGTGCTTCAGGGCGAAGCTGCGGGAGGTCGCGGCGCTCTGGGCGATGATGAGGACGAAGCACGCGAACGCGATCCCCAGGACCTTGGGCACGTCGCTCCAGGTGATGCCGCCCGGCAGGCCGAGAGGCGGGAACCCGCCCTGGACGGCGCCGACGACCGCCACACCGTGCGTCGAGGCGTGCAGCGTCGCGGAGATGACGATCGACACCACGACGGCGACGACGGCGCCCGGCACCTTCGGTGCGAACCGCTTGAAGCCGATGATCAGCAGCAGCGTCCCCGCGGCGAACCCGACCGTCCAGGCGTCCGCGTCGGACACGTGCGTGAGCATCCACCACTGCTGCTCGAACCAACGCCCCGACCCCTTCGGGATGCCGAGCATCTGCGGGATCTGCCCCGTGAACACCTGGATCCCGACCCCGGTGAGGAAGCCGACGAGCACCGACGCGCTCAGGAAGTCGCCCAGGAAACCGAGCTTGAGCAGGCGGGCGAGGACGAGGAGGCCGCCGCAGACCAGCGCCACGAGGCTCGTCCAGGCGACCCATTCCGCCGAGCTCGGCTGCAGCCCCGCGATGCCGAGGCCGGCCAGTCCCGCGCCGAGGATCGCCGCCGTGGCCGAGTCCGCGCCGACGACGAGGAGTCGCGACGAGCCGAGCAGCGCGAACACGATCGTCGGGAAGATCACCGTGTAGAGGCCGGTGACGACCGGCGTCTGCGCGATCGACGTGTACCCCATGGTCTCCGGGATCGCGACGGCCGCCAGCGTCACGCCCGCGATGACGTCCCGCGACAACCAGGCGCGCTGGTACCCGCGCATCGACTCCGGCATGAGGTGGGGCACGAGACCTCCGTGGGCAGTGCGGGCGCCGAAGCCGCCGCCACCATAAGGCCAGGTCAGGGACTCGCGACAGGGGCGACACTGAAGCTCGCCCAGCAGCGTGAGCACCCGCGCCCGGATCTCGTCGCGGATCGGGCGGACGGCATCGATACCCTGGCCGGCCGGGTCCTCCAGCACCCAGTCCTCGTAGCGCTTGCCGGGGAAGTACGGGCACGCGTCACCGCAGCCCATCGTCACCACCACGTCGGAGGCCTGCACCGCCTCGGTGGTCAGCACCTTGGGCTGCTCGGCGCGGATGTCGACGCCGACCTCGGCCATCGCCTCGACCGCTACGCCGTTGACCTGGTCCGCCGGCATGGACCCGGCGGAGCGCACCTCGACCTGGCCTCCGGACAGCGCGGTGAGGAAGCCCGCGGCCATCTGGGAACGGCCCGCGTTGTGGACGCAGACGAACAGGACCGAGGGGCGGGTATTCATGGTTCTCCCGAGGTTCATGCGGTGGACCGCCTGGCCTGCTCCAGGTTCGACCGGTGCGGTCCGGCAAGCCATTCTCGCTCCAGACGCGCGTCGGCGGGTTCGTCTCCTCGCCGCAGCGCATCGATGTACGCACGGTCGACGACGAGCCGGTCGGCCACCTCGAGACCCTCGGCGACCGCGCCGTGACCGGGAACCAGGACCTGGACGTGCCGGGCCGCCTCACCCAACCGGTCGAGCGCCGTCTCGTAGGCGCTCACCTGATCGGGCCGACGAAAGTCGAGGAGCGGGATCAGGACGTCGGACAGCATGTCGCCGGCGATCAGGACGCCACGGTCCGCGAGGAGGACCGCGGCGTGCCCGATGGCGTGCGCCTCGTGCTCGATGACCTCGCCCGGCACGGGGCCACCGTCCGTGGGCAGCGCGGTGGTCAGCCCGATCAGCTCGAGCGGGATCCCCGACGCGGCCTCCTGCGCCATCGCCTGCGCCCGATCCCGCACGCCACCGGCGAACTTAGCGGCGGCGGTGGTGGCGTAGCGCGGGACGTCGCCGAACCGGGGGTGCCAGAGCAGGTGGTCCCAGTGGGGATGGGTGGAGAACCCGGCGACGACCGGAAGGCCGAGCGCGTCGAGGTCGTCGCCGAGCTGGTCCAGCTCGGCGCCCTCGATGCCGGGGTCGACCAGGATCAGCCCGTCCTCGCCGCGGACCACGACGGTGTTGCTCCAGACCCAGGCGCTCTGCCGGACCCAGACGCCGTCGGCCACCTCGTTGAGCATCGGTCGACCCTGTCAGGTGCCTCGTCCCGGCGCAATCACGCGTCTCAGGGTGGCGAAGACGGAGGGCCCGTCACACAGGTGACGGGCCCTTCGACCGGCGGAGGATGGGGGATTCGAACCCCCGAGGGCTTTCATCCAACGCACTTGCCAGGCGTCGCCGAGCGTTCTCCGGGCCATTGGCCGAGCTGGGCGGTCCGCTCGTCGGTCGCTGGGGGCGGTGCCTCGGTAGGGTCCCACCATGCGAGGGCAGGGGATGCAGGAGGTCGAGGCTCCTCGAGGACGAGGTCGACCCGGTTCCCGCGCACCGCCCGGCGCAGGGCCGTGGGTGGCGCATTCCACGGCCAGGGCTCAGGACGAGCGCTGCGGGTGCCACGGGAGTCGTGGTCGCACTCGGCATTGCGCTGTGGGTGATCCACGCACGCCAAGAGGCCTCGGACGCCAGGCTGGCGAGCCTTCCGGGGGTCGTGGCACCGGTCGATCGGGACCTCGTCGTCGGGGATCGCTACCCGGGTGAGGCGGCGGGCCTCGCCCTCGGTACGGACGGCGGGTTCGTCGCGGTGCATGCGGACGGTTCGGAGATCTTCCAGTGGGGCGGTCTCGACGGTCGACCGGGCTGGTCGACACGGCTGAGCAGCGGCCGTTCCCCCGAAGCCGGGCAAGGCGTCACGGTCGGGTCCAGCAGGTGTGTGGCCGACAACGCACCGGGGACACCCGTCGTGAGCGCGACCCACGTCGTGTGCCTGGTCCCCAACGGTGTCGCCCCCTTGCCGGACGCCTCTCTTCCGCCGGAGGGGCTACCGGCGATGAGCATCGTCGTGCTCGACGCGGCGGACGGCTCCGTCACCGCGCAGTGGGCGTCGCCTGGGGCGCAGAGCATCGCGGTGTTCTCCGGACTCGTCGTCGTCGGGTCGGGCACAGCGACGGAGTCGGTCGTCGACGGCCGGGACATGGCGACGGGCGCCGAACGGTGGAGCTCGGGTACGCCGGGCCGCAGGTGACGGCGAACGCCGTCACGGGCGTGCAGCGGGCGAGCGGCCTGATCGCCGCAGACACCTCGTCCGGCCAGAGGTGGGTGTTCGCCACCGACGGCACCCCCGTTCGAGACGGTGGGGTCGAGGCCGGCCCGTCCGGGGGTTGGCGGGTCGATCCGCTCACCCAGCGCCTGACCTTTTCGGGGCCGTCGGCTGCCACCGGCGGCACCCAGACCACGCTGCTGGCCCCCAACGCTCAGACCGCAGGAGACCAGACGTTCGACGGCGTGCCGGTCGACGTGACGGTCGACGACGGCAGCATCCCGGGGCTCATGCTGACCGTCGGACCGCAGCTGTACGGCGGCGACACCGACTCGGGGGCGCAGCGATGGGCTCTGGACGGCACGACGTTCTCGGGGGAGCCCGGCACGAGCGCCATCGTCGTTCGCGGCCGCGTGTACGTCCTCGCCGGTCCACGGGTCATCGCAGTCGAGGGCCACACCGGCAAAGAGCCTGGCGCACCAAGGACGAGGACGGCGTACGACCGACGACGGTCATGACCGACGGCCGGCACGTGCTCGTCGGGTTCGACGCGGTCTCGGCGCGGGGCAACCCGGAAGCTGATCGCCTACGACTTCTCCGATGGACGCGAGGCGTTCCGGACAGCTCCCAACTGGCATCAGCCACGTGGGCGCGGCCGGCGGCACGCTGTTCGGCTTCGACGATCATGACCGGGAGCTCGTCACGCTCCACTGAGTGCCCACCCGGTTCGGCCACCGACGAATACAAGGGTCGCAGCGTCGTCGAGCGGTTCTTCGCCCTCGCCAAGCAGTGGAGCGGCATCGCGACCGGATTCGACAAAAGTCGCCATCACCTACCGGGCTGGCGCCACGTTTTTGCGCGATTCTCACCTGGTTCGCCTATCGGGCGACACGCCCTGACGCCGATACCGTTGGGCAATGCCCATCACGACGTTCGACGCCGTTCTGATCAACGGCAGCGTCGGCACCGGGAAGACGACAACCGCCGAGGGACTCGGAGCCGAGTTGAGACAACGCAGCATTCCCGGCGCGGTCATCGACGTCGACTGGTTGCGTCGCTCGTGGCCGGCGCCGCTTGGCGACCCATTTCAGACGACACTGGCACTGGGGAACATGCAGGCGATCGCCTCAAACTTCCGACGTGCCGGCGCACGCGTGCTCGTCGTCGCCGCCGTCGTCGAGACCGTCGACGACCTGGAACGCAATGCAGTTGCCCTTGCCTCCACGAGGTTGCTCCATGTCCGATTGGCAGCAACCCCCGACGCAGTGCTGTCGCGACTGGCCAGGCGGCACGACGGTGACGATGCGGCCCTGCAATGGCACGCGCAGCGGCACCCCGAACTGGCGCGCACTCTCGACCGAGCCGGCTTCACCGCTGAGCTACTCATCGACACGACTCACAAGCCCACCACCGACGTCGTGCAGGAGATCGTCGCAACGATCGTCAGCTGAGTTGCCGACAGGTCGCCGACTCCGCGCGTCATGGGAGACACGTCCTAGTCGAAGTCGCTGGGTGAGTTCCAGTCCGGCTCGACGGGGGCGTGCTCGAGCTGGATCCCATTGTCGAGTGGCACAGGGGAGCTGGACCGACGCGCGTCTGAGCACGATGGGGTCGGCACAGGCCTCGCGCGACGCGTCGACGACGCTCACCGCGCGCAGCTCGACATGGTCGCCGTCGGTCGTCGCTGCGAACCCGAGCGGCGTGACGCAGTCGCCGTCGCCAGCGACGAATGCGACGTCGACAACGCTGCGGGTGTCGCCGAAGCCGAGGAACTTCCACGGCATGCTGATCCCCGACTCGACCTGCGCGTCGTCGAGGAGTTGTCCGGCCGGTTGCTCATCCAGTGCTTGCGCCCACGTTGAGCCGTCCGGTGTGAGCGGGTCGACGACCGGCCCGACCCGGACTGTCGCGGCGCCCGTCGAGGGCAGCCCGGACCCGGAACCCGCCCCGCACCCGGAGGCGACCAGGCAGGCCGCCAGGACGCTCGAGATCGCAAGCAAGCGGGGAAACCGGTGGACGCCCATTGCCCGCGCCGATCGGCGTCTGGTGAGCGTCCGGAGTCGAGCCACGACGGACACGGTAAACCGGTCGCGCCGGCCGGGATGTAGCCCGGTCGGGCGAATGACTCCGTGGGTATCAACGCCGAGACCTGCGTGACTGGCTCTGCTCGAAGTGGTCGGGCCACGGGCCACAACAGCATGACGAAGGGCCCGCAACCTGCGAAATTCAGGTCACGGGCCCTTCGACCGGCGGAGGATGGGGGATTCGAACCCCCGAGGGCTTTCACCCAACACGCTTTCCAAGCGTGCGCCATAGGCCACTAGGCGAATCCTCCCGGCCGCGGGAGGCGATCCCGTCCCACGTAGGGGTCCGATGCCTCCTGAAGCACGCACAGCGTACCCGAATCTGGGCGTCGTCCCAGACGAGGGGTCCGGACGCGGGCCTTCGGTGGAGGGTCGCGGTCGCGGCGGCCGGAGCGAATCCTGACCACGACCCAACCGTCGGACCGAGGTTGGGTATCTTCGCGGTGTGTCAGGGTCACCCTCGTCTCGCTCGGTGCCGGCGACGCCCTTCGTCGGGCGGGTCGAGGAGATCACGTCGCTCGTCGGGATGCTCTCGGACGAGCGCGCGACACGTCTGGTCACGTTGACCGGTATCGGCGGGATCGGCAAGACACGGCTCGTCGCGGAAGTCGCACGTCGCTTGCGCGAGGACGGTGCCGGGCCCGTCCACGTCGCCGAGCTCGCCTCCCTGGGCGATGCCGAGCTGGTTGTTCCGGCCGTCGCCGCGGCCGTCGGGCTGACCGGCCTGGCCGCGACGCTGGATGGCGTCACCCAACGTCTGCGCGAGGTCGGCGGGTATGTCGTCCTGGACAACTGCGAGCACCTGGTGGACGGAGTCTCCGAGATCGCCGGCGTGATCGTGCGCGAATGTCCCGGGGTGCGGGTCATTGCCACGAGTCGCATCGTGCTCGGCAGGCCCGAGGAGACGGTCGTGCCGGTCCCCTCGCTGTCGCTGACCACGCACGACGACGAGGCGACGCCGTCCGAGGCGGCGCTGCTGTTCCTCGATCGCGCGTCGCGGGCTCGGCGCGGCAGCCTCGAGGGGGCGGCCCTCGACGATGTCCGGAGGATCGTCGAAGGCCTCGACGGCATCCCCCTGGCGATCGAGCTGGCGGCGGCGCGCATGCGTGTGATGTCGGCGCGTGAGATTGCCGACGGCCTGGTCGATCGCCTCACGATCCTCGGCGGTGCACCCCGTCACACGAGTGCGCGACACAGGTCGATGCGGGCCTCGCTCGACCTCAGCCTCAGGCTGCTCGACCCCGAGTACCGCGCACTCTTCGCCGAGCTGTCGGTGTTTGCGGACAGCTTCACGCTGGTCGCTGCCGGTGCCGTGTGCGAGCGGCCTGTGCTCGATGGCCTGACGGACTCGTCGACAATTCGCTCCTGGTCATCTATGCCGGTGACTCGACGACGCGATATCACTTCCCGGAGTTCGTGCGGCAGTACGCCGAAGAGCTGCTCGACCCGGCCGAACGCGAGGTCCTTCGGTCACGTCATCGGCGCGTGTTCCTGGAGCTCGCCCAGCGCTGCGACGAGGAGAACTGGGCGTTCTCGTCCGAGGGCCACCGGCGGCTGGCTCCCGAGATGCCGAACGTCCTGCGGGCGCTGGATCACGCGGCCTCGGTCGAGCACCCGGACGCCCTGACGATCGTGGCCAGTCTGGGCAACTTCTGGAGCCGGAGCGGTCGTTTCGCTGAAGCCGCCCTTGCCGCGCGCCGGGCGCTGGAGGCGACGCCGGACGTACCGTCGCCTCAGCGAGCGCTCGCGATGGAGCGGTTCTCGGTGGCGTCGACAGCGCGCGGCGACTTCGTGGCGGGCCGCAAGGCAGCCGTGGCGGCGGTCGAGATGGCGGAGGCGACCGGCGACGCGCGAGCGCTGGCGGTGGCGATCACACGTGAGGCCAGTCAGCGGTGTCTCGTCGATCCCTCTGGCGTGCTGGTGCCGCTGGGCCGCGCGATCGGTCTCGCCCGCGAGGCCGGCGACCTCGTCTGCCTCAGCGACGCGCTTCTGCACGTCTGCATGAGCGCGCACCTGCGCACGGACCTCGACGCCCTCGAATCCGCACTTCCGGAGGCGCTCAGCGTCACCGAGGCGCTCAACTACGCCTTCAATCTGCGCTGGATCCTCTATACCGCGGGCCTCTCCGCGCTGTGGGCGGGCCGCATCCCTGAAGCGCAGGCGTACGCCGCTCGCGCGCTCGCCGTCGACGGCGGTGAGGACGAGTACTCCCGGACTGCGGCGCACGCCACCCAGTCGATCGTCGACGCGCGCACGGGCCGGAGACCCGAGGCGCTCGCTCGCGCGTCCGAGCAGCTGGCGATCGTCCGGCGCGAGCAGCTCACGATGGCGGAGGGCGGCATGCTCGCGGCGGTAGCCATCGCGTCGCTCGCCGCCGGAGACCCGGCCGCCGCAGAACGACAGCTGACCGCCATGGACGAGGGCATCCCGACGCTCGCCCTGCGGTACGAACGCCACCACAGCTACATCGCCATCGGACTGTGCCGCGGCGACGCCGACCTGGTCGAGACTCACGCCCGTGCCCTGGCAGGGGTAGCCGCATCCGCGCCGAGCTCGAGGCATGCGGGGATCGCAAGCGTCGGGCTCGCCGAGGCAGCCCTGCTGCGAGGCGAGACCGACTACGCCGAGCGCACCGCCAAGGCAGGGCTAGCGGTCCTTGCGGCGGCGGGCTGGTGGTTGGCCTGCGTGGACGCGCTGGAGACCTTGGGCGCGATCGCCGTCGAGCAGGGCGATCCGGAACGAGCCGCGCGCTACCTCGGGGCGACGTCCGCAGTGCGCGACCAGCACCATCTCCTCCGGGTCCCGCCTGCGCCGGCACGCTGGGCGGCGGTGGACCGGCGAGGCCGAGACCTCGCGGGCGACGAGTCGTACGACCGGGCCTGGCGCGATGGTCAGGCTCTCTCGATCGGCGAGGCTGCCGACTACGCGCTCCGCAGTCGAGGACCGCGGCGGCGTCCGGAGTCCGGGTGGCCGAGCCTGACCCCGATCGAGCGTCGCGTCGCCGAGCTGGCCGCGGAGGGTCTGACCAACCCCGAGATCGCCGCTCGCGTCTTCATCGCACGCAGCACGGTGAAGATGCACCTGTCCAGCGTGTACGCGAAGCTCGGGGTGAACGGCCGGGTCGAGCTGGCCGCCACGGCGAAGGACGATACGGCCACCTGGCGGTAGTTCCGGCCGGAGCCCGCTCGTAGCGTCGGGGCCATGGCAACCACCTCTGGCACGACGACCACCCCCACCATCGTCCTCGTCCATGGCGCCTTCGCTGACGCGGCGAGCTGGGCGCCGGTGACCCGCGAACTGCTCGATCGCGGGCACACCGTCTTCGTCCCGCCGATCTACAACCGCAGCCTGTCGCAGGACGCGGCCTCCGTGCGTGCGTTCGTCGAGCACATCGACGGACCCGTCGTGCTCGCCGGCCACTCCTACGGAGGCGCCGTGATCGGCGTCGCCGGAGAGGCCGATCAGGTCACCGCACTCGTCTTCGTCTCCGGCTACGTGCTCGACGTGGGCGAGAGCCTCGGCCAGCTGCAGGGCGGCTTCCCGGACTCGGATCTCGCCGCCAACCTCGTCTACACGCCGTACCCGGTCACCGGCGGCGATCCCGGCACGGACGTCTCGGTCGAGATCGACGCGTTCCCCGCCGTGTTCGCCGCCGGCGTCGATCCGCGAGCTGCGGAAGTCCTCGCGGTGTCGCAGCGCCCGCTCTCCGGCGCCGCGTTCGGCGAGCCCGCCTCGGCCGCGGCCTGGAAGACGAAGCCCGGATGGGGGATCGTCTCCGCCGCCGACCACACCATCAACCCGGACGTCGAGCGGTTCGGGTACCAGCGGGCCGGCCTGCGCGAGGTCATCGAGCTCGATGCACCCCACCTGGTGATGCAGACGCACCCTCGGGAGGTCGCCGACGTGATCGAGAAGGCAGTCCGCGAGACCGCGGCCTGAACACCAGAACCGGACAGGAATCAGACCATGAGTGGCAACCCCTTGAACATCGTCCTCGAGCCGGCCGCGCAGGCGTTCGTCGACGCCACCAGCGAGCCCCCGTTCCTCTACCAGCTGTCACCCGAGGTGGGACGCAAGGCCGTCGACGGCGTCCAGGACGAAGCCATCTGGAAGCCTGATGTCGACGAGGAATGGGCCGAGATCCCCGGCGGCCCGACAGGTTCCGTGAAGGTGCGCATCGTCAAGCCCCAGGGCGCGGTCGGGGCCCTTCCGGTCGTCCTGTACACGCACGGCGCAGGCTGGGTCTTCGGTGATGCCCACACGCACGACCGTCTCGTGCGCGACCTCGCCGTCGGCACGGGCGCCGCCGTCGTCTTCCCCGAGTACGACCGCTCGCCAGAGGTTCGCTATCCCCACGCACTGGAACAGGTCTGGGCGACCGCGCAGTGGATCGTCACCGACGGGGCGGCGAAGTGTCTCGACGGCTCGCGTCTGGCGGCTGTCGGCGACTCGGTCGGTGGCAACATGACCGCAGCGCTGACGCTCCTTGCCAAAGAACGCGGCGGGGTCGACCTGGCCGCACAGGTGCTGTTCTACCCCGTGACCGATGCGGCGTTCGACACCGACAGCTACCACGAGTTCGCGGAGGGCTACTTCCTCACCCGTGAGGGCATGAAGTGGTTCTGGGACCAGTACACGACCAGCGAGGACGACCGCGCCCAGGTCACCGCGTCCCCCCTACGCGCGACGGTCGAACAGCTGACCGGTCTGCCGCAGGCGCTCGTCATCACCGGACAGGCCGACGTGCTGCGTGACGAGGGCGAGGCATACGCGGCCAAGCTGCGCGAGGCGGGCGTGGCGGTCACCGCTGTGCGCTACCAGGGAATCGTGCACGACTTCGTCATGGTGAACAGCCTGCACACCACTCACGCGGCGAAAGCTGCCGTCGCACAGGCCGTCGCCTTCATCAGCGAGGCGCTCGTGTAGCGGTCCGAACATCCGCGAGAACAGGCTGGCCCGCCCCGAGCACGGGGCGGGCCATCCTGATCTGGACTCAACGACAACGGCCTCGCTCGGCAGGGATGTGCTCGACGCAGCAGGCCAACCAAGGGATCCGGCCTCAGGTCTGCCAGGTGTACCAGAGCAGGTGGGTGCGCTCGTGGTCGATGTACAGGTCGATGGTCAGCGGGGCGACGGAGCCGTCCGGCCGGGTGCCCATGCCGGTGCAGCTCATGACGAACGCCTCGGCACCGGGTGCCGGGATCCGGACGACGTCTCGGTCGTCGCGGGCGACGGCCGTGCTCGCGACGGACTCCAGAGGAGCGAGTCCTTCTCGGTGCGACCGAGTTCGACGGCCTCGTCGGCGACGTCGTCACAGGACATCGACGTGACGGACTCGAGCCGGGCCCGCTCGTGCTCCTGCTTGTACACCGGCACGGCGGCGGCGACCAGCACCCCGAGGACGACCACGCCCGCGGCGATCCCCGCGCTGACCAGCAGGCCGGTGCGCCGTGTCGGCGGGGCCGGCGGCGGGGTCTCGCCCTGCTGATCGGTCCAGAACCGACCGTCGAACCAGCGCAGCTGGGACGCGTCCTTGGGGTCCGGGTACCACCCGGGTGCCGCATCGTTCATGGTCGGTCGCGGGTCACTGGTCCCAGGCGTAGGCGACGAGCTGCTGGGTGGTGGAGTCGATGTAGAGGTTGGCGGTGACCGGCGCGGTCGTGCCGTCCGGCTTGGTGCCGGTACCCGAGCAGCTCAGGACGAACGCCGGGTCGGAGCCCGCGCTGGGCACCTTGACGGTGCCGCGGTTGTCCTGGATGAGCGTCACCGCGGTCATCGACACGAGCGGACCAGCACCCTGCGACTGCCCGGCCGCGGAGACCTGCACCGCGTAGTCGGCCACCTGTTCGCACGTCACGCCGTCCAGGCCAGTTGCCGTCGACTTGGCCCTCTGGTTCAGGAACACCGGGATCGCGATGGACGCGAGGATCCCGAGCATCACCATCCCGACCAGCACCGACGCCAGGACGATGAGCACGATCTTTCCGGTGTTCTTCTTCGCCGGCTCCTCCGCCCACGGCTGGGGGCCCGGCCATCCGGGTCCGGCCTGGCCGAACCCGGGCCCCGGCGCCGCGTAACCGGCGGGAGGGGGTCCATAGGCGGCCTGAGGTGGTGCGTAGCCGGCGGTGGGTGGCGCGTAGGCGGCGGGCGCCTGACCGAACGGCATCGCAGGCGCCTGCGCCACGTATGGCGGGCCTCCGGCTGGCTCGGCGCATAGGCGGCGCCGTACGGCGCGGCACCCCCGGGGGGCAGGAACTGCTGCGGTCCGACCGGGGCCGGTGCGTACCCCTGGCCGGGCTGAGGCTGGACGTACGGCGGCAGCTCAGCGGGTGCGGCGTACTGCGGGGCGACGGGCTGCGGAGCGACGGGCTCAGGGGCCTCCGGCTCGGGCTCGGGAGTGGCCGGCTCGGCGACCGGCTCGTCCTCATAGTCGTCCCACTCGTCGGGCTCGTCGGGCTCGAGGAGGGGGATGACCATCGGGACGGGCGGGTGAGGGGTGGGCACCGAGTCGGCGCGCGCGGGCATCGTGGCAACGGCGGTGCGCGCCCGAGCCTGCGCCGCGGTACCGGTCGCGTCGGCGGCAGGCGGCGGGAGCGGGGCCGAGCCGGGTTCGGGCGCAGGGCGGCTGCTCGCCGTCCACGCCTGGCCGTCGAACCATCGCACGCGTGACTGGTCCGCGGGGTCGCGGTACCAGCCCTGAGGAGTCGTGTTCATCGTGACAAGGACATCGGCAACCCGGTGACGGTCCTGAAGTGCGATCTTGTTGCCGTTGCGTGACGTCTTACTGGCTGAAGCGGGCCACCTGACGGATCTTGTTCGTCGCGTCGAGGGCGGCCACCTTGTACGCCTCGGACAGGGTCGGGTAGTTGAGGACCGTGTCGACGAGGTAGTCGACGGTCCCGCCGCACGCCATGATCGCCTGGCCGATGTGCACGAGGTCGGTGGCCGACGTCCCGAAGATGTGCACGCCCAGCAATTCGCGGGTGTCGATGTGCACCAGCAGCTTGAGCATCCCGTAGGAGTCGCCGACGATCTGCCCGCGCGCCAGCTCGCGGTAGCGCGCGACGCCCACCTCGTACGGCACGGACGCGGTGGTAGCTCCTCCTCGGTGCGACCGCAGTAGGAGATCTCGGGGATCGTGTAGATGCCGATGGGCTGCACCGACTGCAGCTCGCGGGCGGGCTCGCCGAACGCGTGGTACGCGGCCAGCCGGCCCTGGTCCATGCTCGTCGCCGCGAGCGCGGGGAACCCGATGACGTCCCCCACGGCGAAGATGTTCGGCACCTCGGTCCGGTACTGGTCGTCGACCTTGATGCGGCCGCGGGAGTCGGCGCTCAGGCCGGCGTTCGCGAGCTTGAGCGAGTCGGTCTGCCCCTGCCGGCCGGCCGAGTACATGACCGCGTCCGCGGCGATGCGCTTGCCCGAGGCCAGGCGGGTGACGGTGCCCCGCCCGTTGCTCTCGACACCGGCCACCGTCTCACCGAAGCGGAACGACACCGACAGGTCGCGCAGGTGGAACTTGAGCGACTCCGCGACCTCGGGGTCGCACATCTCGAGCATCGCCGGGCGCTGGTCGATGACCGTCACGCGCGTGCCGAGCGCCGCGAACATCGACGCGTACTCGATGCCGATGATCCCTGCGCCGACGACGACCATCGACCCCGGGACGGTCTCCAGCGCGAGCACGCCGTCCGAGTCGAGGATGGTGCGTTCGTCGAAACCCACGGTGTCCGGCCGGTGCGGCTTGGACCCGGTGGCGATGACGACGAACCTCGCGGTGATCAGCGTCGGGTGGACCGCTTCCTCCTCGGTCACGGCGAGGGTGTGGGCGTCGACGAACGATCCCGTGCCGTTGAGGATGTCGACGTGGTCGCGCAGCAGCTGCGCCCGGATGACCTCGATCTCGCGACCGATCACGTGGTGCGTGCGCGCGAACAGGTCGTCCATCGTGATGTCGGACTTCACGCGGTAGCTCGCGCCGTAGACCTCCCGCTGCGCCATGCCAGTCAGGTACATGACGGCCTCGCGCAGCGTCTTGCTGGGGATGGTGCCGGTGTTGACCGAGACGCCGCCCATCATGTGCCGACGCTCGACGATCGCGACCTTGTGCCCGAGCTTCGCGGCCGCGATCGCCGCCTTCTGACCACCGGGCCCGGTGCCGATGACGACGAGGTCGTAGTCGAAGGGCCCCTCGTCGGGAACCTGCACGTCCGGCGCTTCCTCAACGGTCATACGCGCAGTCTGCCCACAAACAGGTCCCCGCGTGAGTCCCACGAATCACGGGCAGATGAACGGACGGCCGGCTAGACGTCGACGATGAGCACCTCGACGCCCGCGGCGACGATGCGCGCGAGCTCGTCCGGATCGGCGGTCGTGTCCGTGACGAGGACGTGCACCTGCGAGAGGTCGGCCATCTTGGCGAGAGTGACACGTCCGACCTTGGACCCGTCGGCGACCACGACGACGCGCTGCGCGTGGCTGACCATCGCGTTGTTGGTGCGCGCCTCGGTCTCGTCGTGGGTGGTCGCGCCGCCGGCCGCGCTGATCCCGTCGGTGCCGAGGATGGCGGTGCCCACGTTGATCGCGTTGAAGGTGTTCTCGGCGATGACGCCGACCGCCTCGAACGAGTTCGACCGCACGACGCCGCCGGTCATGATCACCTTGAGGTTCGGGCGTGAGGCGATCTCCATCGCCGTGGTGAGCGCGTTGGTGACGATGGCGAGGTCGGGCCGGGTGGCGAGCACCTTGGCGACCTCGGCGGTCGTCGTGCCGCCGCTGATCGCGACGCTGTAGGGGCCGGTCGGGATGGCTCGGCGGCCCGTCGGGCGATCCGCTGCTTCGCCACGCGGAACTGCGAGTCGCGCAGGCGGACGGGCACCTCGGCGCGTGACGTGCTCGCAAAGGCCCGCGCCCCGCCGTGCGTGCGCACCAGGAGCCTCTGCTCCTCGAGGTCGGCCAGGTCACGCCGGATCGTGGCGGGCGAGACCCCGAGCGCACCGGTGAGGTCCTTGAGAGTCACGGAGTCGCCCGACTCGAGCATGGCGAGCACGGCCAGCATCCGGTCCGACCGCTTGCGCGACGTCGCTCGAGGCGCGTCCTGGGGGTGGGGCATGCCGGGCGTCCTCCGGGTTCGCTCAGTCAGAATGATCACTTCGAGTGATCGCCTGACGGATTCTTGCACGGATCGCTCAGCCCGACGATCATCCAGGCATGGCCAAGATCGCGTTCGTGGGCGCCGGGAGCGTCGTGTTCACTCGTCAGCTGGTGGCGGACCTCCTTCGGTTCGGCAACCTCGAGCTCGACCTCGCACTGCACGACATCGACGCGGAACGGCTCGCCGTCGCCGAGGGCACGGCGCACCGGCTGGTGCAACAGCTCGGGCACCCAGCGACCATCACGGCCACGCTCGACCGCCGGGCGGCCCTCGACGGCGCGGCCTTCGTCATCAACATGGTGCAGGTGGGCGGGATCGACGCGACGATCACCGACCTGACGATCCCCGCGCGGTACGGCCTGCGGCAGACCATCGGCGACACGACCGGGGTGGGCGGGGTGTTCCGCGCGCTGCGCACGTTCCCCGTGCTCACCGGCATCCTCGAGGACATGCGCGCGGTCTGCCCGGACGCGCTGCTGCTCAACTACACGAACCCGATGGCCATGAACGTGTGGTGGGCGTCCGTCGTCGCGCCGGACATCCGCACGTTCGGGCTGTGCCACTCCGTCTACTGGACGGCGCACGACCTGGCCGAGCTGCTGGGCCTGGACGTCGAGGAGACCCGGTTCCGCGCGTTCGGCGTGAACCACCAGGCCTGGCTGACGGAGTGGACGCACGACGGCGAGGACCTCTACCCACGACTGCGCGCGAAGATCGAGCAGGAACCCGAGCTCGAGCGCCGGGTGCGCGTCGAGATGTTCCGCCGCATCGGGTACTACCCGACCGAGACCAGCGAGCACTCGTCGGAGTATCTGTCGTGGTTCCTGCGGTCCGACGAGCAGGTCGAGAGGTTCCGCATCGAGCCCCTGCAGTACATCGGGATCAGCCGCGAGAACGTGGCGGAGTTCGAGCAGGCCAAGACGCTGCTCGCCGCCGGGTCGCCGCTGCCGCTCGAGGGCGGCGCGTCCGAGTACGCGCCGCAGATCATCCACTCGATCCTGACCGGCACGCCGCGGGAGATCCACGTCAACGTGCCCAACCACGGGTTGATCGACAACCTGCCCGCCGGCTCGGCCGTCGAGGTCCCCGCGCTGGTGGACGCGGCCGGCGTGACGCCGTTCGCGATGGGTGCGCTGCCGGTGCAGTGCGCCGCCCTCAACCGCACCTACCTGTCGGTCGCGGAGCTGACCGTCGAGGCGGTGCGGACGGGCGACCCGCGCCTGGTGCGCCAGGCGGTGCTCGTCGACGGCAACGCGAGCTCGTCGCTGACCCCGACCCAGATCTGGGACCTGTGCGACGAGCTGTCGCGGCCCACGGGGACCTGATCCCGGAACCGCTGCGGGCACTGTGACTGCGGCACGCACCCGGGACCTCGTCGACGACGCCGTCCGTCGACGGACGGCCGTGCTCTGCTTCAACGTCATCACGCTCGAGCACGCCGAGGGCATCGTCGCCGGCCTCGAGCGCGCGGGCTCGCCGGGCCTGCTCCAGGTCAGCGAGAACGCGGTCCGGTACCGGGAGGGTCGCGCGGGGCCCCTGCTCGCGGCGTGCCACGAGCTGGCGGTCTCGGCGTCGGTGCCCGTCGGGCTGCACCTCGACCACCTGCAGGACGCGCGGCTGCTGTCCGAGGGCGTCGCGTCGGCGTCGCAGTACGGCGTCACGTCCCTGATGGTCGACGCCGCACACCTGGACTACGCGCAGAACGTCGCGACGACGGCCGCCGTGACTCGCTCCGCGCACGCGGTCGACCTCTGGGTCGAGGCGGAAGCCTCGGCGAGGTGGGCGGCAAGGACGGCGCCCACGCGCCCGGCGCGCGGACCGACCCCGACGAGGCCGCCGCGTTCGTCGCCGCCACCGGCGTCGACGGGCTCGCGGTCGCGATCGGCTCCTCGCACGCGATGACCAGCGCGACCGCCCGTCTCGACCTCGACCTGCTCGCGCGGTTGTGCGCCGCCGTGCCCGTGCCGCTCGTGCTGCACGGCTCGTCGGGCGTCCCACCCGAGGCGCTCCAGGACGCCGTCCGGACGGGCATCCGCAAGATCAACGTGGGCACCGCCCTCAACGCCGCGCTCACCGCACAGGTCCGGCTCGCGCTCGCCGCGGACGGCCGGCTCACCGACCCGCGCCGCTATCTCGCGCCTGCCCGGGAGGCAGTCGCGGCCGTGGTCGCGGCGAGCTGCGCGACGATCGACGCCGCCTGACCTCAGAGCCGCAGGATGCGGCGCGCGTTGCCGGCGTACAACGCCTCGAGTGCGGATGCCGACAGGTGCAGGCCCGAGACGGTCCACCGTCCCTGTGGAGGCACGTCCTCGCCGGGCGCGTACTCGAACGCCTCGTCCGCGGTCTCCAGGAACCGGACGTGCGTGAGGACGGCCTCGTCGGTGAGCGGGAAGGAGTCCGTGCCGAACAGCACGCGGTCGGGGAACTCCTCGACCAGTCGACGGGTCCGGCGCGGCTGCCGCCCGAGCTCGGCCATCCGCCCGGCGATGTCGATGTGCCAGTTCGGTGCGGCCTGCAGGAGGCGTTCGACGCGGTCGAGGTCCTCCGCGACGCACCCGGCGTGCGCGCCGATATAGGTGGTCTGCGGCGTCGCCAGCACGAGCGTCTCGAGGGCCGTGAGCAGGCGGTCGAACGTCGGGTGGACCGCCCGGTCACCGAACCACCAGTCGGGGTTGGCCTGCAGCTCGTCGATCCGCTCGTTGTCCGCATCGACCGGGTCGAAGAACGCGACAGGGTCGGCGACGTGGATGAGCACCGGGAGCCCGAGCTTCTCCGGCGAGCCCGAGGGTGCGCACCACCCGCTCGTCGTCGGGCAGCACCAGCGCGCCGGTGGCGTCGCGGACGGTCAGCCCGAGGTTCTTCCAGACCTTGACGCCGCGGGCGCCCCGCCGGGCTGAGTCGCGCAGCTGCCCGGCGAGCAGGGCCTCACCGTCAGGTTGTGCGAGCACGGTCCAGTCGAGCTGGCAGAACGTGACGAAACGCGTCGGGTGCGCGCGGTCGTAGCGGTCGAGGTTCGCCTCGAGCTCGTCGCCGCGCATCCCGTCGAGGTTGACCACCGTCGCCACGTTGCGTCGATCCATGAGGTCGAGCAGCGCGCCGACGTCGGGGGCGGTCCAGCCGGGCGGCGTGAGCCATCGGCCCAGGTGGTTGTGCACGTCGACCGACGGCACAGCGGTGCGGCTCACGTCCGTGACCTGTGCGGCGAGCCTGCCGCGCGGGTGCCAGTCCGCCACGCGAAGGTGGGCGGCTGCGGTCCAGTCGGGCATGCGGTGTCCTCTCGCGCTCAGTCAAAGTGAGCGTTTGCCGCAGTTTCATTGCGGATCGATCACTCAGGTACGCAGTATTGCGCACACGGCACCGGCGTCAACTCCGGAGCCGGAGACGAGAGGGCAACACCGTGAGCAGCAGCATCACCGCGCAAGAGATCGCGAGCCAGCCGGTCGTGTGGGCACGCGCCCTGCAGGAGGCGTCCGGGGCGATCTTCGGCCGGCCGGGAGAGAGCGTCCTGATCCTCGGCTGCGGCACGAGCGCCTTCGTCGCAGAGTCGCTGGCCGTCCTGCGCGAGCAGGCGGGACTCGGCCTGACGGACGCCGCCTATGCGTCCGAGTGGCGTCCGGGTCGCCGGTACGATCGGGTGCTCGTGATCAGCCGCTCCGGCACGACGAGCGAGGTGCTCGCGGCGCTCGAGCTGGTCGAGGCCGGCACCCGGACGGCGGCGATCGTCGGGGTCGCGGACAGCCCGGTCGCGCGGCGGGTGGACGAGGTCCTCCTGCTCGACTACGTCGACGAGGAGTCGGTGGTCCAGACGCGGTTCCCGACGACGACCTTGATGATCGCTCGCTCGATGTTCGGGGACGACGTCGTCCCTCTGGTCGCGGCGGCCCGACGCGCGCTCGAGGAGCCACTGCCCGTACCCGTCGACGGAATCGACCACGTCGTGTACCTCGGCACCGGCTGGACCTACGGCCTCGCACAGGAGGCAGCCCTCAAGGTCCGGGAGGCCGCGCAGGCGTGGTCGGAGTCCTACCCGGTGCTCGACTACCGCCACGGCCCGATCGCGGTGGCCCACCCGGGCTCGCTCGTCACGATCTTCGGCGCGGCCGACCCGTCGCTCGTCGCCGACATCGAGGCCACGGGTGCACAGGTGCTGACCAGCGACGAGGACCCGCTCGTCCAGCTCGTGCAGGCGCAGCGGTTCGCTGTGGCCCTGGCCGAGAGCCGAGGCCTCAACCCCGACACACCCCGCCACCTCACCCGCTCCGTCGTCCTGTCCTGAAACGCCGACCCGAGGAGATCGAGTTGTCCCCCCAGCGCTCGCCCCGTGCACGTCTCGCCGCCCTCGTTGCGGCCACTGCCGTCGTCTCCCTCGCCCTCGCGGCCTGCTCCGGCGGATCCCCGAAGGGCGCCGCGACGTTCGACCCCCAGGCCAAGACGACCATCACCTGGTGGACCGGCCAGGCCGACCAGGCCGAGACGATCCTCGAAGGCCTGGCCAAGGACTTCGAGAAGCTGCACCCGAACGTCACGGTGGACGTGTCCTCGGGCGCGCCCTCGACAGACGAGCTCCTGCAGAAGCTGTCCGCGGGCTTCGCGGGCGGCACCTACCCGGACGTCTCCTACGCGTACGGCTCCTGGGCGAGCGAGCTGCAGGGCTCGAAGCGCACGCTCGACATCACGGAGCAGGTGAAGGACCCGGACGTGAAGTGGGACGAGCTTCCCGGCGTCCGCTCAGCAGACGGCCCAGCCCGACGGGACGACGACGATCGGCTTCCCGGCCGTCGTCGACAACCTGACGCTGATCTACAACAAGACGGTGTTCGATGCCGCAGGCGTCGCCTATCCGACTGCTGACTGGACCTGGGACGACTTCCGCGCGGCGGCGAAGAAGCTGACCAACGCCGACACCAACACCTACGGCTACGGCTACTCGGTCTCGGGATCCGAGGAGACGACGTGGCAGTTCTGGCCGCACCTCTGGCAGAACGGCGGCGAGATCCTCTCGGCCGACCAGAAGACGGCGACCTTCGACTCGGACGCCGGCGTGAAGGCTCTGACCCTGCTGCGTGACATGGCCGTCGACGACAAGAGCGTGTACCTCGACCAGACTGACACCAAGGCCGCGCAGCTGTTCGCGAGCGACCGGATCGGCATGATCACGTCGGGTCCCTGGACGCTCTACGACCTGCAGACCGCCAAGACGAGCTACGGCGTCGTGCCCCTGCCAGGCACCGACGGCAACCACGAGAGCGTCTCCGGCCCGGACCTGTGGGTGCTGTTCGACCACAAGGACGCCAACCGCGCGCACTGGTCGTACGAGCTGACCAAGTGGCTGACGTCGGCGGAGCAGGACATCAAGTGGAACGTCGCGTACGGCAACCTGCCGCTGCGGCCCTCCGAAGCGCAGTCGCCCGAGTTCCTTGCGCAGGTCCAGGCGCTGCCGGGTCTCGACGTCATGGCCGCCAACATGGTCAACTCCAAGCACGCACGGCCGACGGTCAAGGGCTACGTCAAGCTTCTCGGAGGCCATCGGCTCCGCGATCTCCGAGGTGCTGCAGGGCCAGGGCGACCCGGCCGACGCGCTGAAGCAGGCCGCCGCCACCTCGACGCAGGCCCTCGGAGGGTGACGATGGCGAGCACGACGGCGGGGCGCCGCGGCGCGTTCCTCCCGCAGGCGCACGCGCGGCGCGCGGCGGTGACACCCGGTCGCCGGAAGGAGCGTCGTCGGGCCGGGCTGCAGGGATGGGGGTTCGTCGCCCCGGCGATGCTCATCGTGCTCGGCCTCTCGATCTTCCCCGCGGCCTGGGCGTTCTGGCTGTCGCTGCAGAAGCTGGGACGGCTTCTCGACGCCGACCTGGGTGGGCATCGGCAACTACCAGCAGATGGTCACGGACGCCGCCCTGCGGGACGCGGTCGGGCACACGATGCTCTACACGGCGCTGTTCGTGCCGGCGTCGGTGCTCATGGGCATGGGCCTGGCCATGCTGCTGAACCGCTCGCTGTTCCTCATCGGCTTCTACCGGACGGCGATCTTCCTGCCGTTCGTCGCCTCCGCCGCGGCGACCGGCATCCTGACGACGTACCTGTTCAACCCGCAGTTCGGGCTGGCCAACACGGTCCTGCGGGCCCTGCACCTGCCACAGCAGGGCTGGCTCGAGGACCCGTCGCAGGCCATGGTCGTCATCACCCTGATGTCGTTGTGGGGCCAGGCCGCGTTCACCACCGTCATCTACCTGGCAGCGCTGCAGGACATCCCGTCGGCTTCCTCGAGGCCGCCCGCATCGACGGCGCCAACCGGTGGCAGTCGTTCTGGCACGTGACGTTCCCGCAGCTGGCGCCCGTCACCGTGTTCGTCACCGTCTGGCAGGTCATCGAGGCCATCCAGCTGTTCGACCTCGTCTACACGACGACCCGCGGCGGACCACTCGACGCGACGCAGACGATCGTCTACTACCTCTGGCAGACGGCCTTCAAGGACCTCGAGTTCGGCTACGCGTCGGCGGTGGCGTACGGCCTGTTCGCGGTGACGCTGATCATCACCGGCGGCGTCGTGCTCTACTCCCGTCGCGCGAAGGTGGAGGCGTTCTGATGGCGGTCCAGATGCTCTCGCGCACCCCGGTGCCCGACACCCCCGACGACATCCCGCTCGCCCGGAGCCGCGCTCGTGGCCGTCGGCACTGGTGGTGGCACGTCCTGCTCCTCCCGATCGCGCTGCTCTTCGCGCTGCCGTTCGTGCAGATGTTCCTCACCGCGCTCACGCCCGCCTCGGAGATCAACAAGTTCCCGCCGAGGCTGATCCCGTCGTCGCTGACGCTCGACGGCTTCACCAAGCTGTTCGCCGAGTCGGACATCCTGCGCTGGCTGCTCAACACCGCGATCGTCTCCACCGTCGGCGTCGTGTCGCACCTGGTCCTGTGCTCGCTGGCGGGCTACGGGTTCGCGCGGCTGAAGTTCCCCGGTCGCACGTTTGGCTTCCTCGCCATCGTCGCGACGATCATGATCCCGACCCAGCTGCTCATGGTCCCGACGTACGTGATGTTCGCCAGGGTCGGCCTCATCGACACCCTCGGCGCCGCCATCGTCCCCTGGTTGGCGTCCGCGTTCGGCATCTTCCTCATGCGGCAGTTCTTCCTGTCGCTCCCCGCCGAGCTCGAGGAGGCGGCGGTGCTCGACGGCTGCAGCCGGCTCGCAGTGTTCTGGCGGATCGTGCTGCCGCTGGCCAAGCCCGCGATGGCGACGCTCGCCATCTTCACGCTGCTCGGCTCGTGGAACGACCTGGTCTGGCCTCTCATCGCGATCAACGACCCGGCCCACTTCACGCTCCAGCTCGGCATCACCAACTTCCAGGGCGATCGCCGCACGGACTGGTCCCTGCTCATGGCCGGCAATGTCGTGGCCACCCTGCCGCTCATCGTGTTCTTCCTCATCGCCCAGAAGCAGTTCATCGCGACCATGACGTTCTCGGGGCTCAAGGGATGAAGAGCCGTGCCGTCGTGCCCGCCGTGCTCGTCGCCGGGGACGCCAACGTCGACCTCGTGCTGCGCGGCGACGTGGTGCCTCGGTTCGGGCAGGCCGAGCAGCTGGTGTCGTCCGACGGCCTGGTCCTCGGCGGGAGTGCGTCGATCGTGGCGTGCGGCCTGGCCCGCCTCGGTGTGCCCACCTCGCTGGTCGCACGCGTCGGGGACGACGCCCTCGGGCAGTTCGAGCTCGACGCACTCCGTGCGGCGGGCGTCGGGACGTCGCAGGTCGAGGTCGACCCGTCGACGCCGACCGGGCTGTCGGTCATCCTGTCGGCCGCCGACGACCGCGCGATCCTGACGGTGCCGGGCACCATCCCGACGCTGCGGGCCTCCGCCGTCCGGACCGCGCTCGCCGCCACCGGTGCGCGTCACCTGCACGTCGCCTCGTACTTCCTCCAGCCGACGCTCGCTGCCGAGCTGCCGGTGCTCCTGGCGGAGGTCCGTGCTTCTGGGGTGACCGTCAGCCTGGACACCAACTGGGACCCGGCGGACGCCTGGGACGGCGTGCTCTCGCTGCTCCCGCTCGTCGACGTCCTGCTGCCCAACCTGTCCGAAGCTCCGTGCTCTCGGCGCGGTCGCGGGTGCGACCGGGTCCGATCTCGAGGTCGCGCATCGGCTGGCGTCGTTCGGCCCGCGCGTGGTCGTCAAGGCCGGCGCGGACGGCGGCTGGTCGGTGGGCGCCGGCTTCTCGGTTCAGGCGCCTGGGCTCCCGGTCGACGTCGTCGACACCACCGGCGCCGGCGACTCCTTCGACGCCGGCTACCTCGCGGCCGTCGCGCACGGCATCGACGACGAGGGGGAGCGGCTGCGCTGGGCCACGGTTGCGGGCTCGCTGTCGACCCTCGGAGCCGGTGGCACAGGTCGCCAGGCGACGCTCGACGATCTGCGATGATCACCGCCGCCGCCGTCAGCCCGTCGCTCGACGTCACCTACGAGGTGGACGAGCTCACCGGCATCCAGCGCCCGCTCGCGGTGCACCGGGTGGCGGGTGGCAAGGCGCTGAACGCCGCCCGCGCAGCGGCGCTGCTCGGGTCGTCGGTCGGGGCGGTGGCGGTGCTCGGCGGCGGGACGGGCTCGGTGGTCGCCTCGCTTGCGCGCGACGACGGAGTGGACCTGCGGGTCGTCGACGGCACCGAGCTGCACGCGGACGTGCGTCAGCGTGCACGCGCGGTCGACGGGTGCGCTGACCGAGATCTACGAGCACGCGACGCCGGTCACGCGAGCGGTCTACGACCGGTTCCTCGCCGTCCTCGGGGCCGACATCTCGGCCCGAGGCGGCTGGTGCCTGGTGAGCGGGGGCGTCCCGGAGTCCCTCGGACCGTCGCCCCTGCGCGAGCTCGTCGACGCCGTCTCCGGTGCGGGCGGGCGCGTCGCAGTCGACAGCCACGGCCCGGCGCTGCTCGCGCTCCTGGCGTCCGGGGGTGTCGACCTCCTGAAGGTGAACCGCTCGGAGGCCTGCGAGGTGCTCGCCGTGCCCGCCGACACTCCCCTCGCCGACCTCGTCGCCGCGCTGCACGCTCTGAGCCGAGGAGTCGTGGTCGTGACCGACGGGGTCGCCGGCCTGCGTGCCACCGACGGGTCGTCGACGTTCACCGCCGCCGTGCCCGACGTGGTCGGTCAGTTCCCCGTCGGCAGCGGCGACTCCGTGCTCGGCGCGCTCGTCCACGCCCTCGACCACGGCCGCGGTCTGGACGACGCGTTGCGCCTGGCGACCGCCGCTGGGTGCGCCAACGCCCTGGTGCCCGGCGCCGCGCGCTTCGATCCCGCGGTGGTCGCACGCCTCGCGGCGGAGGTCGTGCTGCTCGCCGCGTGACTGTGGTGGTGTGAGTGGTGTGCACCTCACCGGGCCGGCTCGTGGACGCGTCCTGGCGGGCGTAGAGCTGGGCTAGAATTGTCGACGACCCCTCGTGCGGCGTCATCTCGCTGAACTCCCCCAGGGCCGGAAGGCAGCAAGGGCAGGTGAGCTCTGACGGGTGTGCGGGGGGTCCTTTCATGCCCGACGCCGCGCGCCCGGGCCCGCCCTCGCGGACGAGAACGCACTTACCGACGTCCGTTCCCCGTTTCGCGTCGATAACTGCGTTCTCGATCGGCGCGCAGGGCCTCGCGGACCGTGCGGCCTACCAGCCCGCGCGTCGCCAGGTCGGTGCTCGTGAAGCGGAGCAGGTCGACATCGCCGCGAAGAAGCATCGCGTTCTGGCGTATCCGGTCGCGGTGCAGCGCGTCGGGCTGATCGTGGAACTCGCGGCCATCGACCTCGACGACGAGCCATCGGCCACCGACCAGGCGCCAGGCCAGATCACCCCGGCCGAGGAACGTCCCGTCGTGGGCGGTCACCACGAGCTGGAGCTCGTCGGGCGGTATCCCGGCGTCGATGCACTCGAGCCGAGCGAACGTCTCGAGCGGCGACTCTGCCCTGCCGTCGACGAGGGCCAGCCACTCGATCGCCTCGATGCAGTTGCGCCGACCCCGCAGCCGCGGCGCCAGCTGCTCGACCATCGAGAGACGACCCCGATGGACCAGGTCATCGAGGACGGCAACGGCGTGCAGCCGGCCAAGCTCGGGCAGGGCGGTGACCAGGGCGAAATGCAACGTCGCGATCTGCCGATCGCCGAACCTCTCGGACTCGACAGTGCTGAGCTGCCGGACGCGGATGCCATCACGCCCGAGGCCGGAGCGCCCCGACGGCAGTGCGACCTCGGGCTGAATGTCGAGCGGAAGGCCGTTCGCGCCGTGCAGCGCGAGCGCGCACGATCCGACCGCTATCGCGTCCGGTCCGTAGGCGAGCATGCCGAGCCACGCGGCGCGTCGCCGTCGATGTTCGGAGGCACGTCGGCGGTCGCGCGAGGGGTCGACGTCGTAGACCCCGCGCGTGACGCGAGCCCAACGACCGGCGCGTACGAGCCGCCGCCGCATGCCAACCGTCACGCCGATCGCGTCGCACTGGTGCGACGCGAGGAGGTCCTCCTGCCGAAACGCGAGCGAGCGAAGCGAGACGGGAACATTCACGGACCGATCGTGATCACCGGACCGGCGCGCGGGTCACCCCATGGCGCACGCTGTGCGCGACGGTGGGCTGTGGTCGCGTCGCCAGCGCGCCGAGCCGACGTGGCGGCCGACGCGGAACGCCAGACCGACGTCGAGAACACAGTGATGAACGCCCCGACCGTCAGCGGCGTCGATAACTGTGTTCTCGACGCCCGGTCCGGCGGCGGCGCATGCGACACGCGGCCACCCGTCGGCTGCGGCTCAGGCGTAGGGCCAGGCGGGTGAAGGTCTGGCTGGCGCCCGCCTCGCGCTTCAGGCCGCGGACCAGGTGGTCGAGGGCCGACGGGTCGGCGACCACCGCGTGGAGCAGGTAGTCGTACGAGCCCGTCACGTGGACCGCGTCGAGCACCTGCGGGAAGCCGCGAGCGATCGCCGCCGAGAACTGTTCGTTCGTCGTCCCGTCCGCCAGGCGCACCTCGACGAACACCTCCAGGCCCGCCGGCAGGGACGTCGCCGCGCCCTTGAGGATGGTGAAGCCGCGGATGGTCCCGGTGTCGACGAGGCGCCGGACGCGGTTCGCGGCGGCGTTCGGCGACAGGCCGACGCGCTCGCCCAGGTCGCTGTACGGAATCCGCGCGTCCGCGGTCAGCTCGCGAAGGATTGCCTCGTCGATCGGATCCATCCGGCGATTGTCGCAGTTTGGCGACGATATCCGCACTACCGGTGTGACGTCCTCGGCCTCTGGGACGGACGCTGGGCCCGTGCACCCCTTCCTTCTCGGCGCGCTCGCTGGGTTCGCCGTCGCGATGCCCGTCGGCCCGGTCGGCGTGCTGCTGATGCGCAGCGCCCTGGTCGACGGGGTGCGGGTCGCCGTCGCTGCGGCGTTCGGGATCGCGACGGTCGACCTGCTCTACGGGATCGGCGCCGTGGCGGTCGGTGCGCCCGTCAGCCGGCTGGTCACGGCGCACGAGGGACCGATCCGCATCCTGAGCGCCGCGGTGCTCGTGTCGGTCGGCGTGGTCGGCCTGCTGCGTCGACCCGCGAAGGCTCCGTTCGCAATCGAGCAGCCCCCGGCGTCGTCGCACGGCACCTACCTGAGGTTCGTGGGTCTGACGCTGGTCAACCCGCTCACCGCCATCACGTTCGCCACCGTCGCGATCGGCATGGCCGCCGACGTGCGCGGGTCGTCGGTCGCGTTCGTCGTCGGCGTCGGGCTGGCGTCCTTGGCCTGGCAGCTGGTCCTGGCGCTGACCGGTGGGCTGCTCGGACTTCGCCTGTCGCAGGCAGCACGGCGCTGGGTCTCGACGGTCGGGTCGGCGATCGTGGTGCTGGTGGGCGTGTCCGTCCTCATCTGACAGGGGGATCGGCGTCCGCCTGTGGTCGCACGGCCGGTCTCCCACACCGCGACCCTGGCCCGACGCCGTCCCGCCCAGGAGCGGCGACGGTGGACGCATGAGCATCGAACCTCGCCTGGCCGCACGCGGCCTGGTCAAGTCCTTCGGCAGCACGACCGCGCTGGCGGGCGTCGACGTCGACCTCGCGGACGGGGAGTCGCTGGCGGTGATGGGTCCGTCGGGCTCCGGCAAGTCGACGCTGCTGCACTGCCTCGCGGGCATCCTCGTCCCGGACCGCGGATCGGTGTCGCTGCGTGGTCGCGACGTCGGCGCGCTGAGCGACCGCGAACGTTCGCTGCTGCGTCGCCAGCACTACGGCTTCGTCTTCCAGTTCGGCCAGCTGCTGTCCGAGCTGCCCGCGGTGGAGAACGTCGCGCTGCCGGCGATGCTGCTGGGCGCGAGCCGCAAGGACGCCACCGCGCAGGCAACCCGGTGGCTCGGTTCGCTCGGGCTCGCCGGGATGGAGGGCCGGCGCCCGGGCGAGCTGTCGGGCGGTCAGGCGCAGCGGGTCGCCGTGGCGCGCGCACTGATCACGGGGCCCGCGGTGGTCTTCGCCGACGAGCCGACCGGCGCTCTCGACCAGTCGACCGGCCACGACGTCATGCGCGTGCTGGTCGAGACGACGAGGGTGGCGGGGGCGTCGCTCGTCGTCGTGACCCATGACGCGCAGGTCGCCGACTGGTGCGACCGGCGGATCGAGGTGCGCGACGGCGTCGTCGTGGGCAGCGCGGTCCGTCGATGAACCCCGTCGTCGCCCTCGCGCCCCGGTTCCAGCGCGCCGGCGGCCGCGACTCGCGCGTGACCACGTCGCTGGCCGTCACGGCGTTCGCCGTCACCACCGGTCTGACGCTGTCGGTGGTGGGTGGCCTGCTCGGGTTCGTCGCGCGTGCCCACGAGCCCCTGGCGCCCGGCCAGAACGACGTCCGTTCCCTGTACGAGATCCTCGCGTGGGTCGCGGTCGTCCTGCTGGTGGTCCCGCTGCTGACCCTCGGCGGCAGCGCCGCGCGCCTCGGGGTCGCCCGCCGCGACGCCCGGCTGGCCACGTTGCGGCTGCTCGGTGTGACGTCGCGCGAGGTGGTCGTGCTGACCCTCGTCGAGACCGCCTGGCAGGGGCTCGTCGGGGCCGTCCTGGGCATCCTGCTCTACGTCGCGCTCCTGCCGCTCGTCGCACTGCTGCCGTTCCAGGGCACCACGTTCAGCGTCGGGGGAGCTCTGGGTCGGCTGGCAGGGGTTGCTGGTCGCGCTGGTCGCCGTGCCGCTGCTCGCCGGGCTGTCCGGGGCGTTCTCGCTGCGGCGCGTGGCCATCTCGCCCCTGGGCGTCGCTCGTCGGACGTCGCCGAAGGGCATGGGGTTCGTCCGGCTGGTCGTCGCGCTGGTGGGCATCGGGCTGTTCATGACGGTCAGCGTGGTCGGCGGCGCGCTCGGGCCCGCCGCGATCGGCGCCCTGGTGGGTGCCATGGCGATCGGCTTCGCCATGCTCAACGTCGTCGGGCCGTGGGTGCTGGGCCTTGTCGGCAAGGCGCAGCCCCGGCGTGCGACGACGCCGGCGCGGCTCCTGGCTGCCCGGCGTCTGCTCGACGACCCGCGGGCCGCGTGGCGGGTGGTCGGCGGGCTGGGGCTGGCCGGGTTCGTCGCCGGCGCGCTCGCGGTGGTCCCGTCGATCACGTCCGTGGACGCGTCGCAGGACCCGCAGGGCGCCATGCTGCAGGACGACCTGGTCACCGGCGCGCTCGTCACGCTGGTCGTGGCCTTCCTGCTGGCGGCCGTCTCGGCGGGCATCGCGCAGGCGGCCGCGGTGCTCGACCGGCGTCGCGAGATCGCGCTGCAGAACCTGGCCGGCATGCCCGTCGAGCTGCTGGACTCGGTGCGTCGGCGGTCCGTGCTCGTACCGCTGCTGTTCGTCGCGGTCGGCTCGGCGGTGACGGCGCTCGTCATGTTCCTGCCGCTGCTGGGCACCGCGGCTGTCAGCGACCCGACCGGCATCCTCCTGCTGCTCGCCTTCCTGGCCGTCGGGTGCGCGCTGGTGTTCGTCGCGACGGAGACGTCGCGCCCGCTGCTGCGCTCGGTGCTGACCGACACGGTGGTCCGCGCGGACTAGCGCCGCGTCGACGTGACGACCTCGGTGACGGACGGATGCTCATGGGACACGGCCTTCGCCACTTCGTCCCAGGAGCGGCTGGGTGCGCACGCACCCGCCTCCTACCCGAGCGCCGCGCGACACTCGTCGACCGCCTCGACGGCCCACTCGACCTGCTGCTCGGTGCCCCAGCGGACGGCCGCACGCAGGGCCGCCTCGAGCTCGGGCAGGGCCGCGGCCGCGTCTCCCGCCCGCAGCCGCGACCAGCCCAGGTTGTGGTGCAGACCGACGTGCCAGCGCAGCGTCCGTTCGTCCGTCACGCCGGCCAGGACCGCGAGCGCCTGGGCGGTCCACCCGGGTGCGCGCTCGCCGTCCGAGATCGCGAGCATGTGCAGGGCGTCGACGACGAGGAACGGGTCGACCGTCGCGGAGACCGCCTGCTCGAAGTACGGGATCGCCTCCTGCGGGCGCCCGGAGCTGTTGCGCACACGCCCGCGCTCCAGCGCGACCCGTGCAGCGACGGTCGGTGGGACGGGCTCGACCGTGTCCAGCAGCGCGTCTGCCTCGTCGTACTGCTCCTGCAGGCCGAGGCTGCGGGCGACCTGGGTCAAGCTCGGCGCGGTCGTCGCCGGTGGTGGCGCCAGCGGCCGCTCGGAGCCGGGCCTCGCTGGCGGCCGGGTCGGCGAAGTCCCAGAGGTCGTCGAGCATGCGCTGGTCGACAGTCACGAACGGATCGTAGGTGTCGGTGCGGGCGTCTAGGGTTCGTGGCGTGAGCACAGCCCTGTACCGGCGGTACCGGCCCGAGAACTTCGCCGAGGTGATCGGGCAGGACCACGTCACCGCACCCCTGCGGCAGGCGCTGCGCAGCGGCCAGGTGAACCACGCGTACCTGTTCTCCGGCCCGCGCGGCTGCGGCAAGACGACGTCCGCGCGCATCCTCGCCCGCATCCTCAACTGCGCGCAGAACACCGAGGAGCACCCCACCGACACCCCGTGCGACGTGTGCGAGTCGTGCGTGGAGCTGGCGCGCGGCGGGCCGGGCAGCCTCGATGTGGTGGAGATCGACGCGGCCAGCCACGGCGGCGTGGACGACGCCCGCGAGCTGCGGGAGCGCGCCACGTTCGCCCCCGCGCGCGACCGGTACAAGGTGTTCATCCTCGACGAGGCCCACATGGTGTCCAACCAGGGCTTCAACGCGCTGCTCAAGATCGTCGAGGAGCCGCCGCCGCACATCAAGTTCATCTTCGCGACGACGGAGCCCGACAAGGTCATCGGCACCATCCGCTCGCGCACGCACCACTACCCCTTCCGCCTCGTGCCGCCGGACGTCCTGGTCCCGTACCTGCAGCAGCTCTGCGACTCCGAGGGCGTGCAGGTGGCGTCCGGCGTGCTCCCGCTCGTCGTGCGCGCGGGCGGCGGATCCGTGCGCGACACCTTGTCCGTGCTCGACCAGCTGATCGCCGGGTCCGGCGGGGCCGAGCTCGCCTACGAGGGCGCCGCGGACCTGCTCGGGTACACGCAGGCCTCGCTGCTCGACGACGTCGTCGAGGCCGTCGCCGCTCGCGACGGTGCGTCCGCGTTCCGGGTGGTCGACCGCGTCATCTCGACCGGCCACGAGCCGCGCCGGTTCGTCGAGGACGTGCTCGAACGCTTCCGCGACCTCATCGTCATCGCCGCGTCCGGCGACGCGGCCGAGGCCGCCCTGCGCGACGTGCCGTCCGACCAGCTGACCCGCATGCGCCTGCAGGCCGGGCACCTCGGGGCCTCGGAGCTGTCGCGGTCGGCGGACCTGGCCAACGCCGCGCTCACCGAGATGACGGGCGCGACCTCCCCGCGCCTGCACCTCGAGCTCCTCATGGCCCGGCTGCTCCTGCCGGCTGCCGAGGACACGCGCTCGTCGGTCGGCGCACGGCTCGACCGCCTCGAGCGCGGGCTGCCGGCCGACGGGGTCCGTGTGCCGGTCGCGACGACGCAAGCGCCGCGCCCCGGCGAGCCCGCGCCGTTCACGCGCCCCATCCCGCCCGCGCCGGTAGCGCAGGCGGCCGACCCACTGCCCGTCGCGGCAGCACCCGCAACACCAATGGCCGCCGCGTCAGTGCCCGCCGTGCCGGCGGTCGTCGAACCCGACCCGGTCGCGGTGGACGTCGAGCCCGAACCGGTCGCGATCGAGTCCGACCCTGCCGTCGGGCCCGTCGGCACGCCTGAGCCCGAACGGTCCACACCCAGCACCGACACCGACGCGGCGCCGGCCCTCGCGGTCGCGGAACCCCCGCCCGTCGCTCCGCCTGTCGTCGCAGCGGCTGCCCACGGCACCGGTCAGGAGACCGAGGTCATCCGTCGGCGCTGGCCCGAGGTGCTCGAGACGGTCAAGGGCCTGCGTCGCGTGACGTGGGCGCTGATCGACCCGCGCAACGCGCAGGTGGCCGACCTCGACGCGACGACCCTGCGGATCGCGTTCGACAACCCCGCGCTCGCGACGACGTTCCGGAACGGCGCGCACGCGGAGGTGGTCGCGCGGGCCGTGCGCGAGACGCTCGGATTCGACGTCCGCGTCGAGGGGATCCTGACGGAGCAGGCGAACGCGCCCGCGGCCGACGCCGCCCCGACCCGTCCGGTCAACGACCGCGAGAACCCGCGCGCGGTGACCCCGGCCGAGGCGGCCGCCTCCTGGGACGACGAACCACCTGCTCCTGAGCCGCCGCACGACGACCCGGGCGAGCCGCCGTACGTGCCGGACGACCTCGATGCCAGCGGCCCGCCGCCCGCCGCGCAGGGCACCGCCCGCGAACGAGGCACGGCCGCGGCCCGCGAGTCGGCGGCGCGCATCGTGCCGGGCGTACCCGACGAGCCGTCGCCGGACGACCCGGAGATCAGCGGCTCGTCGCTGATCGGCGCGCCCCTGGTCGCGCAGATGCTGGGCGGCACGGTCATCGACGAGCAGCTGGACGACGGCTCGGCCTGACCTTGTAGTTCACGAGCGGACCGGACGGCCTGTGCCTGCGAAGGCGCGCAGGGCGTCCGCGCGCCCGACGGGTCGGATGCCCTGACCCCGTAGGCTGGCGGACGTGTACGAGGGTGCGGTCCAGGATCTGATCGACGACTCGGGCGGTTGCCCGGCGTCGGTCCCAAGAGCGCCCAGCGCATCGCGTTCCACCTGCTCGCGGCCGACCCCGCGGACGTGCGTCGGCTCGCCGACGCGCTCACGGAGGTCAAGCTGCGCGTCGTGTTCTGCGAGATCTGCGGCAACGTCGCGCAGGAGCCGCAGTGCCGCATCTGCCGCGACCCGCGCCGGTCGCTGGCCACGATCTGCGTCGTCGAGGAGCCCAAGGACGTCGTCGCCATCGAGCGGACCCGCGAGTTCCGCGGCCGGTACCACGTGCTCGGTGGGGCCATCAACCCGATCGCCGGCGTCGGCCCGGACGACCTGCGGATCCAGTCGCTGCTGAGCAGGCTGGCCGACGGGACGGTCACCGAGGTGATCCTCGCCACCGACCCGAATGTCGAGGGCGAGGCGACAGCCACCTACCTCGCGCGCATGCTGGTACCGATGGGTCTGACGGTCAGTCGGCTCGCGTCCGGCCTGCCGGTCGGCGGCGACCTGGAGTACGCCGACGAGGTCACGCTCGGACGAGCGTTCGAGGGCCGCCGGCGGATCAGCGCCTAGAGGGGGACGAGGGACGATGACACCGCACCACACGACGACCGTCGACGCGGACCTGCGGGACATCGCGCTCGCCGTCGCGGACGAGTCCCGCCGGTATCTGAGCACCGTCACCGAGGTCGCCGCCGGCTCGGCCCCGGACGCGGCGCTGCCGCTGCTCCTGCTGGCCGTGAGCGACATCCTCGCGGCCGGCGCACGCCTGGGCGCGACGACGGACGTGGTGCCGCTCGAGCGGTTCGAGCCGGACCTCGGCCCGGACCCGGACGTCGACCCGCTGCGCGCCAACCTGGCCAACGTGTTCGAGGGGATCGACGAGTACGCCGAGGTCATCGACCCCCTGCTGGGCGTCGACATCGAGCGGTCGAGCATCTCCGGCGACCTCGTCGGCATCGCCGGAGCACTGGCCCAGGGCCTGCGGCACTACGAGAGCGGCCACGTGCTCGAAGCCCTGTGGTGGTGGCAGTTCAGCTACCTGTCCGACTGGGGCGAGCGTGCGTCCAGCGTCCTGCGCACGTTGCAGGCGATCCTCGCCCACCTCCGCCTCGACGTGGAGGACGACGTCGCCGCCGAGGCGGAGTACGACGCCCTCCAGCCCTAGGCGGGTCACCCGGGTCCCGCGCGCGCCCTAGGCCACCCGCGTCCCGCGCGGCAGCTTCCTCTGCGGGATCCGCAGGCGCCGGACGGCGATGGTGAATCCCGCGGCGCCGAGCAGCACATTGGCGCCCAGGCCCCAGTACCAGAACGGCGTCGTGGAGATGTTGTCCTGCACGTCGGCGGGCGGCTGACCGACCAGCCAGCACTCGTCGATCGGCGAGGCCGGCCCCGCGCGCAGGGTGCGCACGCCCTGGCGGATGGCCGAGAGCGGGTCGCGGATCTCGGCGGTCCGGGTGGGGGCCGCCTCGGCGCCGTCGGCCAGGATGACGAACGGGTTGATGCCCAGCAGCCACCACGTGCGCTCGGTGTGGTCCACGGACCGCGTCTGGGTGACGTAGGTGCAGCTGTCGTCGCCCGGTGAGCTCTGGGCGTTCGTGTAGACCGTCACGGACTCCTCGTGCGAGATCGACGGATAGGTCGTCGCGAACAGGATCGGCGTGAGCAGCGTCAGACCCGCGACGGTCAGGAACGTGAGCACCGTCGATCCCGCGGCGCGCGCGCCGAGCGCGGAGTAGCCCAGGCCGATCCCGCAGACGGCCGCGAGCAGGACCGCGATGATCAGGACGACCCGGACCAGCGACATCACGGGGGTGCCGCCCATCGCGAGCGCGAGGACCAGGAACGGCAGGCTCGCGACGAGGAACGCGCACGCGGCCAGCCAGGCCGCGAGGAAGCTTGCCCGTGGCGATCTCCGACGGGCTCAGGAGGGTGACCTGCAGCGTCGCCAGCGTTCCGGCGCTGCGGTCACCATTGATCGCGGTCGACGCGAGCGTGGGAGTGACGAGCAGGCCGAGCCCGAGCACCAGGAACGACACGACGGCGAACAAGAGCGGTCCGTTGGACGAGGCGCCCTGGTCGGCGATGGCCGTGAGCGCCCCCGACGCGAGCAGCGTGATGCCGCCGACCACGACGAACCACACGACCAGCGCGACGATCCAGCGCGTGGACCGCACCCGCTGCCGCAGCTCCAGGACCGCGACGGTGCGGACGCCGTGCCACGTGAACCGCCGCGTCGTGGGCGGCGCGTCCAGGGTGTCGAGCGTCATCGCCGCTCCTCCTCGAGAGCCAGGTAGGCGTGCTCGAGCGCACCGCCGACAGGATGCAGCGAGACGATCGGGACGCCGGCGCCGACCGCGTCGGCCACGAGCCGGGCCGCGCCCTCGTCGTCGTCGATCTCCAGCAGCACCGAACCCGGGTGGTCCCCGGGACGCCAGTCGGCGCCGACGGAGGTCAGCCACGCGGGGAGCGCGTCCGTGAGGCCACGCACGTGCCACGTCCGTCGCGACGGTCGGTCCGAGGACGGGACGACCGTCCGGCCGCGGGACAGGAAGACGGCGTCGTCGGCCATCTCCTCCAGCTCCGAGAGCACGTGACTGGAGACGAGCACCGTCGCACCCTCGTCGGCGAGCCGTCGCAGGAGCACGCGCAGGTCCACGCGTGAGCGCGGGTCGAGACCGCTGGCGGGCTCGTCCAGCAGCAGGACGTCGGGGGAGTGCACGAGGGCGCGGGCCAGGCCGAGGCGTTGCTTCTGGCCGCGGGACAGCACGCTGGCGGGTCGGTCGGCGAACTCGGTCAGGTGCACCGTCGCGAGCAGCTCGGCGGCCCGGGCGTCAGCGGCGGGGCGGGAGAGCCGATACGCCGCCCCGAACGTGGTGAGCACCTCGCGGGCGGTCAGCGAGTCCCAGGTGCCGAACGCGTCGGGCATCCACCCGGTCCGGGCCCGGGCCGCCGAGACGTCGTCGAGGCCGGCGATCTGCACCTCGCCGGCGTCCGGGACGAGCAGCCCGGCCAGGATCAGGAGCAGGGTCGTCTTGCCGGAGCCGTTCGGTCCCACCAGCGCGGTGACGGCGCCGGCCCGGGCGGTCAGGTCCACACCGTCGAGGGCCTGCACGCGACCGAACGCGCGGCGCAGGCCGCTGACACGGATGCCTGCGGTGACTTCGTCGTCCATGGCGAAACCGTAGGGCGCGACCGCCCGCCGGCGCGGACAAACCTGTGCAGAGTCTGTGTCGATCCGCCATCTGAAACCGCGTTTCCAGCACGTGAACACCGCCGTACACTCGCCCGGTCCTGTTCCGAGCCCGCGAAAGCTCCCCGTGGCCCTGATCGTGCAGAAGTACGGCGGTTCCTCCGTCGCCGACGCCGCCAGCATCAAGCGCGTGGCCAAGCGGGTGACCGAGGCCAAGCGTGCCGGGCACGACGTCGTCGTGGTGGTCAGCGCGATGGGCGACACGACGGACGAGCTCATCGACCTGGCGCGCCAGGTGACCCCGCTGCCGCCGCAGCGCGAGATGGACATCCTGCTGACGGCCGGCGAGCGGATCTCGATGTCGCTGCTGGCCATGGCGATCCACAACCTGGGTGTCGACGCCAAGTCGTTCACCGGCCAGCAGGCGGGCGTGCTCACCGACGAGGCCTACGGCAAGGCCCGGATCATCGACGTCACGCCCAGCCGTATCCGGCAGACGATCGCCCAGGGGTCCGTCGCCATCGTCGCCGGGTTCCAGGGCGTGAACCCGTCGACCAACGATGTCACCACCCTCGGCCGCGGCGGCTCGGACACGACGGCGGTCGCGCTCGCGGCGGCCCTGAAGGCGGACGTCTGCGAGATCTACAGCGACGTCGACGGCGTGTTCACCGCCGACCCGCGCATCGTGCCGAGCGCGCGCAAGCTCGACCGCATCGGCTACGACGAGATGCTCGAGATGGCCGCCAGCGGCGCGAAGGTGCTGGTCCTGCGCTGCGTCGAGTACGCGCGTCGCTACTCGGTACCGATCCACGTCCGTTCGTCGTTCAGCACTCATACGGGCACGCTGGTGACCGATGAACCCGCCCCCGAAGGAGATGTTGTGGAGCAGCCGATCATCGCGGGCGTCGCGCACGACCGCAGCGAGGCCAAGATCACCGTGGTCGGCGTCCCCGACGTGCCCGGCAAAGCCGCGCGGATCTTCGAGGTCGTCGCGGGCGCGGGCGTGAACATCGACATGATCGTGCAGAACGTGTCGGCGGCCTCGACCGGCCTGACGGACATCTCCTTCACGCTGCCGGCGACGGACGGGGCGGCCGGGACGGCGGCCCTGACCGAGCACCAGCCCGATATCGGCTTTGCTTCGCTGCAGTACGACGACACGATCGGCAAGCTTCTCGCTCATCGGCGCGGGCATGCGGTCGCACCCCGGCGTCTCGGCACGGTTCTTCGCCGCGCTGTCGGATGCGGGCATCAACATCGAGATGATCTCGACGTCGGAGATCCGGATCTCCGTGGTCACCCGCGCCGACTCGCTGGACGAGGCGGTTCGCGCGGTGCACACGGCGTTCGATCTGGACTCCGCGTCGGACGAGGCCGTCGTGTACGGCGGGACGGGACGATAGGCATCATGGGACTCAACATCGCGGTGGTCGGCGCGACCGGTCAGGTCGGCGGCGTCATGCGCCAGCTGCTCGAGGAGCGCGACTTCCCTGTCGACTCCATCCGCTACTTCGCCTCGTCCCGTTCGGCGGGCACGACGCTGCCCTGGAAGGGCGCCGACGTCGTCGTCGAGGACGTCGAGACCGAGGACCTGTCCGGGATCGACATCGCGCTGTTCTCCGCCGGCGGTGCGGCCTCGAAGATCCACGCCCCGCGGTTCGCCGCGGCCGGCGCGCTGGTCATCGACAACTCCTCCGCGTGGCGTCGCGACCCCGAGGTCCCGCTCATCGTCTCTGAGGTGAACCCGGGCGCTCTGCAGCATGCCGTCAAGGGCATCATCGCCAACCCGAACTGCACCACGATGGCCGCGATGCCGGTGCTCAAGGTCCTGCACGACGAGGCCGGCCTGACCCGCCTGATCGTCTCGACCTACCAGGCCGTCTCCGGCTCGGGCCTCGCGGGTGCCGACGCCTCGACGGCCAGATCCGCGCCGCGGTCACCCAGGACACCCTGGCCCTGGTGCACGACGGGTCGGCCGTCACGCTGCCGGACCCGGTCAAGTACGTCGCGCCGATCGCGTTCGACGTCATCCCGCTGGCCGGGTCGCTGGTCGACGACGGTTCGTTCGAGACCGACGAGGAGCAGAAGCTGCGGCACGAGTCGCGCAAGATCCTCGACATCCCGGCGCTGCTGGTCTCTGGCACCTGCGTCCGCGTCCCGGTGTTCACGGGGCACTCGCTGTCGATCAACGCGGAGTTCGCCTCCCCGCTGTCCGTCGCGCGCGCCACCGAGCTGCTGTCCGACGCCCCCGGTGTCGAGGTGGTCGGCGTCCCCACCCCGCTGCACGCCGCCGGCAAGGACCCGTCCTTCGTCGGCCGCCTGCGCCAGGACGAGGGTGTGCCGGACGGCCGCGGCCTCGCACTCTTCGTCAGCAACGACAACCTCCGCAAGGGCGCCGCCCTCAACGCGGTCCAGATCGCCGAGCTCGTCGCCGCCCAGCGGCTGACGACGGTCTGACACCGTCCCTCGAACGTCCGCGTCGGTGAGAGCCGACGCGGACGTTTTCGTGCGTGGGTTGTGGTCTTCGGGGTTCTGTGGTTAGTTGGTCAGGTAATGAACCAACGAGGAGGCGATCGGCGTGTTCGACGGACGGGATCCGCTGTACGTGCAGATCGCCGACCAGATCCGCGCCGACGTGCTGTCCGGGGACCTGGGGGCGGAGCAGCAGGTGATGTCGACGACGCAGTACGCCACGACGTTCCGGATCAACCCGGCGACGGCGGCCAAGGCCTTCACGGAGCTGGTGGACGAGGGCGTGCTCTACAAGCGCCGCGGCATCGGCATGTTCGTCGCGCCGGACGCGCGCGACACGCTGCTGGCGCAGGCGCGAGCGGCGTTCTTCGCCGAGGTCGTCGACCCGATGGTCCGCAGGGCGAAGGTCCTGGGCATCCCCGTCGAGGACGTCGTCGAGCACCTGAGGAACGGGGGACCGCGATGAGCGGCATCGGTGTGCAGCTCAGGGACCTGACGGTCCGCTACGGCGAGACGACCGCGCTCGACCGGGTGTCCTTCGACATCCGCGCCGGCGCGATCACGGGGCTGCTCGGGCGCAACGGGTCGGGCAAGACCACGGTGCTGTCGGTCCTGGCGGCGTTCCTGCCCAAGACGTCCGGGACGGTGCTCGTCGACGGCGAGGAGCCGTGGGAGAACGCGCGGACCATGGGCGCGACGATGCTGGTCCGGGAGAGCGGCGAGACGGTCCCGGACCGGCCGATCTCCGAGATGCTGCGGCTGCACGCCGCCCGCCGGGCGACGTTCGACACCGACCTGGCCGAGCAGCTGCTCGACACGTTCGAAGCTGAGCCTGCGGGACCGCCCGGACCGGCTGTCGCGCGGCAAGAAGTCCGCGTTCGGGGTGGTCGTCGGCCTGGCGAGCCGCGCGCCCCTGACGCTCCTCGACGAGGTGCACCTGGGCATGGACGCGCCGGCGCGATACGCGTTCTACGACGCCCTGCTGGCCGACTGGCTGGAGCATCCCCGCACGATCGTGCTGTCGAGCCACCTGATCAGCGAGGTCGAGCGGCTGCTCGAGGACGTCGTGGTGCTGGACGGCGGCCGGGTGCTCACCCAGTCGGACGCGGACTCGCTGCGGGCCCGCGGCCTGACGGTGACCGGTCCGTCGGACGCCGTGGACGCCTTCGTCGTGGGCCGCGACGTCGTGGCCCGCCAGCAGCTCGGCTCCACCGCCCAGGCCACGGTGGTCGGCGGCCTTCCCGACGACGAGCGGAACGCGCGCCTCGGCGGCCTCGTCTTCGGACCCGTCCCGCTGCAGGACCTGTTCGTCCATCTGACCGACCACGCGAAGGAGGCTGCGCGATGACCACGACGACGGTCCCTGCGGTCCGGCGCGGCCCCGTCGACCTCACGGCACGGTGGTACCTGGCGGCCCAGCTCCGGGTGGCGCGCTGGTTCTGGGGCATCGGGGCCCTGGTCGCGGCGGTCGCGATCGCGTTCTACGCGACCGTGGCGACGACGGTCGACACGAGCGTCGTGCAGTACGGGATGCAGGCCGCCATCTGGTTCCCGTTCTCCGTCTTCATCGGGCTGACCCTCGCCTACCTGCCCGTGCACGTGGCCTCGGGGCTGACGCGGCGGACCCTGGCGCGCGGTTCGCTGCTGGCGGCGGCCGGCACGACCGGCGTGTACGGCGGCGCCTTCGCGGTCCTGCTGCTCGTCGAGAAGGCCGTCTACACGGCGTTCGGGTGGCACTGGGCGGTCGGCGGCGTGGCGCCCGGCGCCGTCGCGACTGCCGGCTACATCGGCGCCAACGTCGCCACGTTCCTCGTCTCCAACGTCTCCGGGCTCCTCGTCGGCATGATCTACCTCCGTCTCGGCGGCTGGTGGGGCACCCTCACGCTCCCCGTGACCGTGGGTCCGGTCGTCGCCCTGACCGCCCTGCTGGCACAGGACGCCGGGCCGTGGGGCGACGGGGCCGGCGGGCTCCTGCTGACCTCGGTGCTGGCCCTCGTGGTCGCGGCCGTCATGGCGGTGGTCTACGACCGCCTGACGCGCGGTGCCCGGGTGCCGCCGAAACGGTAGGGCTGACCCCACCACGCGTCCGTGGGTGGGCTGGCTGTCTGGACGGGCGCCCGGACCCCTAGCGTCTGTGTCATGACCTCAGACCTCTCGCCGGGCGCGCAGACCGCCGTGCCCCGGTCCGATGACCTGCGGGTGGTCGCGCCGGCCTTCACCGGGTGGCGTCCCCTGCTGGTCGCACCCGTGTCGGGCGCCACCTGGGTGGGGATCTCGCAGGCCGTGGTCGGCTCGTTCCTGCTCACCGCGGCCGTCGTCGTGGCGTCGGTCGCCCTCTCGCTGGCCCTCAGCCTCGTCGTCCTGTTCGTCGGCATCCCGATGCTCGTCGTCACGCTGCTGGCCGCGCGACCGTTCGCGCGCCTGGAGCGGGCCCGGCTGCTCGCGCAGCTGCAGGTGCGCATCGACGCCCCGACGTACAAGCGGCCGCGCAGGGACGGCTGGTGGGCGTCCTGGATGGCGGTGCTCAGCGACAGCCGTTCCTGGGCGCACCTGGCGTACCTGCTGGTCGGGAGCCTGATCCTGGCGGCCGCGGTCACGATCGTCGCGGTCGGCCTGTCGGGCGCCGTGGCGCTGCTCGCGTTCGCGATCTTCTACCGCGGCTCGGTGTCCACCCCGGTCCCCGTCTCGATCCTGATCGTCTCGGCCGTCGTCGCGGCCTGGGTCGGCGCGCTCGGCGTCCAGGCGGCGTCGTTCGCGCTCGTGCGCACCGCGCGGGCGATGCTGGGACCGTCGCCCCGTGCCGAGGAGGTCCGCGCCGCCCAGGCCCGGGCGGAGGCGGCAGAGGGGCGCGCGGTCGTCCTGACCCAGACCCGTACCGCCGCCGTCGGGGCTGCCGACGAGGAGCGTCGGCGGATCGAGCGCGACCTGCACGACGGCGCGCAGCAGCGCCTGGTGGCCCTGGGCGTGGAGCTCGGGGCCGCGAAGCGCCGTGCGTCCACCGACCCGGAGGCCGCCGCGGCGCTCGAGCACGCGCACCGCGAGGTCAAGGAGACGCTGGCCGAGCTGCGCGACCTCGTGCGCGGCATCCACCCGGCCGTCCTGACCGACCGCGGACTCGACGCAGCGCTGTCCGCGCTCGCCGCCCGCAGCCCGGTCCCGGTCACCGTCGACGTGCCCGGCCCCCTGACCACCGCCAGCACCTCGGCGCAGGCCGCCGCGTACTTCGTCGTCGCCGAGGCCCTGACCAACGCCGCCAAGTACGCGCAGGCGACAAAGGTGACGGTGACCGCGACCATCGTCGGGCCCGACCTGCGCCTCGTGATCGCCGACGACGGGACGGGCGGCGCGACACCGACGCCTGGCAGCGGTCTGGACGGCCTGCGCAGCCGCGTCGCGGCACTGGACGGCACCTTCGACCTGGACAGCCCGGCGGGCGCCGGCACCCGACTCACCGTGGAGGTGCCGTGCGCATCGTGATCGCCGAGGACTCCGTCCTCCTGCTCGACGGCCTGACCCGGCTGCTCGTCGCCGAGGGCCACCAGGTCACCGGCTACAAGACCGCCGACGAGACGGTGGCAGCCCTCGGCCCCGGGGCGGAGCTGCCCGACGTGCTGGTGACCGACGTCCGGATGCCCCCGACCCACACGGACGAGGGCCTGCGGGCCGCCGTGCACCTGCGCAGCCTGCACAAGCGCCTGCCCATCCTCGTGCTCTCGCAGTACGTCGAGCAGCGGTACGCCCAGGAGCTGTTCGCGAGCGACGTGCGCGGTCTGGGGTACGTGCTGAAGGACCGGGTGGCCGACGTCGACGAGTTCCTCGACGCCCTCGGCCGGGTCGCGTCCGGCGGCACGGTCATCGACCCGGACGTCGTCGCCCAGATCCTCGCCCGCACACGCAGGTCGGGTCTGGAGACCCTCACTCCCCGCGAACGCGACGTGCTGGGCCTCATGGCGGAGGGTCGCTCCAACGCGGCCATCGCCGAGCGTCTCGTGGTCGGCCTGCCGGCCGTCGAGAAGCACGTCACGTCGATCCTCGCCAAGCTGGGCCTGGCCCAGGACGCCGACGACCACCGTCGCGTGCTGGCGGTGCTCCGCTGGCTCGAGCACGAACCGGGAGACCACTCATGACCGCGACCCTCGACCGTCCGCCGGCGCCGCCGCGTCGTTCCACCCGCGCCCGGGTCCTGGTCTGGACCGGCGCGATCGTCGGCGCCCTCATGCTCGCCTCCGGCGCCTCCAGCCTGCTCGACCTGCTGGTCTTCACCAACGCCGACCCCGCCACCGTCGTCGCGACCGCGTCCTACGACGCAGCGCCGGTGGTCGAGCTGGTGGCCGACGGCGAGGTGACCGTGACCACCGGCGGCCCGAGAGTGGACGTCGAGCGCACGTCGCGCACCGCGTCGGTCAAGGCCACGTACTCTGCCGTCGTGACCGGCGACCGCCTCGTGGTCAAGCACACCTGCGACTGGTGGCGGCCCGGGTTCTGCTCGGCCGGCCTCAAGGTCACGGTTCCCGACGGCACCCAGGTGGTGGTGCGGGCGTCGGACGGCGCCGTGCACGCGACCTCCCTGACCGGCCCGCTGACCGTGCACACCAGCGACGGCGCGTCGACGATCACGCACGTCTCCGGTGACGTGTCGCTTCGCTCTTCGGACGGTCACGCCACGATCACCGACGTCCGCGGCTCCGTCGACGCGCAGACCTCCGACGGGGCGATCACCGTCGACCAGGTGACCGGCTCGGTCACCACGAGCACCCGCGACGGCCACACGACGATCTCCGCGGTCGACGGCAACATCTCGGCGCGCGCCTCCGACGGACCCGTCACGGTCTACGGCAACGGCGCACCCGTGGCGCTGACCATGACCACCGCGGACGGCAAGCAGACCATCGAGGCGCCCACCGACCCGGCCGCACCGGTCAGCGTCACCATCCACACCTCCGACGGCCACGCGGGCTACCTGGGCCCGAGGAGCTGACTCGCCGCTAGGTCTGAACCGCCCGGTCGATCGCGTACACGTGGACCGGGACGCCGCTCGCAGGGACGACGGTGTCCCGGTCCAAGTACATGCCGAGCTTGGTCATCACCCGCTCGGAGGCCGTGTTCTCCACGTGGCAGACGCTCACCACCCGGTCCAGGCCGACGTCGTCGAACGCGAACGCCAGGACCGCCCGCGCGCCCTCCGTGGCCAGCCCGCGCCCCCACGCGCCCCGAGCCAGCCGCCAGCCGATCTCGACTGCGGGCATGATCTCGGGCAGGAACGTCGGGACGAGCAGGCCGACCCAGCCGACGAGGACGCCGTCCGCCTCGGCCGCGAACGGGCCGTAGCCCCGGTTGGACCACGCCGCAGCGAACCGCGCCAGCGCCGCTAGCGTCTGGGCCCGGTCGCGGACGCTGCCGTCGCCGATCCAGCGCATCACCTCGGGGTCCGCGTCGATGGCGGCGAGCGCGTCGAGGTCGTCGTCGCGCCACTGCCGCAGCAGCAGCCGATCCGTGCGCAGCTCGGTCATTCACACCCCCACAACACAACAGCCCGAACCTTGACGGTCCGAGCTGTTGTCGATCACACGGTCGGGGTGGCGGGATTCGAACCCACGACCTCTTCGTCCCGAACGTACCGTACCGCGCGTTTGCCCTGGTCGCGTGGGGTCGCCCGGCGTCTCCGGGACCATCCGGTGCGCCTTCGGGGTGATTCCGGGGTGAGCGCTGGACCGGGTGTGCTCACTCCACGCGAAGGCGCTCCATCGGTTGGCCGGTGAGGTCGGCGATGAGGTCGAAGTCCTTGTCGAGATGGAGTACCGTCCGCTGGTTGAGCTCGGCCACGGCGGCGATCAGGAGATCGGGGATCGACGGAGCGCGGTGCTGGCCGCGTTCGGACAAGAGGCGCTGCACCTCCACGGTCCGGTCCTCTGCCGCCGGGGTGAGGTACTCCACTGGCATCGACGCCAGGGGCGGTGAGCCCAGCGCGCGCCCGAGATCGCCCGCCGACCGCGCGGAGTACCCGGCCTCGAGCAGCGTGACCGTCGTGATGGCGACCAGTCCTCGTTCGATCCTGGTGGCCCACTCCTCGGCATCGACGCTGCCGCCGAGGCGGACGAGTGCGGACTTGTCGATGAGCCAGGAGTCACTCATGACCAGGCGTTGACCATGACCGTCTCGTCCGCGAGGTCAGCGACGAGATCTCCGAGCGCCCGCAGGTCCGCGGCCGTGACCGATCCGACGGTCCGACGCGCTTCGCTGTGCAGGCGCTGGCGTAGGTACTCGTTGCGCGAGATGCCGAGTCGGGCGGCCTGCTCGTCCAGCAGTGTGAGGTCCTCGGCGGAGAAGTTCCGAATCAACACGTCGGGCACGGGTCACCTCCTAGATATCTAATGATATCAGCGTCGTGGAGACCCTTCCGGACGACAGGCGCCGACGTGGAAGACCGCAGCGACAAGCACCCGGTCGTGGACTCGGGGATCGCAGCCGTCCGAGTGCCTCGGCTCCGCGCCATCTGCTTGTCCGAGCCGTCGGCGTCAGGACGTGGACGATGCCCCGAGCAGGGCCGCGGCACGGTCTGCGTCGGATGCATTCCCGAAACCGAAGATGAACGTGCCGGTTGTGATGGGGTCATGGACTGTGGCAGCAGAGAGCACCTTCCCGTTGAGGAGGAGCGCCAGCTCCTCGTTGATCGCCTTGCTGGTGACTTCTTTGAGTGTCGTGGCGTCGGCCTTGTCGAACTCGACGCCGACGGCATGTGCCCCCGCCGGGGCATCGCGTGTGACGGCGGTTGGCGTCACAACGCCCAGCGACTCGGCCAGCTCGTAGGTGGTGGTGCCTTCCAGGTCGCAGGCCGTGCCAGGGCCGTCTGCCGTCAGGGGCGGTGCGGTGCAGGCTCCAGCCTCTGTGGACGTCACGAGACGCAATTGCAGCGGCGGTGCGGTCGATCCGTCATGACCATCGGCGTCGTCGGCCGCGCAACCGGTAACCATGAGCGCGGCCGACACCAGAACGGCAAGACGGGCGAACGACTGGGTGCGCATCCGGTCACTGTAGGTACCTCCGGGGGGCGCCGAAGGGGCTTTTGCGGAGGACCTGGAAAGGAGAGACTGCGAGGCGGTCAGAGTCTGCCGCTAGCGATTCCAGCCGGGGGTGCCCGGCTGACTCACCGGGGGCGGGGTGTGCCAAGGGCTGGGCTCGGCTGCGCGCGGTCGGCTTGCGGCTTCGGCAGGCCGCTCGGCCGCGGCTTGTGCAGCCCATGCCTGGATGAGCTGTGCCGCCCCGGTCACCGGAAGGGCCTCAATGTTGGGGAGGTCGTGCCGTGCCTGTGCGACGTCGCTGCGCAACCGGGTGAGGCGCGCTTCGACGACGCCGGCCGGCCGGCCGATCCTCCGACAGAGCGCCTCCCGTGCGTCCGCGTCAACAGCGCCAGACGTCAAACCGGAGCTGCACCACGTTCCATCGCCAAGCCCAACTGCCGACGTCATCGCCGCCATACGATCACTTGCTATGTCGGTCGATGTCACCGAGGTACAACAGTCCGAGCGAGGCGTTGTCCGTCGTCTCATGGAGTTCTACGCCTATGACTGGTCCGAGTTTGACGACCGGGACGTCGATGAGCACGGCGAGTTCGGCTATCGGTGGCTCGATCACTACTGGACGGATGAGGACCGCCACGCCTTCCTGATCCGTGCCGAGGGGAAGCTGGCCGGCTTCGCGCTCGTGCGCCAGGAGCAGCGAACCGAGATGGCGGAGTTCTTCGTCCTTCGCCGGTACAGTCGTCGCGGAGTGGGCGCTGCTGCCGCCACCGCTCTGTTCCACAGTTACCCGGGCCCGTGGGAGGTGACGCAGCGCCTGACCAATCCGGCGGCCACCGCGTTCTGGAGACGAGCAATCCCGGTCCCCTATGGCGAGACGACGGCCGACGACATGGTGATCCAGACCTTCGAAATCGAAGCCGAGCACTGAGCCGCTGCGGCACTCAGCGGGGATCCACCAACATTCAAGATCACACGGTGGGCTGGAACTACACGTTGAATCTGGACTCGACCAGGTCGGAGCGTCAGGCACCGGCAACTCGGACGAGTTCCGGCAACGGGTGCCCACAGGCTCGGACCGAAGTCGTGGCGCGGGCCACGGTCGTGAACCGGCGCGGGCGGGCTCGACCGGTGCGCTCGAGTGTTCGCGGTCTCGGGTGCGGCTTTCGCTGCCTGCTCTGCGTCGGCCCGAGCCGTGCGGTCGCTGATCAGTTGTGCGGCCTTGTGAACGGGGAGGGCTTCGATCTCGGCGAGTGAGCGGGAGGCACGTTCTGCGGTGATGTGCCAGGCCCGCACGCGAGTGGCCGAGGCGGACCCGGGATGTACCCGGCGTCTTCCAGCTCGCGCAGCCACCCCGCCTCGCTACCCAACCGGGACGGCTTCTTGTTCGGGCGTTCGTGATCCCAGGCCATCGCCTGCAACCGTGCGCTGACCGCGGTTCCGGGCTCCTTGCCGGGGTGCTCGGCCTCCCAGCGCGCCTCGAACATCGACAAGTTGCGGGCGACCTGTTCGGCGCGCTTGCTCATCACCGCGTTGTACGCCCGCAGCTCGGCAACCTCGCCCGATACCGGATCGAGCGTGAGGCCGTGGGCGTCCAGGGCGGCCGCCAACTGAGGGTGCGCCGCCAGCACCGCGGTCCCCAGGGCACGGATGGCATCCTGCTGCCGGAACAGTGCTGCGGTGTCCAGCCCGCGCCACGCGCCGCCGGCCCACACCCGAGCCCCGATCTGCACATGGATGTGCCGGTGCGGGTCGCCCGCCCGGGAGGTCTTGTGCGAGATCCCGACCACCTGTAGCCGCTCGACCGGCACAACCTCCTGGCCACCCCGCGGCCCAATGCGGGTGACGGAGTGGTGCCCGAGCTACGAGCGGATCACCGCGACGGCATCGCGCTGCGCACCATCCAGCGCCTCGGACACCTCCGGGTGGAGCGCGGCGGCGATCGACCGTGACTTGGGCGTGTTCACGACCATCCGCGAAACGCGGGGACCCGTGCCGCGCCTCACCACTCCGCCGGGCCCGGCCCATCGGCTCTCGGCTGATCGGGTCGATCCAGTCGACCCAGCCTGCGTAGTCGGCGGCCGTCAGGCTCCGCTCGCTGACCACCCGGCCGGCGCCGTCGACCACGGCGAGCTCCGCTCGCGCAGCGCCGGCTTCGAGGTAGTACTCGTCGGCGCGTGAGCGATCCGCCTCGAGGTAGCGGCGCGCGGCAGTCCCGGCACCCCGGAACAAGATCACGCCGCCCTTCACGCCAAACCCCCATCAACGCGTGGACTTGCAACTACCGAAGGTAGCATACGTCCATTCAAGGCAAGGGCGGGAGATCGGCGAGGTGCTCCTGTGCGATCCAGGGGTGGTGGGCGCGGTCTGTGGCGGGCGGGTCGAGCGACGCGCCGGGCGGCCCTGGCGAACTAGCAACAGCTTCATGCCTGCTGCTCGACCGACTATGGCACCATGCCCGTCGTGGGTACTTGGGGACCGGGGCTGTTTGCTGACGACGAGGCTTGCGACGTCCGGGACGAGTACCGGGATCTTGTCGCCGAGCAAGTCTCGGACGACGAGGCCGAGCGCCAAGTACTCGAAGAGTTCACTGACGAGGATGGTCGACTGAGGCCGGTCGTCTGGTTGGCGCTTGCAGACACTCAGAGCCGCCTAGGACGACTATCGGACGGCGCCAAGGAACGTGCGCTCTCTGTGATCGAGGATGGATCGGACCTAGCCGAATGGGACGACACTTCTCCATCGGACCGCCGCAAGCGTGTAGAGGCGCTCAGGAAGTTGACAGATCGCCTCAACGGTCAACAGCCACCACGCCGCAAAGTCCGTCGCGAATGGAAGTATCGCACCGACCTCGAAGCGGGTGACGTGCTGTCCTTGGCCTTGAGCGATCGCACTTTCCGTCTCCTGCGCGTAGTGGGAGTCGACCGCCAGAGATATTCCGATTTCGTACTAGTCGAACTGCTCGACTATAGGGGCGCGGTGATTCCCACTATCGCGGCAATCAACGAGATGCCTGCGCTCCCGGTGCCGTTTGGAAGCCGGAGCCGGGAGTGTCGCTGGGCAGTCGCGAACGTGGAGAAGGCCCAAGCCGACTGGGACGCGACAAGTCTTACCTTCGTCGGCAAGATCGCGCCGCGGCTGGGAGATGACGAAGCCATCAACCAGGACTTGAGTAACCCTTTGCTCATAGACGGCTCCGGCTTTACAGACCTAGCGGCCCTAGCGGCCCTAGCGGCCCTAGCAGCGCCCGGCGACGCGTTGAGCAGAAACACCGCCTACGGCTTCCCGTATACGTACTGGGAGCACATGGCTGGAGAGGTCGCAGAGATAGAGCGGGTCGCACGGTACGCAGATTGGCGGAAGTTTTATGAAGAGAGCGGCGCCTAGTTGTTGTGCCAGGGCGACCTTGACGGCCAATATGGGCAAGGCGTCAACGGCTCGGTTGGTCGCGCGCGGCGCTTCGACGCCGGCCTCCTCGTTTCGCCGGTCCGTCCCGCTCATAGCCGCTGTGAGCGTAGGCGAGTTGCTCCGGACGGGCGACCGCTAAGGGGCCACGTCAGCAGACCCGTATCGAACACCAGGAGCCGCTCCGCGGAGGCGGCGCAAAGGTCCGGGTCGTAGCTGCCGCGCAGGCTACGCCGCCAGGGCCATCGCCGCGTCGCTCATCCGGCGCGCCCCCGGCGTCCCGGGGGAAGGAGTCCGCGAGCGCGGGCCTTTGCGACCCACCCCTGGGCTGTGCTGAGCGCGACACCGCTCAGTTCGGCCATCGTCGCGGAGGGATTCTCGTTGCCGTTCGCGGTGAGCCGGCCATGCTGGAGCGCAACGAGCTGCATAGAAGTCTGGGGTTCGCTTCGGGTCGCCGAGGGGCTTGAGCAGGTCACGCTCGGCGACCTTGCGGCCACTGGGCAGCCCGATCTTGCCGCTGGTGATCGTGCTCGTGCGCGTCACAGCGAACAGCCGCTTGTTGATGGCCGCTTCGATGCGCGCGGTCGGGAAGCTCGCGCAGGAGCTGGCTGGTGATCGGGTTGCCCGGAAGCCGAGGCAGGTGGATGACGCCGGTGATGCGCACTTCTTCGGGCACAGCGAACATCTGGCGCTGCAGCCGCAGGAACACGCGAGTCCCGGTGCCGGTGTGCTCGATGTAGCGCCACCGGCCGTCGACCGCTTCGTTCTGCTCGGAGTCGAGCCGCGCTTGCTGCTCGTCGCCGGTGACGGCCTGGTCGTCATAGCGGAGCAGGGCGTCGATCTCTTCGCTGGCGTCGTCGGGTCGCTCACCAGGAAATCGGCTGGGCAGGTACCAACCGGCAGGCAGGTCGTCTTGGACAAGAAGCCCGTCGTATGTCTGGTCGCCGGGCCGGCTAGGAGTCGTTGACACGTGGCTAGGCTACGCGCAAACACCACTCTCGCGTACTTGCCGGTACGCTCGCAGGCATGGTGCAATCGCGTGTAGCCGCGAGAACACGAGGGGCGCGCGATGGCTGAAGCTCAGGTGCCTGACACCGCCGACCGGCTCCAGCGTACGCAGGAGGTCGCCAGATGGCTGGCCGTCTCCAAGTCGACGCTGGTGCGCTGGCGCCGGTCGCTCGAGGGCCCGCAGGTGTTCTGGCTCTCCGACGGAGTGCCCCGCTACCGGGCGTCTGATGTGGAGGAGTGGCTGACCGGGCGCTCGGCGCCGCGGCCTCGTGCTCCCCAGCGAGGGAGGGCTCGTGCCGGCTCGGCGGGGTGACAAGTGGGAGGGCCGTCTCAAGATCGGCGGCCAGGTTGTCGGCACACAGCGTTTCGCCACCAAGCGCGCGGCGACCGAGTGGGAGCGTCGGCAACGGGGCGCGTTTTGACGAGCACGGGTACGACCCGAGCCGGGGCAAGGTGGCCGTCGAGCAGCTGCTGGTCGTCTGGCTCGAGGAGCGGGAGGGGCGGGTCAGTCGCACGACGCTGAACACCGGCCGCTACCTGCTGCCCACCCGAGGCCAGCGGTCCGGGCGAACCCGGACCGAGACGATCCTGCCGATCTGGTTCCGCAAGGTACACGTCGGCAAGGTCAGCGGCGCCGCGGTCGGCACCTGGCAGGACGGCCTGCTGGAGCGCGGGCTGGCGCCTACCTCGGTCAAGCGACACCGGGAGTCGCTATCTTCCTTCTTCACCTGGTGCGTATCGGAGGGCTACATCGCCGCCAACCCGGTCAAGTCCGCCGCTCCGCCGAAGGACCGTCGCGCCCTCGAGATCATGCGCCCTCTGCCTGCGGACGAATTCGAGGCCGTCGTCCGAGACGTCGCCAGCGTGAGCGGTGTCTACGCCGATCTCGTGGCCGTTCTCGGACGCACGGGGATCCGGTGGGGCGAGGCCAGGGCGATGCTCGTCCGCGACTTCATGGAGCGGCCCATGCCCATGCTCAGCGTCATCCGCAACCAGCCCGAGGGGACGCCCGAGGCCAAGACCCCGAAGTCGGGCAAGGGCCGGCGCGTGCCTGTGCCGGACGCTCTCGTGCCGGCGATCCGCCGCTTCACCGAGGGCAAGGACTCGGCCGACCTGCTGCTCACTCGTCCCGGTGGCGGGCAGCTCCACCGCTCGACGTTCGTCCGGACGACCGGCTGGAGCGAGGTTGGCCGCGGCCGCACGCTGCACGACCTGCGACACACGGCGGCGTGTGAGTGGATCTTGCGCGGCGTCCCGCTCACGACGGTCCAGGCATGGCTCGGGCACGGCTCGATCGAGGTCACCGCGGGGTACTTGCACCACCTCGGTGACTCGGCTGACCGCGCCGCCTTGCAGCTGCTCAACGCCGCCTCGGCCCGTGAGGCGACGGAGTTGGGGGTGATTCCGGGGTGATTCTGGGCAGTTCCGGGCTCGACCGGACCGGGTATGCGAAAGGCCCCTGACCGCGTTGCCGCTGGCCAGGGGCCTCTACCTGTGTGTCGGGGTGGCGGGATTCGAACCCACGACCTCTTCGTCCCGAACGAAGCGCGCTACCAAGCTGCGCCACACCCCGTGGAGCCTGGCAAGGATAGCCGACGACACCCCGTGCGACGAAACCGAGAACCGCTGCCGGGCCGGCCGGCAGCCCGACGCCGCGATGTGCCCAGCCCGCGCAACGGGAGGCTCAGGCGGCGACGAGGGTGAGGAGCGTCGCCTCGGGCCGGCACGCGAACCGCACGGGCGCGTAGGGCGAGGTGCCCAGACCGGCCGAGACGTGCATCCACGTCGAGTCGGCGCCACCCGGGCGGTCCGGGCGCGGACCGGGCCACCCGTGGAGGCCCTTGGCCCGGCCTGTGTCGAGGTCGCAGTTGGTCACCAGCGCGCCCCAGAACGGCAGGGCCAGCTGGCCGCCGTGCGTGTGCCCGGCGATGGCCAGGTCGACGTCGTCGGCGTGCATCGCGTCGAGCACGCGCCGGTACGGCGCATGGGTCACGCCGAGCTGCAGGTCCACCGGTGTCGAGCCGGTGCGCGCGTCGTCGTCCCCGCCTGCCTGCGGGTACCGGTCCATGGTGAGGTGCGCGTCGTCGGTGCCGACGAGAGAGCACCCGACCGTCGGCCTTGACCACGTCCCGCCGGTTGGTCAGGTCGATCCAGCCGGCCGACCGGAACCGCGACACGAGCTCGCGCCAGGGCAGCTCGGTCGGTGGCGCGGACGGCGTCCGGCGCGCGTCCGGCAACAGGTACCGTGCCGGGTTCTTGGGCGTGGGCGCGACGTAGTCGTTCGAGCCGAGCACGAACGCGCCCGGCACGGCCAGGTGCGGCTCCAGGGCGTGCAGCAGGTCCGGCATGGCGTCGAGGTGGGCCCAGTTGTCGCCGGTGTCCACGACGAGGTGCGGTTGCAGCGACGCCAGGTCGCGCACCCAGTCGACCTTGCGCCGCTGACCCGGGACCAGGTGCAGGTCCGAGAGGTGCAGGATCCGCAGCGGCTCCTGACCGGCCGGCAGAACCGGGACGGTGACCTCGCGCAAGGCGTACCAGCGCACCTCGACGAGCGCCGAGTACGCGAGCGCCGCAGCGCCGGCGACGGCCAGCCCGGCGGCCGTGCGGCCGAAGGCTCGACCTGCGTCCGAGGGCATCAGCCGCGACCGCCGCCGCCGCCGCCGTTGTTTCCGCCGCCGTTGCCGCCGCCCGGGTTGTTCCCACCGTTGCCGGGGTTGGGGCCCGGGGCTGGGACGACCGTGCTCGGGTCCGGCGGCGGCGCCTGCCCGTTGGAGAGGGTGAGCGTGACGCGGGTACCGCGGGTGGCGCTGCCCGACGGGTCCTGGCTGACCACCGAGCCGGCGGGAAGCGTGGACGGCACCTGGGCCGGTGCGGTGGCGGGGGTGAACCCGGCGGTCGTGAGGATCTTCTTGGCGTCGGCCTCGGACCGGCCGACCACCGACGGGATCGGGATCTTCTCGCCGACGACGAGCTTCTGGTCGGGTGCCGCGAAGCCGGGGTTGGGGGCGCCGTTCAGTGCCTCGACCATGAACCGCTTCCAGGTGGGACCGGCGATCGTCGCACCGAAGATGGGCCCCCGCGCCGAGCCGTTGATCGGGCCGATGACCTGCTTCGTCTGGTTCGAGTAGCCGACCCAGACCGCGGTGGACAGGAGCGGCGTGTAGCCGACGAACCAGGTGTCCTGGTTCCTGCTCGTGGTTCCGGTCTTGCCGGCCGCGGGGAACGGCGGGGCGCCGACGGACTTCGCGGTGCCCTTCCACACGTTGCTCAGGGCGTAGTTGATCGTGTTCGCGTACTTCGGGTCCAGCTTCGCCTGGCAGTTGGCGGGCGGCACGGCAAGCTGCTTGCCGTCCGTGTCCACGACGCTCACGATCGCGATCGGGGTGCAGTAGGTGCCGCCGGAGGCGAAGGCCGCGAACGAGGCCGCCATGGACAGCGGCGCCACGGAGTCGGTGCCGATGATGTTCGACGGGTTCAGGCCCGGGTCGGTGGACCCGAGGGGCCGGCCCGTCTGGGTGGTGGTCCAGGGCGAGGCGGTGTGCATACCAAGGTCGATCGCGCCCTGCATGATGTTGCACATGTCGAGCTGCGTGCCCATCGTCAGATAGGCGAGGTTGACCGAGTTCTTGGTCGCGTCGAGCACGGACATCATGCCCGAGCCCGGCTCCGCGTTGCCCGGGGTGTACGACGAGTTGATGCCCTTGACGCCGCACGTCGTGAACATGTTCGTGTTGAGCGGCCGTACGGACCCGTTCACCTGGTCGGCGAGGCTGTGCCCCTGCTTCAGCCATTCGAGCAGAGTGAACGGCTTGAACGTCGAACCCGGCGCGAAGCCGCCCGACCCGCCGTAGTCCGAGTCGGTGTTGAAATTGACCGGCTCGGTCCGGGCCGCGGCGTCACCCACGGGTGCGTAGTCGCGGTTCTGCGCCATCGCGATGATCTTGCCGGTACCCGGTTGGACCGTCACGATCGCGCTGGCGACTCCGGACGGGTCGTGGACGGGGATGCCCGCCTTGACCTCGGTGTCCGCCTCCGCCTGCAGCTTGGGGTCGAGCGTGGTCGTGATGGTCAGGCCACCCTTGTACAGGCGCGCCTGGCGCTCCGCCTTCGTCTTCCCGAAGGTGGGGTCGTTGACGATGACCTTCGTGACGTAGTCGCAGAAGTAGCCGGACCCGGCGACGACCGTGCTGGCGACCGCGCACCCCTGCTTCAGCTCCTGGGGCTTCAGCGTGCTCGCGAGCGGTGTGGCGATGCCCGTCGTGTACTCGGCGTCGGTGATGTAGTGCTGCTCGTCCATGAGCTTCAGCACGATGTTGCGTCGACGCTCGCTGGCCGCCGGGTTCTTGACCGGGTCCCACTTGGTGGGGCTCTGCGTGACGCCGGCGATCGTCGCGGCCTCGAGGTAGGTGAGGTCCTTGGCCGGCTTGCTGAAGTAGTACTGGGCGGCCGACTCGGCGCCGTAGACCTTGATCCCGAACTGCGCGATGTTCAGGTACTTCTCGAGGATCTGGTCCTTCGTGAACTGCTTCTCGAGCGTGATGGCGAGCTTGGCCTCCCGCAGCTTGCGCGCGATGCCCTCGCTACCCGTGGTCCCGCGGGCCTCCTCGAGCGCTGCCTGCCGCGCGGGACCCTCGTCCTTGGCCAGCGCCGCCTCGATGAGCACGTTCTTGACGTACTGCTGGGTGAGCGTCGACGCACCCTGCTGGGCGCCGCCCGACTGGTTGCGGATGAACGCGCGGAGCATGCCCGCGGGGTCGACGCCGGCGTGCTCGTAGAAGCGCTTGTCCTCGGTCGCGATCACGGCGTGCTGCAGCAGGGGGGAGATGTCGGCGAGCGGGACGACCACGCGGTTCTGGTCGTAGAACGTGGCGAGCAGGGTGCCGTCGGACGCCAGGATGTTCGACTTCTCGGGCAGACCAGGCTGGTCGAAGCTCGGTGGGCAGGCCGTTGAACGCCTGGGCCGTCACGTCGGTCGCGCCGTTGGCGAGCGCGACGCCCGGCAGGGCCAGCCCCGCCGCGAGGACGCCGCCGATGCCGGCGACCAGCACGAAGGACAACAAGAGGGCCAACGCCTGGAAGGCGTTGACCTGACGGCCGCGCGAGCGCGCAGGGTTCGGCATCCCGTCAGGGTAGTAGGCGGCGCTGGCCTACCCGTCTGGATGCGCGCGACTCGACGTGACCTCCACCGGACCCACACACGAGGGTGACCGCCGACCGAGGGGCCTGTGTCGAGGTTCCAGTGCCCGATCCGACACGTCGGACAGGTCGGGACAGGGTCCGCCCGCCGTCACCCGTGCGCCCCGAACGGGTGACGCGACACGCGTGCCACACCTATTTCCGACATGTTCACGCGTCCAACAGCCGAAACGACCCCTTCGGAGTCTCGCCAGAACGGTCCGCGTACCGCTAGTTTCCCCGCAGGACAGGGGCGCGGCTGCCGGTGTGGCGGCGACCCCTCGGCAGGCAGGGGAGGCTGAGTGACCACGCTCGCGTCGGACGCGCACTGGACCGCACTGGCGGAGTGCGGCACCGGCAAGCTGGCTCCGGATGCTCTGTTCGTCGAGGGCGCTGCCCAGCGCGAGGCGCGCACCGTCTGCACCGCCTGCCCTGTCCGGCTCGCCTGCCTCGCGGACGCCCTGGACAACCGGATGGACTTCGGCGTCTGGGGCGGGATGACCGAGCGCGAGCGCCGGGCGCTCCTGCGCCGTCGGCCCGAGGTGCGCTCGTGGCGGGCCGAGCTGTCGGGAACGAGCCCGTGCTGCTCGTCTGAGCAGCTGGGCGAAGCTTCCCACCGCTAGGGTGGTCCGCATGGCTACGACGTGGGAGTACGCGACCATTCCGCTCATCATTCATGCCACCAAGGCGATCCTCGACCAGTGGGGTGCCGACGGCTGGGAGTTCGTCCAGGTCGTCCAGGGTCCCGACGCGGGCCTGGTGGCCTACCTGAAGCGGCCCAAGGAGTCCTGATGGGCGCCGCGGCCCGGCTCGCCGCCCTCGGCCTCGAGCTTCCGGTGGTGGCGCCCCCCGTCGCTGCCTACGTGCCGGCGGTGCGGTCGGGGTCGTACGTCTACACGGCCGGTCAGCTGCCGTTCGTCGCCGGGGTGCTGCCCGCCACCGGGAAGGTCGGAGCGGACGTGACCCCGGACGACGCCGTCGGTCTCGCGCGGATCGCCGCGCTGAACGCCCTCGCCGCGGTCGCGGGCCTGCTGGGCGGGGGCGCCGACGCGCTCGACCGGATCGTGCGGGTGGTCAAGGTGGTCGGGTTCGTCGCGAGCGAGCCGACCTTCACGGGTCAGCCCACCGTCGTCAACGGGGCCAGCCTGCTGCTGCACGAGGTGCTCGGCGACGCCGGCATCCACGCGCGGTCGGCAGTCGGCGTCGCGGTGCTGCCGCTCGACTCGCCGGTCGAGGTGGAGATCGTCGTCGAGGCGGGGTCCTAGCGGGCCCGTCGCTCCAGGCGGTCGACATCCAGCAGCACGACCGCGCGACCCTCGCGGCGCACCCAGCCGCGGGCGGCGAAGTCGGCGAGCGCCTTGTTGACCGTCTCGCGCGAGGCGCCGACGAGCTGCGCCAGCTCCTCCTGCGTGAGGTCGTGGGCCACGCGGATGCCCTCGTCGACCTTCTCGCCGAAGCGGGTTGACAGGTCGAGCAGCGCCTTGGCCACCCGGCCGGGGACGTCGGAGAACACCAGGTCGGCCAGCGCCTCGTTGGTACGGCGCAGCCGCCGGGCGAGTGCCTGCAGCAGGTGCTGGGCGACGGTCGGCTTGTCGTGCAGCCAGTGGATCAGGTCGGCGTGACCGAGCTCGAGGACCACGGCGTCCGCGACGACCGTGGCCGTCGCCGTGCGGGGGCCGGGATCGAACAGCGACAGCTCGCCGAACATCTCACCCGGGCCGAGCACGGCCAGCAGGTTCTCGCGTCCGTCGTTCGAGCGTCGACCGAGCTTGATCTTGCCCTCGCGCACCACGTACAGCCGGTCGCCCGGCTCGCCCTCGTGGAACAGGGTGTCGCCCCGGACGACCTCGATCGCCTTCATCGTCGCGACGAGGGCCTCCGATGCCTCCGGGTCCAGTCCGGCGAACAGCGGGGCCGCGAGCACGATGTCGTCCACCACGATGACACCTCACCTCTCCTGCACAGTTACGCGCGGCGCCACGCTCGTGGCACCCACAGACGAAGGTGGCCGCTGGTCAGCGGCCTGATCCACGCTCAGTCTGCCCCATCGAGGCGGTCAACCGCGGCTCAGGGGCTCCGGGAGGCCCGACAGTGTCGCGCGGGGCTCCTGCGCGAGGCGGGAGATGAGGCGCTCGGTCGCCCGACCGAGGGCGGCCTCGACGCCGTCGCCGTAGCGCGCGAGCTGCTCGTCGAGGGCACGGAGCTCGTCGATGCGCAGACCGTCGACGCCGTTGCTCGTCGCCAGCACCGCTGCGAGGACCGCCGGCCGAGGGACCTCGACGCCGATCTCAGGAGGCAGCTGGAACGCCATGTCCTCGCCGAGCGCCTGGGGCTGCGCCGCGTGCGCCACCGCGAGGTCGAGCTTCGCGCGGACCAGCCGGCGCCACCAGGTGACGCGGGCGTGCTCGGCGCGCAGCGCGCGGCGGTCGAGGCGCAGATCGCGCACCCGGTGCTCCACGGCAGGGATCATGTAGGTGGTCCTCCTCGGGGTTCCGTGTCTGGTTTCGGCCGCATCGCCCGGCACCTTGAGCGCGCCGGTGCCCGGCGGCCCACAGATCACTCCAAGGGAGCAACGCCGCAGGTCACGCGGGTGAATCGGGCATCTCTCCGGAACCGCCCGGCGTCCCGCGGCGCGTGTGGGTGGTCGGCCGTACGCTGCGACCGTGACCCCGACGGACCTCATCCCCGAGACGGACCTCGCCCGGACGCGGCGCGCCCGGCGGATCGACCGAGCGCTGGCTGTCCGGTACCCGGACGCGCACTGCGAGCTCGACTTCACGTCACCGTTCGAGCTGCTCGTGGCCACCGTGCTCTCGGCACAGACGACGGACGTCCGCGTCAACCTGACCACGCCCACCCTGTTCGCCCGGTACCCGGACGCGGCCGCGCTGGCCGCCGCCAACCCCGAGGACGTCGAGGAGATCCTGAAGCCGACGGGGTTCTTCCGGGCCAAGACGAAGTCCGTGATGGGGCTGTCGGCGGCGCTCGTGGAACGGTTCGGCGGCGAGGTGCCGCCCCGGCTCACGGACCTGGTGACACTGCCGGGGGTGGGTCGCAAGACGGCGAACGTCGTGCTGGGCAACGCGTTCGGCATCCCGGGCATCACCACCGACACGCACGTCCTGCGCCTCTCACGGCGGCTCGGCTACACCACCAGCGACGACCCGATAGTGGTCGAGCAGGAGCTCAACCACCTGCTGCCGCGGGCGGACTGGACGATGGCGTCGCACCGGCTGATCTTCCACGGCCGGCGCACGTGCTTCGCCCGCAAGCCCGCCTGCGGTGCGTGCCCGATCGCGGCGTCGTGCCCGTCGGCGGGGATCGGCGAGATCGACCCGGTCAAGGCGACGGCGCTGCTCAAGGGCTAGTCGATCGGGGCGACCTCGCGGAGCCAGCTCAGCAGCAGGTCCGTGACCTGGTCGGGGGCCTCCTCGGGCAGGAAGTGGCCGGCCTGCGAGAGCAGCTCGAAGCGGTAGCCCGGTCCGACGAGTGCCGCGGTCTGGCTCGACAACGCCGCATGGGCCGCTGGCCGGATGCCGTCGCGACCCCCGTGGAGCTGCAGCACGGGCAGGGGGCGGGTGCTTGCGAGGGCCGCGTGGTAGCGCCTCCCGTCCGGGCGGGGCATCGAGCGCACGATCCAGCGCAGCTGCTCCATCTGGCTGTGCGCGGCGAAGGGCACCTGGGCGGCGGACCGGTAGACGGCCTCGTCGTCGGCACTGATCCAGTCGGGGGTGCCGCCCCACTCGTGGAGCAGGCGTGAGACGAGGTCCCCCTGCGTCAGAGCGCGCTCCGGGAACGACGGCAGCTGGATGAACGCGAGCCGCTTGGCGGCAGCCGGTCGGATCGCGGCGCGCAGGCTGCCGCGGGTGTCCAGCGGGTGCGGTGCTCCCAGGGCCGCGACCGCTCGGGTGTGCCGCGGGTGCAGGCCGGCCATGGCCCAGGCGATCTCGCCACCGGTCCCGGTGCCGACGACGACGGCGCTCGCGGCGCCGAGCGACTGGATCACCCCGGCGACGTCGGCGGCGAGGGTGGGGACGTCGTAGCCGACCGGTGGCTTGTCCGACCCGCCCGTGCCCCGCACGTCCATCGCGGCGACCCGGTAGCCGGCGTCGGCGAGCGCGGGCACCTGGTGGCGCCACGCCCACCAGAACTCGGGGATGCCGTGCAGGAGCACCACGAGAGGGGCGTCGCGCTCGTCGGGACCCGCGAGGGCCACGTGGAACCGGGCTCCGTTCGCGGCCACGAAGCGGTGCTCCCAGGGGCCGTCGATGAGGAGCGTGGCGGAGTCGACGGTGCTCATCGGTGCGAACCTACCCGCTCGTGGCCGCGCGCGACTCACGGGCGTGGTGCCTGCCGCGCTGGACCAGCGCGAGCCCGCCGAGAAGTGCGGCCACCGCCGAGGCGATGATGATGGCGACGACGACATGCTCGTCGTGAGCGCTGCCCGCGCCGAACGCCAGCTCACCCACCAGCAGCGAGACGGTGAAGCCGATCCCGCCCAGCAGCCCGATCGCGCCGACGTCGCCCCAGTCGAGGCCGGGCGCCAGGGTGGCGTGCGTGAACCGGGCGACGAGCCACGTGGCGCCGAGGATGCCGATCGGCTTGCCCAGCACGAGTCCGAGCGCCACGCCTTGCGCGACCGGATCGGACAGGGTGCTGCTCAGCGCCCCCGCCGACAGGGTCACTCCCGCCGCGAACAGCGCGAACACGGGAACGGCCACGCCGGCCGAGAGCGGCCGCCAGGTGTGCTCCCACTGCTCCGCCAACGAGCTCGTGGGAGGGTCGGGCAGACGCAGGGCCCGCTGGGTCGCGGCCGCGCTGCCGGGGACCACCAGCCCCAGTGCGACGCCGGCGATCGTGGCGTGCACCCCGGACGCGTGCACGCAGGCCCAGGCGATCAGACCGATCGGCACGAGCAACCAGCCGCTCGCCCAACCGCGCCGGATCGCCACCGCGAAGAGGGTCACCGCCACCGCGCCCGCACCGAGCCACATCAGGGACACGTGGTCGGTGTAGACGACGCCGATGACGATGATCGCGAGCAGGTCGTCGACCACCGCGAGCGTCAGCAGGAAGGCGCGGAGGGCGTTCGGCAGGTGCCGTCCGACGATCGCGAGCACGGAGACCGCGAACGCGATGTCCGTCGCCGTGGGCACGGCCCAGCCCTTGGCGACGCCGCCGTCGGCGGTGAGGTTGACCGCCAGGTAGACGATGGCCGGCACGAGCATTCCGCCGACTGCCGCCACGATCGGCACGACGGCCGTCCGCGGGTTGCGCAGCTCACCGTCGACGATCTCGCGCTTGAGCTCGAGCCCGACGACGAAGAAGAAGATCGCGAGCAGGCCGTCGGTGGCCCACGTGGCCAGCGTGAGGTCGAGGTGCAGCGCCGCGGGACCGACGACCGTGTCGGAGACCGTCTGGTAGCTGTCCGGCGCGATGTTGGCCCACAGCAGGGCGACGACGGTCCCGGCGAGGAGCAGGGCACCGCCCACCCGTTCCTCGCGGAGGGTGTCGAGAAGGTTGCGTTCGGAGCCGGGGGACAGGGACGAGAACAACCGGCTGGCCACGCGACTCCTTCCTCGGGCGCCGCCTAGGCGTCGGCGGGCTCGGGGACTTCCGTACGTCCGTCGACCGCGCCGCGGCGGTCCTTGGGCGGGTCGAACCGGTAGCCGACGTTGCGCACGGTCCCGATCAGCTGCTCATGCTCGGGGCCGAGCTTGGCGCGCAGGCGACGCACGTGCACGTCGACCGTCCGGGTGCCTCCGTAGTAGTCGTAGCCCCAGACCTCCTGCAGCAGCTGGGCGCGGGTGAACACGCGTCCCGGGTGCTGCACCAGGTACTTGAGGAGCTCGAACTCCTTGTACGTGAGGTCGAGCGGCCGGCCACGCAGCCGGGCGGTGTAGCCGCCGGCATCGATGGTGGCTCGCCCGAGGAGATCTCCTGCGGGGCGTCGTCGTAGCCGGCCGTGGCCGCGCGCTCCATGACCAGGCGGAACCGTGTCTCCACCTCGGCCGGGTTCGCGCTCTCCAGGATGATGTCGTCGGCGCCCCACTCGGCGGTGACCACCGTGAGGCCGCCCTCCGTCAGGACGAGCACGAGCGGGACGGTCAGACCGGTGGCACGCAGCAGCCGGCACGTCGTCCGCGCGGTGACCAGGTCCCGACGCGCGTCGAGCACGACGATGTCGGCATCCGGTGCGTCGACCAGGGCCGAGGGTTCGACCGGCAGCACGCGGACACGGTGGGACAGCAGTCCGAGAGCCGGGAGCACCTGGGCGGAGCCCCCGGACGCTGGAGTGAGCAGCAGCAGATCCGCCACGTCTTACCTCCCTGCGTGCGAGTGGGGCACACGGTATCGCGTGTTCCGGGGACGTTGCGTCCGTTTGTCGCGGGCTGACCATGCGTGCGGGTGCTGCGTCGGTGGTAACTCGGGGGAAACGGGCCCGAGATGCGACAATCGGCGGCGTGCTCCCGCCTGTGACCTCGCCCTGCCCGTCCGTGGTGTCCCCGGACGCAGGTCGGTAGGCGTGCAGCTTGCCACCCGCGCGGTCGTGACTGCCGCGCTCGCCGCCGCCGTCGCGGTCGCCGGATACGTCGGCGGCCTCACCCTCACCATCGCCGCGGCGCTCCTCGCCCTCGTGTTCGCGCTGGGCTGGCCCGCGCTGGTCGGGCTGCCGTTCCGGGTCGGCTCGTCGGTGGTGGTCGCGATCGGCGGTATCGGCTCCGTGATCGTCGTGCACCTGACGGATGCGCAGCCCTACCTGCGGTTTCTCCCGCTGGTGCTCGCCGGTGCGGTGCTCCTGTCGTTCCTGAACGACTCGTGCGGCGCGACGGCCGCGAACGCCTGGTGGAGTCGGTGTCGGGCACCGTCGCGGGCACGCTCGTCGCCGTCGCGTCGGCGGGCTGGGTGGCCACCGGGCGCACGCCGGGCGGCGAGCCGCTCGTCGTCGTCGGCGCGCTGGCCCTCGCCGTCGGGTCCGTCGTCGTCGCCCTGCACCTGGCGAGGTGGCTCGGCGCAGTGGTCACGAGCGTCGCCGCGGCGGCCGCCGGAGCCTTCGGAGGGGCGCTGCTGCCGGACATCACGGTCCGACCGGGGCTGCTGCTCGGCCTCGCGGTCGGTGTGCTCGTCGCCACACTGCACGCGCTGTTCGACCAGCTCCCTTCACTCGAACGGCGCTGGCCGTCGCTCGCGGCCGTCACCCTGCCGGTGACGGTGACCGGTACGCTTGTGTACGTAGTTGGTCGGGTATTGGTGGGGTGACATGGGGAACGTGCTGCTCGTCGTCGTGCTCCTGGTCGTCGCAACCGCCCTGGGGTTCTGGTGGCGTGCCCGGAACGGTCGCTACACGCCGGTCGACGCCGCTCTCCTGCAGCGAGCGGTCGACGAGCCCGACGAGGGCGACCACGAGCGGCTGACCGCCGAGGAGCTCGGCGTCCCGCTCGGTGCTCGGGCGACCTTCGTGCAGTTCTCCAGCGAGGTGTGCACGCCGTGCCGGCGGACCGCCGTGGTCCTGGAGCACCTGGTGGCCGAGCACGCCGACCTCTCGCACGTCGAGATGGACGTGGTGGAACACCTGGACCTCGTGCGACGCTTCTCCATCATGCGCACCCCGACGACGCTCCTGCTCGACGCCCGCGGCGTCGTGGTCGGTCGCATGTCCGGTGCGACGGACCGTCGGCACGCGCTGACCGCCCTCGACGCGTGTCCGGGCGGGGTCACCGCGCGCTGAGGTGGGACCCGCGAGGGTGCCGGCCGGGCGGCGATGGTCCCGGCCCCGCCCCCCGCCCCCCTTCTCGCCCCTGGAGTTCCCCATGTCTGAGCCCACCCCGCCCGCGTCCGCGGCTCCGGCCGTGCCCAACCCGGCACCCGCGCGACCGGCACCCGCCGGCATCGATCCGCGCGGGCCGCGGTTCGGCGCCTGGATCAACCTCGTCCTGCTGGTCACCGTCCTGCTGCTCGGCGCATGGCCGGCCGCCGCGACCGCCGTCCTCGCAGTGATCGTGCTGAGCTTCGCGATCGGCACGTTCCGCGGCGTCGGCCACACCTGGCAGGGCTGGGTGTTCCGGCGGCTCGTCCGCACGCGCCTGGCACCGCCCACCGAGCTGGAGGACCCGCGACCCCCGACGTTCGCCCAGCTCGTCGGGCTGATCATCACCGGCGCGGGCCTGCTGCTGGGTCTGGTCGGCGTGCCGTACGCCGTCCCGGTCGCCGCGGGGCTCGCGCTGATCGCCGCGTTCCTCAACGCGGTGTTCGGCCTCTGCCTCGGCTGCGAGCTCTACCTGCTGGGCATCCGCCTCCGCGCGAGCCGCGCCGCGGCCTGACCGGCGCCCACCGCGCACCGCTCCGCACCACGAGCGGCCAGGTCGGCGGGCCGGCGACGCGTCAGTAGACGAGGGCCTGGGCGTTCGGGGCCAGGGACTCCTCGACGAAGACCGCGGCGCCGGCGACGCGGATGCCGGGCAGCACGTCGGCGGGACCGATGGAGCGTCGCGCGGCGCACTGCGTGCAGACGGTCACCGTGCCCTCCTCGAGGACGAGCGCCAGCAGCTCGGCCAGCGGGGTCGCGTGCTCCAGGACGAGGTCGTCGGCGCGGCCGGGCAGGGCGAACCACGCCGACTCGCCGGTGAGCCAGAGGCTGACGCTCGCACCGGCGGCGACGGCGGCCGCAGCGACGGTGAAGGCCTGGTTGGTGGCCTCGGGGCGGTCGGTGCCGGACGTGGTCTTGATCACCAGGGGGCGCGTCGGGGTGCTCACCGGAACAGGTTAGGGGGATGCGCTCGTTAGGATCGGTGCATGACTGCGCTCGAGGGAGTCTTCATCGTCCTGCTGGTCGCGGCGACGGTCGCGATCGGCTCGATCGCTCTGCTCGTCGTCTACCGGCTGTTCAAGGGCCAGAGCTGACGCAGTCCTGCGTCCGTCCGTGACCAGGAGGCCGTGAATGCCGTTCGTCCTGCCCGACCCCGAGGGTCTGGCGCCCGAGGTCTACCCGTTGTCGTGGCTGCTCGGCGCCTGGCGTGGCGAGGGCGTCGTCGACTATCCCGGCATCGACGAGGCGACGTTCACGCAGGAGATCGTCTTCGACCACGACGGCGGCCCGTACCTGTCGTACACGTCGACGATCCGGCTGGTCGAAGCACCCGCCGACACGTCGGCCCTGGAGGGGGACGTCCCCCCGGCGCCGGTCTGGCAGACCGAGTCCGGCTACTGGCGCGTCCCGCCGGAGCGGCCCACGGACCACGGGCTCACGGAGGAGCAGTTCCCGGTCGAGGTGCTCGCCGCGGACCCCTCCGGGCGCGTCGCCCTGTTCATCGGCGCGGTCGGCAAGGGCCGGATCGACCTGGTCAGCGACGCGGTCGTCCGCGCGGCCGGCGGCGCCGACGTGAGCGCGGAGAAGCGGCTGTACGGGCTCGTCAACGGCGAGCTCATGTGGGCGCACGACATCGCGGCCTTCGGCCACCCGATGCAGTCGTACGCGTCCGGGCGACTGTCCCGCGTCGAGAGCGACGAGTCATGACCGCGCCCGTGGAGGACCAGGCCGAGCGGCACGGGGAGCCCCCGCGGCACGCCAGCCCGTTGCTGAACCGCCGTGGTGCTGTGCGCGCTGCGGGTCCCGACGACGGCGTCGCCTGGCACTACGGCGACCCGACCGCCGAGCAGCGGGCGCTGAGCCGCGGCGGCGCGGTGGTCGACCAGTCGTACCTGGGCGTCGTGACGGTGAGCGGTCCGGACCGGCTGAGCTGGTTGAACTCGATCACGTCGCAGGAGCTGACGGCGCTGCCGCCACGGACGTCGACCGAGCTGCTCGTGCTCAGCCCGCAGGGGCACATCGAGCACGCCGCGGGTGTGGTCGACGACGGCGAGACCACCTGGTTGCTCACCGAGACCCCGATCGCGCTGGCCGCCTGGCTGAACCGGATGAAGTTCATGCTCCGGGTCGAGATCGCGGACGTGACCGACGACTGGGCGGCCATCGGCGAGCCTGTGGACGCCGAGGGCGAGCCGGACGAGCCGGTGACCTGGCGCGACCCGTGGCCGACGACCGCCGAGGGTGGCACGCGGTACGGACCGGCCGACGACGAGCACCCCGGCGCGGACCGCGACTGGCGGCTCGTCCTGGTCCCGCGCGACCAGCTCGTCGACCAGGTCAAGGCGCGTGAGGCGGCGGGCTGGCCGCTCGTCGGGACCTGGGCCAGCGAGGCCATGCGCGTCGAGGCATGGCGACCGCGGGCGTCCCACGAGGTCGACCACCGCACGATCCCGCACGAGCTGGACTGGCTGCGCACCGCGGTTCACCTGCACAAGGGCTGCTACCGCGGGCAGGAGACCGTCGCGCGAGTGCACAACCTCGGACGCCCGCCACGGCGGCTCGTGATGCTGCACCTGGACGGGTCCGGGCACGTGCTGCCGGAGGTGGGGGCGCAGGTCTTCGACGTCGTCCGGACGGACACGTCCCAGGAACCGGGCCGGGCCGTCGGGCTCGTCACCTCCGTCGCGCGGCACCACGAGCTGGGTCCGGTGGCGCTGGCGATCGTGAAGCGGTCGACGCCCGGGGACGCGGAGCTGGTCGTGGACAGCGACGGCGGTGCCGTGGCGGTCAACCAGGAGACGATCGTGCCGGGGGAGGGCGTCTCGACCGACCGCCCGGCACCCCGCGGACCTGTGGCCCGCGGGCTGGGGCAGCACCCGATGCTGTGAGCGCCGAGGCGCCGGCCGGGGCAAGCCCCCGCGTCCTGCTCGAGACGCGCTTCCGGCAGGGCCTCTCCCGGGTGCACGCCGGGTGGTTCCCCATCCTGCAGGCCGCGATCGCCGCGGGGATCGCGTTCGGGCTGGCGCGGTACGTGGCCAACCACCCGTACCCGTTCTTCGCGCCGGTCTGTGCGTGGGTCGCGCTGGGGTTCACCGCCGACCGGTCCGTGCGTCGCGTGGCCGAGCTGGCCGTCGGCGTCGCGATCGGGGTGGCACTCGGCGACGTGCTGGTGCGCCTCATCGGCAACGGCATCTGGCAGGTGGCCGTCGTGCTGTTCCTGGCCGCGACGATCGCCCGGTTCATCGACCGCGGCGTCCTGCTGACCACGCAGGCCGGCGTCCAGGCGCTCGTGATCGTGGGGCTGCCCGCGCTCACGGCCAGCGGCGGACCGCTCGGACGGTGGATCGACGCCGCGATCGGTGGCGCCGTCGCGCTCGTGGTGGCCCTGCTGACCCCGCGCGACCCGCGCCGGCGGTCCCGCGCGCTCGCCCGCACGGCGTGCGACGAGCTCGCCGGAGTGCTGCGGCTGTTCGGGCGCGGGCTGCTGACCGGTTCGTCGGACGACGTCGAGGACGCCCTGGTCCGCGCCCGGGCGTCGCAACCGGCCTTCGACGAGTGGTCGGAGACGGCCAAGAACGCCGGCGAGCTGGCCCGCATCTCCCCGACCATCCGTCGGTTCCGCGACGAGCTGGCGGCCCTCGAGGGCCGCGCGGTCCTCGTCGACCGGGCGATGCGCAACACCCGGGTCCTGGTCCGGCGGAGCCTGGCTGCCGTCGAGGCGGGCACGCACGACCTGTCGGCCGTCGGGGCGCACGTGGACGCGACCGCCCGAGCCGCCGCCGAGCTGGCCGCGGCGCTCGGCTCCGGACGTGAACCCGCCCGTGCGCGCTCCGAGCTGCTCGCGATCGCGCAGGCGCTGGACCCCTACGCGCTCGACGACTGGCAGGTGCAGAGCCTGGTCCTGCTGCAGCGCTCCCTCGTCGTCGATCTCCTGGAGGCCGCCGGCACGGAGCGACAGGCGGCCCGTGACGCACTTCCCGAGATCTGATCGGCCCCACACACCCCTGCTGGCCTCGGTGTTCGGTACGGTCGCCGTGTGGACGTCTCGGTCAGCGCCCTGCGCGCAGAGCCAAGCAATGGATCGAGGCCGCGCGCACGGGCGAGGACGTGGTGATCACCGAACGAGGGATCCCCGTCGCCCGGCTGAGCGGCATCGAGTCGGCAGACCTGCTGACGCGCCTCGAGCGTGACGGCCTGCTCACGCCGGCGACGGAAACGCGCCCGCCCGCCCGGGGCGGCGACAAGGCCGCGGCGAAGGGCGGCGTCTCCGACCTGGTCCGCCGGCTGCGGCGCTGACGGGGCGCACGATGGCCATCGTCTACCTCGACACGAGCGCGCTGGTGAAGCTCGTGGTCGACGAGCCCGGTTCGGTGCTCGCGGCGGCGCTGTGGGACGGCGCCGACCTCGTCGTGACCTCCCGTCTGGCCGATGCCGAGGTGCGCGCCGTGCTCGCCAGCGGGCATCGCGCGGGGCGCCTCGAGGGCCCCGACGCGACCGTCGAGTGGGAGCGGCTCCTGCCGGGGCTCCACGTGATCGAGCTGGGTTCGAGCGTCACGACGGCCGCCGCGCGGCTCGTCGACGAGCACCCGTTGCGAGCCGCTGACGCCCTGCACCTCGCCTCGGCGCTCGAGCTGCGCTCGCCGGACCTCGTCGTGGCCGTGTGGGACGAGCACCTCGCCGCCGCCGCCCGCGCGGAGGGACTGCGGGTGGTCCCGTGACTAGGCTCGCCTGGTGATCGCCAACCTGCAGCTGCTGCTGTACTTCGCGTTCTACTTCGTGATCTTCGTGATCTCGGTGTGGGCGCTCGTCGACCTGTCCCGGCGCCCCGCGAGCGCGTTCACGCAGGGCGGCAAGCTCACCAAGACCAAGTGGGGCCTGATCCTGGGCGCCGCGGTGATGATCGCGTTCATCGCGCTCCCGTACCCGCTGAACCTCCCGTTCCCCAAGTGGCTCGCGCTCGTGTCGGCTGTCGCCGCGGTGGTGTACCTGGTCGACGTCAAGCCCGCGATCGTCCCGTACTCGCGGCGTCGCGGCGGCCGCGGCAGGTCGAACCCGCCGTCCTCCTCCGGCTGGTGACCGTGCCCGACGTCGCGTCGGCGGCCGTCCCGCTGGCGCGCGTGCTGCGCGGCGACCTGGTCGAGTCCGTGCACCTCGGGCACCTGGTGGTGCTCGCTCCGGACGGGTCCGTGCGGCTCGCGCTCGGCGACCCGGCCGTGGTGATCTGGGCGCGGTCGTCGCTCAAGCCCCTGCAGGCCGTCGCCATGCTGCGCGCGGGGCTGGACGTCGACCGCGCGCTGCTGGCCCTCGTCTGCGCCAGCCACAACGGCGAGGGCGGGCACCTGGCCGTGGTGCAGACGCTCCTGTCGCTGGCCGGCCTGGGTGCCGACGACCTGCGCAACACCCCGGACTGGCCGCTCGACCCGGACGCGGCCTTCCAGTGGCGTGCGGACGGGCACGGCACCGAGCCGATCACTCAGAACTGCTCGGGCAAGCACGCCGGGATGCTGGCCACGTGCGCGGAGAACGGGTGGTCGCGCGACGACTACCTCGACCCCGGTCACCCGCTCCAGGAGTCGGTCCGGGGCGCGGTGGCGGACCTCACCGGGGTGGCGGTGCAGCACGAGACCGTCGACGGCTGCGGGGCACCGCTCTTCTCGACGACATTGGTCGGGCTCGCCCGTGCGTTCGGTCGGATCGCGTCCGCGACGCAGGGACCGGAGGCCCGCGTCGCCCGCGCGATGAGCGGCCACCCCTGGCACGTCGCGGGGACCGGTCGGGATGCCACGCGCTTCATGGAGGCCGTGCCGGGGCTCGTCGCCAAGGACGGTGCCGACGGGGTCTACGCGGCCGGACTGCCCGACGGGTCCGCGGTGGCGTTCAAGGTGCTCGACGGTTCGGCCCGGCCGCGACCGGCGCTCCTCGCCGCCGCGCTCGCGTCCGCCGGCATCGATCCCCAGCTGGTCGAGGCCGTCGGGCTGACGCCGGTGCTCGGGCACGGGGCGCCGGTCGGCGAGGTCGTGGCGGCCTTCTGATGCGTGCGGTGGTCCAGCGCGTCACTCGCGCGTCCGTGACGGTCGACGGGATCGTCGTCGGCGCTCTGGACCGGCCTGGACTGGTGGCGCTGGTCGGCGTCACGCCCGACGACGGGCCCGCCCAGGTGGAGCTGATCGCCCGCAAGATCGCCGAGCTGCGCATCCTGCGCGACGAGCAGTCGGCCGTCGACGTCGGCGCCCCGGTGCTCGTCGTCAGCCAGTTCACCCTCTACGCCGACACCCGCAAGGGCCGTCGCCCGACGTGGAACGCCGCGGCGCCGCGATCCGTGGCGGAGCCGCTGGTGGACGCCGTCGTGGACGCCCTGCGGGACCGCGGGCTCGAGGTGGCGACGGGCGTGTTCGGTGCCGACATGGCCGTCGAGCTGGTCAACGACGGCCCGGTGACGCTCGTGCTCGAGTCCGACCCGACCCGTCAGGCGTAACCGCATTGCAATCGCGCATCGGAACCGTGGGGTGCCCACGACGGGATACTGCGCCGTAACATGCCGCCATTACTGTCACGCGAGCGCGGCATGCACCTGTGCAGTGGTCGCGTCCCCGTCCTTCCGAACCAGACGACGTCCCCCGGCGTCGCAGGAGGTCCTCTGTGCGTAGTTCCCGTCTCGTCCTCGCGTCCGCCGCGCTCGCGGCATCGGCGCTCTTCCTGACCGCCTGTGGCGGCAACAGCGGCAGCAGCGACACCTCGTCCACGGCGGCCGCCGGCGGTGGCGCGGCCTCGTTCGACCCGACCACCATCGCCAAGGACGACACGATCGCGGCTCTGCTGCCCTCGAAGATCGCCAGCACCGGCAAGCTCGTCGTCGGGTCGGACACCACGTACGCCCCTGCGGAGTACATCGGCGACGACGGCACCACGCCGATCGGCTACGACGTCGACCTCGCCAAGGGCATCGCCGCGGTGCTCGGTCTGAAGGCCGACGTCCAGACCGCCGACTTCACGGGCATCATCCCGGCGATCGGCACCAAGTACGACGTCGGCATCTCGTCGTTCACCATCAACCCCGACCGCGAGGCTCAGGCCAACATGGTCGAGTACTTCAACGCCGGCGAGGCGTACGCGGTGGCCAAGGGCAACCCGAAGAAGCTTCTCCGGCGACGACATCTGCGGCCTGACTGTCGGCGTCCAGACGGGCACCGTCGAGGACACCGAGCTCGATACCGCCAGCGCGCAGTGCAAGACGGACGGCAAGAAGGAGATCACGCCGCTGAAGTACGCCAAGCAGACGGACGTGACCACCGCGCTCGTCGGCGGCAAGGCCGACATCATGTACGCCGACTCCCCGATCATCGCCTACGCGATCTCGCAGACCGGCGGCAAGCTGGAGCAGCTCGGCGACGTCTTCGCCAGCGCCCCCCAGGGCATCGTCGTCTCGAAGGACGACCAGGCCCTGACGGACGCGATCCAGAAGGCGGTGCAGAAGCTCATCGACAGCGGTGACTACCTCAAGATCCTCACGGCGTGGGGCAACGAGGTCGGCGCGGTCACCACGGCCGACGTGAACCCGACGGTCAGCTGACGCCATGAGCGCGCCTACCACGGTGGACACCCAGGGCCGGGTGCCGGAACGGATCCACGCGGTGCCCGTCCGGTATCCCGGGCGCTGGGTGTCCGCTGTGGTGGTGCTGGTGCTGGCGGCGATGGTCGCCAGCGCGCTGATCACCAACGACAACTTCGCGTGGCCGACGGTCGCGAAGTACCTGTTCAGCCCGCAGATCCTGCGGGGCGTGCGCTGGACCATCTGGCTCACCGTCGCCTCGATGGCGATCGCGATCGTGCTGGCAGTGCTGCTCGCGATCATGCGACGCTCGGGCAACCCGGTCATGCGATACGTCGCCTGGGTCTACATCTGGTTCTTCCGTGGCACCCCGATCTACACCCAGCTCATCTTCTGGGGTCTCGTCGTGGTGCTCTACCCGACGCTGTCGCTCGGCGTGCCGTTCGGGCCCGAGTTCCTGCACTTCTCCACGAAGGACGTGTTCCTGGCGTCCCGGCTCGCGGTCATCGGCCTGGCCCTCAACGAGGCCGCCTACCTCGCGGAGATCGTGCGCGCCGGCCTGCAGAGCGTGGACACCGGGCAGTCGGAGGCGGCCCGCGCGCTGGGCATGTCCGACGGCGGCATCCTGCGTCGGATCGTGCTCCCGCAGGCCATGCGCGTGATCGTCCCGCCCACGGGCAACGAGACGATCTCCATGCTCAAGACGACGTCGCTCGTGATCGCCGTGCCGTTCACCCTCGAGCTGAACTCGGCACAGGCCAACATCGCCAACCGGATCTTCGAGCCGGTCCCCCTCCTCGTCGTCGCGGCGCTCTGGTACCTCGCGATCACGAGCGTGCTGATGGTGGGCCAGCCTCGAGCGGTACTACGGCAAGGGCTTCGACTCGCACGTCCCGACGAAGAAGCGACGCCGCGTGCCCAGACAGGCGGCGATCAATGCCGCCGGCACCACGCACGATCTCGGCCCGCTGGAGGCGAACCCGTGATCACGGAGCCGGTGATCGACGTCCCGATGGTCGACATGGCCGGTGTGCACAAGTGGTTCGGTGAGTCGCACGTGCTGCGCGGCGTCGACCTCGTCGTGCCCACCGGCACCGTGACCGTCGTGCTCGGCCCGTCCGGGTCGGGCAAGTCGACCGCGCTGCGCTGCATCAACCAGCTCGAGGAGATCGGCGCCGGCAGCATCCGCGTCGACGGCGAGCTGATGGGCTACCGGGAGGGCATGCGCGGCGGCAAGCCGACGCTGTTCCGGCTGCACCCCAAGGTCATCGCGCGGCAGCGTTCGCGCATCGGCATGGTGTTCCAGCGGTTCAACCTGTTCCCGCACATGACGGCGCTCGGCAACGTCATGGAGTCGCAGGTCCAGGTGCTCGGCCGCAGCAAGGCCCAGGCCCGGGACCGCGCCACCGAGGTGCTCACGCGCGTGGGCCTGTCCGATCGCATCGAGCACTATCCGGCGCAGCTCTCGGGCGGTCAGCAGCAGCGCGTCGCCATCGCCCGCGCGCTGGCCATGGACCCCGAAGCCATGCTCTTCGACGAGCCGACCTCGGCCCTCGACCCGGAGCTGGTGGGCGAGGTCCTCGGCGTCATGCGCGACCTGGCGGACTCCGGGATGACGATGATCGTGGTGACCCACGAGATCGGGTTCGCCCGCGAGGTGGCCGACCAGGTCGTCTTCATGGCCGACGGGTTCGTGGTCGAGCACGGGTCGGTCGACCAGGTGCTCGGTGCCCCGACCGAGCAGCGCACCCGCGACTTCCTCGCGAAGGTGCTGTAAGCACCCCACACACGGAGAAGGGCCCCTCGGAGTAAGCGTCCGAGGGGCCCTTCCGTGACCGTAGGCCGTTGGCCCCCGGCGAACCGGCGACCGACGCCGCGCTGACGGTGCGGCTACGTCCTGACACCCGGTCGGAGGCGAGCACCGAGTCCTCGATCGACGACGGGCGGGAGGCGCCGGGTATGGGGATCACCACGGGCGACCGGGACAGCTCCCACGCGAGGGCCACCTGCTGCGGGCTGACGTCGTGAGCCGCGGCGACGCGCTGGAACGCCTCGTACCGGGCACCCAGGCTCCCGGCGCGGCCGATGCCGCCGAGCGGGCTCCACGGCAGGAACGCGATCCCCAGAGAGGCGCAGAGGTCGAGCTCGGGCTGCGAGGAGCGGAACGCGGGCGAGTACTGGTTCTGCACCGAGACGAGCCGGCCGCCCAGCACCTCCTGCGCCAGCCGGATGCGCTCGGGGTTGGCGTTCGAGATGCCGGCCATCCGGATCTTGCCGGCGTCCAGCAGCTCGGCCAGCACGCCTACGGAGTCGGCGTAGGGCACGCGCGGGTCGGGACGGTGGAACTGGTAGAGGCCGATCGCCTCGACGCCAAGGCGCCGCAGCGAGTCCTCGACGGCCCGGCGCAGGTGCGCGGGCGAGCCGTCGACCGTCCAGGTGCCGTCACCGGGGCGCAGGTGCCCGCCCTTCGTCGCGACGAGCACGCCCGACGTGTCGCCGCCCCACGTGCGCAGGCCCTCCGCGATGAGCGACTCGTTGTGCCCGACCTCGTCGGCGTGCAGGTGGTAGGCGTCGGCGGTGTCGATGAGGGTGACACCGGCGTCGAGCGCGGCGTGGATGGTGGCGAGCGAGCGTTCGCGCTGCGGCCGGCCTTCGATCGACATCGGCATCCCGCCGAGCCCGATGGCACTGACCGTCACGTCTCCGAGGGTGCGTGTGTGCATGGAACCCATCAGAACCGGATCCGGCGCGGTCCGCATCCCCTCCAGGTGCGGACCGCGCCGGATCTGCTTTCTCAGGCGACCGGCACCGGCTCTTCCTCGGCCACGATCGCCGGGGTGGGGTCGGGCTTGCGGGCCAGGGCGCTGGGCCACCACATCATCTTGCCGATGTCGAGGTTCAGGGCCGTGACCAGCACGGACCGGACGATCAGGGTGTCGAGCAGGACGCCGAGGGCCACGGCGAAGCCGATCTCGGCGAACCCGACCAGCGGCAGCGTGCCGAGCACCGCGAACGTCCCGGCGAGCACCAGGCCGGCCGACGTGATGACGCCGCCGGTGGCCGCCAGCGCGACCAGCGAGCCGCGGTGGTGCCCGATGCGGAGCGTCTCCTCCCGGACTCTCGTCATGAGGAAGATGTTGTAGTCGATGCCCAGCGCGACCAGGAAGACGAAGACGAACAGCGGGAACGCCGTGTCCGCGCCCTCGTACCCGAACACGTACTTGAAGAACAGCGCGCTGATCCCGATGGCTGCCGCGAACGACAGGACGACCGTGCCGATGAGCACGAGCGGCCCGAGGACGGCCCGCAGCAGGATCATCAGGACGACGAACACCACCAGCAGGATGATCGGGATGATCAGCTTGTTGTCGGCCACCGAGGCGCGTTGCACGTCGAGCGTGATGGCGCTGGTGCCGCCGACGAGGGCGTCCGCGCCCGGCACGGCGTGCACCGCGTCGCGGACCCGGTCGACGGTGTCGTAGGCCGCCTGGCTGTCGGGCTCGGACGTCAGCGTGCCCTCGATGTAGGTGACGCCGTCCTTGTCGCCGAGCGCCTTGACGCTCGTCGGGTCGATGCCGTCCACGCTCGCGAAGGCGGTCACGACGTCCGCGGACTGTTCGGTGTTGGCGATGACCACGACGGGCGAGCCGGCGCCGCCCGGGAAGTGCCCGGCCAGGACCTTCTCGCCCTCGATCGACGGCTGGACGGTGGTGAACGAACCCTCGTTGCTCAGACCGGTCGCGTTCAGCGCCACGATGCCGAAGGCCGCGATGATCAGGATGGCGACGGTGCCCACCCAGGTGCGACGCGGGTGGCGCTCGATGCGCGTCCCGATCCGGGACCAGAAGCCGTGCTCGGACGGCTCGGTGTCGCCCAGCTTGGGCGTGCGCGGCCAGAACACCCAGCGGCCGCAGGTGACCAGCAGGGCTGGCAGGAGCGTGAGCATGACGAGCATCGCGACGACGATGCCGATGGCTGCGACCGGGCCGAGGCCCTTGGTCGACGCGATCGAGGCGAGCAGCAGGACGAGCATGGAGATCGCGACCGTGGCGCCGCTCGCGATGATCGCCGGGCTGGCGCGGTGCAGGGCCAGGGCCATCGCCTCGTGCCGGTCGCCGTGCTTGCGCAGCTCCTCTCGATACCGGGCGGTCAGCAGCAGGGCGTAGTCGGTTCCGGCGCCGAACACCAGCACCGTGAGGATGCCCGCGCTCTGCGCGTTCACGGTGAGGCCCGCGTTGTGGGCGAGCAGGTAGATGACGGCCTGCGAGACGGTCAGCGCGACTCCGGCCGAGATGACCGGCAGGAGCCACAGGATCGGGCTGCGGTAGGTGAGCAGAAGGATCAGGACGACCACGCCGACGGCTGCGAACAGCAGCGTGCTGTCCAAGCCGTCGAACGCCTTGGACGAGTCGGCCGCCTGCCCGGCGGGACCGGTGATGTAGACGGCCATCCCGTTCGCGCCGTCCTCGGCGGTGGCGCGCAGGCCGGTGACCGCGTCCGCGGCCAGGTTCCAGCCGTCCTTGCCCAGGTCGAGCGGGACGATGACCTGCGCGGCCTCGCCGTCCTGCGAGTAGATCGGGCCGGTGACCTGACCGCCGCCGAGGGTGTCCAGGTTGGCGAACGCCGCCGCGTCGGCAGTGGCCTTCGTCTTGTCGTCGGCGGTCAGGCCGCCGTCGCGCTGGTAGACGATGACGGCCGGGATGACATTCGACGAGACGAACGTGCCGGCCTTGTCGAGCACCTGGGTGGATTCGGCGCTCTGCGGCAGCCACGACTTGGCGTCGTTGCTCTGCGCGTCGGTCAGCTTGCCCGCGAGGGGGCCCAGGACGGCGATGACCGCGATCCAGAACGCGATGATGACGAACTTGACGTAGCGGTGGGTGATCCACCCGGCGACGGAAGCCATGGGAGTTCCTCTGGTGGGGAGTCGGCGACGACTGGGAGGTGTGGCCGGCGGGACCCCTGATACATGGGTCTCGGCGCCTGAGCCGTGCTGTTCGAATCCTAGGATTCCGTCGCGGCACCGACCAGGGATATAGGGGATACCCCCGAATCGACCCTGGGGCAGCCCCTAAGGCTGCTCTCAGGAAACGGCGGCCACCGCGCGCGCCACGTCGTCCTCGTCGTTCCAGAGATGGAACGCCAGGCGCACGCCACCGCCCCGGCCCGCGGTCCGGCAGCCGTGCTCGGCGAGGCGGGCGCGCAGGGTGCCGACGGCGTCGTCGGGAAGCCGGACGATCGCGCTGTCGGACGGGTCGAGACCCACCCCGGCGCGGAACGCGTTGGCCAGCGCGACGTCGTGGGCGTGCACCTGCGCCAGGTCCGCCGTCGCGAACGCCTCGAGCACGGGCGCCGCGCCCACCCAGCACAGCCAGGCGGGCGAGACGTCGAACCGGCGCGCGTCGTCGGCGAGCCGCATGGCGGGACCGTAGACGCTGCCCCAGACGTCCTGACCGGCGTACCAGCCGGCGCCGGTGGGCCGCAGCTCGGCGTCCGGTCGAACGGTCAGGAAGGCCGTGCCGCGCGGAGCCGCCAGCCACTTGTAGGCGGCGCAGACGGTGATGTCGTAGGCGCCCGCGTCGACCGGGAGCCAGCCGGCGGCCTGCGTGATGTCGCAGAGGGTGCGTGCGCCGTGCGCGGCGGCCCCCTCCTGGACCGCGGGCGACGCGACGCGTCCGTCGCGCGACTGCACGAGCGAGTAGGCGACCAGGTCGGTGCTGTCACGGACCTCGTCGGCGAGCCGCTCGACCGGGACGTAGCGGACCGTGACGCCGCGGTCCGCGTGCGCCTCGAACGGGAAGGTGACGGACGTGAAGTCGCCCTCGACCGCCAGCACCTGTGCCTCGTCGGGAAGGCTGGCGGCGACGATGCCGACCAGGGCGCTGGCCTGCGCCCCGATGGCGACGGCCTCCGGCCCGACGCCGACGATGCGCGCGTACGCGTCACGGCTGGCGGCTACGGCCTCGTCGTAGACCCCGAGGTCGGCCTTGCCCGCCTGCCAGGTGTCGAGCGCGTCGCGCAGCGCGTCGGCCGTCGCGCGGGACGGCAGACCGCACGTCGCCGCGTCGAGGTAGCCGGGCACGCGGTCGAAGGCGGCGGTCAGGTCCATGCCGACGATGTTCCGTGATCGGTCGGCATCACACAACAGGGTCTTCGTGCCCATCTCCATAACTGTGAGTGATACTGAACTCCATGGCGCACACCCACACACCGCCGGCCGCATCGTCCGAGCAGCAGCCGGACGTCGCGGGGTTGGACGTCGGGTCGCTGCGGATGCTCCGAGCCATCGGCGACGCCGGGACGATCACCGGTGCGGCCCGGCTGCTCGGGTACAGCCAGCCTGCGGTGAGCCAGCACGTGCGGCGTCTCGAGCGGCGACTCGGCACGTCGCTGCTCGACCGGTCGGGACGCACGTTCCGGCTCACGGAGGCCGGCGAGGTGCTCGCGCGGCACGGGTCGACGGTCGCGGCGGCGCTGCGGGCGGCGGACGCGGAGGTGTCGTCGCTGGCCGGGCTGCGGTCGGGCCGCGTGCGGCTCGTGGCGTTCCCGTCCGCGTCGGCGGCGATCGTGCCCGGCGCTCTCGCCGACCTGCGCGGCCGGCATCCCGGCCTGACGATCACGCTCGACGAGGCCGAGCCGCCAGAGGCCCTGGCGGCCCTGCGCGCGGGGTCGGCGGACGTCGCGCTCGCGTTCTCCTACGGCGGTGCCGACGAGGACCTGGCCGGCCTGGTCGCGCGCCACCTGATCGACGACGCCACGATGGTCGCGCTGCCCGCCGATCACCCGGCCGCCGCCCAGGAGAGCCTCGACCTGGCGGAACTCGCCGACGAGTCGTGGATCGCCGGCTGCCCGCGCTGCCGCCGGCACCTGCTGAGCACCGCGGCGCGCGCCGGCTTCGACCCCGAGATCGCCTACGCGACCGACGACTACGTCGCCGTGCTCAACCTCGTGGCCGCCGGCCTCGGCGTCGCGCTGCTGCCCGAGCTGGTCCGCCCGACCGCGCAGCGCCAGCCCGGGGTCGTCCTGCGCCCCGCGACCGGGACGTCGGCGCGACGCGTGCACGCGGTCACCACGCCGGACCTGCTGCGGGTGCCCGCCGTGGCGGCGACGATCGACGCGGTCGCGGCGTCGGCTCAGCGCCGGGTCGACACGGCGACGGTGAACTTCGGATCGCGCACCACCTGACGCGTCGGCCCGACGGTCCGCTCGAGCGCGGGCCGGTACTGCAGGTGCGAGTTCCACACCGTCCACAGCTCGCCGCCCGGCCGCAGCACGCGGGCGGCCGCCTCGAACAGCTTGTGCGCGACGCCCGTGTGCACGGTCGCGCCGACGTGGAACGGCGGGTTGAGCAGCACGAGATCGACGCTCGCGTCCGGCAGCGACCCGGCGGCGTCGTCCTGCACCGCGCGCACCCGGTCGGCGACGCCGTTGGCGCGCGCGGTCGCGGCCGCCGACGCGACGGCAGCGGCGGAGTCGTCGGTCGCCACCACGTGCACGGCGGCTCGGCGCGTCGCGAGGGCCGTCGCGAGGACGCCGGTGCCGCAGCCGAGGTCGACCGCGGTCACCGCGTCCGGTGCCGCCTGGTCGAGGACGCCGAGCAGCAGCCGGGTACCCACGTCGATGCGGGTGCCGGCGAACGCGGCACCGTGCGCGCACACCGTCAGGCCCACGTCGTCGTGCCGCTGCGAGGCGGGCCACGCCGAGGGCGGTCGGTCGGTCGCCGGTACCGACGCCACCAGCACCCGCGACTTCTGTCGCGCCAGCTGCGGCTCGACGACGGTGAACCACCGCGCCAGGACGTCGTTCATCGCGAGGGTCATGTGCTTGATCCGACCGCCGGCGAAGAGCCGCACACCGGGGTCGGCGTGCTCGGACACCAGCGCCGCGACCTCGTCGAGCGCATCGAGCGACCGCGGCAGCTGCAGGAGGACGACGCGGGCGCCGGCGAGGGTCGTCGCGTCCAGGCCCCCCGGGTGCACGTCGAGGCCGAAGCGCCGTGCGTTCTCGGCCAGCGCGAGCTCCGCCGAGCGCAGGTCCTGGTGGCTGCGCACGTCGCGGGCACCGTGCAGCGCGACCGCGCCGAGCGTGAGGGCCCCGTAGTGGTCGCCGATCGTCACGACGTCGCCCGGCCCGGTCCCGGCGAGCGTGGCGGCCGCGTCGTCGAGGAGCAGGCGGTCCGTGGCGTCGACGGCCACCAGGTCCGCACCCTCGATGTCGGGCCAGCGACGCAGCGCGTCGAGGTGGAACTCAGGCACAGCAGACCGTAGCGCGTCCGGGTGCCCGCGCCGAGCGCGGCCCAGGCGAAGCGGCGGCGCGTCACGCTCGTGCTGCGAAGCGCAGGTGCTCGCCCCGGCCGCGACGATTCAGCCGATCGTGGCGAGCCAGTCCTTGACGGCCTGGGCGACCGCGCCGTTGTTCGTCGGCGAATGGGTGCCCGGGACGAACGTCAGCGTCAGCGGGCCCGGTATCGCGGCGAGGTGCGTCCTGAGCTCGTCGGGGGTGCCGAACGGGTCGCGCTCGCCGGAGATCGCCAGGACGGGCACGTTCAGCGACGGCAGGTGGTCGATGCGCAGCTGCTCCGGCCGCCCCGGCGGATGCAACGGATACGACAGGAGCACGAGACCGGCGACGGGCAGGCCCCCGGCGACCGCCATCGAGCACACGCGCCCGCCGAACGACCGGCCGCCGAGGACGAGCCGGTCGGGCCTGACGCCGAGCGTCTGGGCGAAGGTCTCCGCCGCGGCCACCACGTGCTCGACGGCGGGCTCCGCACGCTTCGGCAGATCCAGCCGCACGACGGGCAACGGGTCGACCGCCGTCTCGACCACGACCAGCGCCGGGCTGTCGCGGGTGCCGCCGAAGCCGGGTGTGAGCAGGAGTCCGGCGACGGTCATGGGGCCAGTCTGGCGTGCGCCAGCACCGAGCGGATGGACGACGCCGTTGTCGGTGACGCACTCGTCGTGCTCGCTCACGCGAGGATTCATCGCAGGCGGACCGGTGCACACGACCTACCGGAGCAGCCGCACCTCGGTCTCTTCGTCCGACGGCAGCTCCCGGGGTGCTGTCGGGCTCGGACCGCCGCCGGTGTGCACCGACGGATCCGAGGAGCACCAACGACAGCATCCCGCCGGCCAGGATCGACGCCAGGTACACCTCGATCGCCTCGACCGCGTCCTGCTCGTCGTGCGCGTACTGGTTGAGCTGCGGCCAGTGCGAACCCGGGCTCGGATCAGGAACGGTCGACGGCACCAGGGCGTAGGTCGCCATGGGAAGAGTGAAGATCAGCAGCGAGGCGACGACGGCTGCCACCAGTCCGGCCTCGACACGTCGGGCCGCGGGGCGCCGCCACCCCGCGGCGATCATCGCGACGGCCGCGCACACACCCACCGCGATCAGCGACGCCTGCGCCAGCGCGCCACGGTCCACATAGCCGCGGGTCAGCACGAACCCGTACCAGACCAGCCCGGCGATCGCCCCACAGGCCCCGCCGACACCGACGACGCGCGGCGGGATCGCTGCGCGCTCCGCAGTGACCGCCAGCAGGCTGGCGGTCATGGCCAGGGCGATCAGGCCGACGACAGCAAGGGCGGCCGGCTTGGTCTCTGAGCCGGTGCCGGTGCCCGGTCCGAGGCCAGGGGTGGTCCTCGATCCCACGACGAGCGTGAACATGAGCGCGCTCGACCCCAGACAGGCACCGACCCGCACGGCTCCGTGCGCTCGCCCGGCGCCGACCGGCGAGATCCACCGGTTCAGCCGACCGGCCCCGGGGCGCGTCCGAGCGGCAAGGAGGAGCCAGCTCTGCGCCGCGATCAGGAAGATGCCCACGACGCGCGCGACGACGTTCGAGATGTCGGCGGTCGAGACGGCGGCCGCGAGCAGCAGTGCCGTGACCAGCACGGCTGCACAGACGTTCCGCAGCGTGGCGCGGTCCGCGACCATCATGCGCAAGCAGCTGAGGGCGAATCTCCTCCGCTCGGTCGGGGTGGTCAGAGCCGCCAGCTCGACCGAGCAGCCTCACCCCACTCCTTCCGGCGCGCCGGAAGGACCAGGCGAAGGACGTCGATCGCCAGGCTCGCGCCGTCGACCCCTCGGGTGCTCATGACTGGCCGCCCAACGGTCGCAGCGCCCGAGGCGCCGCGGTCGTCGCCCGGGCGACCTGCGGTCGTTCGACGCGGGGATCGCCGAGCTCAGCGCACAGGCGCAGCCCGGCAGGCAACAACCGGTAGAGGTGGCGGGGAGGGCGACCGGGCGGGGCGCCGGTCTCCCACGTCGCCTCGAGCTGGCCCCGGTCGCACAGCCGGATCAGGATCGTGTACAGCGACCCGGCCTTGAGGCCGACCTCGACCCCGAGCTCGTAGCCGTAGCGCCAGGTCGACGGATCGACGGCGAACGCCCGCAGCACGGCCACGGTCTGGGCGGACGGGCGACGTGTCATGGACAAAACTCTATATAGGTAGCATTTCGGGCACAATGCCCCGAAAGGGTTGTCAGATGCCGAGCACGGAGCGGATGGTGCGGACCACGCCGTTGGCCGTGTTGGCCGGCGCGACGAACCGCGCGTGCTCCCGCACCGTCGGGTGGGCGTTGTCCATCGCGAACGACCACTGGGCCGCGTCCAGGAGGCCGATGTCGTTGAAGTAGTCGCCGAACGCCATCGTCTGCCCGCGGGTCACGCCGAGGACGTCCTGCACGTGCCGCAGCGCCAGGCCCTTGTCGGCGATCGGGTTCATCACGTCGACCCAGTGCTTGCCCGACACGACCGCACCCGGGAAACCGGCGAGCAGGGGACCGGCGCCCTCGTCGACGAGCCCGAAGTCGAGCACGGCCACCTTGAGGATCTCGTCCTCGACCACGAGCAGGTCGTCCACCTGCTCCAGTCGCGCGTAGTAGGGGCGCATCTCGGCGAGGAACCGCTCGTCAGCGCGTTCGGTGTACGCCGAGCGCTTGCCGCACAGGACCGCGCCAACGTCGAGGCGCTCCGCCGACCGCAGGGCCCGGATCACCGCGCGCGCCTCCGCCAGGTCGAGCGTCTCCGAGCTGCAGCTCGACCTCGTCGCGCACCACGTACGCGCCATTCTCGGCGACGTACACGAACTCGGGGCGGCCGATCTGCCCGCGGAGGGCGGCGTACTGCCGACCGCTCGCCGGGCACAGGACGATCCCGCGGTCCGACAGCGCGTCGAGCAGTGGCCAGAAGTCGTCGTGGACCGCTTTCTCGTCGTCGAGCAGCGTGCCGTCCATGTCGACCGCGATGAGGCGGATGTCGGGGACGTGGTCGAACAGGGGCGGGTCCAGGACGAGGGGCACGGCTCGATTGTCTCAGGCGCCCTCGCGGGCCAGGTGCTCCACGGTCGCCGTCAGGGCGCGCAGGCCGGTCTCGACGTCGGCGAGCGACACCGACTCGTCGGGGTGGTGGCTGATCCCGTCGGGGTTGCGCAGGAACAGCATGCCGACGCCGGTGATCGCCCCGATGGCCATGGCGTCGTGGCCGGCGCGGCTGAACATGGTCGGGGCCTCGCCGGCGCCTGTCGACCACCCGTCCTCGATGCCGGCGCGGACGACGTCCTGCAGGAGCCCGTCGCACCAGACCGCGGGTGCCTCGTGGATCTGGCGCGCCGACCACGTCAGACCCCGGCGGCCCGCGATCTCGTCTATCGAGCGCGTGATGGACGCCCAGACCCGGTCGCGGTCGTCGTCGTGCTCGCCGCGCAGGTCGACGGTCAGGCGGGCCTCGCCCGGCACCACGTTGACCGCTCCCGGGAAGGTCTCCAGACGGCCGACGGTGCCGACGATGTGATGCTCGGCCCGGCACAGCCGCTCGACCGCCAGGGTCGCCTCCGAGGCGCCGAGGAGGGCGTCGTGCCGGTCCTCGTACCGCGTGCCGCCGGCGTGCCGGGCCTCGCCGAGGATCTGGACCGAGAACCGGCGGGCGCTGGCGATCGAGGTGACGACGCCGAGCGGGGCGTTGGCGCGGTCGAGGTCCGGGCCCTGCTCGATGTGCGCCTCGAGGTAGCCGGCCAGATCCTCCGGGCGGCGGGCCGCGGCGCCGATCCGCCCCGGGTCCAGACCGAACTCCCGGAACGCAGTCTTCAGCGTGGTGCCGTGCTCGTCGGTCAGGTCCCACCACGCCGGGTCCCACTGGCCCGCCATCGCCGAGCTGCCCAGCAGCGCGGTGCCGAACCGCGCACCCTCCTCGTCCCAGAACGCCACCACGTCGAGGCCGAACCGCAACGACGAGGCCCGGGGGCGCAGGGTGCGGACCACCTCGATCGCCATGAGCACGCCGAGGATGCCGTCGTACCGGCCGGCGTCCCGGACGGAGTCGAGGTGCGAACCGAGCAGCAGCGACGGGGCGTCCGGGTCGCGTCCGGCCAGGTGCCCGTTGAGGTTCCCGGCCTCGTCCTGCCACGTGTCCAGACCCACCTCGCGCATCCAGCGGGCGGCCAGGCGGTTCACCCGGGCGTGCTCGGGGGACAGGTAGACCCGCTCGATGCCGCCCTCCATCGAGGAGTACCGGGCGAGCTCGTCGCAGCGGGCCATGATCCGTCGAGCAGCATCCGAGACGACCATCAGCCCCACGCCTCGTAGGCCGCGTCCACGCCGCCGCCCGAAGGCACGGAGGCACCGTGCCGGCGCAGCACCTGCTCGAGCGCGGCGAGCGTCACCAGGACGGTGTCCAGGCGCGCGTTGGCCCCCATGGTCCCGATCCGCCAGACGCGCCCGTGCAGCGGCCCGAAGGACGTGCCGATCTCGATGCCGAAGTCGTCGAGCATGTCCGCGCGCACGGCGTCGCCCGCCACCACCGACGGGATGAACACCGCGACCACGTTGTTCATCTTGTGGCTCAGCGACCCGAAGACCGACAGCCCGAGCCCCTGTACACCGGCCAGCATCGCGCGGCCGGCGCGCTCGTGCCGGTCGATCACCGCTTGGCGACCCTCTTCGAGGATCACGCGGGCGCACTCGTACGCGCCGTAGAGCATCGTGGTCGCCTCGGTGTGGTGGTTGAGCCGCCGCGGGCCCCAGTAGTCCAGGATCATGCCGAGGTCGAAGTAGTTGGAGTGCACGGGTTCGCCGCTGTCCTCGTCGGACTCGTCGCGGATCCCGGCCTCGATGCGGGTGCGGCCGCGGATCACGTCCACGGCTCTCGGCGACAGGCTGATCGGCGCGCTGCCGGAGGGCCCGCTCAGGCACTTCTGCAGGCCCGCCGTCGCCGCGTCCAGACCCCAGGCGTCCATCTCAAAGGCGTTCCCACCCAGCGACGCCGTTGCGTCCGTGTAGAACAGCACGCCGTGCTTCTCGCACAGGACGCCCAGCTCGTCGAGCGGCTGGTTCATCGTGGTCGAGGTGTCACCCTGCACGATCGCCAGGAGGTGCGGCTTCACGCGGACGATCGCCTCCTCGACGGCCGACGGCGTGAACACCTGCCCCCACTCGACCTCGATGGTGTGCACCTCGGCCTGCGCGCGCAGGGCGATCTCGGCGAGCAGGTGCCCGAACCGGCCGAACACCGGGACCAGGACGCGCTGGCCGGGCCGCACGAGCGACACGATCGCCGCCTCGATCCCCGCGCGCGACGTGCCGTCGACGAGCATCGTGGCCTCGTTCGTCGTCGCGAAGACCTGCCGGTACAACGCCTGCGTCTCGGTCATGTACCCCGTCATGGCCGGGTCGTACTGGCCGACCAGCGGCGTCGACATGGCGCGCAGCACGCGCGGGTCGGCGTTGACGGGCCCGGGACCCATGAGCAGCCGTGGGGGCGGGTTGACCGGGACGCTCATGCGAGTTCTCCAACCGTGAGGCGGCGCGCGTGGCGCACCAGGGACAGGTCGCTGCCGCGGGGTCCGACGAGGCAGACGCCGACGGGTGCGAGGCCGAGCGGGCTCTCGACGCGCAGGGCCGGGATGCTGAGTGCGGGTAGCCCGCCGATGCCGGCCAGCGCGGTCATGCGCAGGGTGGCGACGCGGACGTCGTCGAGCTGCTGCCGGTCAGCGTTGCGGGCGGGCGCGGGACCGGGGGTGGTGGGCAGGGCGAGGACGGCATCGCCGACGAGGCCGCGGACGCGGATGGAGAACACCGCGAGCCGTTCGCGACCGTCGGCCTCCTGCTCCGCCGTGACCGTCGAGGCGATCGCGAACCGCGCGCGGATGTCCGGGCCGGTCGCGTCGGGGTGGTCCGTGACCCACTGGCCGTGCGTGCGCCACGCCTCGGCCGCCTGCACGATCCGGAAGGCCTCGTACCAGTCCGCGAGCGGGCCGACGTCGACGACTCCACCGTCCGTCCGGCGCACCACGCCTCGAAGGCGGCGCGGGTGGCCGGTTCGGAGGCGTCGAGCGCCTCGCGCGGCACGCACAGCAGGTCGGGGAGCGTCGGCTCGTCATGCTCGGCGGTGTCCGCGGGCTCGTCGACCGCCGACTCCAGGCACCAGGACGCGACCGTCTCGAGCGTCGCGCCGTCGCGCGTCAGCCAGCCGACCGTGTCGAAGGACTGCGCCAGCGAGACCATCCCCTGCCGCGGCACCAGCCCGTGCGTCGTGCGCAGCCCCCACAGGCCCTGGTAGCTGGCCGGGACGCGGATGGAGCCGGCGGTGTCGCTGGCCAGCCCGACGTCAGCCTGCCCGGTGGCCACGGCCGTGGCCGGCCCGCTCGACGAACCGCCCGGGAGCGCCCCGGGGACCGCACCGTTGACCGGGGTGCCGTAGTGCGCGTTGGTGCCCGCGATCGAGTAGGCCAGCTCGTCGGTGCGGGCGAGCCCGCGGACGGACGCCCCGCCGCGCAGGAGGTCGAGCACGACGGGCGCGTGCTGACGCTCCCGCGCCGCGTCGTGCAGCCAGGTCGGGTTGCCGGCGCCGATCCGGTACCCCTTGATGGCGAACAGGTCCTTGACCGCGACGCGCAGGCCGAGCAGCGGACCCTCGAACGCACCCTGGTAGAGCGGGTCGCCGACCGTGCGCCAGACCGACCTGTCGAAGCTCGCGGTCCGCCCGGTGACGTGGGCGGCGGTGATCCGCCAGCGGCCGTCGGCCAGCTGCCACACCTGCGTCTGCAGGCCGGTCCCTCCGCCGACGTAGCGCGACGTGGCGACGATCAGCCAGCAGTCGTCGGCGAGCCGGCGCGACTCGATGCGGTCCAGGGTGCGCGGCGCGACCCCGCCCCGGCCGCTGCGGAACGCGCGGATCGCGTCGTGCCCCACGAGCAGGCCGGCGTGGTCCCCGCGCAGGGTCGACGGGCCCGGCGCGAACGAGTCGTCCAGGACCGCCAGGTCGTCGGCGAGGATGGCGCGCTCGTAGGCGTCGAAGGCCACCTGCAGGTCGGGCGGGAGACTCATCGCTGCACCCTGTCGAAGTCGGCCAGGCGGATCCGGGCGTGCACCCCGCACACCAGGTCGACCACCTGCGAGATGTCGAAGTCCGTCGCCGCGGACAGGTAGGCGTACGCCAGGTGCTCGTCCATGCCCCATCGTGCCCGCAGCAGCGCGATCGCGGCGCGCACGCAGCGGCGTACCGCCTCGTCGAGGTCCTCGTGCATCCCCGTCGGCACGAGGTACTCGGCGGTCTGCACGAGCGGGCCGTCGAGCTCCCCGAAGTCCTTCTTGGCGACGATGGCCGGCACCACGTCGAACCGGAGCGTGACCCGCAGCGACGCCTCCAGCGCCGTGAGCGCGACCTCCCCGTCGCCCTGCGCGAAGTGCGGGTCGCCCACGTACGCCAGCGCGCCGGGCACCTGGACGGGCAGGTAGAGCGTGGACCCGACCTGCAGCAGGTTGATGTCGATGTTGCCGCCGTGCGGGCCGGGCGGGACCGAGTGCGGCCGCTGCGAGCCCGCGACCGCGACCCCCATGATCCCGAGGAAGGGCGCGAGCGGAAACGCGATCGACCGCGCGCCGCCCTCGACCACGGGGAGTCGCCCGTAACCGTCGACGACCGGCGTGAACACGCTGACCTCGTCGTCACCCCGCGGCAGCTCGCCCGCCAGCGCACCGCGGCCGTGCCGGTTGGAGATCACGCCGTACGGCACGCGCGGCGTCGTCTCCAGGACCGTGATCGCGAGCAGGTCGCCGGGTTGCGCGCCCTCGACGAAGATCGGGCCGGTGACGATGTGCGGGCCGTCGGAAGGGTCGCGGTTCATCGTCGCGACGATCTCGATCGCGTCCGTCAGCACGTCCTGCGGGGCGACCCCGTGGCCGGTGAAGTACGCCAGCGGGTCGCTGCCCTGGTCGGCCAGCAGCCCCTCGTGGCTGACGGTGTCGATGGTCACGGTCGACCCGTCCGCGACGCGGAGCACGGGCTCGTCGGTCGCGCAGGGGAGACGTCCCCACAGGACGGTCCGGGGCGACGACGGCAGGTAGGTGCCCGAGGCCGCGCCGGGCTGCAACGTTGCACTCATCGGCCTCGCACCCCCACCATGACGCCGTGAAGACATGGGACGACGCGCGCCGCCACCTTGTGCTGATGCTGGCTCTGACGTTCACCACGGGCATCGTCGACGCCGTCGGCTACCTGGGTCTGGACCGCGTGTTCACGGCGAACATGACCGGCAACGTGGTCATCCTCGGCATGGCGCTGGTGGGGGGCGACGACCTGCCGATCCTGGGCCCGGCGATCGCGCTCGCGGCCTTCCTCGGCGGCGCGGCACTGGGCGGCCGGGTGCTGCGGTCGGCACCCGCGGGCTGGTCGCACCGCACGAGCATGACGTTCATGGCCACCGGCGTGCTGGCCGCGGGCCTGGGTGTCGCCGCGATCGTCGAGCCGCCCAAGAAGGGCGAGGTGTGGGCGCTCGTGGTCACCGGCCTGCTCGCCGTCGCGATGGGGCTTCAGGCGGCGACCGCGCGGCGGCTCGCCGTCAAGGACGTGACGACGGTGGTCGTGACCTCGACGCTCACCGGTCTGGCCGCAGACTCGCGGCTGGCCGGCGGCACGGGCGACGGCTGGGCGCGCCGATCGCTCGCCGTCGGCCTGATCCTGGTCGGCGCGGCCGTCGGCGCGTTGCTGCTCAAGGCGGGCGGTGGACGCGGCGTCGGCGTCGGGATGCTCGTGGCCGGCGCGCTGGCGCTGGCGACCGCGGGCTTGGGGCACCGGCACCGCGAGGCCTGACCCGCTACGCACGGACCGGCTCGGGCAGGATCGTCCGCCCGGTACCCGGCGTGCTCACGGCGCCGTCCGTCACGATCGGTGCACCGTGCAGCCAGACTGTCCGCGCGAGCCCGACCACCGACGCGCCGTCGTAGGGCGACACCGGGTTCTTGTGCTCGAGGGTGCGCACGTCCACCACGCGCTCGTCGTCGGGCGCGAACGCCACGAGGTGTGCGGGCGCGCCCACCTCGATGACCCCGGCGGCGATCCCCGCCACCCGTGCGGGACCGGTGGTGAACAGCGGCATGATCGCCTCGAGCGGGATCCCGCGCCGACGAGCCTGCGTCCACACCACCGTGAACCCCAGCTGCAGACCCGCGATCCCGCCCCAGGACAGGCCGAAGTCACCGCCGCCGACGCTCTTGACGTCGACGGTGGCCGGCGAGTGGTCGGACACGATGGCGTCGAACGTCCCGTCCAGCACCGCGTCCCAGAGCAGGTCCTGGTTGGCGCCGTCTCGGATGGGTGGGCAGCACTTGAACTCGGTGGCGCCGGCCGGGACGTCCTCGGACCGCAGCGTGAGGTAGTGCGGGCAGGTCTCGACGGTCAGCGGCAGACCCTCGGCGCGTGCCGCCCGCACCAGGTCGAGGGAGTCGGCCGCGGACACGTGCAGGATGTGGGCCCGCGCACCGGTCGTGCGCATGGCGTCGATGACGTGCGCGATCGCCTCCCGCTCGGAGACCGGCGGCCGGGACGCCAGGAAGTCGTCGTAGGACCGGCCGTGCGCCTCGTGCAGGTGCGCGGGGTCCTCGGCGTGCACGATCAGGACGCTGCCGATCGACGCGATCTCGGCGAGCGCCGGTTCCAGCAGCGTGGCCGGCAGGTACTCGAACTCGTCGACCCCCGACGGCGCCAGGAACGACTTGAACCCGCGCACGCCGGCGTCGTGCAGCGCCTTGAGCGATCCGAGGTTCGACGGCACCGCGCCGCCCCAGAACGCCACGTCGACCGTGGCTTGCCCTCCGCCGCGGCCTCTTTCGCTGCCAGCGCCTCGACCGTCGTGGTCGGCGGGATCGAGTTCAGCGGCATGTCGACGATCGTCGTGACGCCGCCCGCGGCCGCCGCGCGGGTGGCCGACGCGAACCCCTCCCAGGCGGTGCGCCCGGGCTCGTTGACGTGCACGTGCGAGTCGACCAGGCCGGGCAGGAGCACCTCGTCGTCGGGCAGCGTCAGCACACCGTCGGCGGGCGGGTCGAAGGGCAGGACCGCGGTCACCACACCGCCGCTGACCTGCACCTGAGCCGGTCGCAGCACCCCGTCCAGCCACACACGCTGCGCGCGCACGACGAGATCAGGCATCGGTCCTCCCGCGGTTGTGTACCGGCTCGCGCCAGGCTACGGCCACAGTGCCTCACCACGTGTTTCGGTCGCATTTCCCGACCCTGTCCGCAGGTCCGGCGTGCGGCACGCCGCACCGGCTGTCCAACCAGTCTGCCGACGTCACCGTGGCGACCTGGGTGATCGTGCGCCCGACCGGCTGAAAGCGGTCCCGGTCCGGGGCCGGCGGCGCTACCGTGTGCGCGTCGCTGGCGTAGGGGGGATCGGATGGCCGACGAACTCATCCGTCGCGCGCACGAGGTGGCGGTGGTCCCGCGGTCGTCGCGGAGCACGCAGACCATCGGATTCACGGCGGGGGTGTTCCACTGGAGCGACCTGCCCGCCCGGACCCAGCAGGAGGCGCGGCACTCCACGCCGGTCGTCGCGGAGCAGGCGGTCGCCGACGGCGACGTGCAGCAGGTCGGGCCCGAGCTGCTGCAGGTGCTGCGCGCCTGGAGGGCGCACCGGGACCGGGTGTATGTCGCCACCGCCGAGCGGACCGTCGTGGTGGGCGAGCACTCGCTGAGCGGGGCAGGGCCGTGGCGTCACGTGGACCTGAGCGTCCACGAGAGCGACGGCACCCCGCAGCGCCGGATCGGGTGGGTGCCGGCCGGGGTGGCGGGTTCTCCGAAGGATCCGTCGCCGGCGGCGTCCGGGCTTGGCCGCGATCCTGCCGCGCCGGCCGCGGCGCCGGCGCACGCCGCGGCGGCACGCGCGTGGCCGTTCCTGCCGGCCGCCGTCCGCGACGGCGCACTCCGCACGGTTCCCGTCCCCGTCGACTGGCTCGGCCAGCTCGTCCAGGTCGCGGGATCCGACCGGATGCCCAGGAGCCAGAAGATCGTCGTGCTCCGTCGCGACGAACGGACGGCGCTCGTGATCCGCGCAACACGGGAAGCTCGCGCCCGTGCCCGGCAGCACGGTTGACGAGCACGTCCGGGCGCTCGCGCGCGCCGACTGGCTCGTCGAGCAGGTGACCTACGGGCTGACGCCCCGCCCCGGACTTCCGAGCAGCAGGCTCGGCACGCTCCCGGACCTGTGACGGTGACGCACTACGAGGTTCTCGGCGTCGACCCCGACGCGTCGCGCCGGACGATCCAGGCGGCCTACCGCCGACGAGCCCGCGAGACCCATCCCGACACCGGCGGTTCGCCGGCCGAGTTCGCCGCGGTCTCCGCCGCCTGGTGGGTGCTCGGCTCGGCCAGTCGCCGCGCGGCCTACGACGCCGGGCTCGATCCCGACGCGGGCGACGCATGGGGCCAGGACGTCGGCTTCGACGCGCCCGCGCCCCCGCGACCGTCGTCGCGTCTGCCGGACGACGCGCCGTCGGACATGCCGGAACCCGTCGTCGACGTCCCCACGCAACGATCCGACGCGCCGCGGCCCCCGGTCGTTCCCCCCGGCCGCATCGATCCGTTCGCCTCGCCGTTCCGTGCGCTGCCCAGGCTCCAGGACGAGCTGGACGCGCTGCCCTCCCCGCGCCGGCAAGCGGGTTCACCCGCCGGATCTGGGTCCTGGTGGCGGTGGGCGTCCTCGAGATCGGCTGGGTGGCGCGTTTCGACGGCCCCCACCTCGTGAGCCCCGGCGCTGACGCCGCCATGCTCGCGTTCGTCTTCTGGATCGGCTTCGCCCGCAAGGTGTTGCGTCTCTCCCACCCGGGCCGCCCGCCGTTGCTCCGATGGTTCGAGCACGCATTCCTGTGGAGTGGCATCACGATCTACCTGGTCGCCGCCGTGGAGCTCCCCTGCACCGCCTGAGTGGCCCGCACACGCTCGTCGTGCTCGGGGTCTGGGCGTTCGGACTCGTCCTGGCGTCCTCCGCCGAGTGGCGTCTCGCGCGCAACCGACGCAGGGAGCTGGCGGTCCGCACCGCGACGGAGCGGCACGCGCTCGCCACCCGGTGGAACGCGCTCCTGCGCACCCGCGAGCTCGCGGCGCAGACCCGGTTCTGGCAGGCGACCACGGCGTCGGAGCCGGTCTGGGCGCTGCGTTCCGACGAGGACGGCGCCCTCCTGGGGACCGCCCCCGAGGCCGCGCCGCAGGCCTGGGTCGACGTCCTGCGGTCCGTAGGGCTGGACATCGCCGATACGTCGTCGTCGTGGGCCGCCCGCAGCGTCCGAGTTCCAGACCGGGACAAAGACCCCGATTCCTGACGCGGTCGCCGACTGTGGGCCGCCCTGAGCGCCGCCGCTGTCACGCCTCTGGCGAACACGGGCAGTGACGGGCCTACCTCGCCGTTAGCATCGAACAACGCCGCTCGTAGAACCCCGGTGCGCCAGCCCGGGGATCGGTGGGCACGCAGCTCGTGAGGAGTGCACATGTTCGAGAGATTCACGGACCGAGCCCGTCGCGTGGTCGTCCTTGCCCAAGAAGAGGCACGGATGCTCAACCACAACTACATCGGCACGGAACACATCCTCCTGGGACTGATCCACGAGGGTGAGGGTGTCGCCGCCAAGGCGCTGGAGTCGCTCGGCATCTCGCTGGAGGCCGTGCGCGCGCAGGTGCAGGAGATCATCGGCGAGGGCCAGCAGGCTCCGTCGGGCCACATCCCGTTCACGCCGCGCGCCAAGAAGGTGCTCGAGCTGTCGCTGCGCGAGGCGCTGCAGCTGGGCCACAACTACATCGGCACCGAGCACATCCTGCTCGGCCTGATCCGCGAGGGCGAGGGCGTCGCCGCCCAGGTCCTCGACAAGCTCGGCGCCGACCTCAACCGTGTGCGCCAGCAGGTCATCCAGCTCGTCTCCGGTTACCAGGGCAAGGAGCCCGTCGCCGCCGGCGGTCCGCAGGAGGGTCAGCCCTCGGGCAGCGCCGTCCTCGACCAGTTCGGCCGCAACCTCACGCAGGCTGCGCGCGACGGCAAGCTCGACCCGGTCATCGGGCGCGAGAAGGAGATCGAGCGGGTCATGCAGGTGCTGTCCCGCCGCACCAAGAACAACCCGGTCCTCATCGGGGAGCCCGGCGTCGGCAAGACCGCCGTCGTCGAGGGTCTCGCGCAGGACATCGTGCGCGGCGACGTTCCCGAGACGCTCAAGGACAAGCAGCTCTACACGCTGGACCTCGGCGCGCTCGTCGCCGGCTCCCGCTACCGCGGTGACTTCGAGGAGCGCCTGAAGAAGGTCCTCAAGGAGATCCGCACCCGCGGCGACATCATCCTGTTCATCGACGAGATCCACACCCTCGTGGGTGCGGGTGCCGCCGAGGGCGCGATCGACGCCGCGAGCATCCTCAAGCCGATGCTGGCGCGCGGCGAGCTGCAGACCATCGGGGCCACGACCCTCGACGAGTACCGCAAGTACGTCGAGAAGGACCCGGCCCTGGAGCGTCGCTTCCAGCCGATCCAGGTGGCCGAGCCGAACCTGGCGCACGCGATCGAGATCCTCAAGGGCCTGCGTGACCGGTACGAGGCGCACCACCGCGTGTCCATCACGGACGCCGCGCTGGTCGCCGCCGCCACGCTGGCGGACCGGTACGTCAACGACCGCTACCTGCCGGACAAGGCGATCGACCTGGTCGACGAGGCCGGCGCCCGCCTGCGCATCCGCCGCATGACGGCTCCACCGGAGCTGCGCGAGCTCGACGAGCAGATCGCCGAGACGCGTCGCGACAAGGAGTCGGCCATCGACGAGCAGGACTTCGAGAAGGCAGCCCGTCTCCGCGACGCCGAGAAGCAGCTCGGTCTCAAGCGCGTGGAGAAGGAGAAGGCCTGGAAGTCCGGCGACCTCGACGCGGTCGCGGAGGTGGACGAGGATCTCATCGCCGAGGTGCTGGCGAACGCCACGGGCATCCCGGTGTTCAAGCTCACCGAGGAGGAGTCCAGCCGCCTGCTCCACATGGAGGAGAACCTGCACAAGCGGGTCGTCGGCCAGGACGCCGCCATCAAGGCGCTCGCGCAGGCCATCCGCCGTACGCGTGCGGGCCTCAAGGACCCGAAGCGTCCCGGCGGCTCGTTCATCTTCGCCGGCCCGACCGGTGTCGGTAAGACGGAGCTGGCCAAGGCGCTCGCGGAGTTCCTGTTCGGCGACGAGGACGCGCTCATCCAGCTCGACATGTCGGAGTTCTCGGAGAAGCACACGGTCTCGCGGCTGTTCGGCTCGCCTCCCGGCTACGTCGGGTACGACGAGGGTGGTCAGCTGACCGAGAAGGTGCGGCGCAAGCCGTTCTCCGTGGTCCTCTTCGACGAGGTCGAGAAGGCACACGCGGACATCTTCAACTCGCTCCTGCAGATCCTCGAGGACGGTCGCCTGACCGACTCGCAGGGCCGCGTGGTCGACTTCAAGAACACCGTCATCATCATGACCACCAACCTCGGCACCCGGGACATCGCCAAGGGCCTCCTCACCGGCTTCCAGGCCGGCGGCGACCTGTCGACGTCGTACGAGCGCATGAAGTCGAAGGTCAATGACGAGCTCAAGCAGCACTTCCGGCCTGAGTTCCTCAACCGCGTCGACGACGTGGTCGTGTTCCCGCAGCTGTCGCAGCCGGAGATCTTCGCGATCGTCGACCTGATGATCGCCAAGCTGGCCAAGCGCCTGCGGGACAAGGACATGGACATCGAGATCACGCCTGCCGCCAAGCAGCTGCTCTCGGAGAAGGGCTACGACCCGGTTCTCGGTGCGCGTCCGCTGCGCCGCGCGATCCAGCGGGAGATCGAGGACGCCCTGTCCGAGAAGATCCTGTTCGGTGAGCTCAAGGCCGGTCAGCTGGTGATCGTGGACGCGGAGGGCGAGGGTCTGCTGGGGGAGTTCATCTTCCGCGGCGTCCCTCGCGGTGCGATCGTCGACGAGCCGGTCAAGGTCGGCGCCTCGGTGGGTACGGCCGGTTCGGGCACCGACCTGCCCGCGGCCCCGCCCATCTCGGCCATCGGCGACGGGGGCACGGGCACGCTGCCCGCCCTCTGACGCTCAGCTCGGTGGCGCCCCGTTCCCCTCGAGGGAGCGGGGCGTCGTCGTGCCTTGCCTCCGACTCCCGTCGAGAAGGCAGTCATCGACGTCACGGTCCGGTTCGGCGTTCATCACTGCCTTCTCGACCGCTCGACGGCTCCGCTCGGGTCGCGCGTCGCTCGGCGTGGCAGGGTGGCGGTATGCCTGGACGCCGACGTCTTCCGCGAAGCAGCCCCGAGGAGCAGGGGGTGGATCCGGCGGCGTTGGCCGACGTGGTCAGGACCCTCACCGCGCTGCCCGACTCCACTCGATCATGGTGCTGCGGCACGGGCACGTGATCGCGGAGGGCTGGGCGGCGCCGTTCGCCTCTGACCGGTTGCACGAGCTCTCTCGCTCAGCAAGAGCGTGACGGCGACGGCCGTGGGGTTCGCGGTCGCCGACGGGCTCTTCGACGTCGACGACCTGGTCCTGGACCTCCTGGGGGACCGGGCTCCGGAGAATCCCGGTGACCACCTGCGCAGGATGCGCGTGCGCCACCTGCTGACCATGACGACGGGCCACGACACGGACCCGTCGCTCGCGGTCTTCCCGACGGGCGGGGACTGGGTCGGCGAGTTCCTGCGCCAGCCGGTCGAGCACGAACCCGGCACGCACTTCGTCTACAACAGCGCGGCGACGTACGTGCTCTCGGCGCTGGTGCAGCAGGTCACGGGCCAGCGGCTGCTCGAGTACCTGCGGACGCGCCTGTTCGAGCCCCTCGGCATCGAGGACGTCACCTGGGAGCAGTCGCCGACGGGGGTCGACACGGGCGGGTTCGGCCTGTCCGCGACGACGGAGGACATCGCGGCGATCGGTCTGCTGTACCTGCAGGACGGCGTCTGGGAGGGTCGGCAGCTGCTCCCCGACGGTTGGGCTGCGGAGGCGACCCGTCTGCACGTGCCCAACGGCGACGACCCCGAGAACGACTGGGCGCAGGGCTACGGCTACCAGTTCTGGCGGTGCCGGCCGGCCAACAGCTGGCGCGGCGACGGGGCGTTCGGGCAGTACATCGTCGGCCTGCCGGAGCAGGACGTCGTGGTCGCCATGACGTCGGGTCGCCAGGAGATGCACGAGTACCTGCAGGTCCTCTGGGACCGGTTGCTGCCCGGGCTCGCCGACGAGCCGTTGCCTCCCACGGCGCACGGTGACCTCGACGCCGCGATCGCCGCGATGCGCCTCGACCCGCCGACGGGCGAGCCGACCTCACCGACCGGGTCGCGGCTGAGCGGCCGGACGATCACCTTCCCACCGAACCCGGGCGGGCTGCGCAGCGCGGTGCTCGAGGTGGGCGCCGACCACGACCGGCTGACCGTCGCCGTGGGCGACCAGCGGATCGAGGGCGTCGTCGGTAGGGTCGATCCGGTGGCCGGGACCGCGACCGTGGGACGCGGTTCGCCGACGCTCCTGCGCGGGTCGTTCCGCCGGCGCGAGCCGGAGGACGTCCTGGTCAGCGGCGCGTGGCCGACACCGGACACGTACGTGCTCACGTTCCGGTTCGTCGAGTCCCCGTTCTGCCTGACCGCGACCGCGACGGTCGACGGCGACGCGGTCACGGTGACGCTGAGCTGGAACGCGTCGTTCGGACCGCCGACTCTGCCGCCGATCGCGGGCGTCGCGGCCTGAGCCCGGGGTGCGGTCAGGCGAGCTCGAGGACCGTCCACCAGCCGTCGGGGTCGCGACCGGGGATGGTGGTGACCTCCTGCTGGCCGGCGGTGAGCACCGGGTCCGAGCCCTTGTGCGAGTGCAGGAACGTGCCAGACGGGACGTGCACGAGCCGGACGCGCGAACCGGCGAGCCACGGACCGGGCTGCTCGAGCTCGACGCGCCAGGTGTCCCGGGAGTCGTCGTCGATCGCGCTGACCTCCTGCTGGCGTGAGATGGGCGACGGTATGCCGGCCTGGCTGTGCAACCAGCGGCCGGTGCGCACGTGCCGGAGCCGGACGACGGACCCGTGCGCGAGCGCCGAGCCAGCGGCGGTCCCCACCAGCAGCCAGCGGTTGTTGTCGTCGGAACCCCCGAAGCCCGTCACCTGCTGGAGTCGGTCGGAGCCGGGGTGCGTGTAGGGCAGGTCGTGCGAGTGCAGGGTCAGGCCGGTCCACACGTGCGAGAGCGTGAGCGTGTCGCCGGCGGACACGGCGGCGTGGGGGTCGGCGGGGTCGTGGGCGAGGAGGCGCGGGGACTTCGGCGTGTAGTCCTGCACGAAGAAGCCGCGCCAGGTGCGTCCGTTCGAAGCGGTCCAGTCGTGCTGGTCGACGAGCGACGTCAGCGTCACCGGCCGGCCGGGGGTGTTGTTGTCGTAGATGGTGACGACGACGGTCCCGTCCTCCGACCGCTCGTACCCGTACGCCACGACCTGGTGGTTGTCGCCGATCGCGCCCAGGCTCCGGGCGACGACGAGCCCGAGCACCACGGGACGACCGTGGTCGATCGAGGCCATCACGCGGGGCAGCTCCTCCTCCTTGGTCCACCGAGTCACGCCCTTGAACACCCAGGTGGGGTCGTCGGAGTGCAGAGACCACGTGACGAACTTGGCGGCGGACCCGGTCAGGAACGAGTCGTAGAGGCGGGACGTGAAGTACTGCGCGAGCCAGTTGCTGTCGGGCGGCACGCGGCTGGGGGCGTAGAGGTCGGACCGCCACCGGGGGACCGGCTGGCCTGGCAGGAAGTAGTCGAGCGCCGCGTAGGCCATGCCGCCGCAGCGGCCCGCCGTCGTGATCTGCGCGCCCGTGGGCAGCGTCAGGGCGACGTTGACGAACGCGTTGGGGAAGGCGAACCCGTGCGTGGCCGGGTCGAACGCCACAGTGCGCTGCGCCAGGAGCATGGAAGGCCTCTCGTCCGAGTTGAGCGTCTCAGACAGGAGTGCAGTACGCGCGTCCAGATACCTAGCGGCTCAGCAGCGCGATCGACTCGGTGGCCCACGCGATCTGGACGCCTCGCCCGACCCGCGTGCTCGGCGGGTGGCCGGGGCGTCAGGCCGCGCGGGTGGGCGACAGCGTGGCCACGAACGTGTGGACCTTGGCCATCGCCTCCTGGGCGGCCGGGGTCTGCAGGTCGAACTGGTACTCGTGGCCGGCCCCGGGTGCCACGAAGGTCTCGTGCCGCACGCCCGCCGTCTCGAGAGCGTCGGCCATGACGTACTGGTGGGCCATCATCGGGTCGTCGGCGCCGCAGGACAGGAAGGTCGGCGGGAAGTCGGCAGTGACGTGCCCGGCCACGGACAGGCCTGCGAACCGAGGGTCGTCGAGGTAGTGCGAGGTGCCGGTGAACGCCCAGAGGATCGAGTCGACGAACCACCGCGTACGGCCGCGCAGCGCGCGGATCAGGGACAGGTCGAAGGCACCGCAGAACAGGACGGTGCCGACGAGCTGTGCGGGTTCGACCGTGGGCGACATCTGCATCTCGTCGGCGTACCCGGGGTTGGTGACCATGCCCGCCACCTGCGCGGCGATCTGTGCACCGGCCGAGTCACCCGCCAGGATCAGCCGGGACGGGTCGAGGCCGAGCTCGTCGGCGTGCGCCGTCAGGTAGCCGAGGGCGTCCAGCAGCTGCCGTACTGGCGTCGGGTAGCGGGCCTCCGGGGCGATCGAGTAGCCGACACCCACCACCGTGCAGCCACCGGCCGCGAGGACGCGCAGGAAGTTGGCGATGTGGTCCTTGTGGCCGGACAGCCACGCGCCGCCGTGCACCCAGACGATCGTCGGCCCGACGGCCCGGTCCCCCGCGGGGCGGTGCACGTCGAGCAAGGCGTCACGGTCGCCCGGGCGGTAGGAGACGTCGCGGACGGTGGTCACGTCGTCCGGCACGTAGCCGGCAGCGACGAGCGAGCGGCGCTGGCCGTTCCGGTCGAAGCGCCGCCGGTAGTAGAGCGCCGTCGGGCGGGGGCTGGCCCGCAGGAGCACGGCGACGACCGCCACGACGGCGAGTGCGGCCGCTCCAGCACGCTTCATGGGGTGATCGTCGCACCCGCAGGACCGTCGTGGTCCAAACTGGCACGGTGACGGACGAGGCCACCCACCATCCACCCCTCCATCGCGCGGTGCGGAGGATCGTGCGCGAACGGCAGATCGACGAGTTCCTCTACGGCGCGCTCGTGTCCGGGTCGATCCTCGCGGTCTCGAGCGCGCACGCCGAGGACAGTCGGTCGGTCCTGTTCGCGACCGGGCTGGTGAACATCACGTACTGGCTCGCGCACGTCTACGTGGACGCGGTCGGGGGTCGGTTCCACGACCACGAGCACTCCACCGGCTGGCGTCTGGCGCACGCGCTGCGCAACAACACGGGCGTCCTCGTGGGCAGTGTCCCGCCGATGGTCGTGTTCGCGCTCGCGCGCCTGTTCGGGCTGGACCTGGCGGCGGCGGCGTGGACGGCGTTGTGGTTCACGTTCGTCATGCTCGGCTCGGTCGGGGCGTACGCCGCCTACCGGGCCGGCGCGCGGCGCTGGCCCCTGATCGGCGAGGCGGCGATCGCCTTCGGCTTCGGGATCGTCGTGATCCTGCTGAAGATCGTGCTGCACTGACGGTCACTTGGCCTGGTCGTAGCTCTCGACGACCGCGACGTTGAGCGCGAAGTCCACCGGGGTGTTGCCGAACAGCAGGTGCCCGGCCTCGAGCGCGGCGTCCCGGATCGCGTCCGCGGCGGCGTCGGCCTCGCCGGCCGGGGCGTGCACCATGACCTCGTCGTGCAGGAAGAACACCAGGTGTGCCTCGTGGTCCCGCAACCTGCGCCGCAGCGACGCCATCCAGCACAGGGCCCACTCGGCGGCGGTGCCCTGGACCACGAAGTTGCGCGTGAACCGTCCCCAGTCGCGACCGCGGCGGCGCGCGGCGCGCACGTCGTCGGCCCCGGCGCCCTCGGCCGACGCCGCGGCGAGCGCGTCCTGCCACGCGGCGTCCGGCGCGGGGGAGGTGCGGCCCAGCCATGTCGAGACGACGTCACCGCGTTCGCCCGCGCGCGCGGCGGCCTCGACCAGTGCGACCGCGCGGGGGAACCCCTGCGTGAGGCGGGGCATGAGCACGGCGCTCGGACCGGTGGTCGCGCCGTAGATCGCGCCCAGCATCGCCACCTTGGCCTGCGCGCGGGTCTCGACGATCCCCGCGTCGACCACGCCCTGGTAGAGGTCTGCCGACCGGCCCGCCGCGGCCATCGCCGAGTCCCCGGACATCGCGGCCAGCACGCGCGGCTCGAGCTGCGCGGCGTCGGCGACGACCAGCTTCCAGCCCTCGTCGGCACGCACCGCACCCCGGATGCTGGCCGGCAGCTGCAGCGCGCCACCCCCGCTGGTGGCCCACCGCCCGGTCACCACGCCGCCGGGCACGTAGTCGGGTCGGAACCGGCCGTCGTGGATCCACGTGTCCATCCACGTCCAGCCGTTGGCGCTGAGCAGCCGCGCGAAGCTTCTTGTACGCGAGCAGGGGCTCGGTGGCGGGCAGGTCGATCTCCTTGATCTCCCACCGGCTGGTCGACTCCACGTCGTATCCCGCGGCGCGCAGCCCGCGCAGCAGGTCCTGCTGGGAGTCGAGGTTGAGGTTCGGCTGCGCGAGTGCCGCACGGACGTCGTCGGCCAGCGCCTCGAGCTTGGCCGGCCGGCCGTGCGCGGGCCGGGGTCCGAGCAGCTCGGTCAGGATCCGGTCGTGGGCCTCGACGGACCACGGCACGCCGACGTGGTTCATCTCCGCGGCGACGAGCGCCCCGGTGGACTCCGCGGCGAGCAGGAGCCGCAACCGTCCGGGCTCGTCGGACGTCCTGACCGCGGCCAGCTGGCGTCGCAGCTCGTCGGCGGAGTCGAGCGCCTCCGGGCGTTCCTCGTCGAACAGGCTGACCTCGACCGGCCGGGGTGCGCCGGGTCGCGGTCCGTCCCACGCGCTCCGGCCGGACCGCGCGAGCTCGGAGTCCCGCGCGTACACGCTCCGGCGCAGGATCGCGTGGCACAGCCGCAGGTCGTGGCACCGCTCGACGCGGACGCCGGAGTCCAGCAGCGGCGGGTAGCGCCGGGAGGTGTCGTCCCAGACCCAGCGCGGCTTGTCGGCCTCGCGAGCCCGGACGGTCCGGGCGAGGTCCGCGACGGGCACGGTGCTGCTGGCGACGACGACGCCCTCGTCCGTCAGCTCCTGGAGGACGACGACGTCGGGGTTGGCGTCGTCGTCGAGCAGGAGCAGCAGGGTCACGGCGCCATTGTCGCCGCCGACGCCCACACGCTCAGGACGGCACCCTCACGCGGCAGCACCGACGACGTGGCGGACCGTCGAGCCGTCGGTGGCGAGGGCGAGCATCAGGTGCGCGACGTCGGCCCGCCCGATGGACCAGCCGCCGACGATGTTCTTGTCGAGGGCCGTGCGGTAGCGGGCGGTGAGCGGCGTGTTGCTCAGCTTCGGCGGGCGCGCGATGGTCCAGTCGAGACCGCTGGCGCGCACGACGTCCTCCATCCGTGCGAGGTCGGCGTAGTGGGCCTTGAACATCGTCCTGGCGAACCCGCTGAACAGGTGCCGCATGAAGAACCCGTCGCCGTCGTCGTACTTCGGCGGGTTCGGGTTGTCGGGCGACGGCACGGTCCCGATGGGGGCGGCGCTGACGACGACGAGCCGGCCGGTGCCCGCGGCACGCATCGCGTCGATGATCGCCTGCGTGCCGCGAGCGGCGATGCCCTCGTCGGACTTCGTGCGTGCGCCGAGCGCAGACAGGACCGCGTCCGCGCCGGCGACCGCGGTGATCAGGCTGTTCTGGTCCGGCGCGTCGAGGTCAGCCGTGAGGACCCGCGCGGTCGTGCTGGGGAGTCGGCTCGGGTCGCGCACGACCGCGGTGACGTCGTGTCCCGCCGCGACGGCCTGCTCGAGGATCTGGCGACCGACGCCGCCGGTCGCGGCGAAGATGGTGGCTTCATGGGCCCTGCTCCTGTTCCGGTGTACGGTCTCCTCAGGAAACGAGAAGATACGAGGAGCGTAACATATGAGTGTCGAAGAATCTTCGGATGCGCGACGGCGCAAGCGTCGGCTGTCCGTGACCGTGCGCGAGAACATGCGGGAAGCTGAGCATCCAGCTCGCGCTGCTCAACCATCAGGTGGGTCAGCGCCTCGACATGCGCGACGTCGACCTCGACTGCCTCGACATCATCAGCCGCCACGGACCGCTGGGCGCCTCGGCACTGGCCCGCACGGCCGGCCTGCACCCGGCCACCGTGACTGGCATCCTCGACCGCCTGGAGAAGGCGGGCTGGATCGTGCGGGAGCGCGACCCGCAGGACCGCCGCGCCGTCGTCGTGCGGGCATCGCGCGAGCGCGGCGCCCAGATCTACGAGCTGTACAGCGGCATGAACAGCTCGATGGAGGACCTGCTCAACGGGTACGACGAGTCCCAGCTGGAGGTACTGGCCGACTTCCTGACCCGCGCCCGCGAGGCGGGTGTCACCGCGACGGACGATCTGGCGCGCGGCTGACGCTCGACGGGCTCAGGCAGGGACGAGCGGTGCGGCGCTCTGCTCGTCGGTGGGCGGTCCCCACTGGTACTGCGCGATCGCGATGCCGACGCCGATGGCCGACAGGACGAGGGCGAGGATCGCGACGGCGGCGACGATCCGTCGCGACAGCGGGTGTCGGTAGGGCAGACTCGTCAGGCTCCGGATCGGGCCAGTCCACCGGTGCTCAGCGACCCGAGCGCATCGCGCGCGTCACCTTGACCGGCGAACCGTCGCGCGAGAAACCCGCCGCCAGGGCCGAGTACTCGGGCGTGCCCAGGGCGTACACGGCGAGGCGTCCGTCGGCGTCCGCGTGGATGCCCCAGCCGTACTTCTTGCCCAGGTCGGAGGAGCGCAGGCACGCGTGCGGTCCCTGGAAGAACGTCGGCCACACCTCGGGGCGCGTCTCGCGCGGGACGTCGTTGCGGTCGGCCCAGACCGTGAAGATCACGTCGGAGCTGCGGTAGGTGTACGGCGGCGCGGCCGTCAGCATGTCGAAGATCGCCGAGGCGACGGTCGGGGTCTCACCGTGGGGACGGGGCGCGACACCGGCCACCGCGGCCGTGTCGGGGGCGACGCAGATGAAGGTCGAGACGTAGTCCACCAGCTCCATGGATGAACCCTAACCAACCCGTGTGACAGCGGACCGACGCATCGGGAACACCCACGGTCCGTCGGAGGGGCGCCCGAGGGCCACCGGATCACGGACCGAGTCATAGCCGAGAGCCTCGTAGTAGGCGACGTTGTCGGGCTTCGTGGTCTCCAGATAGGAGGGCTCCGACCCCCCGTCGACGAGGCGGAAGGCCTCCGCCATGAGCCGCTTCCCGCGGCCGGCGCGCTGCAGGGACGGGTGCACGCCGAGGGCTTCGACGTACCAGCAGTCCGTCTGGACGCCCGACGCGGTCACGTCCCCGAAGCGGATCAGGCCCAGCGAGTGCTCGCGCGTGTGCAGCGCGATGCGCGCGATGCGAAGGCCCTGAGCCCACCAACGGCGCGGCGTCATGGGGTACGTGCCCGGGGGATAGATGGCGATTGCGCCGGTCACAGCCCCGTTGAGGCGCGTGGCGAACGCGTGGCCGTGCACGAGGGCGTCCGCCAAGGTCATCCGGTACAGCGCCCGCAGCTCTGCGCTCGACGGGCACGGACCGGGAAGAGGTAGGCGTATCCGGGGTCGTCGGCCAGTGCCGCGGCCAGGACGCGGGCGGCCGAGTCGATGTCCGCCGGTCGTAGGGGCACGGTCTCGTCGGGCAGCGGGGGCAGGGGGATTCCACCCAGGGTTGCCGACATGTTCGGCAGTCTCTCTGTGACAACCGTCCAGAGGCAACGGTTACAGCCCTTTTGACCAGCGGAATCACCCCGCAGAAAGTGCGTCGCGGAGCTTGATCCGGCCTCCGCTGCGCAGCACCGCGTTGGAGTAGATGCGCCCGGCGAGCCAGACGAGCGCCGGGATGACCGCGAGCGACAGGCCGAGCGACACGGCGACCTCCCACGGAGCGACCTCGCCCAGGGCGATCCGGACCGGCATGATCAGCGGCGCGCAGAACGGGACGAAGGAGAGCGCGACGACCAGCGGGTTGGTCGGGTCCCAGGGCGCGATGCTGATGCCGATGATGTACGGGACCATCATCAGCGTCATCACCGGCGCGGTCACCGAGGCGACGTCCTCCTGCCGCGACACCAGCGCCGCCAGCGCCCCGAGGGCGAGCGCGTACGTGGTGAACCCGATGATGAACCAGATCACCGCCCAGAGGGCCGTCGTGCCGAGGTCGAGGTTCGAGCCGTCGACCAGGCCGAGCGCGGCCGCCGTCCCCGCCCCTGCGGCGACGACCACGACCACCTGCAAGAGCCCGATGAAGCCGATGCCCAGCACCTTCCCGGCCATGAGCCTGCCACGGACGAACGGTGGCCAGCAGCAGCTCGACGACGCGGCTCGACTTCTCCTCGACCACACCCTGCGCCACCAGCTGGCCGGCGGAGATGAGCGTGACGAACAGCAGGATCCCGGCGACGAAGCCCGCGACGATCTGCGCCGAGTCGCGCTCGGGCGGCGGCTCCAGGGCCGTGACCGTCGGTGCCGCCGCGGCGATCTGCTGCGCCACCTGAGCTGGGTCACCACCGAGGTCCGTGACCGCCGACGAGAGCGCCAGCTGCTGCGCGACCGACGCGAACACGGGCGTGAGCGATGCGGGCGGGGCCTCCTTGACGACGACGGTCAAGGGGTCCGTCGAGGTGATCAGCGCGTCGATCGTGCCGTCGCGGAGCATCGCCTCGCCCGCGGCCTGGTCCGAGACCGCCGTCGTCGTGACGGACACGTCCGCCACCTTGGCGGTCGAGCCGACGAACTCGCTCGCCGCCGCGGCCGAGGACGTGACGCCGACGGTGCGGGTCTGGTCGCCGTTCGAGCTGACGATGTTGAGGACCACGCCCCCGAGCACAACCCCGGCGACCAGCGCGACGGTGGTCCAGATGAAGGCCTTGGAGCGCAGGCGTGTCGTGATCTCGCGGCCCGCGATCATGCGGACGGCTGCGCCGGAGGGACAGGGTGGAACGTCGCGGTCATGCGGTCACCTCCTGCAGGAGGGGCGCGGTCGCGGTCGGTGCGCTCACGACGTGCCGGTACAGCTCGGTGAGCGACGGCCGTTGCCGCGCGAACTCGCGCACGGGTCCTGCGGCCAGGGCGGCGCTCAGCAGGTCCTGGTCGATGGAGGCCAGTGACGGGTCCGTCACCTCGACGACGGTCCGGGACCCGTCCGACGACACCGCGGACGCGGCCGGCACCGACGGGAGCCACGCCCCGGACGGCGGCCCGTCGACCACCCATCGGCGCGTGTCGGTGCGTCGGACTGCTCCTCGATGTCCCCGAACGCCACCAGCGACCCGCTCTTGATGATGCCGACGCGGTCGCAGAGCGACTCGACCAGGTCGAGCTGGTGCGACGAGAACAGCACGGGCACGCCGGAGGCGGCCTGCTCGCGCAGCACCCCCGTCATCACGTCGACCGCCACGGGGTCGAGCCCGGAGAACGGCTCGTCGAGCACGAGGATCTCGGGCGAGTGCACCATCGCGGCCGCCAGCTGCACGCGCTGCTGGTTGCCGAGCGACAGCTTGAGCACCTCGTCGCCGCGCCGATCGGCGATCCCCAGCACCTCGGTCCAGTGCTCCATCGCGGAGGTGGCCGACGTGCCGTCGAGCCCGTGCAGCCGCGCCAGGTAGGTCAGCTGCTCGCCCACGCGCATCCGCGGGTAGAGCCCTCGCTCCTCGGGCATGTAGCCGATGCGGCGTCGGACGTCGAGGTCGATGGGCCGGTCGTCCCAGCGCACCTCGCCCGAGTCCGCCTCGAGCACGCCGAGCGTGATCCGCATGGCAGTGGACTTGCCTGCGCCGTTCGACCCGACGAAGCCGACGATCTCGCCCGCGCGCACCTCGAGCGAGAGGTCGCGCAGGGCCTGGACGGTGCCGTCGCTCTTGTTCAGGGCCGTCATCGTGAGAGCACTCATGGATTCCATCGAATCAGACACGTCGGGCATGCGCCTCGGCCGACAGGAGGAGGGGGCAGGATGCGCCTATGCGTGGACGTGCCCTGCCGATGCTCGTGGTCCTCGCCGCCGCCCTCGCGGGATGTACGGGTTCTCCGGACCCGACGACGTCGACGTCCGCCGCCGCCGCGGACCCCCTCGCGGGTTGGACCCTCGAGGAGAAGGTCGGCCAGCTCGTCATGATCGGCGTGAACCTCGCAGACCCGCAGCCGGCCAGCATCAGCTCGGTCACCGACGAGCACGTCGGCAACGTGTTCCTGCAGAACCGGTCGTCCGCGGGCACGCAGTCCGTGCGGAACCTCGTCGACCAGCTCACCGACCAGCCGACCGCGCACGGCACCAAGCTCTTCGTCGGCGTCGACCAGGAGGGCGGGAAGGTGCAGACGCTCACGGGCCCGGGCTTCAGCACCATGCCGAGCGCCCTGGACCAGGGGGCGATGGCGTCCGCGGACCTGACCGCCGCGGCGACCACCTGGGGCGGCGAGCTCGCTGCCGCGGGCGTCAACCTCAACCTCGCTCCGGTGGTCGACATCCCGACCGAGGCCGGTGCGGCTGCCAACGCGCCCATCGGCCACTACGACCGGGCGTTCGGGTACACGCTCGACGCGGTCGCCTCGCACGCCGACGCCTTCGCCGCCGGGATGTCCGCGTCGGGCATCGAGACCGCCGTGAAGCACTTCCCCGGACTCGGTGAGGTCACCGCCAACACCGACACCACCGCCGACGTCACCGACACGACCACAGGCCCCGGCTCCGCACAGATCGACTCGTTCACGCACGCGATCCAGCGCGGCACGCGGATGATGATGGTCTCGACGGCGATCTACACGCAGATCGACCCGTCCGCGCCGGCGGCGTTCTCGCCGATCGTCGTCGACCAGCTCCTGCGCAAGACGCTCGGGTACGACGGTGTCGTGATCACCGACGACGTCTCCGCTGCCACACAGGTGGCCGCGTGGACCCCGGGAGATCGGGCCGTCGACGCGATCGGCGCGGGCTGCGACATCGTGCTCGCCTCGAAGGACCCCACCGTCGTGCCCCAGATGATCCAGGCCTTGACGACGAAGGCGGCGTCGGACCCCGCGTTCGCGGCCCTCGTCGACGCCGCCGTGCTCCGCGTGATCGCCGCGAAGTCGTGAGCCTCGCCGGCCGATCGGCCGGTGCGGATGAAATTCGTGACACAACAACGTACTGACCGGTACGAATCTGACCGATCGGCAGACGGGGAAGCCGCTTTCCCCCTACCCTCCGATCATGACTGTGACCCTCAGCGACGTGGCGCGTGAGGCCGGGGTCTCGCTCGCCACGGCGTCGCGAGCGATCAACGGCTCCGCGAGCCGGACCGTCGGCTCCGAGCTGCGCGATCGCGTGCTCGCCGCGGCCCTGCGCCTGCGGTACACGCCGGACGCCAACGCCCAGGCGATGGCGCGCGGTCGGACGACGTCGCTCGGCCTGCTCGTCCACGACATCGCCGACCCGTACTTCTCGACGATCGCCGCGGGCGTCGCGCAGGCGGCCGACGCCGCTGGGCTGCAGATGACCCTGGCGAGCAGCCAGCACGACCCGGCGCGCGAGGTCGACCTGGTCCACCTGCTGCGCCGCCAGCGGGCGCGGGCGATCATCGTCTCCGGAGGTCGCACGGACGACGTCGCGATCAACGACCAGCTGCGGCTCGCGCTGGCCGACTACCGGGCCACCGGGGGCGCGGCGGCCCTCATCGGCCAGCCGATCCTCGGGGTCAACACGGTGCTGGTGAACCACGCGCAGGGCGCCACCCAGCTGGCCCGCGCCATGCACGATCGCGGCTACCGGCGGTTCGCCATCTTCGGCGGACCCGAGGGCCACCTGTCGGCGCGCGAACGTCGCGAAGCCTTCGCCTTCGCCCTGCGCGAGCGCGGTACGGACCTGCCCGATGACGCCACGGTCTTCGGCGAGTTCACCCACGCCGGCGGCGAGGAGGGCATGCGCACGCTGATGGCGCGAGGCCCGCTTCCCGAGCTGGTGTTCGCGGTCGCCGACGTGATCGCGCTGGGCGCCATGGCCGCCATGCGCGACGCCGGTATCCGCGTGCCGCAGGACGTCGCCGTCGCGGGGTTCAGCGACATCCCGACCCTGCGCGACGTGACCCCGGCCCTGACGACCGTCCGCATCCCGCTGCGCGAGCTCGGCGTCATGGCCACCGAGCTCGCCCTGGCCGAGCCCGCCGAGGAGCCCGAGATCCGTCGCGTGCTCACCGAGGTGGTCATCCGGGACACCACCCCGCACCTGCGCTGACCGGTCGTTCACGGTCTCGTGCGAGACCCGGTCAGCAGCCGGGTTGGTGCGGGTCCTCGTTGCAGTCCTTCGCGACGAGGTGCGAGCGACGCTCCTCGATCTGCACCGGGGCTGCGGCGCCGGTCGTCTGGGCCGTCCCGGCGACGTCGTGCCACTGGTCGTCGCCGTCGACCCGGTACCGCCCCGACCAGGTCGTGGTCAGCGTGATCGCCGCGGAGCCGACCTCGGTGTACGCGTGTGTCACGTCCTGGTGCGGGTACGCGTGACCGGGGCTCGTGGTGGTCAGCGTGCTGCTGCGGTCCCCGAAGTCCCACGTGAACGCCGTCGGGGTCGCGACGACGTCGACGCCGTACCCGAGCAGCGTCGTGCGGAACGTCTGCGGCGAGGGGTCGGTCAGCACGATCGTGTCCAGGTTGACCAGCACCCACCCCCGGTCCGGCTGCACCTGGATGCTCGAGGGAGCGATCGGCAGCACCCGGAATTCGGCCACGCCCAGCACCGGCACCAGGTCCCGAGGGCACCCACCCGGCGCCGCGAACGCGTACGGCCCGAACACGTCGGCGACGGTCGCGCGCATGTGCCGCCACAACGGCATCACCGGTTGGTCTGCACCGCAGTCGTTCAACGGGACCGTGCCGTTGGCGCACGGCCCGTTCAGCTCGGTGTCGGTCAGCGTCGCCGCCTGCGCCTGCGCTCCGACCGGCAGCGGAGGCTGGCACCCCAAACCACGCCGCAGCTCCACCAACCGCTCCTCAGGGCGGGTGCGTGCCTCCTGTGCGAGGAGCGCGTGCTGCCCCTCAGATGCCGAGAGGCTGACGACGTCATCGTGGGCGTAGCTATCGATTCCGTCGGCGAGCGCTGGCCCGGCCTGAGTTGCAAGGAGGACGAGCGTGAGGGCGAGCAGCGGAAGTGGATGGAGCCTCATTGCCCGACCGGGTGTGTCTGGACGCCACGAATCGAGTACGCGCGTCCGTCCCAGACGACTGCGACGGACACCTGAGCCGCAGTCGGGGGAAGCTTCGACTACTGCCCCGGACCCGTCAATTGTCTGCGATGCGGCCTGCATCAAGGACGCGTCGACCTGGTAGTAAGCGCTCGGCGTCACCTCCGTCGCCCCCAAGTCTGCGATGGCGATCGCACCACCTTCATCGTGCGTCCCGTCGGCCGTCTGGGCTTGCACGTCCTTCGTGACACTTGCGCAAAAGAGGCAGTCGACATGACTGAGCGCGGTCCAGTCCGACAGGTCGCCGGTTGCGTTGACGTATGGCAGCAGTTGGAGAAAGTACTTCGCGACCGACGTTGCGCCCGCTGCGCTCGGCGGGGCTTCCATCGCCTGTGGTCGCTCGGGCTTGACCGTGACGTCCCCGACCTGGGTCGGCGTCGGCGTCGGGGTGGGGGTTGGGGCGGCGGCGGTCGGCGTCGTCGGCGGAGGATCGGCGACTCTCGTCGTGGAGCCCGTGCACCCCGCGGTGAGCAGCAGGGCTCCCGCGAGCGCGGCGGACGCGAGCGAACGCCGAGTCCATCTCCCCCTGAGCATGCCGAGAACCTACCGAAACCGGACGCGCGGCGTGGCTGGTTCTCCACAAGGACCGGCTCCGGCAGCGGTCCCGGCGCCCGCACGAGTCGCTCCCGGCTGCTCCGATCCAGCCGCTGCTGTGACGCGGGTGGACTCCTGAGTCGTCTCGGCAGTCCCACGAGCCCACCGGCCCGAGGTGCGGTCGGCTCGGAGCCGAGCGACCGGCGACGCCCGAGTCGGTGCGACGGCCTGGCCGTGGTGTCTGCGTCCTACTGGCCCCGGCCCAGGCTAGCGACCGACCGCGTAGCCCTGCATGCCTCGGGGGTTGGCGGCGGCGACGAGGAGGCCGTCGGCGCGCTGGCCGGCGGCGCTCAGGCGTCCGAGCGCCCAGGGGCCGGCGTCGTGGACCACGTGCCCGCGGCCCGCCAGGGCGGTCAGCACGTGGGCGCCCAGGCGCGACTCCGCGACGAGGCCGCGGGCGGTGTGGGTGCGCGGGTAGAACGGCTGGGCACGTGGGTGGAGTGCCAGGTGGGCGCGTCGATCGCGGCCTGCAGGTCGAGGCCACCGACCAGGAGCCGCAGGAGGAACGGCACGGTCCACTGGTCCTGCTGGTCACCGCCGGGGGTGCCGAACGCGAGGCCCGTGCCGTCGTCGTCGAGAATCATGCCGGGGCTCAGGGTGGTGCGAGGGCGACGGCCGGGGACCAGCGAACCCGGCAGGCCGGGCTCGAGCCAGAACATCTGTGCGCGGGTGGGCAGCGAGAAGCCGAGGCCGGGGACGACCGGGCTCGACTGGAGCCAGCCGCCGGACGGGGTCGCCGAGACGCGGTTGCCCCACCGGTCGACCACGTCGAGGTGGCAGGTGTCGCCGCTCGACCGGCGCGCGGTGGTGACGGGCTCGCCGACGCCCGGCGCGTGATGGTCCGAGGACGGCGCCGCCCACAGGTTCGCGGCCAGCCGCGGGGTGCGGCCGTCAGGGGAGCCGGGCAGCAGACCCTCCGCGGCGGTCGGACCGACGAGCCGGGCGCGCTCGGCGGCGTAGGGCGCCGAGAGCAACGTGTCCAGGGGGACGTCCGGCACGTCGCCGTACCAGGCCTCGCGGTCGGCGAACGCGAGCTTGGCCACCTCGACGACCGTGTGCACCAGGTCGACGGGATCGGCATCGGGGGTGATGCCGAGCGCCTCGAGCATCGCCAGCTGCTGCAGCAGCACCGGCCCCTGGCCCCACGCGGCGGTCTTGTGCACCGTCCGGCCCGCGAACCGCACGCTGACGGTCGGCTCCTCGGTGGCGCGCCACCCGGCCAGGTCGGACCCGCGCAGGAAGCCGGCGTGCTCGCGGCCCGACGTGTCGAGCACGGGAGCGCCCGAGACGAAGGAGTCGACGGCCTCGGCGACGAACCCCTCGTAGAACGCCCGCCGCGCCGCCTCGATCTGCTGGTCCCGCGTGCCGGGCTGGTCGGCGAGGCGCGAGAACGTCTCGGCCAGCTGGGGGTTCCGGAATCTCGCTCCGGGCGCCGGGGCGGGCAGGTACACGGCGGCCGACGACGGCCAGTGGTCGGCGAACAGGTCGGCGACCGCGCTGATGGTGTCAGCGGCGTCGGGGACCAGCGGGTACCCGTCGCGGGCGTAGCCGATCGCGGGCTCGAGCACCTCGGACAGCGGGAGGGTGCCGTACCGGGCGAGCAGGTCGAGCCAGGCGCCGAACGCACCCGGAACGACGGCCGCCAGATGGCCGGTCCCCGGCACGAGGTCGAGCCCCAGCGAGCGGTACGCGTCGATCGTCGCCAAGGCTGGTGCCGTGCCCTGGCCGCAGACCGTGAACGTGTGCCCGTCCGAAGCCCGGTACCCCAGGATCGGCGCGTCACCACCGAGCCCGTTCAGGTGGGGTTCGACGACGTTCAGCGTGAACCCGGCAGCGACGGCCGCGTCGAACGCGTTGCCCCCGGCTTCGAGCACCCGCATCCCGACGCCGGACGCCAGCCAGTGCGTCGAGGCGACCATGCCCAAGGTCCCCGTCAGGACGGGGCGTGTGGTGAACACAGGACCGATCCTGCCTCACCCCGAAGGGGTTGCACCCCTCGTGCGGGATCCGGCGTCCATGGAGCGGACCGAGACCTTCGGTTGAACGCTCGGTGAATGCTCGCCCGGACCGCCGGCGACGAGTTCGCCGTCGTCGCCACGATCCCGGCCGCCGCAAGGGATCGCTCCGACGGGCTGGCCGGCGCTGCACTCGGCCGTGGTGTGCTCGGCGGCCGGGACCGCCGACGCCGACGAGCCGTTCCGGGGCGGACCGGTGCGGCTGCGGCACGCGAAGGACGCGTCGCGGCGGCCCGCGCTTCAGGCCCCGCCGGCGAACCCCAGCTGACGCCACGCCTCGTAGATCCCGACCGACGCGGCGTTGGACAGATTCATGGACCGACGCCCCGCCAGCATCGGGATCCGCAAGCTGGTCGGTGATCCGCGGGTCGGCCAGGACCTCGTCGGGAAGGCCGGTGGGCTCGGGCCCGAACAGCAGCACGTCGTCCGTCGTGTACTGCACGTCGGTGTGGAACCGGGTGGCGTGCGTGGTGAACGCGTACACGTCGTTCGTCGGCAGCGCCTCCCACAACGCCTCGAGGTTCGCGTGGACGACCACGTGCGCGAGGTCGTGATAGTCGAGTCCCGCACGCCGGAAGCTTGGCCTCCGAGAGGTCGAAACCGAGCGGCTCGACGAGGTGGAGGGCGGCGCCGGTACCGGCCGACAGCCGGATCGCGGCACCCGTGTTGCCGGGGATCCGCGGCTCGAAGAAGACGATGTGCAGCACGGGCCGAATTGTCGCACCGACGGGTTAGCGTGTTCCGTTCGCCCATCTCGAGAGGACTCCATGTACCAGGCTGCCGACGACCGCTACGACGCGATGACCTACCGCCGGACCGGCCGCAGCGGGCTGCTGCTGCCAGGCCTGTCGCTCGGGCTCTGGCACAACTTCGGCGACACGACGCCGCTGGAGACCCAGCGTGCCGTGCTGCGTCGGGCATTCGACCTGGGCATCACGCACTTCGACCTGGCCAACAACTACGGACCGCCGTACGGCTCCGCCGAGCGGAACTTCGGCCACCTGTTCGCGCAGGACCTGCGCCCGTACCGTGACGAGCTGGTCATCTCCTCGAAGGCCGGCTACGACATGTGGCCGGGGCCCTACGGCGACGGTGGCTCGCGCAAGTACCTGCTCTCGTCGCTGGACCAGTCGCTCGCGCGGCTCGGCCTGGACTACGTCGACATCTTCTACTCGCACCGCCCGGACCCGGAGACGCCCCTCGAGGAGACGATGGGCGCCCTGCACACCGCCGTCACCAGCGGGCGCGCGCTCTACGCGGGCATCTCGAACTACTCGCCGGCCGACACGCGTCGCGCCCACGAGATCCTCGCGTCCCTGGGCACGCCCCTGCTCATCCACCAGCCGTCCTACTCCATGTTCAACCGGCACGTGGAGCAGGTGGCCGACGGGCAGACCGAGAACCTGCTGGACGTCGTCGGCGACCTCGGCATCGGCACCATCGTCTTCTCGCCGCTCGCGCAGGGGATGCTGACGGACCGCTACCTGTCGGGTTCCGTCCCCCCGGACTCGCGGGCCGCGGTCGGGCACTTCCTCAAGCCGACGCAGCTCTCGGAGACGTACCTTTCCCGCGCGCGTGCGTTGAATGAGATCGCCCTCGGGCGCGGCCAGTCGCTCGCGCAGCTCGCCCTGTCGTGGCTGCTGCGGGACGACCGGATCACGTCCGCCCTGATCGGCGCCTCGTCGACGCGTCAGCTCGAGGACAACGTGGCTGCCCTGTCCGCGCCGCCCCTGACCGCCGACGAGATCGCGACGATCGAGCCGCTCGCGGTCGACGGCACCGGAATGCGGGACTCGTGAGCATCGACGATGCCGACCGCGTACACCTCGCCCGGGCGGTCGTCCTCGCGCGGGAGGCGTTGCTCGACGGTGACGAGCCGTACGGGTCGGTGCTGGTCGACGCGACCGGCGCCGTCCGGTTCGAGGACCGCAACCGCACCAAGGACGGCGACCAGACCCGTCACCCGGAGTTCGAGATCGCCCGCTGGGCCGCCAACAACCTGACGTCCGACGAGCGCGCGACGGCGGTCGTCTACACGTCCGGTGAGCACTGCCCGATGTGCTCGGCGGCGCATGCGTGGGTGGGCCTCGGCCGGATCGTGTACGCGACGTCGTCCGAGCAGACCGGCGCGTGGCGGGCCTCCTGGGGTGGGGCACCGGGTCCGGTCGCCGCCCTGCCGATCCAGACCGTCGCGCCGGGTCTGGTGGTCGACGGACCCGAGCTGTCGCTGGAGGACGAGGTCGAGGAGCTTGCAGCGCCGGGCGTTCGAGCGCGGGTAGCCGGGATGCGGCCGTGGTGCGCGCCTCGGACGGCTTGACCAAGAAGTTGCAGCCGATGGGGGCGACGACGTGGACGCGGTGCACGGCTTCCTCGACGAGGTCCCCGGCGGAAGATGCGCCGTCCCTGGTGCTCGCCTGTGAGTTCGAGCGGGGCCGCCAGCCGGCCCGCCGGGCGGGGTTATGGTCGAGGTATGAGCAGCCCACTCGTCCCCACCGCAGCCGACGTCGTCCTCGCCTCGAGCGTGATCGCCCTCGTCGTCGGTGCTGGCGCGATCGTGCTCCGGTCTCTGGTCAAGCGGCCCGAGCGCGTCCCGGTGCGGATCCGGACCGAGGACGACGAGCGGCGCTGATCAGGCTGGTGCTGTTCAGGCCACCTCGCCCGACTCGGCCAGCACCGCGAGCACGCCCGGTCCGTGGCGTTCGAGCTTGGCCGCGCCGATCCCGCTGATGGTGCCGAGCGCCTCCAGCGAGGACGGCATCTGCGCCACGACCTCGCGCAGCGTCGCGTCGTGGAACACGACGTAGGCCGGCACGCCCTGCTCCTTCGCGACGACCGCGCGCCACGCGCGCAGGGCCTCGAACACGGCCGCACCCTCGTCGGTGAGGTCGACGGTGGCCTTGCTCTTGGACCCGCGGGACCGCACGACCTTCTCGGTCTCGCGGCGCAGGCGGACCACGCGTGCCCCGCGCAGCACGTCGGCGCTGTCCGGGGTGAGCCGGATCGTTCCGTAGCCGTCGGAGTCGACGCCGAGCAGCTCCATGGCGAGCAGCTGGCGGACGACGCCGCGCCACTCCCCGTCCGACAGGTCCGTGCCGACGCCGAACGTGCTCAGCGACTGGTGCCCCAGGGACGTGATCCGCGGCGTGACCTTGCCGCGCAGGATGTCGACCAGGTGCCCGACGCCGTACCGCTGGCCGCGCTGCTCGAGGCGGACGACCGTGGACAGCAGCTTCTGCGCGGCGACGGTCCCGTCCCATGACTCCGGCGGGGTCAGGCACGTGTCGCAGTTGCCGCAAGGCTCGCTCGGCTGGCCGAAGTAGTTGAGAAGCTGCACGCGGCGGCACTCGACGGTCTCGCAGAGCGCCAGCATCGCGTCCAGGTGGGCGGTCAGCCGGCGCTTGTGCGCGGCGTCGCCCTCCGAGGTGTCGATCATGCGGCGCTGCTGGACCACGTCCGCCAGCCCGTACGCGAGCCACGCCGTCGACGGCAGCCCGTCGCGGCCCGCGCGACCGGTCTCCTGGTAGTAGCCCTCGACCGACTTGGGCAGGTCGAGGTGCGCGACGAACCGCACGTCCGGCTTGTCGATGCCCATCCCGAACGCGATCGTCGCGACCATCACGACGCCGTCCTCGCGCAGGAATCGCGACTGGTTGCGCGCGCGCACCTGCCGGTCGAGGCCTGCGTGGTACGGCAGGGCCGCCACTCCGCGCTCGACGAGGAACTGGGCGGTCTGCTCGACCGAGTTCCGCGACAGGCAGTAGACGATGCCGGCGTCGCCCTCGTGCTCGGTGCGCAGCAGGTTGAGCAGCTGGTCGCGCGGCTTGTCCTTGGGCGCGATCCGGTACTGGATGTTGGGCCGGTCGAAGCTCGCGACGAAGTGCCTGGCCTCCCCGAGCTGCAGCCGCTGGGCGATCTCGGCGTGCGTCTGGTCGGTCGCCGTGGCCGTCAGCGCGATCCGCGGGACCTCGGGCCAGCGCTCGTGCAGCATCGACAGCTGCAGGTAGTCCGGCCGGAAGTCGTGCCCCCACTGCGACACGCAGTGCGCCTCGTCGATGGCGAAGAGGGCGACCGTGCCGCGGTCGAGCAGCTCGACGGTCTCGCGGACGCGCAGGCGCTCCGGGGCCAGGTAGAGCAGGTCCAGCTCGCCCGCTAGGTAGGCGTCCTCGACCGCTCGTCGCTCATGTCCTTGCTGCGTCGAGTTGAGGAACCCGGCGCGCACGCCCAGGGCGGACAGGGCGTCCACCTGGTCCTGCATCAGGGCGATCAGCGGCGAGATGACGACCCCTGTGCCCTCGCGCACCAGCGACGGCACCTGGTAGCACAGCGACTTTCCGCCGCCCGTGGGCATCAGGACGAGCGCGTCGCCGCCCCGGATGACGGTCTCGACGATGTCCGCCTGCTCGCCGCGGAAGGCGTCGTACCCCCAGACGTCACGAAGCACGCCCGCCGCCGCGGCGACGGCCTCGTCCGGTGCCAGGACCTGGGCGACGGAGCGCGGGATGTCGGGACGCGGGTGAGGCGCCGGACGGTCGCGACGAGCACCGGTCGAGGTGCTCGAACCGGCTGCGACCTGGGAGGAGAACCCGAACGGATCCTCGAGCTCAGGTGGCGGTGCGTCGTAGAACGGGTCGAACGGGGGTTCGTCGTCGAGCGGCCAGCTCTCGCTGTCCGAGTCGCTGCCGCCCGACCAGGCCCCGTCCGTCACGCGCACACCCTACGTTCCCGCGCCGACAGTCCGACCCGGATCATCCACAGCGACCGGTGGCGCCGGGACGACGCGCGCGCAAGGGCGAGAGCGCGGTGCGCGCGGCCCGGGAGGCGTCCGTAGGGTGGTGCCATGGGAACCGCTCTGATCACGGGCGCGTCTTCGGGCCTCGGCCTGGAGTTCGCCTGGCAGCTGGCCACGGCGAAGCACGACGTGGTCCTGGTGGCCCGCGACGAGGAACGCCTGGCGCGCCTTGCGGGGCAGCTGGAGGCGGCCGCCGGCATCCACGCCGAGGTGATCGTCGCGGACCTGTCGAACCGTGCCGACGTCGAGCGGGTGGCCGAGCGGTTGCGGTCCGACGAGCGTCCGGTCGGCCTGCTGGTGAACAACGCGGGGCTCGGGCTGAACCAGCAGTTCGTCGGCGGCGACCTGGCGCGCGAGGAGGCCGCGCTCGCGGTCATGGTGGACGCCGTGCTCGTCCTGTCGCACGCGGCGGCGAGCGCGATGGTGGCGCGCGGTCGCGGGGCGATCCTCAACGTCGCCTCGGTCGCCGCGCTGCTTGCGTCCGGCACCTACTCCGCGCACAAGGCCTGGGTGCGCTCGTTCACCGAGGGTCTTGCCGTCGAGCTGGCGGACACCGGCGTCACCGCGACCGCCCTGTGCCCCGGGTTCGTGCACACCGAGTTCCACGCGCGCGGCGCGATCGACGTGTCGGCCTACCCGGAGATCGCCTGGCTGAACGCGGAGGACGTGGTGGCCAAGGGGCTCGCCGACGTCCGCCGCGGGGTCGTGATCTCCACCCCGAGCGTCCGCTACCGCCTCGCATCGGCGGTGGTCCGGGTCAGCCCGCGGTCGGCGATCCGCCGGTTCGGCCGCTACCGCAAGGCGATCGAGGGGCGCTGAGCCGGTAGCCTGGCCGCCGTGACGCAGACCCCCCGCGAGCAGCTGCTCGACCTCATCAAGGACCTCGCCGTCGTACACGGGAAGGTCACGCTCTCGTCGGGGCGCGAGGCCGACTACTACGTGGACCTGCGTCGCGTGACGCTGCACCACCGGGCGGCCCCGTTGATCGGGCACCTGATGCTCGACCGGCTGGAGGAGGTCGGTCTGGGCACCGCCGAGATCGACGCCGTCGGCGGGCTGACGCTCGGTGCGGACCCCGTCGCGACGAGCCTCCTGCACGCCGCCGCGTCGCGTGGCCAGGACCTGGACGCGTTCGTGGTGCGCAAGGAGGCCAAGGCGCACGGCATGCAGCGCCGGATCGAGGGCCCGGACATCGCGGGACGTCGCGTGGTGGTCCTGGAGGACACCTCGACCACCGGCGGCTCGCCGATCGCGGCGGTCGAGGCGGCCCGGGAGGTCGGCGCCGACGTGCGCGGCGTCGCCGTGATCGTCGACCGGGCGACCGGGGCGCAGGCCAAGATCGAGGCCCTCGGCGTGCCCTACCACTACCTCTTCAGCCTGTCCGACCTCGGCCTGGACTGACGGCCCCGAGCCGAACCGTCCGACGCCCTGGGCGGGCATCGGGGTCCACCCACCTTGGCGTCGTGGGCGGCCTGCTGAGCGCCGTCGTGCGGTCCGCCACGCGCGCCACGTGCGGCGTGACGACGGGTTCGATCCTCTGACGACGAGCGCCTGACCGATACCATCGCTCCACCGACATCCCAGGAGGCAAAGACGTGTCCGCTCCAGTCATCGTCCTGATCGTGATCGTCGTGATCGTCGTGATCCTGCTGCTCTGGTTCGTCGGGATGTACAACGGTCTGGTCCGACTGCGGAACCTGGTGCAGGAGGCGTGGCGGCAGATCGACGTCGAGCTGAACCGTCGCCACGACCTGATCCCGAACCTCGTCGAGTCCGTGAAGGGCTACGCGGCCCACGAGCGCGGTGTCTTCGACGAGGTCGCCCGAGCCCGCGCCGCCGCCGCCGCGCCGGGCTCCGGACCCGCCGAGCAGGCGCAGCAGGAGAATCAGCTGACCCAGGCGCTCGGACGGCTGTTCGCGGTCGCCGAGGCCTACCCGGTCCTGCGCGCCAGCGAGAACTTCCAGCAGCTGCAGGCCGAGCTGACCAACACCGAGGACCGCATCGCCGCCGGGCGCCGGTTCTACAACGCGAACGTGCGGACGCTGAACACGAAGGTCGAGTCGTTCCCGTCCAACATCGTCGCGGGGATGTTCCACTTCGAGCGCGCCGAGTACTTCGAGGCCGAGGACCCGCAGGTGCGTCAGGCGCCGACCGTCAGCTTCTGAGGCCTCAGGGCAGATCGAGAAGGCAGTTGTGCACGTCGCGGGCCGGCTGCGCGTTCACAACTGCCTTCTCGACGCGGGCTCAGGGCGGGCCGGCTGAGATCTGACCGGGAGGTCAGGGCCAGCGCGCCACAGGTGCAGCTACCACCGGCCCCACTCCGCGATCGGCAAGGCCGCACCCATCACCAGGTTGAACAACCTGCCTGGGCATCACACCTAGATGCGCGCCACGAGGTCCTGGACCGAGTCGACGATCTCGCTGGGCCGGAACGGGAACCGCTCCACCTCCGCGCGCGAGGTCGACCCGGAGAGCACGAGGAACGTCCGCAGGCCGGCCTCGATGCCCGCGACCACGTCGGTGTCCATCCGGTCGCCGACCATGACGGTGGTCTCGGAGTGGGCGTCGATCCGGTTCAGCGCGCTGCGGATCATCATGGGGTTCGGCTTGCCGACGAAGTACGGCTGCCGCCCGGTGGCCGCGGAGATCATGGCCGCGACCGCACCCGTCGCGGGCAGGTCGCCCTCGCGGCTCGGGCCGGTCACGTCGGGGTTCGTGGCGATGAACCGCGCGCCGCCCTGGATCAGCCGGACGGCCTGCGTGATGGCCTCGAACGAGTAGGTCCGCGTCTCGCCCAGCACGACGAAGTCCGGGTCCGTGCCCGTCAGGGTGTAGCCGGCCTCGTACAGCGCCGTGGTCAGGCCCGCCTCGCCGATCACGTAGGCGGAACCGCCCGGCATCTGGTCGGTGAGGAACTGTGCCGTGGCGAGCGCCGACGTCCAGATCGCGTCCTCGGGCAGGTCGATCCCGGAGGCGACCAGCCGGGCCCGCAGGTCCCGCGGCGTGAAGATCGAGTTGTTGGTGAGCACCAGGAACGGCCGACCGCCGTCGCGCAGCGCGCGGACGAACTCGGCGGCCCCGGGGATCGCGGTGCCCTCGTGCACGAGGACCCCGTCCATGTCCGACAGCCACGACCGGATCTCACGGGGGCCGTGGTGCGTCATTCGCCGAAGGCCTTCTTCTCGACGGCGGTGCGCTCGGACGGCTCGTCGTGGTGCTCGTCCCTCGTGGAGGCGACCCCGAGCCCCTTCTTGGCTCGCCGACGCTTGCGCCAGACCTCGACGATGATCGGCAGCACCGAGAAGAACACCACGAGGATGAGCAGCGACTCGATGTGGGAGGCGATGAACGAGATGTTGCCCAGCAGGTACCCGAGGAACGTCACGCCACCGGCCCACAGCACCACGCCGAGCAGGTTCCACAGGGCGAAGGTCCGGTACCGCATCTTGCCGACACCGGCCGCGACCGAGGCGTACGTGCGCACGAACGGCACGAACTGCGCGACGACCAGCGTGCGACCGCCGTACCTGTCGAAGTAGGCGTACGTCTGGTCGATGTACTTCTGCTTGAAGAACCGGGAGTCCGGCTTGGCGAACACCTTCGGGCCGGCGGTCCGACCGATCAGGTACCCGGTCTGGGTCCCGGCGTATGCCGCGAGGATCATCAACCCCATGAGCGGCGCGATGCCGATCTTGACGTGGAGCTGGTCCTGCGCCACCAGCGCACCGGCGGTGAACAGCAGGGAGTCGCCCGGCAGGATCGGGAACAGCAGGCCCACCTCGACGAAGATCACGGCCATGACGCCGAGCAGCACCCACGTGCCGAACGAGTCGATCAGGTACTGGGCGTTCAGGTAGTCGGTGATGGACGCGTGCACCGGGCCCAGTGCGAGGGCAGCGTTCGTCAGCATGCGCCCAGAGTACGGGGCCCTTCCTGAGCAAAGGGTGAGTGCTGGAGCCGTCTACGGTTGCGGCTGTGGACGAGCAACCCGCGGAGGTCGGCGTCGGACCGTGGACCGGCCAGAGGCCCACCGACCCGCGCTACGACGCGGAGCTGTTGACCCACGGCGACCGCCGCAACGTCGTCGACCGCTACCGGTACTGGACGCTCGAGGCGATCGTCGCCGACCTGGACACGCGTCGGCACCCGTTCCACGTGGCCATCGAGAACTGGGCGCACGACCTCAACATCGGGTCGGTCGTGCGCACGGCCAACGCGTTCCTGGCGGCGGAGGTGCACATCGTCGGCAACCGTCGCTGGAACCGGCGCGGAGCCATGGTCACCGACCGCTACCAGCACGTCCGACACCACCCGACGGTGGACGACCTGCTGGTGTGGGCGTCGTCGAACGGCCTCCCGGTCCTCGGCATCGACAACCTGCCGGGCTCGGTCCCGTTGGAGGGCTACCCGCTCCCGGAGGCGTGCGTGCTGCTGTTCGGGCAGGAGTCCGTCGGGCTCTCCGACGAGGCCCGTGCCGCCGCCGTGGACGTCCTGCACATCGCCCAGTTCGGCTCGACGCGCTCGATCAACGCGGGCGCCGCGGCCGCGATCGCGATGCACGCGTGGATCTCTCAGCACGCCCAGGTGTGACGCACGGACCTGTCCACGGGACGTTCGGCCCCGGCGGCGCTACGGGCTCTCGTGCCAGAATCACTGCGATAACCCCCTTTCTAGCGCGCAGGAGATGCTGCAGATGGCCATCGCCACCCCCGAGGTCTACGCCGAGATGATCGACCGGGCGAAGGCGGGCAAGTTCGCCTACCCGGCCGTGAACATCACGTCCTCCCAGTCCGTCATCGCCGCCCTGCAGGGCTTCGCCGAGGCCGGCTCGGACGGGATCCTCCAGGTCTCCGTCGGCGGCGCGGAGTACGCGTCCGGCTCGACGGTCAAGGACCGCGTCTCGGGCTCGCTCGCGCTCGCCGCCTACGCGACCGAGGTGGCCAAGGGCTACCCGATCACGGTCGCGCTGCACACGGACCACTGCGCCAAGCAGAACCTCGAGTCCTGGGTGCGCCCGCTGCTGGCCCTCGAGATCGAGCAGGTCAAGGCCGGCAAGCTTGCCCACGTTCCAGTCCCACATGTGGGACGGCTCCTCCGTGCCGCTCGACGAGAACCTGGTCATCGCCGAGGAGTTCCTCGAGCTGTCCGTCGCGGCCCGCACCATCCTCGAGATCGAGGTCGGCGTGGTCGGTGGCGAGGAGGACGGCCACACCGCCGAGATCAACGACAAGCTCTACACGACCGTCGAGGACGGCCTGGCCACGGTCAAGGCGCTCGGCTCTGGCGAGAAGGGTCGCTACCTGACGGCCCTCACGTTCGGCAACGTGCACGGCGTCTACAAGCCGGGTGCCGTCAACTTCGTCCGTCGATCCTCGCGGACATCCAGAAGGCCGTCGGCGACGCGATCGGCGTGGCCAACCCGTTCGACCTGGTGTTCCACGGCGGCTCCGGCTCCACCGCGGCCGAGATCACCGAGGCCGTCGACAACGGCGTCATCAAGATGAACATCGACACGGACACCCAGTACGCGTTCACGCGCCCGGTGGTCACGCACATGTTCCAGAACTACGACGGCGTGCTCAAGGTCGACGGCGAGGTGGGCAACAAGAAGGCCTACGACCCGCGCGCCTGGGGCAAGCTGGCCGAGGCCGGCATGGCCGCGCGTCTCGTCGAGGCCGCACAGCAGCTCCGCTCGGCCGGTCAGTCGCTCAGCGCCTGACGTCCAACTGGCTGATCGACGAGGGCCGCTCCGAGATGGGGCGGCCCTTCGTCATTCCCCGACGGGCTGGAAGTCGGCCTCGTCGTCGCTCTCGACGACGTCCAGCAGCTCGCCGATGCGCGTGACCTCGAGCAGGAACTTCACGTGCGGGGGGACGCGGATCATCCGGACGCGGTGCTGGGACCGGATCGACAGGCGGGCCAGGAACGCGACGCCGGAGGAGTCCATGAACGTGACGTGGTGGGCGTCGACCTCGATGGGCAGGCCGATCTGCTCGGCCTCTGCGGTGGCCTCCTGGAGGCGGCACCGAGGTCGGCGTCGACCTCGCCCGACAGCACGATGCGCGTCGATTCGGCGCCGACGATGACGTGCACCGCGCCCGGCTCGCCCGCGATCCCTGGGCCGGAGGCCTCCGCAGGCCCGTCGGGGATCGTGCTGTTACCGTCGCGCACGGCGCTCCTTCGGTGTCGGGCATCCGGACAGACGCCGCGTTCTCGACGACCGACCTGACCGGAACGCTAGACGATCGGAGGTGGTGGTGGTCAATCCCCCCGAGCCTGCGATACCCGATCGCGCGCTCGCCGACCTGCGCGAGCGGGCACTGCGGGCGACCGCCGTGCCGATCGCGCTACTGGACGCGGCCGAGCCGGGCCTGCCGGTGGTCTGGGTCAACGAGGCGTTCGAGAAGGTCACGGGTTACGGCCTCACCGAGGCCCGGCGTCGCCAGGAGGCCGTCATCGGGGACTCCGCGCTGGCGCCACCGGACGTCGGCGAGATCCGGGCGGCGATCGCCGCCGGCCGGGAGATCTCGCAGACGCTCACGCTGCGCCGGGCCGACGGGTCGATGCTCGCGTGCCGCGCGGTGCTCTCTCCGGTGCGGTCGGCGGACGCGCTCACGCACTGGGTGGTCGCCCTGCAGGACCTCACCGACCAGCTCACGCACGACGCCGAGCAGGCCGCCCTGGTCGAGGCCGAGCGTCGCGAGCGGCGCAGCCTCGGCCTCATCGCGCAGGTGTCCGACCTGCTGATGGACGTCGACGACCCGCACGCGCTGCGCGAGATCGCGGCGATCCTGCGGCGGTCGGTGGTCCGCTGGGCGCAGTTCTACCTCGACGACGGCGGCTTGCGGCCGACCGACGGGATCGTGTCGGGGCAGGTGCTGACCGGTCGAGGTCCCCGGCACCGCAACGTGCTGCGGCCGCGCGGGCACGACGCGGTCCAGCTGCTCCTCGACGGCCAGAACGACCGACCGTTCGACCTCGCCGTGGACGGCTCCTACGCGGCGGGCAGCGCCTCTGACTGGCTCGCCCGGCACGTCGTCGACCAGCTGGAGTCGCTCTCGGCCGACGACGACCACGCCCCGCTGCCGCAGGACGGAGGGGTGGTCGTCTTCCCCCTGCCCGGACGTCGTCGCGTGCTCGGGGTCCTCGTCGTCCTCGTCGTGGGGGGCCTGCGCGGGCTCGAACCGCAGGCGCGGACCGTGCTGGAGCTGACGGCCCGACGCGTCGGCCTGGTCGTGGACAACGCCCGCCTCTACGAGCGCGAGCACCGGCTGGCCGAGACCTTGCAACGGGCGATGCTGCCTGAGCAGGCGGAGGTCGACGGCCTGGACGTGTGGACGTACTACGCGCCCAACTCCGAGAACGCGCAGGTGGGCGGGGACTGGTACGACGTCCTCCAGGTGTCCACCGACGTGGTCGGCGTGGTGATCGGCGACGTTGTCGGGCACGACGTCGAGGCGGCCGCCGCCATGGGCCAGCTGCGGTCGGTGGTCCGCTCGTACATGTTCGACATCACGGCCCCGGGGCCGGTGCTCGAGCGAGTCGACCAGCTGGTCGCCGGCATGCGCGTCCCTCGCCCTGCCGGTCTCGTCCTGTCCACCCTGACGCGGTCCGACGGGTCCTGGGAGATGCACTACTCGCGGGCCGGCCACCTGCCGGCGCTCCTCGTCCGCGACGGCGCGGTGACGGCGCTGGACGACGCATCCGGCGCGCTCATCGGGTTCGGCGGCAAGCCGCGGACCACGGGTTCCGCCCGGCTGCGACCCGGTGACGTGCTGCTCTACTACACCGACGGCCTGATCGAACGGCGTGACCGCGGGCTTCGCGACGGGCTCGCTGCGCTCTCCTCGGTGGCCGCCGGGATCACCGCGCGCGACGCCGCCGGGGTGGGCGAGGAGCTGCTGTCCCGGCTGGCCGACCACCCCGAGGACGATGTCGCCGTCGTCGTCGTGCGTGTCCCGTCGGCGCAGGACAGCTCGTCACAGGTCCGCAGCCCTCGGCGCCGCCGGTGGTCGCTGCCCAGCGAGCCCGCGTCGATCGGGCGCGCCCGGCACGCGGTCGTGCGGACCTGCCAGGCGTGGGGCATCCCCGACTCGGCTAACGCCGAGCTGGTGGTCTCGGAGCTCGTCGCCAACGCGGTGCTGCACGGCTACGGTCACGTCTCCCTGCAGCTGTACGACACCGGCGACGGCCTGCGCATCGAGGTCGAGGACGCCAACCCGACCCCGCCGGTGGCCACCGACGGGCATCCCGGGCGGGTGGGCGGGTTCGGCATGCAGATCGTGGAACGGCTGGCCGACTGGGGTTGGCGACAGTCGCGCGGCGGCAAGCCGTGTGGGCCAAGGTCCGCCCCGCACCGCTCCCGCCCTCGTCCTGACGGCAGCCGCGGGGGGCCAGGACGTCAGGCCGGGGTCGAGGCGCCGTCCGGGCGGCGGAAGCCGGAGTCGTTCGACCCGTTCTCGCAGTGGTGGTCGGAGTCGATCCGGAACAGGTCCAGCGCCCCGCAGATCTCGATGACGAACAGGTCCCGCTGGTCGGCGCCGCGCAGGACCGTCGCGCCGCCGCGCTTGCGGTTGGAGTCGGCGAGGCTGATGAGGAACGCGGCCCCGGTCGAGTCCATGAAGCTGACCTCGCACATGTCGACCACGAGCAGCTGGTGCCGCAGCCCGACCACGCGCGCGGCGATCTCCGGGAACTGGTCGCGTTCGGCCAGGTCGAGGTCGCCGGCGACCGTGAGGGTCGTCGTCGTGGAGGATGTCGAGATCTCGATCATCGGTCCGCCCGTCGTCGGGAGGCAGCGTGCGAGGGGTGCGCGCTGGAGGTGATGCCCTGCATGCCGAACGCTGGTCCAGGTCGGCGGGTCGACTGTAATCGCGGTCCCTCGCGCACGCACCCGGAATGGGAGACTGACCGCATGAGCCACGAGAACCTGCTGGACGGACCCGCGCCCACGCTCCTCCCCGCGGACGGTGCGGACGCGGACGCCCGCGACGCGCTGACCTCGGGTTCCAGCCCGCACGAGGCCGTGCCGGCCGCCCCGGCGTCGTCACTGCTCTGGGCCCTGCTGGCCGAGCACGCGCTCGCCGACGAGGGTGACCCGGTGGCGGCCTACGCCTACGCCCGGACGGGCTACCACCGTGGCCTGGACGCACTGCGCCGCGCCGGCTGGCGCGGGCGTGGTCCGGTCCCGGTCGACCACCAGCCCAACCAGGGCTTCCTGCGTGCCCTGCTCGCGCTGGCGGAGGCCGCCGAGGCTATCGAGGAGTCCGAGGAGTCCGAGCGCTGCCTGCAGTTCCTGGTCGACTGCGGCACGTCCGACGACGAGGTCGCCGCCCTCCGCTGAGCGCCCGGACCTTCCGACCGATCGGGTCAGCCGGCGGACTGGACATGACCAGTTCTTGACGGTCCGGTACCCTCTCGGAGGTACTGGGTCCCTGTCGCCCGGTGCCCGGGTCCCGTGCAAGCGCCGCGTCGAAGCAGACTGACGTGGTCTCCGCCGTGCCACCCGCAGCACAGGCAGGTGGGAGTTGATCCGTATGCCGGCCGTCGTGGTGCTCGGTGCCCAGTGGGGCGACGAGGGCAAGGGCAAGGCGACCGACCAGCTCGGTGCGCGCACCGACATCGTGGTGAAGTTCAACGGCGGCAACAACGCCGGGCACACCGTGGTGATCAACGGCGAGAAGTACGCGCTGCACCTGCTGCCGTCGGGCATCCTGTCGCCGGGCGTCGTCCCGGTGATCGGCAACGGTGTCGTCGTCGACATCGACGTGCTGTTCCAGGAGATCGACGCCATCGAGGCGCGCGGTCACGACACGTCGTCGCTGGTCGTCTCGTCGGCCGCGCACGTCATCGCCCCGTACAACCGCACGCTCGACAAGGTCACCGAGCGGTTCCTGGGCAAGCGGCGCATCGGCACGACCGGTCGCGGCATCGGCCCGGCGTACTCCGACAAGATCAACCGCGTCGGCATCCGCGTCCAGGACCTGTTCGACGAGAAGATCCTCACGGAGAAGATCGAGGGCGCGCTCGACCAGAAGAACCACCTGCTGGTCAAGGTGTACAACCGCCGCGCGATCACCGTCGACGAGACCCTCGAGGACCTGCTGCGGCACGCCGACCGCCTCAAGCCGCTGGTCGGTGACACCCCGCTGCTGCTCAACACGGCGCTCGACCAGGGCAAGACGGTGGTCTTCGAGGCCGGCCAGGCCACGATGCTCGACATCGACCACGGCACCTACCCGTTCGTGACGTCGTCGTCCGCGACGGCCGGCGGAGCCTGCACGGGCTCGGGGGTCGGCCCGACGAGGATCGACCGCGTGGTCGCCGTCGCGAAGGCGTACACGACGCGCGTGGGCGAGGGCCCGTTCCCCACCGAGCTGCTCGACGCCGACGGCGAGTGGCTGCGGCAGACCGGCGGCGAGTTCGGCACGACCACGGGCCGCCCGCGCCGCTGCGGCTGGTACGACGCCGTCGTGGTCCGCTACGCCAGCCGCATCAACGGCCTGACGGACCTCGTCGTCACCAAGCTCGACGTGCTGACCGGCAAGGACAAGATCCCGGTCGCTGTGGCTTACGACGTCAACGGCCGGCGTTTCGACGAGATGCCCGACGACCAGTCGGACTTCCACCACGCGACGCCGATCTACGAGTACCTCGACGGTTGGACCGAGGACATCTCGCAGGCCCGCGAGTTCGACGACCTTCCGGTCAACGCCCAGCGGTACCTGCTGCGGCTCGAGGAGATCTCGGGCGCACGGATCAGCTCGATCGGCGTCGGCCCCGGCCGCGAGGCCACGATCATCCGCCACGAGCTGCTCAGCTGACGGGGTCGCTCGCCACGCGGGCGTGCAGGTGCATGTCGTGCCAGCCGTCCGCGTGGAGGCCGTCCCCGCGCTTGGTGCCCTCGAGCCGGAACCCGGCGCGCGTGGCCACGGCGCACGATGCGGGGTTGCCCACCGAGTGGAGGATCTCGACGCGATGCAGGCCGATCACGTCGAAGCCCCACGCCGCGACCTTGCGGACGGCGGTGGTCGCGAGCGCGGGGCCACGCGCGGCCGGCAGCACCCAGTACGAGGCTCGGACGCGCCCTCGTCCAGGTCGAACGACCGGAGGCTGATCTGGCCGAGCGGCTCGTCGTCGACCGTGATCGCCCAGCCCGCGCCGGTCTCGTCGTCCCACCGGCCCGCCCAGGACGCCACCCACACGGCGGCCTCGTCGAGGCTCATCGACCGGTCGTGCCACCGCCTGATGTCGGGATCCGAGTAGGCGGAAGCCACGGTCGCGGCATCCGACGCCCGCCACGGCCGGAGCGCGAGCCGGTCGGTGTCGAGCACAGGCTGCGTCAGGCGCCGGATGCTGCCGAGTGGGATCGCGGGTCGGGTGAGCCGGGGCACGCGGTCAGTATGCCGATGCTCAGACGGTGGCGGGATCCTTGTGCTCCACGGGGAGCTCGAGGTCCGCGAGCATGTCCTGGCGGACCACCGTGATCGGGTAGGCGACCGCCAGCGCGCACAGAGCGGTGGCGCCGACGAACACGGTGGGCAGCCCCCGCTGCTCGGCCACGAAGCCGCCGAGCAGGGCGCCGAGCGGCATGAGCCCGTAGCCGAGCGTGCGGCTGGCGCCGGTGACGCGGCCGAGCATTCCGGGCGCCACCATCCGCTGACGCATCGCCTGCGAGAGCACGTTGCCGATCGTGTTGGTGAACCCCAGGGCGAGGAACGCGACGGCGATGGCACCGACGTTCGGGGCGAGTACCGGGACGAGCAGCAGGAGCGTGTTGATCGTCCAGCACCCCAGCAGCAGGCGGACCTCGGTGACGTGCCGGCCGATCGCCTCCGCGAGCACCGACCCCAGCACCGCACCGGCCGCCAGGAAGGCGATGACCAGCGGGTACTGCGACGGCGTCAGCCCCACGTGCGAGCCCGGCCCGACCATCCAGAGCACGAAGACCGCGAAGTAGGCCGCGCTCGCCATGTTCATCACCGACCCCGCGACGAGCAGCGGTCGGAGCACGGGGTGGTGGACGAGGAACCGCACGCCCTCGCGCACCTCGACCAGCGCGTGCTCCCGGACCGCGGCCGCGTGCCGGTACCGCCCGGGAACCCGGGTGGCGACGAGGGCGAGGGCCCCGACGGCGAGTGCGGCCGGCAGCCCGAACACCCAACCCGCACCGAGCGCGAGCACGGCACCGGCTACGGGGGCGCCGACGAACGCCGCGGCTACCTGCTGCGCGGCCAGCGTGCGCCCGTTGGCGGCCTCCAGGCGCGAGCGCGGCACGAGGTCCGGGACCAGCGCGGACGCTGCGAGGTCCACGAACACGTCGGTGACGCCGTAGGCCAGCACGAGCACGGTGAGCGCGGCCATCGACATGTAGCCGGTGAGCATGATCGCGACCGCCGCCCCGAACAGGACGGCGCGGGCCCCGAGGCCGATCAGCTCGGTCCGTCGGCGATCGGTGCGGTCCACGACGACGCCCGCGGCGAGCCCGAGCAGCAGCCAGGGGAGCCAAGCGGCGGCCGTCAGGAGCGCGATGAGGCCGGGGGAGCGCGTGAGCGTCAGGGCGTAGAGCGGGACGCCGGTCTGCACGATGCCGTCGCCGAGGTTGGCCAGCGCGGTCGCCGTCAGGTGGGCGGTGAACCGGCGACCCAGGGGTTCGGCCATGCACTGCTCCCGCTACGATCGAAGAGATTGTTCTGCAAAGACAACTCTGCAAAGGTATCTCTGCGAATGACAGACGGCAACACCGAGCGCCAACCGCTCTTCCGCGAGCCTGCGATCGGTCCCGAGGCGCTCAAGGCCTTTGCGCATCCGCTGCGCATGGCGATGTACAACTACCTGTCCGAGCACGGTTCGGCCACGGCCAGCCAGCTCGGACGGCACCTCGGCGAGAGCAGCGGGCAGACCAGCTACCACCTGCGCCAGCTGGAGCGCCACGGGTTCGTCGAGGACGACCCGGCGCACCCGCGAGGCCGCGACCGGTGGTGGCGCGCGGTCGGGTTCAGCATCGACGGCCGCGAGATGCTGACCGACCCGGGCACGTCGCTCGCCGCGCGGGCGCTGGTCCAGGGGGTCGTCGCGGAGCGCGCCCAGGTGCTGAACCGCTGGCTGAGCACCCCCGAGGACGACCCTGCGTGGCTGGCGGCGTCGTTGATGGACCGCTCCACGGCCGACCTCACCGCGGCCGAGCTGCACGACCTGGTGCTGGAGATGCAGACCGTCATGAGCACGCACCTCGACCGGGCCAAGGCCCTGCGCGAGGCGGGGGACACCGCGGGTCGTCGACGGATCCGGGTCTACCTCGACGCGCTGCCGCTGCCGCTCGACGACGAACAGCCCGCCGGGGCTCGGTAGGCTCACCCCCCGTGAAGATCCTCGTCGTCGGCACCGGCGCCCGTGAGCACGCCCTGGTGCGCGCGCTCTCCCTCGACCCCACGGTGACCGAGCTGCACGCCGCCCCAGGCAACCCGGGGATCGGCGCGCTTGCGCAGCTGCACCCGGTCGACCAGCTCGACGGCAACGCGGTCGCCGACCTCGCGCGCCGGGTAGGCGCCGACCTCGTCGTCGTCGGGCCCGAGGCCCCGCTGGTCGCCGGGGTCGCGGACGCCGTGCGCGCCGCGGGGATCGCCGCGTTCGGCCCGTCGGCCGCGGCCGCGCAGCTCGAGGGCTCCAAGGCGTTCGCCAAGGACGTCATGGCCGCCGCGGGCGTCCCGACCGCCGAACCCCGGGTCGCGACGACGATCGACGAGGCGTCGGCCGGCCTCGACGCCTTCGGGGCGCCGTACGTGGTCAAGGACGACGGGTTGGCCGCAGGCAAGGGGGTCGTCGTCACGAACGACCGCGCCGAGGCCCTCGCGCACGCCGCGGAGTGCCTGGCCAAGCCCGGCAGCCGCGTGGTCATCGAGGACTACCTCGACGGCCCGGAGATCTCGCTGTTCGTCCTGTCCGACGGCGTGGACGCGGTGCCGCTCGTGCCCGCGCAGGACTTCAAGCGCGTGCGCGACGGCGACGAGGGACCCAACACGGGCGGCATGGGTGCGTACTCACCGCTGCCGTGGGCGCCCCTGGACCTCGTCGACGAGGTCATGGCCCGCGTCGCCCGACCGACGATCGCCGAGATGGCCCGCCGCGGCACGCCGTTCGCCGGGGTGCTCTACGTCGGCCTCGCCATGACGAGCAAGGGCCTGCGGGTCGTCGAGTTCAACGCGCGCTTCGGCGACCCCGAGACGCAGGTGGTCCTGCCGCGTCTGGCCACGCCGCTCGGGGGCGTCCTGTATGCCGCGGCGACGGGCACGCTGGGCGCGCTGCCGTCGCTGGAGTGGCGCGACGCCTCTGCGGTGACCGTCGTGATCGCCTCGGGCGGCTACCCCGGCGCAGTCCGCTCGGGCCAACCGATCACGGGGATCGAGGACGCCGAGGCCCTGCCGGGCGTGCACGTCCTGCACGCCGGGACGGCCACTGACGACGACCGGCACCTCGTGTCCTCGGGTGGCCGCGTGCTCTCCGTCGTCGGCGTCGGATCGAACCTTGCCCTGGCAAGGGCGGCGGCCTACGCAGGGGTGAACCAGATCGACCTGCCGCACGCGCACCACCGCAACGACATCGCGGCCTCGGCCGGCGACGGCCCCCTGGTCTAGCGGCCGTCGATCACCCGGCGCGCGTCCCGCGCCACCTCGGCGGGGTCGCGGCCGGCGGAGTCGATCACGGTGGCCCCAGGCCAGGGCGCCAGCGCGCTCGTCGAGACGTCCACCCAGGCCGGCTGGACGTGCCCCGGGATGTCCGCGACGCGCTCCTCGACCCTGCGCCGGTGCTCGGCCGGGTCGGAGCACACGAGCAGCAGCTCGACGAGGGTCGCGCAGGTCTCGCGCGCTACCGCGTGCCAGCCCGCCTGGCTCTCCGCCACCGGGTTCACGCAGTCGGCGACCACGGCCAGCCCGAGGGCCAGGTTGTCGCGGGCGATGCCGGCGGCGGCCGTGTAGCCGACCTCGGCGGCCGCGTCCACGCCGAGGGACGACTGCACGACGGCCTGCTCGATCGTGTCGATCCGCAGGTGCACGGCGCCGAGGTCCCGAGCCAGGAGTCGGGCGAGCGTCGTCTTCCCGGTTCCTGGCAACCCGCCGAGGACCACGAGCAGGGGCGGGCGTGTCATGTGGGGCAGTATCGCCTCATGGGCGAATTCGTGTACGGCAGCGGCGCGTGGGGCGGCGACCCGGCGATCACGCCGAGCCTCCGGATCGAGGTGCGCGACGGCGACATCGCCGACGTGGAGTACGCCCCGGCACCCGAGGGTCTGGGTCGCTTCTACCTGGGCTTCCAGCCACGGGACTTCTTCGACGACCCGGCCGAGTCGGCGCCGGTCGACCTCGCCGCCGAGGCGGAGGCGTTCGCCGAGTGGGCGCTGCTGGTGGGTGCCGTGGACGTCGAGGCCAAGCACGTGCGGCGCCTGCTGGCCGAGGAGCACGTCGACGAGCCCGCGGACACGTTCGTCGAGGAGACGGTCGAACGGCTCGTGCGGCTGGTCGGGCTGCCGATCCCCGACGGTCTCGAGGGCGGCGCCGACCTGCTGTAGCCGTCAGCCGGCGGCCCGGACCTTGGCCACGGCGGTCGCGACGAGCTGGTCGAGCACGGCCTCGTCTATCAAGGTGCGGCCGGTGGCGATGATCGTGACCGAGACGCGCCCGACGATCACGACGACCTGGTGGGACTCTGCCGCGGTCTGCCCACCGACCGTGGCGTACGAATGGAGAGCCACGCTCTGCTCACCCAGCTCTGGCCCCGGCGTCTCGCTGAGGTGCTCCGTCATCGTCACGACCGAGTCGGTGACCGTGAACGTGGGGCAGCCGGCCACGTAGGCATGAACCGTGTCGATGGTCCTGGTCGCCGCGTCGTCGTGCCAGGACGTGACCAGCTCGATCACGAGGTGCTGGTCGGTGGTGATGAACCGGGTGCTGTCGGTCACGTCGCTCGCGGTCGGGCTGTCGGCTGTGGCGAGGTCCCGGCAGCTGGCCGGTTCGAACGTCGCAGAGTCGAGCCGCTCCCCGGCCTCGTTCGAGTCGTTCGTGTTGACCGGCTGCGTCCAGCCGGCTGGCACGTCGGTCGGCGCGAGCAGCGCCGCCTCGACCTGGTCGGCGTTCAGGGTGAGCCCCGATGACCCGGCGTCGACCAGCTCGGCTACGGGGACCGGGGTCATGCCGGGCAGCGGGGGCGGTGCCGGAGCGCCGCCGGGCTGGGCCGCGCAGGCCGAGACGAGCAGCATGGCCCCGACGAGACCGACGACGACCCCGGACGACCTCGCGCAGCGCATCCTCTCGGAACGGCATCCAGCCGGTCGTCCGTGATGGGCCGTTAGGGTGACCGGCGGTGAGTACGCCACACTTGTCCGCGTGACTGCTGAGCTGCCCGGGTGGACCCACACGTACTCCGGCAAGGTCCGGGACCTGTACGTCCCGACCAGCCCGTCCGACCTCGGTGACGTCGTGCTCGTCGTCGCCAGCGACCGGGTCTCGGCCTACGACCACGTGCTCAGCCCCGGCATCCCGGGCAAGGGGATCGTGCTCACCGCGCTGAGCCTGTGGTGGTTCGAGCAGCTGGCCGACCTGGTGCCCAACCACGTGGTCTCGACCGACGTCCCGACCGAGGTGACCGGCCGCGCGATGATCTGCCGACGGCTCGAGATGTTCCCCGTCGAGTGCGTCGTGCGCGGGTACCTGACCGGGTCGGGCCTGGCCGAGTACGAGGCCTCCGGGCAGGTCACCGGGATCGAGCTGCCGCCCGGTCTCGTGGACGGCTCGCGGCTGCCGTCGCCGATCTTCACGCCCGCCACCAAGGCCGCCTTGGGCGACCACGACGAGAACGTGCCGTTCTCGGCCGTCGCCGAAACGGTCGGCCTCGACGCCGCCGAGGCCCTGCGTGACCTCACGCTCGCCGTCTACGCGCGGGCCGAGCGGATCGCGCGGGCGAAGGGCGTGATCCTCGCCGACACCAAGCTCGAGTTCGGCACCGACCCGGTCTCCGGTGCGATCACCCTCGGCGACGAGGTGCTGACGCCCGACTCCTCGCGCTTCTGGCCCGCCGACGCCTGGGAGCCCGGGCACGCGCAGCCGAGCTTCGACAAGCAGTTCGTCCGCGACTGGCTCACCTCGCCCGCGTCCGGGTGGGACCGCCGCTCGGACGCGCCGCCGCCGGTGCTTCCGCAGGACGTCGTCCGGCGCACGCGCGACCGGTACCTCGAGGCCTTCGAGCGGCTCACCGGGACCGCGCTGGCTCTGTAGCGGCATGCCGACCGTCCTGCGCTCCGCGCGCCTCGTAGGAGCGGGCCCGGCCACGGTCGACGTCCTGCTGCGCGACGGCCGCGTCGCGGCGGTCGGACCCGCCGTGGACGTCCCCGGCGCCGAGGCCGTCGACCTCGACGGTCGCTGGCTGATGTCCGGCCTCTGGGACGCGCACGTGCACCTGACCCAGTGGGCGCTGGGCCGCCGACGTCTCGACGTGTCCGCGGCGTCCTCCGCCGCCCACGCGGTCGCGCTCGTCGAGACGCGCCTGGCCGAGGCACCACCGCCCGCCGGGACGGCGCTCGTCGGGTTCGGGTTCCGGGACGGCCTGTGGCCCGACGCCCCGACGTCCGCGCTGCTCGACGAGGTCGTCGGGGACGTGCCCGTGGTCCTCGCCTCGGGCGACCTGCACTGCGCCTGGGTGTCGAGCGCCGGCCTGCGCTTCCTCGGCGCCGCCGCCCACCCGACCGGGCTGCTGCGCGAGTCCGAGTGGCTGTCGATCTCGGGGGCGGTCGACCACGTGCCGGACGCCGTCGCCGACGAGACTCGTGCACGACGCCACGCTCGCGGCCGCGGCCCGCGGTGTCGTCGGCGTCGTCGACTACGAGATCGCCGACAACCTCGACGTCTGGCGTCGTCGGGTGGCGGCCCGGCCGCTGAACCTGCGGGTGCGGGCCGGTGTCTGGGAGGACTACCTCGACCGCGTGGTGCGCGAGGACCTGCACACGTTCGACCGCGTCGGAGCGCTGGTCGAGCAGGGGCCGCTGAAGGTCATCACTGACGGTTCGCTGAACACCCGCACCGCCTACTGTCACGACCCCTACCCCGGGACCGTCTCGCACGGCGTCCTGTCGGTGGCGCCCGACCGGCTGGTGCCGCTGATGGCGCACGCCACCCGGCACGGCCTGCGGTGCGCGATCCACGCGATCGGCGACGCGGCGAACGACCTCGCGCTGGACGCGTTCGCCGCGTCCGGCGCCGCCGGGTCGATCGAGCACGCCCAGCTCCTGTCGGCGTCGGCCGTCGAGCGGTTCGCCGCGCTCGGTGTCACCGCGAGCGTGCAGCCCGAGCACGCCATGGACGACCGCGACGTCGCGGACCTGCACTGGGCCGGGCGCACCGACCGGTCGTTCCGCCTGGCCGACCTGGACCGGGCCGGGGTCCGGCTCGCTCTCGGCTCCGACGCCCCCGTGGCGCCCCTCGACCCGTGGGTCGCGCTGGACGCGGCCGTCACCCGCTCCCGCGACGGCCGGACGCCGTGGCATCCCGAGCAGGCGCTCGACCGACGCGTCGCGTTGACCTCGTCGGTCGACGGGCGCGAGCTCGCGCCGTCGGTCGGCGCGCCGGCGGACCTCGTGGTCCTCGACGCCGACCCGCTGACCGCCCCGCTGCGCGGGCTCCCGGTGGCCGGGACGCTCGTGGCCGGGCGCTGGACGCACCAGACTCTGTGACCATGCGGGCAGTCGTGATCGAGAAGTTCGGCGTCCCGCCGACCGTCCGCGACGACGTGCCCGCGCCGGCCTGTCCCGACGACGGGGTCGTCCTGCGGGTCTCGGCCACCGGCGTGTGCCGCAGCGACTGGCACGCGTGGCAGGGGCACGACGCGGACGTCATGCTCCCGCGCGTCCCAGGGCACGAGCTGGCCGGCGTGGTCGTCACTGTGGGGCCCGGCGTCCGGCGGTGGGCCGTCGGCGACGCCGTGACCGTGCCGTTCGTCTGCGCCTGCGGCTCCTGCGCGGCCTGCCTCGCGGGCGAGCAGCAGGTGTGCGAGCGCCAGCGTCAGCCGGGCTTCACGGACGACGGCTCCTACGCCGAGCTCGTCGCGCTGCACCACGCCGACGCGAACCTCGTGCGGCTGCCGGAGGGCATGTCGCCGGTCATAGCCGCGGGTCTCGGCTGTCGGTTCGCGACCGCGTACCGCGCCCTCACGGTGCACGGCCGCGTCGGCGAAGGCGACTGGGTCGCCGTGCACGGCTGCGGCGGCGTCGGGCTGTCCGCGGTCATGATCGCGGTCGCCGGCGGCGCTCAGGTCGTCGCGACGGACGTCGACCCGGCGGCCCGCGAGGCCGCCCTCGCGCTGGGCGCCACCGTGGTCGTCGACGCGTCGACCGACCCGGTCGCGGCCATCCGGTCGGTCACGGCCGGCGGCGCCCACGTCTCGATCGACGCCCTCGGAAGCACCGCGACGGCGACGGCCTCGATCCTGTCGCTGCGGCGGCGCGGGCGGCACGTCCAGGTCGGCCTCCTGCTGGGCCCCGACGCCGCTGCGGCCCTGCCCATGGGTCGCGTGATCGCCTGGGAAGCTCAGCTGTACGGCAGCCACGGCATGGCGGCCCACGAGTACCCCGCGATGCTCGCGCGGATCGCCGCGGGTGCGCTGGACCCGTCCCGCCTGGTCGGTCGCACGATCGGTCTGGACGAGGCCCCCGCCGCCCTCGCCGCACTCGGCACGGGCACCGGCGGCCCGGGGATGACCGTCATCGTGCCGTGAGGCTCGTCCAGCCCGTCGCGCGGATGAGCGAGCGCCCCCAGGAGCCGCGGCACGGCAGCGTCCGGCCTGTCCACGAGATCTCCGACGATCTGCGATGGACACGGGAACGGAGCCCGTCCGACGACTCGCTAGAATCGCCGCGACCCCCCACCGCCGCGCGAACACCTGGAGCCCTTTCGTGGGACGAGTCGTCGTCGATGTCATGCCGAAGCCCGAGATCCTCGACCCGCAGGGCAAGGCCGTCGCCGGCGCGCTGCCGCGGCTCGGGTTCGGGCAGTTCGCGTCCGTCCGTCAGGGCAAGCGGTTCGAGCTCGAGGTCGACGGGCAGGTGACCGACGAGATCCTCGCGGCGGCGCGTGCTGCGGGCGAGCAGGTGCTGTCCAACCCGGTCATCGAGGACGTGGTCGCGGTCTACGAGGACACCGAAGAGCAGGGCCCCGCGCTGTGACTCGTGTAGGTGTCGTCACGTTCCCCGGCACGCTCGACGATCGCGACGCCGCGCGGGCGGTCCGCCTCGCCGGCGCCGAGGCGGTGAGCCTCTGGCACGCCGACGCCGACCTGCACGGGGTCGACGCGGTGGTACTGCCCGGCGGCTTCTCCTACGGCGACTACCTGCGCGCGGGCGCCATCAGCCGGTTCGCGCCGGTCATGGGCGAGATCGTCGACGCCGCGAACAAGGGCCTCCCGGTCCTCGGCATCTGCAACGGCTTCCAGGTCCTCACCGAGGCGCACCTGCTGCCCGGATCGATGATCAAGAACGACCACCTGCACTTCGTCTGCCGCGAGCAGACGCTCTCCGTCGACAACGTCGACACCGCGTGGACCCGCGACTACGCGGTCGGCGAGCACATCACGATCCCTCTGAAGAACCAGGACGGCCAGTACGTCGCCGACGAGCACACGCTCGACGAGCTCGAGGGCGAGGGCCGCGTGGTCTTCCGCTACCAGGGCTGGAACCCGAACGGGTCGCGACGAGGCATCGCCGGCATCTCGAACGCCGCGGGCAACGTCGTCGGTCTCATGCCGCACCCCGAGCACGCAGTCGAGCCGGGCTTCGGTCCCGACGGCGCCCAGGGGCCGCGCACGGGTGTCGACGGGCTGCGCTTCTTCACCTCGGTCCTGACCACCCTCGTCGGCTGAGACGGACCGCGTGCTGAGCCTCGTCGACTGGGACGACCCGGCGGCCACCCGGCTGCGCGACGCCCAGCAGGCAGAGCTGCGCGACCTGTACGGCGAGGACGACATCGAGCACGACCTGACCGGCGAGCACATCGCCGCGCTGGTCCTGCTGCGGGACGGCGACCAGCCCGTGGCGTGCGGGGCGGTCCGGGACCTCGGCGAGGGCGTCGGGGAGCTGAAGCGGATGTACGTCGTCCCGCGGGCGCGCGGCCGCGGCCTGGCGCGAGAGGTGCTCGCCGACTTCGAACGGGTCGCGTCGGAGAAGGGGTTCCGGCGGCTGGTCCTGGAGACGGGTGTCCTGCAGGTCGGTGCCCTCGCCCTCTACCAGCTGGCCGGGTACCGCTCGATCCCGAACTTCGGTCCGTACGCCGCCGAGACGTCCTCGCGGTGCTTCGCCAAGGACCTGCACGCGGAGCCTCGTCGCTCGGGCGCGAAGCACCCCGGGAGGCTTACGCTGCGTCGGGTCGCCTGGGACGACGCCGACGCCGTCGCGCTGCGGTACGCCATGTGGCTCGACATCGAGGTCCGGTACCCGGAGATCGTCGAGGCCACGCCGGGCGGCTTCCCGGCCGACGACCCGCGGCAGGGGATCGGCACCATCAGCTCGGTGGTCGCCGACCTGGACGGCGTGCCCGTCGGCTGCGCCTCGCTGCGAGCGGCTCGCGAGGGGTACCCCGAAGGCTCCGGCGAGCTCAAGAAGGTCTGGGTCGACGACGCGGCCCGCGGGGCCGGTGCCGCCCGCGCGCTGCTGATCGCCATCGAGGACGACGCGCGAGCGGCGGGCCTGACCAGCGTGGTGCTGCAGACCGGCATCCGGCAGCCGGAGGCCGTCACCCTGTACCTGTCGGCGGGTTACCGGCCGATCGTGCCGTTCGGCCCGTACACCGACGACTTGCTCTCGCTGCTCTTCGGAAAGGTCCTCTGAGCAGCCGTCTCGCATCGCGGGACTTTCCCACCAACCCCTGGTCAACCGGCGGATCGGCCCTACGGTCTGCGCCCATGACCACGTTCCATCTCGCCGTCGAGCTCACGCCCGCCGGTCTGCACCCCGCCGCCTGGCGCCTCCCCGCCGAGGACGCCGCCCGCGCGTTCACGGCCCGACACTGGCTCGACCGCGCGCATGCCGCCGAACGGGTGGGCGCGTCCATCGTCTTCGTCGACGACTCGTCGGCGCCCCCGGTCGAGCGCCCGGGCCGCTTCGTCGGGAGCCTCGACGCCGTCGGGGTCGCGGCCCTGCTGGGCCCGACGACCAGCGGCATCGGTCTCGCCCCGGTGGTCCCCGTGACCTACCGGGAGCCGTTCCACGTCGGCAAGGAGATCCAGACCCTCGACCACGTCAGCCTCGGACGGGGAGCGGTGCAGGTCGCCGTCGCCACCTCGGCCGTCGAGCCGCGGTCGGGCACCGAGGCGCTGCGCTACGACGAGCGGGTGCCGCGTGAGCTGCCCGCCCTGTGGCGCGAGGCGGACGACACCATCGAGGTGCTCGAACGGCTGTGGGACAACTGGGAGGACGACGCGATCATCCTCGACGCGGAGGGCGACCGGTACATCGACCGCGCCAAGGTCCACGCGATCGAGTTCACCGGCGAGTTCTTCTCGGTGCACGGCGCCTCGATCACGCCACGGTCGCCGCAGGGTCGGCCGGTCGTCGTGATCCGGGGCGACGACCCGCACGAAGCTCGCCGTCGCCTCGCGGCGCGCCGACGTCATCCGGGTCCGAACGCCCGAGGCCGCCGCCGCGGTCCGGGCCGTCGTGCCCGACACGGTGACCGTGCTGCTCGACGTCGACGTGCTCGTCGCACCGACCGACCGGGTCGCGGCGGAGCGTCGCGCCGCCCTCGACGCGTTCGAGCCATGGTCCTGGGACGGCGTCGTCGTCGGGGGACCCGTGACCGTCGCGACCGAGCTGACCGCGCTCGCAGACCTGGCCGACGGGGTGACCGTCCGTCCGGTCGCGGGGGACGCCGCCCTGCTGGAGGGTCTCCTGCCCCTCGTCGCGAAGCACAGCACGCTGCGCGAGACCCTCGGCCTGCCCCGCCCGACCAGCCGCTACGCCGCCACCCGCTGAAGGACGCCCGATGACCGCCAAGAAGCAGATCCACCTGGGCGCCCACTTCCCGGGCGTCAACCACCACACCGTCTGGACCGACCCGAGCCACCGACCGGACACGCAGTCGGCGTTCGCGTCGTTCCGGCACCTGGCCGCCACCGCCGAGCGCGGGCTCTTCGACTTCGTGTTCCTGGCCGAGGGGCTGCGGCTGCGCGAGCACCGCGGGCAGCTGGTCGACCAGGACGTCGTGGGCCGCCCGGACACCTACGCGGTGCTCGCCGCCCTCGCCGGGGTGACCACGCACGTGGGCCTCGCCGGCACCATCAACGCGACCTTCAACGACCCGTACGCGCTGGCCCGACAGTTCGCGACGCTGGACCACCTGTCCGCCGGCCGCGCCGCGTGGAACGTCGTGACCTCGTCGGACGCCTTCCACGGCGCGAACTTCCGCCGGGGCGGGTACCTGGCCTACCCCGACCGGTACGAGCGGGCCCGGGAGGTCGTGGAGGCCGCGCGCGCACTGTGGGACGCCTGGGCGCCGTACGCCATCGTCGACGAGGGCGAGAGCTTCGCGCGGCCGGGGTCGCTGGGCACCGTCCGCACGACGGGTCGGCTGGTCGACATCGAGGCCACCCCGACGCTCCCGCGACCGCCGCAGGGCCACCCGGTCATCATCCAGGCGGGCGACTCCGACGGCGGCCGCGAGCTCGCGGCACAGGTGGCGGACGCGGTCTTCTCCCGGCACACCGAGCTCGAGGACGGCAAGACGTTCTACGCGGACGTGAAGGGGCGTCTCGCCCGGTACGGGCGCCGGCGCGAGGACCTGCTGATCCTGCCGGGCTCGTCGTTCGTGCTGGGCGACACCACGGCCGAGGCCGAGGAGCGACTCCGGACTGCAACCTGCAGACGGTCCGCCCGTCCGTCGCCCGCGCGTTCGTGGAGCAGCTGTGGAACCGGGACCTGTCCGGGTACGACGTCGACGGCCCGCTGCCGACGATCGATCCGCTGGTCGACGCGCCCTCCATCACGAACGGCCGGGCCAGCATGTTCAAGGACCCGATCGCGGTCGCGACGCAGTGGCGCGAGCTGTCCGAGGCGAAGGGGCTGTCGATCCGCGAGCTCGTGATCACGGTCCTGGGCCGGTCGAACTTCGTCGGGACGCCCGAGCACGTGGCCGAACAGATCGACCGCTACGTGCAGGAGGACGCCTCCGACGGGTTCATCCTCGTGCCGCACCTGACGCCGCACGGTCTGGACGAGTTCGTTGCGAAGGTGGTCCCTCTCCTGCAGGAGCGGGGCTCGTTCCGCACGTCCTACGAGGCCTCCACCCTCCGGGAGAACCTCGGCCTGCTCGCGGCGGACGCGTTCGGCCGCACGCTCGACCCCGTCCTGACCGAGAGGAACCGCTGATGACCGTGCTCACCGACACCTTCACCGCCGACTGGGAGACGTGGCACGCGTCCCGCGAGGCCTACTTCGCCCAGCCGCACGGCTGGGTCGCCATCACGGCGCTGCACTGGCTCACCGCCCAGGCCCAGACGTTCGACGAGTTCCCGGGCCGCTGGACCGCGGCGCCCGGCTCCGCGGTCACGATCGAGGCGGTCGCGACCGACGGCCTCGTGGTGCCCGGCGGCGACGTGGTCGACGGCGTCGCGACCCTCGACCCGGTCGAGGGCGGCCCGGGCCTGAACGTGCGGTCCGGCGACCTCATCCTCGAGGTGGCGCGTCGCACCGCGCACGTGATCATCCGCGTGCACGACCCGCGTGCGCCGCAGCTGGCGGCGTTCACGGGGATCCCGGCGTACGCACCGGACGAGAAGTGGCTGGTCAGGGGCGCGTTCGAGGCGTTCGACGCGCCACGGACGGTGACCACCGGCGCCGTCGTCGAGGGCCTGGAGCACCACCACGCCGCGGTCGGCACCGTGCGGTTCGAGGTCTCCGGCGTGCCGCAGTCGCTCCTCGTGTTCGACGGTGGCGCCCGCAGGCTGTCGGTCCTGTTCCGCGACGCGACGAGCGGTGTGACCACCTACCCGGCCTCGCGCACGCTCGCGCTCGGACCGCTCCGGGGCGACGGGACGGTCGCCCTCGACTTCAACCGCGCGAGCAACCTGCCGTGCGGCCTGACCGAGTTCGCCACCTGCCCGGTGCCGCCCGCCGAGAACGTGCTGACGGTCGCTGTCGAGGCCGGCGAGCAGTGGGTGCGCTGATCAGCGGCTGACCAACAACCGGCCGGCCTCCGCGAACCGCATCCACTGGTCCTCCTGGTCGGGCGGCAGCGAGACCCAGTCGTAGAACACCCGCGCTCCGCCGCCGGGCGCCCACAACCGGGCGCCCGGCAGCGCGAGCGCGTCGGCGTGCTCGGCGGTGGACCGCCCGAAGCTTGACCGCGAGGTGCCCGTCGCCCGTGAACGCGGCGAACATCGACGACCCGACCTTGAGCATCGGATGGCCCATCATCTGGCCGAGGGTCGCCCCGCGCGCGACGAGGTCCACGGCGATGGCGTCGAACTCGGAGTCCATCGGCCCAGCCTCACATGGACGCGACGAGGTTCACCAGCAGCGCGATGATGACGGTCCCGAACAGGTAGCTGAGCAGCGCGTGCACCAGCGCCGTCCGGCGCATCTGCGACGAGCCCAGGTCGGTGTCCGAGATCGCGAAGCTCATCCCGACGGTCACCGCCACGTACGCGAAGTCGGTGTACTGAGGCGCTTCCTTCTGATGGAAGTCGATGCCGCCGGCGCCGTCGGTCAGGTACATCCGGGCGTACCGCAGCGCGAAGACCGTGTGGATCGCGGCCCAGGACGCCAGGACGCTCGTCATGATCGCGATGGTCGGCAGGAGCTGGCCGATCGCACCGCTGACCAGCAGCGAGATCACACCGGCGAGCGTCACCAGGGCGGCGGCGATCACGACGAGGTGCGACACGAACCGCGTCGGCTCCTCCCGGGTCGCGTGGGACGCGGTCTCGTCGGGACCCATGGGCGCGCAGGCGATCCAGGTCCAGACGACGAACACGGCGGCGATCGTCGCCCACCCCGCCAGCAGCGCCGCGAGCACCGACGACCAGCTGACCACTATCCCCACGCCGATGCCCAGCACCAGCCCGACGAGCAGGCGGACCGCCGGGGACACCACGACGCGTCGGTTGACCATGTCGACAGTGTCCCGGCCGGCCGACCGATTCGGCGTCAGGTCGCGAGTGTGTCCAGCGCCTGTGTGAGGTCGTCGATGAGGTCCTCGGGGTCCTCGAGGCCCACCGAGAACCGCAGCGTGGACTCGGCGATCCCCACGGCCGCACGCCCGTCCGCACCGAGCTTGCGGTGCGTCGTCGTGGCGGGGTGCGTGATGATCGACTTCGCGTCGCCCAGGTTGTTCGAGATGTCGACGATCCGAAGCGCGTCGACCACCCCGAACGTGGCCTTCTTGGCCACCTCTGCGGACGCGTCCGCCGGCACCGCGAGGTTGAACGTCACGACCGTGCCGCCGCCGCTCTGCTGCGTCAGCGCGAGCGCGTGCTGCGGGTGCGAGGGGAGGTAGGGGTAGCGGACCTGCGAGACCCCGGGCTGCGCCTCGAGCCAGGTCGCCAGGCGCAGGGCCGACGCCGTCTGGTGGCGGACCCGCAGCGAGAGCGTCTCCAGCCCCTTGAGCAGCACCCACGCGTTGAACGCCGACATCGACGGTCCGGTGTTGCGGATCATCGTCTGCACCGGGCCGTGGATGTACTCCTCGGAACCCAGGATCGCGCCGCCGAGCACGCGGCCCTGACCGTCGATGTGCTTGGTCGCCGAGTAGACGACCACGTCGGCGCCGAGGTCGAGCGGCCGCGACAGGACGGGTGTCGCGAACACGTTGTCGACGATGACCAGGGCCCCGGCGGCGTGCGCGAGCCGCGAGACCGCCTCGATGTCGACAAGGTCCTGCATCGGGTTGGACGGCGTCTCGAAGAACACCACGTCGGCAGGCGTCGACAGCGCGGCCTCCCACTGCGAGAGCACGTGCCCGTCGACGTAGTCGGTGGTGACGCCCCACTTCGCCAGGACCTCGTCGAAGAGCACGACCGTCGAGCCGAACAGCGCCCGGGCCGCCACGATGCGTGAGCCCGACCGGGCCACGGCTGCCAGCGCGGTGAAGACCGCGGACATCCCGCTCGCGGTGGCGTAGGCCGCCTCGGCCCCGTCGAGCAGCCGCAGCCGCTCCTCGAACGTGGAGACCGTCGGGTTGTTGTACCGCGAGTACAGGAACCGGTCGTACTCACCGGCGAAGGCGGACTCGGCCTGTGCGCCGTTGTCGTAGACGTAGCCCTGCGTCAGGAACAGCGCCTCGGACATCTCCTGGAACTGCGACCGCACCAGCCCGCCGCGCACGGCGAGCGTGTCGGGGCGCAGCGTGCTGCGCTCGACGCGCTTCTCGTCCCAGTCGCCGGGACCCGGCACGCGAGCCGCGCTCATCGCTGGCGCCAGGGCAGGCCGGCGGCGCGCCAGCCCGAGTGCCCGCGGTGGCCGTCCGCGCCCACGTCGCCCTCGAAACCCTCGAGCACGTTGTAGGCGGGGCCGAGCCCGGCGGCCGTCGCGGCGTTCGCGGCCGCGATCGAGCGCACGCCCGACCGGCACAGGAACACGATCGGCCGACCGTCGCCGGACGCCAGCCCGAGCTGGCCCAGCTGCTTGAGGAACTGGGGGTTCGGGCGTCCCGACGGATAGGTCACCCACTCGACCAGTGCGGAGCGGCCGTCGATCGCGGCGGCGTCCGGGATGCCCACGTAGGCCCACTCGGCGTCGGTGCGCACGTCGACCAGCAGCGCGCTCTGGTCGGACGTGAGCAGTTCCCAGGCCTGCTGGGGGGTCAGGTCACCGGCGTGCCTCATGCGGGCCCCGTCTCATGGGTGGTGGCGTTCACGGTGCGATACCTCCATCGGTCCTGGCGGTAGCACCCTCGTCCGAGGCTGCCGGTGGTCGACAGCGTGCTCGCGGGTTGCTGCGGCGTCGTCGAGCCAGATCTCTCGGCCGCTCTGGATGGTGCCGGTGATGTTAGTGCGGCGATCCGTGGAATCCAACTGGTGGAATCGAGGTCTTGCGATCCGAGACGATCCGTCCCGGACGTTGACAGTCCCGCGGGGGTGCGGGGACCCTCTTCTCAGGTCATGAGCGCCAGCGTCAAGCCCCGGCTCGCTGGCCGGCAACCCTCCTCCGCGGTGGGGTGCCCCGGGTGACGACCTGGCCGTGCTCCGTCCGGGGCTCGGCAAGCGCGGGGTCCACCGTCGTGGTTGCCCCCTTTGTCGGAGGACCATCATGACCGCAACTGCCGAGCGCCTCTCCTGTGCGGACGTCGATGCGGTGAGCGCCCTGCTCCCCGTCGTCGGCGGCAACACCACGGTGCCCCTCGTCGACGGCTCGCAGGTCGTCTACGCCAACCTGGACTACGCCGCCAGCGCGCCCGCGCTCGAGGCCGTCGCCGCCCGCGTCACCGAGGTGCTGCCGCTGTACGCGTCCGTGCACCGCGGCGCCGGCTACCTCTCGCAGGTGTCCACCGCGTTGTACGAGTCGGCCCGCCAGACGATCGCCCGCTTCGTGGACGCGCGTCCCGACGACGTCGCCATCATCACCCGCAACACCACCGACTCGCTCAACCTGCTGGCGGGCGTGGTCCCGACCGGCGGCCGGGTGCTCGTCCTCGACATCGAGCACCACGCCAACCTGCTGCCCTGGGTGCACTCCGCGCCCGGTCACGGTCACCAGACCACGATCCTGCCGATCGCCGGCACCGTCGCGGAGACCCTGAGCAAGACTTCGCGACGACTCGCGCGCCAGCACTACGCCCTCCTGACCGTCACGGGCGCCTCCAACGTCACCGGCGAGTCGCTGCCCCTGGACGAGGTCATCGCCCTCGCGCACGCCGAGGGCACGCGCGTCGCGATCGACGGCGCCCAGCTGGTGCCGCACCGCGGGTTCTCGTTGACGTCGTCGGACGCCGACTACATCGCGTTCTCGGGGCACAAGACCTACGCGCCGTTCGGGGCCGGCGCGCTCGTCGGTCGTCGCGACTGGCTCGACACGGGCTCGCCGTACCTCGCAGGGGGAGGTGCGGTGCGCGACGTGCGGACCGATCGCACGATCTGGCAGCCGGCCCCGGCTCGGCACGAGGCCGGCTCGCCCAACGTGATCGGCGCCATCGCGCTCGCGGAGGCCTGCGACCAGCTCGCAGCCCTGCCTGCGGGTGCGCTGCACGCCCACGAGGACGCCCTGCGCGCGCGGCTGGTCGCCGGTCTGAGCGCCATCGACGGCGTGGAGATCGCGCGGATCTGGCCCGACTCGGCCCCGCCCGTCGGCGTCCTGACGTTCACCGTCCCGGGACACAACCCCGGCCTCGTCGCCGCGTACCTGTCCGCCGAGCACGGCATCGGCGTCCGCGACGGCCGCTTCTGCGCGCACCCGCTGCTCGCGCACCTCGGGGCGTCCGACGGGGCGATCCGCGCGTCGGTGGGCGTCGGCACGACGAGCGAGGCCGTCGACCGGCTCCTCACGGCCCTGACGGAGTACCTGGCCGACGGCCCGCGCTCCGGCTACGAGATCGTCGACGGCTGCTGGTCGGTGGTCGACGACACACGCCCGCTGGTCGAGGTGCACGGCCTGGACCACCTGGCCGCGACGGCCGCAGCCGCCTGCGGCCCAGCCCTGGACGACTGACCGCCGACGGCTCGGCCCGGCCCCCGGCCCGGGCCGTCCGCCGAGACCGGCAGTTCGTCGCGAGAACGGCAGTTCAGAGTGCCGTTCTCGCGCCAAAGTGCCGTTCTCGCCACTGGGACCGGGAGAGGATGACTGGGTGCAAGACAGGAGCCAGGAGCAGGTCGGCGTGCTCGGTGTGGTCGCGTTTCTCGTCGAGGTGGTGATGGTCGCCTTGCTGGCCGTGGCTGGGTGGCGGCTCGGCAGCAGCACGCTGCTGTCGTTGGTCCTCGCGGTCGTGTTCGTGGCGGTCGCCGTCGCGGTGTGGAGCCGCTGGATGGCCCCGCTCTCGACGCACCGCCTCCCCGGCACCGTTCGGGCCGTCGTGGCGACCGGGCTGTTCGTGCTCACCACGGTCGTCGCGCTGCTCGCGGGCATCTCGGCGTTCGTCGTCGTCCCGTTCGCCGTGATCGGCGCGGCCGTCTTCACGGCGGTCCGCGCGTCCTGACGCCCGCTGCGCCCGCGCCACCGCCCGGCCGTGCGAACGCGCGCGACGCCTGTCCGGACGGGGTGTCGTCGCCGGCCTGCGGGTGGGCGGTGTCTGGACGAAGATGGTCATCAAGGCGGGCGGCCGGCGGGATCCGAGACCCGACGGCCGTTCGTCGGCCGATCAGGCGTGCGGCGTGACCGAGCCCGTCAGGTGCGGGGCGCTGCTCCAGGCCGCGAACGAGAAGCCGACGTCCGACGGTGCGATCCGGACGTCGACCGTGGACGGCAGCAGCACGGGTCTGAGGAAGGTCACCGACCAGTCGAACGCGTCTCCGCGGGCGGCTCCGACGGCCGCGAGCGCACGCGACGCCGTGTACAGGCCGTGGGCGATCGCGCGGGGGAACCCGAACGCGCGGGCGGCCAGTGACGACACATGGATCGGGTTGCGGTCGCCGGAGACGGCGGCGTAGCGGCGGCCGGTGTCGGCGGCGAGCACCCACCTGCCGGTCGGCGTCGGCGGCTCGAAGGACGTCCGCTCGTCCGCGGCGTCGCCCGCCAGGAACAGGCCGCGCGCGAGATAGGTGGACACGCCCCGCCAGACGATCTCGTCGTCGACCGACACGGTCGTCACGAGGTCGACCTGGGTGCCCGTGCGGTGCCCGCGCAGGTTCGTCGCGGACGCGTGGAGGTCGAGCCGGTCGACGAGTGTCACGGGCCGGGTCTGCGTGACGTGGTTCGACAGGTGGATCAGGCCGGCCACCGGCAGCGGGAAGTCGGAGCGCGCCATGAGGGCCGTCGCGACGGGGAACGCGAGCACGTGCACGAACCCGGCCGGCAGGGCGTCGCTCGCGGACTCGCCGAGCAGGTGCTGGTACGCGGTCAGGTGGTCGGCGGACGCCTGGACGCCGCGCACGACGTACTCGACGGCCGGCAGCTCGGCCGGTGCCCGGCCCCGTCGTCGGGACAGAGCCAGCCGTCCCGACGAGGCCGCGCCGCGCACGTACAGTCCGCCGAGCCCGGGCACGCCGGGCAGGACGACGACCGTCACCGGCCGACCAGGTTCTGCCCGCACACCCGCAGCACGCGTCCCACGATCCCGCCGGCCGCCGGGGAGGCCAGGAACGCGACCGTCTCGGCGACGTCGACGGGCAGCCCGCCCTGCTGCAGGGAGTTCAGCCGGCGCGCGACCTGCCGGGTGACGGCCGGGATGCGCGCGGTCATCTCGGTCTCGATGAACCCGGGCGCGACGGCGTTCGCGGTACCCCCGAACACCTCCAGCAGCGGCGCGGTCGCGCGGACCATGCCGATCACGCCACCCTTGGACGCCGCGTAGTTGGCCTGCCCGCGGTTGCCGGCGATGCCGGAGGTCGATGCGAGGGAGACGATCCGCGGGGCGTCGGTGAAGTCGCCGGACGTCAGCAGCGCCTCGTTGATCGCCAGCTGGGACGCGATGTTGACGGCCAGCACCGAGTCCCACTTCTCCGGCGTCATGTTGGCCAGCAGCTTGTCGCGCGTGATGCCGGCGTTGTGCACGACGATGTCGAGCCGTCCGTGCCGCGCGAGCGCGTGCTCGAGGATGCGCGCCCCGGCGTCCGGCGCCGTCACGTCGAGCTGCAGCGCGGTTCCCCGCACGCGGTTGGCGACGACCACCAGGTGCTCCCCGGCGGCGGGCACGTCGACCACGACCACGGTCGCACCGTCCCGGGCGAGTGTGTCCGCGATCGACTCACCGATGCCGCGGGCGGCCCCCGTGACCACCGCGACGCGACCCGCCAACGGTCGGTCCCACGACGCGGGGAGCGACCCGGCCAACGAGTCGACCTCCAGCAGCTGGCCGTCCACGAACGCCGACCGCGTGGACAGGAAGAACCGCAGCGCACCGACGACGGAGGGCGCGGTGACCGGGACGTCGGACCCGAGCACGAGCCCGTTCGCGGTCGCACCGCCGCGCAGCTCCTTGGCGATCGACCGCAGGAACCCGTCGACGCCCTGCCGGGCCGCGGCGACCGCCGGAGCGTCGTCGGACGTGGCGGCGCGGGAGACCGTGAACACGCGACCGCCCCGCGCCAGCCTCTTGAGCACGCCGGGCGGCTCCGAGGACGGGAGCCGCCAGCTCCGACGGGTGGGTCAGTGACGTGAGCCCGAGCACGACGGCCGAGTACCGCAGGTCGGGCGCCGCCACCCGGTGCACGTCGAGGTCCCAGTCGGCCGACAGGAGCCGGGCGAGCTCGTCGTCGCCGATCACCAGGACCGGCCCGTCGAGCAGCGCCTGGCCTTCCTGGAAGCGACGCAGCGGTGTGGGCTGCGGGAGCCCCAGCTTGCTTGGCCAGCTTGCCCGTGAACCCGCCGTTGACCAGGTTCAGGTACGTGTCGGCGGACATCAGGCCGCCTCGAGGATCGCGGTCATTCCCAGACCCCCTGCGGCGCAGACCGACACCAGTGCCCGGGTTCCGGGTCCGCGTCGGTGGAGCTCCTTGCTGACGGTCGCGACGATCCGACCGCCCGTCGCGGCGAACGGGTGCCCGGCGGCGAGCGACGAGCCGTGGACGTTGAGCTTCGCGCGGTCCACGGAGCCGAAGGCGCCCTCGAGCCCCAGGCGGTCGCGGCCGAACGACTCCGACTCCCACGCCGCCAGGATCGTCAGCACGGTCGACGCGAAGGCCTCGTGGATCTCGACCAGGTCGAAGTCGTCGAGGGTCAGCCCGTTGCGGGCGAGCAGCCGGGGCACGGCGAACACAGGAGCCATGAGCAGTCCGTCGACGCCGTGCACGAAGTCGACCGCGGCCGCCTCGGCGTCGACCACGGACGCGAGCGGGACGAGACCGTGCGCGGATGCCCAGTCCGCGGAGCCGAGCAGCACCGTCGAGGCACCGTCGGACAGCGGGGTCGAGTTGCCCGCGGTCATCGTCGCCGGGGTGTCCAGCCCGAGGCCGAAGACGGGCTTCAGCGACGCCAGCTTCTCCAGGGACGAGTCCGCTCGCAGGTTCGCGTCGCGCGCCAGGCCGCGGAAGGGCGTGACCAGGTCGTCGAAGAACCCGGCGTCGTAGGCCGCGGCCAGGTTCTGGTGGCTGGCCAGCGCGACCTCGTCCTGCGCCGCCTGCGAGATGCCCCACTGCGCGGTGGTCAGCGCCTGGTGCTCGCCCATCGACAGGTGCGTGCGCGGCTCGTCGGTGCGGGGAGCGGAGGGCGCGAGGTCCTTCGGGCGGATCTTGGCGACGGCGGCGAGCTTCTGGGCGGCGGACTTCGCGTGCGAGAGGTCGAGCAGCTGGCGCCGCAGCCGGTCGCTCACCGCGATCGGGGCGTCCGACGTGGTGTCGACGCCGCCCGCGATCGCCGACTCGAGCTGTCCGAGGCGGATCTTGTTGCTGAGCGACACGACGGTCTCGAGCCCGGTCGCGCACGCCATCTGCACGTCGTACGCGGGCGTCTCGGCGGAGAGCGCCGAGCCCAGCACAGACTCGCGCGTGAGGTTGAAGTCGCGGCTGTGCTTGAGGACCGCACCGGCCGCCACCTCGCCGATCCGTTCGCCCTGCAGCCCGTAGCGCGCCACCAGCCCGTCGAGCGCGGCCGTGAGCATGTCCTGGTTGCTGGCGTGCGCGTAGGGGCCGCCGGCGCGGGCGAAGGGGATGCGGTTGCCTCCGAGCACGTAGGCGTTGCGCGGGGTGGGGGTGGTGGTGCGACGGGCCATGAGGGGCTCGTTCCTCTCGCATTCGTCGATGAAGCGAACCGGCTTGATGTGACGCAGTGTCCGAAACCCACAGTACCTGATACCTTCGGTCTCGTGAGCCCGAGCCCCCCGGGTACGTCGACGTCGACGACCCTCACCGCCCTCATCGTGCAGCCGTCGGAACCCGACGGCCGCTCGACCCGTTGGGCCGACCATCGCGAGGCCCGGCGCGCGGAGCTGGTGCGCACGGCCCGCCGCACGGTCCACCATCGCGGACCGGACGTCTCCATGGAGGAGATCGCCGCCGACGCGGGCACCTCCAAGTCGATCGTCTACCGCTACTTCACCGACAAGACCGGGCTGCAGATCGCCGTCGCCGAGGCCGTCGTCCTGCAGATCCAGGGGGCGCTCGAGGGCGTCCTGCGGGTCGCGCCGACGCCGCGGGAGGGTCTGCGCGCGATGGTCGCGGTCTACCTCGAGATGATCGAGTCATCGCCCAACGTGTACGCGTTCGTCACCCGCAACGGGTCGGTGGAGTCCGGCGGGCCGCTCGGGCACTTCCTCGACTCGGTCACCGCCCTGGTCGCCGCGCCGTTCGCGCGCGGGCTGACCGAGGAGCACAACGGCAGGGCACGCCGGCCGGAGGACGCGTCGGCCGACGACGCCGCCCTGACCGCCCGCGTCGCGCTCGCCGAGTCCTGGGCCGCGGGCGCCGTCGGCTTCGTGCGCGGGTCCGGGGAGTGGTGGCTGGCGCACCGTGACGAGCCCGGCACCCCCGACCGCGAGGAGATCACCGCCCACGTCGCCGCCTGGTTGTGGGCGGGACCCGTGGGCCTGCTGGCCCGAGACCGAAAGACCGCTGGAAGCCCCACCGACGTCAGCACGAGCACGGAGGAAGCATGAGCACCACCACGCAGCGCACCTCGACCCCGGTGGACGACACGGGCGACCCCCGCCTGGACGCCGACGTCTCCGTCGACATCGCCCATCTGAGCGAGGTCCTGCTCGGCCACTACCCCGAGCTGCGGCTGGCGGCCCGCCGGCTGATGACCGACGAGCGGTTCCACCGGATCGAAGGGCAGTCCGTGCCCGAGCACCGTGAGCGCGTGCTCGCCCAGCTCCCGGTTGCTGGCGGCCGAGGGTGACGTGCACCGCTCGTTCCCCGAGCGGTTCGGCGGCGCCGGCGACCACGGCGGCTTCCTGGCGCGGTTCGAGGAGCTGACGCACGCGGACCCGTCGCTGCAGATCAAGTCGGGTGTGCAGTGGGGGTTGTTCGCCTCGGCGATCTACCACCTGGGCACCGACCGCAACCATGATGAGTTCCTCGCCGACGCCCTGTCGATCAAGGTCCCGGGTGCGTTCGCGATGACGGAGACCGGCCACGGTTCGGACGTCGCAGCGATCGGCACGACGGCGACGTACGACGGGTCCACGCAGGAGTTCGTCCTCCACACACCGTTCCGGGCCGCGTGGAAGGACTACCTGGGCAACGCCGGTCAGCACGGCACGGCCGCGGTCGTGTTCGCGCGGCTGGTCACCCAGGGCGTGGACCACGGCGTTCACGCCCTCTACGTGCCCATCCGCGACGAGGCCACGATGGCCTTCCTGCCGGGCGTCGGTGGCGAGGACGACGGGCTCAAGGGCGGCCTGAACGGCATCGACAACGGCCGGCTCTGGTTCGACCACGTGCGCGTCCCGCGCACCAACCTGCTCAACCGGTACGGCGACGTCACCCCCGAGGGCGTCTACGAGTCGCCGATCGACAACCCCGGACGCCGGTTCTTCACCATGCTCGGCACCCTCGTGCAGGGGCGCGTCTCGCTGGACGGCGCGGCCGTCGTCGCCGCCCGGCTCGGCCTGACGATCGCGATCACCTACGGCAACCAGCGGCGCCAGTTCGCGTCCTCGTCGCCCACCGAGGAGGTGGTGATCCTCGACTACGCCGAGCACCAGCGCCGCCTCCTGCCGCTGCTCGCCGAGACGTACGCCGCCGGCTTCGCGCACGAGGACCTGCTCGCGGCGTTCGACGACGTGTTCTCCGGCCGCAACGACACCCCGCAGTCGCGCGAGGACCTGGAGACGCTGGCCGCCGCGCTCAAGCCGACGTCCACGTGGCACGCGCTCACCACGCTGCAGGTCTCGCGCGAGGCGTGCGGCGGCGCCGGGTACCTGGCCGAGAACCGGCTCACCGGGCTGCGTGCCGACATGGACGTCTATGCCACGTTCGAGGGCGACAACACCGTCCTGCTGCAGCTCGTCGGGAAGCGTCTCCTGGCTGACTACGCGCACTCGTTCAAGCACCTCGTCGCCACCAAGGTGGCCCGCGTCGTGGCCGAGCGGGCCGCCGACGCCGCGCGGTACCGGACGCCGTTGGTGCGGGCCGTCCAGACGATCGCCGACGTGGGCGACCCCCGTCGGTCGGCCGGTCAGCTGCGCGAGACGACGACCCAGCGCGAGCTGCTCGTCGACCGTGTCGAGACCATGGTCGCCGAGGTCGCGCAGGCCCTGCGGCCCGCCCAGAAGGCGACGCCGGCCGAGGGTGCCGCGCTGTTCAACGCGCACCAGCACGAGCTCGTCGAGGCCGCGCGAGCGCACGCCGAGCTGGTGCAGTGGGAGTCGTTCACTGCGGCGCTCGAGCGGGTCACCGACCCCAGCACCCGGCAGATCCTCACGTGGGTGCGCGACCTGTTCGGGCTCTCCCTGATCGAGCGCCACCTGACGTGGTACCTGCTGAACGGTCGGCTCTCGACCGGGCGGGCCCGCACCGTGACGTCGTACATCGACCGGCTGCTGGCCCGGCTGCGGCCGCACGCCCAGAGCCTCGTCGACGCCTTCGGGTACGAGCAGGCCCACCTGCGCGCCCCGATCGCGTCGGGCGCGGAGGAGTCGCGCCAGACCGAGGCGCGCGCGTTCTACGAGGCCCAGCGTGCGTCGGGCGACGCCCCGGTCCCGGAGAAGCACCACCGCTGAGGCCCCGCGGGCGTCCGAACAGGCTGCCGTTCGGACGCCTGCGGCGTCAGGCCTTGCGGTTGGCCCGGCGCGTCTTGGCGATCCAGCCGGCGATGCCGCCGAGCACGAACGTCACCAGGATGACCACCCACTCGGGGGTCTCGAACGAGGTGAACACCAGGTTGAAGCTCACCGGATCCCGGTTGGCGACGATCAGGACGATGACCACCACGAGGATGACGAGAGCGAGCCAACGCCGCTTGAGGAACGCGACGACGGCACCGTCGCCGGCGGGCGTGCTGTTCTGAGACATCGGACGGACCTCCGCTAGACGACGGGTCGTCCGATTGTTCCGCCTCGTGGCCCTGACGAGGTCATTCCGGGTTGCAACGCGCCGCGATCATGTCCACCGCGCTGACGTCCGGTCGCCAGGGCTCCAGGTTCCAGGTGGCCTTCTCGGGGGCGCCGGATGGCGCTGACCGAGCTGGGCGCGCATGGTCGGGCTGTCCGCGTCGGGATCCTGGGCGACGAGCTGCGACCACAGGCCCACGCTCGCCGCCTGCGACCACGCCCGGGCCCAGGCGCTCGGCGTCACGGCGAGCGACCTGCCGCCCTCGGCCTGCCCCCAGACGGCGCCCTGCACGGCCACGCTCGCGACCCACACGCCCGTGGGTGCCGTGCCGGTGAGCCGGACCGAGGTAGGCCCATCCTGCTCGAGCCGGATGCCTGGCGCGTCCGTGCTGATCCCGGCGACGAACGCGCCCGCGGCACCCTCGACGAGCGCCGACCCGTCCTCGAGCGCCCGGAACGTGGTGCCGGCCGGCGCAGTCAGCACCGTCTCGCCCTCGGAGACGCTGAGCCGGACGGACCCGTCGTCGTCGGGCGTCACGGTCGCGACGGCCGTGCGGTCCAGAGGCTGGGCGGTGATCGTCGCGGGCCCGCTGGTGACCGCGACCGCTGCTGGGGTCGGGGCCGCGTGCGTCGGGCTCGGGGTCGGCGCTGCCGGGCCCGTGCAGGCCGCGAGGGCGAGGGTCGCCGCGACGAGCGCGACGACCACGCGTGACCTCGGCATGCGCCGACGGTAGCAACGTCACCCGCTCAGCCAGACGCACGAGGACGGCTCGACGACGTCCGGGTCCGCGTGCGGCGTGCTCGTCACCACGAGCCCGTGCCCGGTGGGGACGAGCCGGTGCAGCGGCCAGGCTCGCGACGAGGCGTTCAGCACCACGATCGACGTGCCGCGCTGCGCCACCAGGATGCCCGGGGGCGCGGGCAGCCAGGTGACCAGGGCGGGCGCGTGGACCCAGAGCCGTCGGCGCTCGCGCAGCGCGTGGTGCAGCACGGACCACGGGGACGCCGGGTCCTGCTCCTGCACGTCGCGCGCGAGGGCCGCGAACGACGGCGGCATCGGCAGCCACGGCGTGCCGGTGGTGAACCCGAACGAGGGGTCCGAGGAGGTCCAGGGCAGCGGGATGCGGGCGCCGTCGCGGTTGGGCAGCCGGCCGCCCGAACGCAGCGACTGCGGGTCCTGCCACGCCTCCCGGGCGACGTCGACGTCCGGCAGGCCCAGCTCGTCGCCTGCGTAGAGGTAGAAGGCGCCCGGCATGGCGAGCAGGAACAGGTGCAGCGCGAGCGACCGGTCGGCGCCCAGGCGGGTCGCTGCTCGTGCGACGTCGTGGTTGCCGACGACCCACGCAGGCACGGCACCGACGGACCGGTTGGCCAGCAGCTGCTCGTGGATCGTCCGGCGCAGGGCCGCGGCGGACCAGGCCGTGCGGAAGCTCGAACGCGAACACCTGGCCGAGCTCGTCGGACCGGGCGAAGGCCGCGGTGCGGTCGGGCGGGCCCCACGCCTCGGCGACCGCGTAGACGTCGGGCGCGCAGTCGTCCAGGACCTTCCGCCACGACCGGTAGATCTCGTGCACGTCCGGCCGGTCCCAGTGCGGGTGGACGGGCGCGTCGCGACGGATCTCGGCGTAGGACGGGTCCTTGGCGAGGCCGCCCGCGACGTCCACCCGAAAGCCGTCAACGCCCCGCGCCACCCAGAACCGCAGCGTCGCCTCGGCGTCGGCCCGCACGTCCGGGTGTGCCCAGTTGAGGTCGGGTTGTTCGGGCGCGAACAGGTGCAGGTACCAGTCGCCGTCGGGCAGCCGCGTCCAGGCCGACCCGCCGAACATGGACCGCCAGCGGGTGGGCGGGCGGTCGCCCGGCAGCATGTGGAACCGCTCGCGGGAGGACGCGCCAGGGCCGTCGGCGAGCGCCTGCCGGAACCACGGGTGCTGGTCGGAGACGTGGTCGGGGACGAGGTCCAGCACCACGCGCAGCCCGCGCGCGTGCGCCTCGTCGACCAGCCGGTCGAACGTCTCGAGGTCGCCGAACAGCGGGTCGACGTCGCGCGGGTCGGCGACGTCGTAGCCGTGGTCGGCCTGCGGGGACGGGTAGATCGGGGTGAGCCAGAGGGCGTCGACGCCGAGGCGGGTGAGCGCGTCGAGGTGCTCGACCAGTCCCCGCAGGTCGCCGATGCCGTCCCCGTCGCCGTCCGCGAACGAGCGGACGTAGACCTGGTAGACGACGGCCGTCCGCCACCAGCCACGGGTCATCCCACTCGCACCACCTCGACGAGCACGACGCTCGGGCTGGGCAGCCGGACCGAGACGGCTCCGTCCAGGGGGTGCTCCCGCACCGCGAGACGGTCCGCCGCGCGCAGCGCCGCCCACTGCTCGTCGGACGGCCAGTCGGCGCCGGCACCCAGCTCGGACCAGATGCGCGCGATGTTCGAGTGCGTCGCGTCCACGCGGTGCTCGCGGACGGTCCACGCGCCCTCGTCGAGACCCTCGAACGTCAGCTTCCACCGTGCGGTCCAGCGGCTGCGACCCGTCGACCTTGCTCTGGTCGAGGGTGCCGTTCCACAGGGCGACGGCGACCCGGTCGGACCCGTCGCGCGACGCCCACGCCTCCACCAGGGAGCCGGCGCCGTCGCCGTCGACGGTGGCCGCGACCTCGTCGCGACCCAGCTGCTCCAGCAGGTACAGGGCCCACCAGCGCGGCTTGCGCAGCTCCCCGACGGTGCGCAGCCCGAACCCGCCGTGCAGCAGCCGCGGCGGACGGCCGAGCTCCTCGAACTGGTCGGAGACCACCCAGTAGGAGAGGGCGTCGATGCGGCCGGCCGCCGACCGCATGCCGCGCGCGAGGAACGCGGCCGAGAAGACACCGTCGTTGGCGTTGCCGAAGTGCGTGGGTGTGACACCCCACTCGGTCCACCAGATCTGCGCGTCCGACCGGCCGTAGCGCTCGAGCGTGGGTCGCAGGTCGAGCGGCGCGTTGCCGTAGGTGTGCGTCGAGACGAAGTCGACCGGGGCGCCCGAGGACGCGACGTGGTCGAGCAGCCCGTCGACCCACCCCGCGGCGGCGGTCGAGGGGCCGCCGACGACGAGCCCGTCGTCCACGGATCGGACCGCCCGGACCGTCACGTCGTAGAGCAGCCAGAACTCCTCGCGCGTGCCGCTCCAGAACACTTCGAGGTTCGGCTCGTTCCACACCTCGAACGACCAGCGCTCGCGGACCTCGTCGAGGCCATAGCGGTCGACGAGGTGCTGCACCAGGTGGCGGACCAGCGACGCCCACCGCTCCCAGTCGCGCGGCGGCGAGACGATCGCCGCGTAGTCGAACACGGTCACCAGCGGGTCCGACGCCAGGTCGCGCGGCATGTACGACAGCTCGACCACCGGCCGCAGGCCGAGCCCGAGCAGTCGGTCGTACACCGCGTCCACGCCGGTGAAGTCGTGCACCGGCTGCCCGTCGACCTCGCGGTAGACGCCGAGGTCGTCGCACAGGATCGCGTGCGCCCGGACCGTCGAGACCCCCAGCTCGTCGTGCGCGGCGCGCAGCGCCGAGGTCAGGTCGTCGGCGATCGACTGCCCACCGACCGTGTCCGGGCTGAGCAGCAGGCTGAGGTGCTCGGACCCGATCATCGGTCGCCACGGCCGCGGCAGCTCGCCGACGACCTCGTCGACCGCGACCGACACGCGCACCGGCGACGCGACGCCCGCCAGGGAGGTCGCGGCGACCTCCGGCCCGGCCGGCCCGGTGACGGACACGTCCGAGACGGTCGCCACCGCGTACCGGTAGGGGACGCCGGGCGCGCCGGTGGTGTCCGCGTACGGCCCGTGGGGGACCGCCAGGACGTCGCCGCCCGCGTGGTCGAGCGGGCGCAGTCCGTCGTCGGACCCCCGGAGCACCTGGTACCCGACCGCGCCGGGCACCGGGTCCCAGTGCAGCGTCACCTGGCCGACGCCGGGTTCGGCGCGCAGGCCGGTGGGGGCCGGCAGCACGGGGATCTCGTGCTCCACGGCGTCGGACGAGGGCAGACCGATCCGCGCCTCCCAGTCGGTGCGTGCGTCGCTGGTCACTTGATCACCCCCGCACCGAACTCCTCCTGACCGATCAGGGGCCGCAGGACCTTCTCGACGTCCCGGGTGCCGAAGGAGCGGTGCAGCACGTCGTGACCGAGCAGGTTGCCGATCGCGCCGAGCACCATGCCCTGGTCGAGGGACAGGTACCGCTTGGCCTGCGTGTTCGAGCGGACGGCGACCGCGTCGTAGAACCCGCCCTTGCCGTACGCGTGCAGCGTGGTCTCGATCTTGCGGAGGTTGTCCATCGCCGCGCGCTGGTCGTACGGCAGCGCGAGGAACGAGGCGTGCGGCGTGACGACGCCGTCGCCGAACGTCGGTGTCGGGTTGGTGGCCGGGCGGCAGCCGTCGTAGCCGGCGTCCACGTTGGTGGCCTCGTGGTCGGACGGGTACCCGTCAGGGTTCATGCCGATCGCGTCGACGCCGTAGACGTTGTACGTGCCGAAGGGGTCGCTGGCCGGGGAGAAGCCCCAGTACCCGTAGCCCGCCTCGTCCAGACCGTGCTCGATCTGGGCGCGCACGGCGAGCGGGTGGTTGACGCCCCAGCTTCTTCGGCGCCCATGTCGACTCGGGCACCAGCAGGTCCGGCATGAGCTCCTCGAACATGTCGCCGCCCCACGTCGGGACGATGTGCATGCCGCGGTAGGTGAACGCTCCCTCGAAGACCTGCTGACCTTCGTAGGTCCGCGTCACGCCGACGGGCCGCTGCTCCAGCCACGACCAGTCGCAGCTGGCCGGGAACGTGCGGTTGGTGGCGAAGTAGGCCGCCGGCGGGATCTGCCCGCGCACGATGCCGAGGTAGGTGGAGATCCGCGGCTCGGAGTCGGTGATGTCGTAGTGGTTCTTGGTGAAGTAGACGGGTGTCCCCGCGACCGTCCCCGGGTCGGTCGCCACGGCTGGCGGCTCGGCCCAGAAGCCGCCCCGCATCATGCCCGGCTTGGTGCCGCCGAACTGGTTCGCGTCGTAGAACGCCCCGAAGTTCATCGGCGCGAGCAGCCGGTCCACCTGACGGCGCAGGGACGGCTCCGCGGTGCGGACGACCATGAGCGCAGCCGCGAACCAGCCGTTGTCCACCGTCGACAGGAACGGGTCCACATGGTCGCCGTTGGGGAACGCGGTGAGCTTGGCGCCCGTCGCCTCGTCGTACCAGTTGTAGAACATCCCGCTGGGCTGGTGGCGCTCGACGGTGCTCATCGTGGTGAGCGTCTGCGCGAGGCGCCGACGCTCCTCACGCTTGCTGATGATCCCGAAGCTCCTCGGCCGACACGGTCGACCACATGTAGGCGCCGATGTTCGTCGGTGAGGTGTAGCCGGAGCGGGTGGCGGGGTCGAGGGAGCCGTCGATGTTGTCGGCCGGCAGACCCGTCTTCTCGTCGGTCATCGCGACGAACGAGGTCCAGGTGTCGGCGGCCCATCGACGCAGGTCCTTCTGGTCCTGTCTGTTGTCGTGGGCGATGGCCGAGGGTGCTCCTGAGAGCACCAGAGCGGCGGTAACGAGCATGGCAGAGCCGGCGGTACGGAACTTCACGGTGTCGAGTCCTCTCAGGACTTCAGGCCGGTGGTCGCCAGCCCTTGGACGAAGTGGCGCTGCAGGGCGAAGAAGACGATCAGGATGGGGAGCACGACCACGACTGATCCGGCCAGCAGCAGGCCGTAGTGGGTCGAGTTCTGGCCGACGCTGTAGAGCGCCAGCGCGACAGGCAGCGTGTACATGTTCTCGGTGCTGGAGACGACCAGCGGCCACAGGAAGTTGTTCCACGAGCCCAGGAAGGTCAGGATCGCGAGCGTCGCCAGGGCGGGCTTGCACAGCGGCATGACAACCCGTAGGAAGATCCGGAACTCGCCGGCCCCGTCCACGCGGGCGGCGTCGATCAGCTCGTCGGGGATGCCCTGCATGAACTGCCGCATCAGGAATACACCGAACGGTCCTGCGAGGAACGGCAGGATCAGTCCCCAGTAGGTGTTGACGAGGCCGAGGTTGCTGACCAGCACGAACAGCGGCACCAGCGTGACCATCCCGGGGATCATCAACGTGGCCAGCACCAGCCGGAAGAGCCAGGTGCGCCCCCAGAAGTCGATCTTGGCGAACGCGTACCCCAGCATCGAGCAGAACACCAGGTTGCCGAGCGTGACGGTGACGGCGACGACGACCGAGTTGGTGAAGAACTGCATGAAGTCGAGCCGCGTGAACAGCTCGTGGAAGTTGTCCAGCGTCGGGCTCTGCGGCCACCACGTCGGCGGGTTGGCACGCAGCTCGCCCTCGGACTTGAACGCGCCGAGGAACATCCAGACGAACGGCGTCACGACGAGGACCAGGCCGACGCCGAGGACGACGTACAGCCAGGGCCGGGCCTGCGGTTCGCCGATGTGCGAGCCGACCGTGCCGCGAGCCTTGGTCGACTCGACGGGCTTCTCGATGGTGGTCATCGCATGCCTCCGGTGACGATCGGGGCGTCCGCGTCCGCCATGGCGGCGACGGGCGTCTTGTGCCACCAGTGGTGCTTGCGCCCGGTGGCGTCGTTGCGCTCGCCCAGGAGCCGGAACTGCAGGACGGTCATCACGACCACGGCGAGGAACAGGATGTAGCTCATGGCCGCGGCGACGCCGTAGTTGCCGAACCCGAACGTGTTGTAGATCAGGTACGCGACCGACAGCGTCGAGTTGAGCGGGCCGCCCTGCGTCATGACGAACGGCTCCTCGAAGAACTGGAGGAAGCCGATGCCGGTGATGACGCCGGCGAACAGCAGCGTCGGTCGCAGCGTGGGGATGGTGATCCGGGTCAGCCGCTGCCAGGCGTTCGCACCGTCCAGCGCAGCGGCCTCGTGCAGGGCCTTGGGCACGGACTGCAGCCCGGCCAGCATGATGACGATCAGGGTGCCGATGGAGCGCCACACCGCCATCGCGATGAGCGACGGCATGGCCCACGTGGTGCTGCCGAGCCAGTTGGGTCCCTGGATGCCGAACCAGCCGAGGACCTCGTTGACCAGTCCGTTGTCGGGCTGCAGGAGGAACCGCCACACAACGGCTACGGCGACGATCGACGTGACCACCGGCATGTAGTAGCCGATGCGGAAGAAGCTTCGCGAGCCTGGTGATCCCCGTGTTGAGCGCCACGGCGATCGCCAGCGAGATCCCCATGGTCAGCGGGACGCCGACCACCACGAAGTAGAGGGTGTTGAACACCGCGGTGTGGAAGGTGGGGTCGGCCAGGACGGTCGTGAAGTTGCTGAGTCCGACCAGGTTGACCGCGAACGGGTTCTGCAGGTCACGGCTCTTGATGTCGGTGAAGCTCATGAAGAGCGACGACAGAACCGGCCACGCGGTGAACACCAGGAACAGCAGCACGAACGGTGCTGCCATGCCCCAGGCCGCGATGCTGCGCCGTCGGCGCAGGGGTGAGGAGCGGCGGACCCGCAGCGGTGTGACGGCCTGGTCGGCCGTACCCCGCTGAGGACGGGTGCCGGCCCCTGAGGTCAGGGTCGCGGCCATGGGTCAGAGCCCCGTCCCGATCTGATCGGCCTGCTGCTGGATGTTCTTGGCAGCCTGGGCCGGGTCCTCGCCGCTCTTGCAGACCTTCTCCAGCTCGGTGTCGATGACGCCGGCGATCTGCTCCCACGTGGGGATCGCGGGTGCGGCGACGCCGTTCTTCATCTGGTCGCCGAATACCTTGAGCGCCGGGTCGGTGGCGAGAGTGCCCAGCGTCCAGGCGGACTGCACGGCGGGCAGGTCGCTCGTCGTCGTGTACCAGGCGGCCTGCGTCTTCGGGTCGCTGAGCCACTGCACGAAGGCCCAGGACGCGTCGCGGTTCTTGGTGTTCTTGAACACCGCGAGGTCGCTGCCGCCGATGAACGACGCGGGCTTCACGTCGGCCGGCAGCGGAGCCAGCGTGATCTTGCTCATGACGCCGGCGTCCAGGGTCTTGAGGGTGCCGATCTCCCACGGTCCGGAGATGAACGAGCCGATCTTGCCGGCGACGAAGTCAGGCTCGAGCGTGCCGTCGGGCAATGCGGTCGGGGCCACCTTGTCGGTGAAGAACGACTGGTAGTACGTCAGCGCCTTGACCATCTCCGGGGTGTCCAGGGTCAGCTTGCCGTCGGAGCTCATGAGGTTGGCGCCGGCCTGCCACGCGAACGGCAGGAACGTCTGCCAGGCACCGGTCTGACCGGGCTGCAGGTTGATGCCCCACTGCGCGCCGGCGTTCTGCAGACCCTTGGCCGTGGCGGTCAGGTCGGCCCAGGTGGCCGGGGTCGGGGAGACGTTCGCCTTCTGGGCGAGGGCCGTGTCGAGGTAGAGCACGCGCGTCTCGACGTACCACGGCACGCCGTAGGACACGTCGCCCACGACCGTCGAGCCCCAGGCGCCGTCGAAGAATGTCGACTTGTCCACGACGTCTGGTGTCGGGTCGAGACCGCCGGTCGAGGCGAACTCACCCATCCACGTGGTCCCGATCATCGACACGTCGGGCGTCTGCTTGGCGGCGATCGCGGTCGCGATCTTGTCGTGGGCGGCGTCCCAAGGGATCGCCGTGACGTCGATCTTCACGTTCGGGTACTTGTCGGTGAAGGCCTTCGAAAAGTCACCGAGGGCCTCACCCTCGGTGCCCATCGCCCAGACCGTGACCGTGCCGCTGAGGTCCGTCGAGGCGACGGGTGCGGCGCTGGTCTCCTGTCCTGCGGGGGTGTCGCTGCGACCGCAGGCAGCCAGGGCGAGCAGGCTGACGGCCATCGCGGCGACGCTGACGCGCGTGGTCCTTCTCATGGTTCCTCCTGTGTCCGGACGGATCCTTGTGGGGTCCGTCAGGCGTGGGGCCCGCAGCTGTCGCGCACCACCAGGTCGGTGGCGAGCGACTCGTGCCGCAGGGTCGTGCGGCTTCCGGTGATCCGTTCGTCGAGCGCCTCGGCGGCGAGCGCTCCGAGGGCGCGCATCGGCTGACGGACCGTGGTCAGGGCGGGACGGGCGTGGCGCGCGGCCATCACGTCGTCCCAGCCCGTGATCGCGACGTCCCGGCCCACTGCCAGACCGATCCCCTCCGCCGCGACGATGGCCCCGAGCGCGATCTCGTCGTTGGCGCAGACGAGAGCGTCAGGAGCGTGGGTGCCCCCCAGCAGGTCCGTGGCGACGCGCGTGCCCGAGCTCTCGTCGAGTCGGCAGGGCGCCACGGTCAGGTCGATGCCGTGCTCCGCGAGCGCGTCGTGCACCCCGCGCCAGCGCGCCACCACGTCGGGCGAGTCCTCGGGGGTTCCGACGAACACCACGCGGCGGGGGTGGTGGGTGGCCAGGTGCTCGCCGAGCAACCGGGCGGCCGTGTGCCCGTCGGTGCCGATCGCGTCGGCGCCAACGACGCCGGGCCGCGCGACGAGGACCACCGGCAGGCCGCCGGCCGTGAGGTCCGCGACGAGCGCGTCGCTGACCGTCCGGCCGAGCAGGACCAGCCCGTCCACCCGTCCGGCGAGGTCCCGAACCGCCGACTCGGCGTCGGCCCGGCCGCGGGTGGCCAGCACGAGGACGCTGCGGCCGCGTTGCGACGCCGCCTCCTCGTACCCCAGCAGCACCTCGGCGTAGTACGGACCGGACAGGTCGGGAAAGACGATCCCGTTGGCGGCGTGGCGTCGCTGGGCCAGCGAGGTGCCCGCGTGGCTCGGTCGGAAGCCCAGCTCGGCGACCGAGGCGAGCACGCGCTCGCGGGTCGCGGTGGCCACAGGCGCGGACCCGTGCAGAGCCCGGGAGACAGTCGCAATGGCGACGCCGGCGTGCTCGGCGACGTCGTAGATCGTCACCGTCCGACGGCTCGTGCCGCCGTCGTCGGCGGTCACAGGAAGCGCTTTCACATGACGAGCGTCACACCGGCCGGTGGGCCTCGCAACCGGAAGCGCTTCCTATGCGGCGGCGGGTGCGTCGACGTCGACCTCGTGCGGCGCCCTCGTCCGCCCGTCCACGGCGACGAGCACGAGCAGCGCGAGCAAGGCGTCGAACCACCCGTACTGGACGCCGAGCTGGCCGCCCACCAGCATCAGCGAGCTCACCACCGAGGTGCCTGGAGACAGCCGTGCCCGCGCCGACGTACATCGCCCCCGTGGCGACGACGGCTGCGGCGATGGTCGCGAACCAGACGGCGAACGTGAACGCCGTGCGGCCGAGCGCCCGGTGCACCGTCCGGGCCGCCACGTACACCAGCACGCCCTGGACGAGCGCGACGACGACAGCCCCGAGCCACAGCCGCGGCGTGTCGCCGGTGACCAGCCGAGCCCACCAACCGGCGGGCACCGGGAGGAGCGTCGCGATCCACGGGGACGCGTCCTGGTGAGCGGCGACCGCGGCCTGGTCGGTCAGGTCGACCGAGCCGTCGGCCCAGGAGCGCAGCGCGCCGGCGACCAGCCAACCGAGGCCGCCGACGAGCGCGGCCGTGGCGGCTGCCAGACGTGCGGCGCGCTCGGTCACGGGCGCCACGGTCCGCAGCGGTCGTCGCTGGACCCGGACGACCGCGAGCCCGACGGCCCAGCCCCAGACGACTCCCCAGTACGCACCGGCGGTCACCGTCCCGATCAGGTCGCCGGGCCGCGTGGCACCGAGGTGGGTGCTGGTCTCCACCGCCGCGAGGGCCGCGAGCCCCGCGCCCGCGGCCGAGGCGAACCAGACGGCGAGCAGCACCACCGGCCAACCGCCCGTGCGGTCCTGCGTGACCGGGACGACGAGCACGCCCACGACCACCGCCAGGACCACGACGCCGACGAGCCAGGCAGTCGTCTCGGACCGGACGGGCTGGAGTGCGCCACTCGTGAACGGGACGAACGGGGCGAGCCCGCCGACGGCGCGTCAGGCGTGCGACATCGTCCCGCTCAGCACCCAGAGGACGACCGCAGCGAGCGCGGCGACAGACGAGCTGACCAGCCGTCTCGACATGCTCGGACCGTAGCGACTCTGAGACGCGCGCGGGGTTGATTCGCGGCGCCGGTAGGCTGTGGGTCGTCTGCCGACCCCCTGCCCGCCTCGCGCGCGGCCCCCGATCGAGGGATCAGATGGCCACCAGCACGACCCACGCCCACGTGTCCGACACCGTCGAGAACGCCGCCGCGACCCCGGACCTCGCGCAGCCGTTCGCCGAGCTGGGGCTGAAGCCCGACGAGTACCAGCGCATCCGCGACCTGCTCGGTCGTCGGCCCACCGCCGCCGAGCTGGCCATGTACTCGGTCATGTGGTCGGAGCACTGCTCGTACAAGTCGAGCAAGAACCACCTGCGCCAGTTCGGGGACAAGACCACCGACGCCATGAAGGAGCACCTGCTCGTCGGCATCGGCGAGAACGCGGGCGTCGTGGACATCGGCGACGGCTGGGCCGTGACGTTCAAGGTCGAGTCGCACAACCACCCGTCGTACGTCGAGCCGTACCAGGGCGCCGCCACGGGCGTCGGCGGCATCGTGCGCGACATCATCTCGATGGGTGCACGGCCGGTCGCGGTCATGGACCAGCCCGGTTCGGCGCGGTCGACCACCCCGACACGGCCCGCGTGGTGCATGGCGTCGTCGCGGGTGTCGGCGGCTACGGCAACTCCCTCGGCCTGCCCAACATCGGCGGCGAGCTCGTGTTCGACGCCTCCTACCAGGGCAACCCGCTGGTCAACGCCCTGTGCCTCGGCGTGCTGCGGCATGAGGACATCCACCTGGCCAACGCGTCCGGCACCGGCAACAAGATCGTCCTGTTCGGGGCCCGGACGGGCGGCGACGGCATCGGCGGGGCGTCGATCCTGGCGTCCGAGACGTTCGACGACGCCAAGCCCTCCAAGCGCCCGTCCGTGCAGGTGGGCGACCCGTTCATGGAGAAGGTCCTCATCGAGTGCTGCCTCGAGCTCTACGCCGCGCGCGTGGTCGAGGGCATCCAGGACCTGGGCGCCGCCGGCATCTCGTGCGCGACGAGCGAGCTGGCCTCCAACGGCGACGGCGGCATGCACGTCGACCTCGAGAACGTGCTGCTGCGCGACCCCACGCTGACCGCGGGCGAGATCCTCATGTCGGAGTCGCAGGAACGGATGATGGCCGTCGTCCGCCCCGACCAGCTCGACGAGTTCCTCGCGATCACGTCGAAGTGGGACGTCGAGACGGCCGTGATCGGCGAGGTCACCGGCACGGGGCGCCTGACCATCGACCACCACGGTGAGCGCATCGTCGACGTCGAACCGCGGTCCGTCGCGCACGACGGGCCCGTCTACGACCGTCCGTACGCCCGTCCGGCCTGGCAGGACGGTCTCAACGCCGACACCACCGGGTCGCTGGCCAGGCCGACGACGAACGACGAGGTCCGCGCGACCGTCCTGCGGCTGCTCGCCAGCCCGAACCTCGCGTCCAAGGCCTGGGTGACCAGCCAGTACGACCGGTTCGTGCAGGGCAACACCGCGCTCGCGCAGCCCGACGACTCCGGGGTCATCCGGGTCGACGAGACGACCGGGCTGGGCGTCGCGCTCGCCACCGACGCCAACGGCCGGTACGCCAAGCTCGACCCGTACACGGGCGCGCAGCTGGCCCTCGCGGAGGCGTACCGCAACGTCGCGACGACGGGTGCCCGCCCCCTGGCCGTGACCGACTGCCTCAACTTCGGTTCGCCGGAGCACCCCGACTCGATGTGGCAGCTGGTCGAGGCCATCCGCGGGCTGGCCGACGCGTGCCAGATCCTCGAGGTGCCGGTGACCGGCGGCAACGTGTCGCTCTACAACGGCACCGGCGAGCCCGGCCTCATCGACTCGGCGATCCACCCGACGCCCGTCGTCGGCGTCCTCGGCGTGCTGGACGACGTCGCCGACGCCACCCCGTCCGGCTGGACGCAGCCCGGCCAGGCCGTCTACCTGCTCGGCACCACGCGCCCCGAGCTCGACGGGTCCGCCTGGGCCGACGTCGTGCACGGGCACCTCGGTGGCCTCCCGCCGGCGGTCGACCTCGCGGCCGAACGACGTCTGGCGTTCGTCCTGACCCACGCCAGCCGCGACGAGCTGGTCGACGCGGCCCACGACCTGTCCGAGGGCGGCCTCGCCCAGGCCCTCGTCGAGTCCTCGCTCCGCTACGGCGTCGGCGTCCAGGTCTCGCTGGACGGCCTCTGCGCCCGCGACGGGGTCACACCCTTCGAGGCCCTGTTCTCCGAGTCCACCGCCCGCGTGCTCGTCGCGGTGCCGCGCACGGAGGAGGTCCGCCTGGTCGACCTCTGCACCGCGCGCGGCGTCCCCGCCCTGCGCCTGGGCGAGACCGCGGAGTCCTGCTCCCCGGGCGCCGGCACGCCGGTCGACGAGTCCGACCACGTGCACGGCCCCGCCGTCGAGGTCCAGGGGCTCTTCACGCTGCCGCTCTCGGAGGCCCGCGACGCCCACGAGGCAACGCTCCCGCACTACTTCGGCTGACGCGCCCGACCGCGCCCGTCGTCGAGAAGGAAGCTGTGCACGCCTGGCACCGACCGGGCGTGCACAGCTGCCTTCTCGACCGGCGCCATCCGCATAATCACGTGCTCGCGCATGCGTCCGCTCCTACCGTCGAGGCGTGCAGCAACCCGTACGCGTCGTGCGCGCCGACAAGGGCGCTGTCCTCGTGCTGCCCGCCGACGGGTCCGACGAGCCGGTGCGGGTGGTCCTCGACCGCGACGGGCTCGTCGACACGGCCGCCGGTGACCGGGTCGCGCCCACGGTCGGCGACTGGGTGGACGTCGTCGGCGACCACGCGACGCTGGTCCACGAACGCCGCACCGCCCTGGTCCGCGACACTGCGGGCGCGACGAGCCGCGTGCAGGCGCTGGCCGCCAACATCGACGTGGTGCTGATCGCCGAGCACCTGGACCCCGATCCGGACCTCGGCCGGATCGAGCGCATGCTCACGCTGGCGTGGCGGTCGGGCGCCCGGCCGGTGGTCGTCCTCACCAAGGCCGACCTCGTCCCCGACCCCGACGGCATGGCCGACGATGTCGCTGCGGTCGCCCTCGCAGTCGACGTGCACGCCGTGAGCGTCCGGGAGGGCCGGGGCCTCGATCCGATCCGGGCTCTCCTTGCGGACGGCGTCACCCTGGTCGTCGTCGGACCGTCGGGTGCCGGCAAGTCCACGCTGGTCAACGCGCTCGCGGGCCGGACCGTCATGGACACGGGCGGGCAGCGGAACGACGGCCGGGGGCGGCACACGACGACGCACCGCGAGCTCGTCCCGCTGGCGGGCGGCGCGATGCTCATCGACACCCCCGGCATCCGCGGGGTCGGCGTGGTCGCCGACGCCGACGCCCTCGGCACCACGTTCGCCGACGTCGCGGAGCTGGCCGACCGTTGCCGGTTCGCTGACTGCCACCACACCGGCGACGCCGGCTGCGCGATCGAGGCCGCGCTCGCCACCGGGGAGCTGACCGAGCGTCGGTTCGACAGCTGGCGCCGGCTGGCCAAGGAGGCCGCCTACCAGGCGCGCCGCTCGGACGCCCGCCTGGCCGCGCAGGACAAGGAGCGCGGGAAGCGCAGCACCAAGGACTACCAGCGCAGCGTCCGCGGTCCCGGGCGATCGCGCTCCTAGAACGGGCTCGTGTTCACGAACTGGAACTGCAGCCGCGCGTCCGTGGTGCGGGGCACCATGAGCGTCGTCGCGCTGGGCGACCAGGCGTTGGGCACCAGGAACATGGCCGACGGCCCCTGCACGAGCAGGTGCAGGCCGCGGTAGCGGTACCTCGGCTGGTCGGTGAGCGCGGCGCAGGCGGGGTCGGGCGCAGCACCGGTGAGCCAGCAGAGGTCCTCCGGGGCGGCCACCGTGTTGCGCAGGTGCAGGTCGGCCGGGCTGTCGAGGATGACCGCGGGCAGCTGGTCGAGGTTGCGCGCGACCTGCTCGGCCTGCCCGCGCCCCGACCAGTCCGCGGTGATGGACACCGCCCAGAACGCCGCGGCGACCACGACGACCCAGAGCCCGGCGACCGTCCCCGGCGCGTTCCTCGTCGCGAACGGCAGGGCGGACGCGCAGACGCCCGCGCCGACGCCGATCAGGCACGCGGACACCAGCGACAGGTACGGCCACGCACCCCACCACGCGTACGCGAGCAGCAGGACCAGGCCTGCGCCGAGGACCGCCCCGCTGCCCGCGACCCACCGGCGCGCGACCCGACGGACGTGCGCGTCCCCGTCGGCCTTGGCGCGCTCCTGACCGGCCTGCACCTCGAGCCGGCCGTGCAGCGCGACCGCCGCGACGGCGAGCACGACGAGCACCAGGAGCGGGACCAGCAGCGGCTGCGGGCTGCGCATCACGTAGTCGCGCGGGGTCAGACCGATCGTGTCGACGTCCACCCCGAAGTACGCGTACTGCGACTTGGTGTAGACGTAGCCGAAGTAGAACAGCAGCGTGCTGACCAGAGTGATCGGCGCGGCGATCTGGGTGGCGGTGGACAGCCACTGCGGCAGGCTCCGGCCCTCGGTCGAGGCCATGTCAGCCGCCACCGCCCGCCACGGCCTCCAGGTCGAGGTCGGGGGACACGTCGGGCGCGTCGTCGATCTGCTGGGTCAGCGTCGCGCAGTCGTCCTGGGACAGCGGCGCGGTGCACGTCAGCGTCCCGACCATGCCGACGAGCGCCTGAGCCTCCGCCGCCCCGGACCGCACGAAGCCGATCACGCAGCTCGAGGCGTCGACGGTGATCTCGGCGCCGTCGCACCACTGCGTGCCGCCGCCGCTGTCGCCGCAGGCCTCGTGCGACGCCGTCCAGGTCTGCGGCACGACCGCGGCGTGGTCGACGGCGAAGGTCAGTCCGTCCGTGAGCTGAGGCAGGTCGCCGCTGCCCCAGCTCCAGAAGACGCAGACCGTGTCCGGGGCGACGAGGTTGCCGGCACCGGTCCCGGCGACCGCGGTGGTGAGCACCGGCAGCGCCTCTCCTGGGGGCAGTGGTGCCTCCTGGTCGCCCGTGCCCCGGGTCGGCGCGACGTCGTTGACGGCCTGCGTGGGCTCCGAGACCGGGGGACCGCCTCCCGGGCCGGAGCATGCGGCCAACAGTGCCGCCGCGACGAGTGCGACGGCGAGTCGAAGCGGTCGTGCCATCGGGTCACCTCCGACCGGCGCTGGTGCGAGCGACACTCGAAAGGTACGCCGACGGCGGCCTCAGATACCTCCGCGCCCCCGGCCGAGGACGTACGCGTCGCTCGCGCTCCTGGTCGAGACCGACCATGGCCCGCGCCTGGAGGCCCCCCACGCGCGCGGAACGTTGTCCCCGATCGCGGTGTACGCGCCCGTCAGGCGCGAGAATGGGTCCGTGCCGCCGCGTCGTCGTACCGATCCGTCCGACGGGCGTGCCGCTCTGGCCGCCTGGCGAGCCGAGCCGACGCAGGTCGCGTCGCGACGGGTCGCCGTACGGTTCACGCTCGAGGAGCTGGCCGACGTCGCGCCGGGGAACGCCGTCGAGGTCCGCGTGCCGCCGGACGGTGCTGTGCAGGCCGTCGAGGGTCCTCGTCACACCCGGGGCACCCCGCCCAACGTCGTCGAGACCGATCCGCAGACCTGGTTGCAGCTGGCAACGGGGCTGCTGACCTGGGACGACGCGATCTCCGACGGACGGATCCGGGCCTCCGGCGAGCGTGCCGACCTCCGGGACTGGCTTCCGCTGCAGGCGGCTCGCGCGCGGTTCTGACCTAGGATCACGGCGTGCCCGACGACCCCCAGCCGGCAGACGACGAGTCGCCTTCGACCCCCGTCGAGACACCCGAGCCCGCGCCGACGCCCGCCGAGCCCCCGCAGACGTCCACCGAGCCCCCGCAGACGTCCACCGAGCCTCCGCTGCCGACGCCCGAGGCGCTGACCGCCGCGCCCGACGCCACGATCCGTCACGCCCCCAAGTTCGGCGCGTTCATCACGGCCGGCGCGCTCACCGGGATGGTCGTCGCCCTCCTGCTCACGGTGCTCATCGGCCCGGCCGTACCGCTCGCGTCCGACGGTTCCGGGTTCCTGCCGTTCCTGGACGGCGAGAACGCGGTCCGGACGATCATGGTGGTGACGGGTGCCGTGGTCGGCGGCTTCGCCGGGGCGCTGCTCGCCGTGCTCGCGGACCGGCGCAGCGTGCGCCGGACGGGCCGTTCGGACGGCTAGGCAGCCCGCCGACGCGCCGTCGTATGAGACGATGAGGCAGTGGCCCCCCGCGCAGACGGACGTCTGAACCACGACCTCCTCCCCAACGAAAAAGGCCCGCAGGACGCCTGTGGCGTCTTCGGCGTCTGGGCTCCCGGCGAGGAAGTCGCCAAGCTCACGTACTTCGGGCTCTACGCGCTGCAGCACCGCGGCCAGGAGTCGGCGGGCATCGCCACGTCCAACGGTCAGCAGCTGCTGGTCTACAAGGACATGGGCCTGGTCTCGCAGGTGTTCGACGAGACGGCGCTGAACGCCCTGCAGGGCCACATCGCCATCGGGCACTGCCGGTACTCGACCACCGGCGGAAGCACCTGGGAGAACGCGCAGCCGACGCTCGGACCGACGTCCGCCGGCACCGTCGCCCTCGGCCACAACGGCAATCTGACCAACACGTCCGAGCTGGTCGACCTCGTCGCGGAGCGCTACGGCAGCCAGCGGCGCGGCGAGCTCGCTCGCGGCAACACCACCGACACAGCGCTGATCACGGCACTGCTGGCCGGGGACCCGGACCACACGCTCGAGGCCACGGCGCTGGAGGTGCTCCCGCGCCTGCGAGGCGCGTTCAGCCTCGTGTTCATGGACGAGCACACGCTCTACGCCGCGCGCGACCCGCAGGGTGTGCGGCCGCTCGTCCTCGGTCGCCTGGAGCGCGGCTGGGTGGTGGCGAGCGAGACGCCCGCCCTGGACATCGTCGGCGCGAGCTTCGTGCGCGAGATCGACCCCGGCGAGTTCATCGCGATCGACGCCGACGGTCTGCGGAGCACCAAGTTCGCGACGCCGGACCGCGCCGGCTGCGTGTTCGAATATGTCTACCTCGCCCGCCCCGACACGACGATCGCGGGCCGGTCGGTGCACGCTGCACGCGTCGCCATGGGCCGTCGGCTCGCCGTCGAGCACCCGGTCGAGGCCGACCTGGTCATCCCCGTGCCGGAGTCCGGCACACCCGCCGCGGTCGGGTACGCCGCGGCCTCGGGCATCCCGTTCGGGCAGGGTCTGACCAAGAACGCCTACGTGGGCCGCACGTTCATCCAACCGTCGCAGACCCTGCGCCAGCTGGGCATCCGGCTCAAGCTCAACCCGCTGCGTGAGGTCATCCGGGGCAAGCGCCTGGTGGTCGTCGACGACTCGATCGTCCGCGGCAACACCCAGCGCGCATTGATCCGCATGCTCCGCGAGGCCGGTGCCGCCGAGGTGCACGTGCGCATCAGCTCCCCGCCCGTCAAGTGGCCGTGCTTCTACGGCATCGACTTCGCCTCCCGTGCGGAAGCTCATCGCCAACGGCCTGACTCCCGACGAGATCGCGGCCTCCCTCGGCGCCGACTCGCTCGGTTACATCTCTACGGAGGGCATGATCGCCGCCACCGAGCAGCCCGCGTCGCAGCTGTGCGCCGCGTGCTTCACCGGTCAGTACCCGATCGAGCTGCCGCCGGCCGACCGGATGGGCAAGTACCTGCTCGAGCAGACCGAGCTTCCCGCTGGGCGCACCCGAGGACGGCCTGCTGTCGATCGTCCCGAGCGTCGGCGGCGGCTCCGCACTGGACCACCCGTGAGCGGGACGGTCGAGAGTCGGTCCGTCACGTACGCGGCCGCGGGCGTCGACACCGAGGCCGGTGACAAGGCCGTCGAGCTGATGAAGGACGCCGTGCGCGCCACGCACGGACCGCAGGTGCTCGGCGGGGTCGGCGGCTTCGCGGGCCTGTACGACGCGAGCGCCCTGCTCACCTACCGCAAGCCCCTGCTGGCCACCTCGACCGACGGCGTCGGCACCAAGGTCGCCATCGCGCAGGCGCTCGACATCCACCACACGATCGGGTTCGACCTGGTGGGCATGGTGGTCGACGACATCGTGGTGGTCGGGGCCAAGCCCCTGTTCATGACCGACTACATCGCGTGCGGTCGTGTGGTGCCCGAGCGGATCGCCGGCATCGTGCGCGGCATCGCGGCGGCCTGCTCGGTGGCCGGCACGGCGCTGGTCGGCGGCGAGACCGCCGAGCACCCGGGCCTGCTGGGTCCCGACGAGTACGACGTGGCCGGCGCCGCGACCGGTGTGGTCGAGGCGGACCAGCTGCTCGGGCCGGAGCGCGTCCGCCCGGGCGACGTGCTGATCGCGCTCGGCTCCAGCGGGCTGCACTCGAACGGCTACTCGCTGGTGCGCAAGGTGGTCCAGGTGGCCGGCTGGCAGCTCGACCGGCACGTCGACGAGCTGGGCCGCACGCTGGGCGAGGAGCTGCCTGGAGCCCACGCGCGTCTACGCGAGCGACTGCCTCGCCCTGGTCGAGCGGGCGGGTGCCGACCAGCTGCACGCCTACAGCCACGTGACCGGCGGCGGTCTGGCATCGAACGTCGCACGCGTCCTGCCGTCGGGGCTCGTCGCGGACATCGACCGCGGCGGCTGGCAGCTGCCGCCCGTCTTCTCGCTGGTGCAGAGCCTGGGCCAGGTGCCGTGGACCGACCTCGAGGGCACGTTGAATCTCGGCGTGGGCATGGTCGCGATCGTCGCGCCGGATGCCGTGGACGGCGTGCTCGCGCACGCGGGCGAGCTGGGCATGACCGCGTGGACGCTGGGCGCGGTGCGGTCCGCCGACCCGTCGAGGGACGTCGTGGGCAGCCCCGGTTTCGTCGCCGGAACCAAGGGAGTGCACGGCGGCGCGGTCCAGCTCACGGGTTCCTACCGGGTCTGACACCGAGCTCGCGACCCCGGTCGCGCGGCCGGGCCGGGATACGAAGCCAGCCCGCCGGGCCCGACACGAAGCCAGCCCGCCTGGCCCGGACACGAAGCCAGCAGGGCGCCGTCGGTGCCCGAAGACGTGCGCACCGACGGCTGCCCTGCTGTGGCTTCGCGCGACCAGAGGCCGCGCCGCGACGCCGCGATGACCGCGAGGTCAGGCACCTATCGCGTCAACGATCGTCGTCCGACCAACGGCGGTAGTCGTCGTTGTCGTCGTCAGTGTCGGTCTCCACAACCGCGCGAGGGCGGTTGTCGGTCACGACATCGTTGTGGCCGTGCGACGTGGAGCTCCTGCTCGAGAACTCGGTAGTTGGTCTCCGGGCTGAAGTACTTCAGCTCCCGGGCCACCTTCGTCTGCTTAGCCTTCTGACGGCCGCGCCCCATGGCATCGACCCCCTCTTACGTGGATGCGGGGCGGCTCCGTGCAAGACACGTGCGGCCCCGGGGTGCTGAATTTCGTCTCTTCGTGGGGCAATCGTACATGGTCGCCGCGTATTCCGACCACTTGCGTGGCGCGATCCGCGTCACGTGCCCGAGTCGTCCGGATCGGCGTCGTCCAGGCGATGGCACGGCACGTACCCGAGCGGACCCCCGGCGTCGCGCAGGTGGCCCTGTGCGGGCCGGCGAGACACCGCGCGATAGGCATCCGTCCAGTCGGACGACCGTCCAGGTAGTGTGCGGTGTTGTTCGGGCGTGTCGAGTGGTTTGCCCGAATGGTCGGGTTTAGTCTGGTGTGACGGCTCCGAGGGGCAGGCCGTGCGTGTGCCATGGGAGTGCTGTGAAGATCCGTCTGAAAGCGCTCTCCGGGTATGCGATATGCGTCGCTTTCATGCATGCTGGGTGAGATGTCCCGCTTTGCGGGCCGGTGACGGTCCAATGGTCCGATCGAAGTTGCCGGGCTTGAGAGCAACGGAGAACCCGAAGAAGCCGGGTACCGACACTGTCGGTGCCGTGAGCCAAGAAGCCGCCAGGAGGCAGCTCGTGAACGCACACGCCCCAGAGTCCGAGACTCTGCTCACCCCGTCGGAGGTGGCCACGCTGTTCCGCGTGGACCCGAAGACTGTGACCCGCTGGGCCAAGGCCGGCAAGCTGTCGTCCATCCGCACGCTGGGTGGTCACCGCCGCTACCGCGAGTCCGAGGTTCGCGACCTCCTCAACGGAATCCCACAGCAGCGTTCTGACAGCTGACCGAGTCCTTCGACTCGACACGCCCGGGCGCGGTCCCGGGACGGAGGCGCGCCCATGAACGACGCTGCGCGCCCGAGCCTCCTCGACAGTCCCTCCCACGCGGACCGCGTGCTCGCCGGCCCGGCTCGTCCTGCCAGCCCGCCCCCCCGTTCGTTCAAGCGCCCCGCACTGGTGGCTAGTCGCCCCGCCGCGCAGCCACGACAGCGACGAGCGCGACGAACGCGGTGACCCCGGCCGCGACGCTCCCCAGCACCGTCAGTGCCCGCGTGCGCGCCTCGGGTCCACCCTCGCCCGTCGTGGCGTCGGACCACAGCCGCCGTCCGCGCTCCATGGCCCGGCCCGCCTGTGCCCGCGGGTCGAGGCGTGCGGCAAGCTCGTCGACGGTCGCTGCGAGCTGGGCTCGCGTCGCGGTGATGTCCGCCTCGATGGCGACCATCTCGGGCGTGCTGAAGGGTTCGACCGGCTTGGCGGGGCGGTCGGGCGTCTCGTCGCTCATGAGCGGATCCCTTGCTTGATCGCGTCGACGTCTTCTTGCAGGGTCTCGACGGCGCGGATGGTCGACGGTGGCGTGCCCTTCTTGATGCTCCGGATGCCCAGCAGCGCGAGGACGGCGACGACCAGCAGCAGGACGACCGTGACGATCAGCGCGGCGAGCCACAGGTCGACGACGAGCGCCAGCGCGATGATGGCCGTCGCGATCGCGGCGGCCAGGAAGTACAGGGCGAGGACGCCGGCGACGACGAGCATCCCGGCGCCGATGCCGATCTTCTGGGCGCGACCGGCGATCTCGGCCTTGAACAGCTCGATCTCCGCCCGGACGAGCCTGGCGCCCGTCTCGCTGATCTCGCTGACGAGCTGGCCCAGGGATCGTTCGTCGCCCGGGGGTCCCGACTGGGTGGTCATGGCGCAACCTCTCGCTCTGGTGACTCGTCGAGGTACAAGTGTGCTGGTCGCAGCGCGGCCCCGCGAGGTGTGCGGTGGTCAGTTCTCCCAGGGGTGGACCTGCTCCTCGGCCGGGTGTGTCGGCTCGTGCACGCGGACGATGGAGATCGCGGGCCCGGTCGGCAGGTGTCGCCGGCCCCAGGCCGCTGCGCCCGCGCCCACGAGCACGAGCGCCACGCCGATGATCAGGGCGGCCAGCCAGGGGTCGACCGCGTGGGACAGGCCCAGGACCGCGGCGGTGACGAACAGGGCCAGCCCGAAGAATGTCACGAGCGCCGCGACGCCGAACGCGATCGCCGACGGCCGGACCTCGACCGCGCGGGCGCGGACGCTGCTGGTGACGGCGTTGATCTCGGCCTGCACGGCCTGGCGGACGTGGTCCTCGACCTGCTCGATCTTCTCGCGCGCCTTCTCCGTGAAGGGCTCGGTGAAGCGGTCGAAGAAGCCCCGGGATCGCTCGCCCTTCTCGGGGCCGGGGGTGTCCGTCATGGTGACTCCTTGCGCTCGGGGACTGCGCCCCACCCTAGGTCTCGCGGTGTCGCCCAGGGTGGTAGACAGGGCCTGGGCAGGGCGCCCACCTGAAGGAGCGCACGATGGCCGTGGTGGAGATGGACCAGCTGGGGCACGTGGATGTCGCCGTCATCCTGTTCGACGGACCGGACGTCGGCGACGGGGTGGCCGAGGCGCTCACCGCGCTGCACGGGCAGGGGACGGTCCGCGTCATCGACCTCGCAGAGGTCAGCAAGGCGGCCGACGGGACGATCACCGTGATCGAGCCGTCGGAGGGCGAGACCGGTACGGCCCTGGACTCCGTGGGCGACGACCCGCTCGACCTGTTGAGCGAGTCCGACCTGATGGAGATCGGCGAGGGGCTCGATCCTGGGCAGCTGGCGCTGGTCGTCGTCTGGGAGAACGCGTGGGCCGTGCAGTTCACCCAGGCCGTGCGCTCGTCGGGCGGCGATGTCGTGCTCTTCGACCGCATCCCGCGGGAGATCGTTCAGGCCGCCGTCGAGGCGCTGGCAGAAGGAGATGGTGCGTGATGCGCGGACGACGGATGGGACGCCCTGGGCTCGTCGGGACGATGGCGCGGACGGCGGTGATCGCGGGGACGGCGACGGCGGTCAGCGGCAGCGTGTCGCGGCACTCGGCGGCCAACCAGCAGCAGGCCGCGCAGGCGCAGGCGGCCGAGCAGCAGGCGATGGTCGACCAGGCGGCCCCGGCACCCGTGGACGCAGCGCCGCCGGTGGACATCATCGGGCAGCTGAAGCAGCTCGGTGACCTCAAGGCCGCGGGCGTCTTGACCGACGAGGAGTTCGCGGCCGCCAAGGCCAAGCTGCTCGGCTGACGCGCTGCGCGACGAAGCCCCGCTCCGGATCCATCCGGGCGGGGCTTCGGTGGTGGCTCCGACGGGCGTCGATCCCGTGACCTCACGATTTTCAGTCGTGCGCTCTACCAACTGAGCTACAGAGCCGTGAAACGAGAACGCCGGTCCGCGGACCGGCGAATCGAGCGACCCCGACGGGACTTGAACCCGCGACCTCCGCCGTGACAGGGCGGCGCGCTAACCAACTGCGCTACGGGGCCTTGGTGGTGCTAAGGCCTTCATGCAACTGCGTGTACTGCGTACCCCCAACGGGATTCGAACCCGTGCTACCGCCGTGAAAGGGCGGGGTCCTAGGCCGCTAGACGATGGGGGCATGTCCAACCCCTGACGTCGAGGCGTCGGAAGACCGGTGATGAGCATACGGGGTCATCGGCCCGATCTCCAAAGCGGCCCCGGGGCCGCCGTCCGGCGTGGACCCAGCCTGCGAAGATGGTCGCATGGTTGAGATGACGCGCGCCGAGTTCGAGGACGCGGTGCGCGACGCGCTCGACGAGATACCGCAGAGCGCCGCGATGATGGACAACGTCGTCGTGCTGGTGGAGGACTCGCCGCCGGCCGACGAGCAGGACCTGCTCGGGCTGTACGAGGGGACACCGCTGACCGAGCGGGGCGACTTCTGGGCGTCCGGGTCCCTGCCGGACCGGATCACGATCTTCCGCCTGCCGACGCTCGCGTTCTGTGCGGACCGGTCCGAGGTCGTCGAGGAGGTCGCCGTGACCGTCGTGCACGAGATCGCCCACCACTTCGGCATCGACGACGACCGGCTGCACGACCTCGGTTGGGGCTGACCCCGGTGGGCCACGACCACGACCACCCGACCGCGGCGCAGGCGCACCGGGGTCGGCTCGTCGCCGTGCTCGTCCTGACGCTCGTCGTCCTGGTGGTCGAGGTGGTCGGGGGTGTGGTGTCCGGGTCGTTCGCGCTGGTCGCGGACGCCGGGCACATGCTCACCGATGCCGCCGGGGTGGGTCTGGCGCTCGGTGCGACCGCGCTCGCCGCCCGCCCCGCGACCGCCGCGCGCACGTTCGGCTGGCAGCGCGCCGAGATCCTGGCCGCCCTGGTCAACGGCCTGGTCATCGGGGTGGTGGGTGTGCTCGTGATCGTCGGCGGCGTCCGACGGCTGCTCGATCCGGCGCCCGTCGAGGCGGGCCTCATGCTCGGCGTGGCGTGCGTCGGGCTCGTCGCCAACGGTGTGGGGCTGGCCCTGCTGCAGCGGGGGCAGGGGGAGTCGCTCACCGTCCGCGGGGCGTACCTCGAGGTGCTCGGCGACCTGCTCGGCTCCGTGGCGGTGGTCGCGGCCGCTGTCGTCGTGCTGGCGACGGGGTACCTGCGGGCCGACGGGATCGCGTCGGTGCTGATCGGGGTGATGATCGTGCCGCGCGCGGTCGGGCTGCTGCGCGAGGTCGGCGCGGTGCTCCTGGAGGCCACCCCGCGTGGCGTCGACCTGGACGCGATCCGGTCGCACATCTGCGGTGTGCCGGGGGTGCTCGGCGTCCACGACCTGCACGCCTGGACCATCACGTCGGGCGTGCCCGTGCTCTCGGCGCACGTCGAGGTCCCCGACGACCTGCTGGCCCGCGGCGAGGCCGGCCGCGTCCTGGATGACCTGCGGCACTGCCTGGCCGGCCACTTCGACGTCGCGCACTGCACGTTCCAGCTGGAGCCCCCGTCGTCCACCCGCGAGGAGCACCACTCCCACGTGTGACGCGCGCGTCTAGGGTCGGGGCATGGTTGCTGTCGGGATCGTGGTGCTGCCGCAGGATCGGTGGGAGGTCGGGCGGGCGAAGTGGCTGCAGGCCGAGGAGTGGGGGTTCGACCACGCGTGGACGTACGACCACCTGGCCTGGCGGACGCTCGTCGACCAGCCGTGGTTCGCGACCGTCCCGCTGCTCGCCGCCGCGGCGGCCGTCACCTCCCGGATCGGGCTGGGCACGCTGGTGGCGTCGCCGAACTTCCGGCAGCCGGTGCCGTTCGCCAAGGACGTGCTGGGTCTCGACGACATCAGCGGCGGCCGGTTCGTGCTCGGGATCGGTGCGGGTGGCGAGGGGCTCGACTCGTGGGTGGCGGGTGACCCGATCAGCCGCGGCGAGCGGACGCGGCGGTTCGAGGAGTTCGTCGCGCTGCTGGACATGCTGCTGACCACGCCGGTCACCGCGCACCAGGGGGAGTTCTACCGGGCCGACGGTGCACGGATGATCCCCGGCACGCTCGCGCGGCCGCGCACGCCGTTCGTCGTGGCCGCCAACGGGCCGCGGACCATGGCGCTCGCCGCGCGGTACGGGCAGGGCTGGGTCACCTACGGCCAGACGTTCCTGTCCGAGGGCGGCGACCTCACCGCCGAGCAGGAGCAGTGGTGGGAGGGGCTGGCGACGATGCAGTCGGCCGTCGACGAGGCCGTCGCCGCTCACCGGCCCGCCGGGTCGCCGACGCTGCGGCGCTACCTGTCGCTCGACGGTGCGCCGATCTTCTCGATGCAGTCCGGGGACCTCGTCGTCGAGGGGATCGAGCGCGCGGCCGCGCTGGGGTTCACCGACGTGATCGTGCACTGGCCCCGCGACGAGGGCGTCTACTCGGGCTCACCGAAGGTCCTGGAGGCGCTCGTCGACAACCTCCCGCGTCTGCAGGGCCTCGCGGTCCGTCCGCGCTGAGTGCGGGTCAGTGAGCCTGGCGGGCCGACCAGGCGCTGCTGACCATGTCGAGCAGGGTGTGGCGCATCCGCCAGTCCAGGTCGCGGGCGGCCAGCTCACCGCTGGCGACGATGCGCGCGGGGTCACCGGGGCGACGGGCGGCCAGCTCGGGCTCGAACGCGATGCCGGTGGCCTGCGCGACGGCCGTCATGATCTCCCGGACGGACGAGCCGGCGCCGGAGCCCAGGTTGTAGACGGGCTCGAGCGGGGTGCCCGCGGCCAGGGCCTGCGCCGCCGCGACGTGCGAGGTCGCGAGGTCGGCGACGTGCAGGTAGTCGCGGACGCAGGTGCCGTCGGGCGTCGGGTAGTCGGTGCCGTTGATGCGCGGGGTGCGACCCGCGGCGAGGGCGTCCAGGACCAGGGGGAAGAGGTTGTGCGGGCTGGTGTCGTACAGGTCGTCGGTGGCCGACCCGACCACGTTGAAGTACCGCAGCGACGTGTGCCGCAGACCGGTCGCGCGGGCCTGGTCGGCCAGGACCCACTCGCCGATGAGCTTGGACTCGCCGTAGGGCGACTCGGGGCTCGTCGCGGTGGCCTCGGTGACCAGGTCGACGTCTGGGGTCCCGTAGACGGCCGCCGACGAGGAGAACACGATCGCGTCGACGCCCTGGGAGGCCATCGCCTCGAGCAGGTGGACCGTGCCCGTGACGTTCTGCTCGTAGGTGTGCAGCGGGCGGCTGACCGAGACGCCGGCGTACTTGAAGCCCGCGAGGTGCACCACGCCGACCACGCCGTGCTGGCTGAGCGTGTCAGCGACCAGGTCGGTGTCCAGGATCGAGCCCTGGACCAGCGGGACGTCCGCGGGGACGAAGTCCTTGTGCCCGCTGGACAGGTCGTCGAGCACCACGGTGCCGAGTCCCACCTGCCCGAACGCCCGGACCACGTGCGACCCGATGTACCCGGCACCGCCGGTGACCAGCCATGTCATGCATCCGAGCCTACCGACGGTCGCTGCGGGGACGCGGTGCCGACCAGAGGTCGGGACGCCGGGGTGCATCCGCTAGGGATCGTCAGGGGGAAGGGCAGGTAGCGGTGGCGTGGGGGCCGATGCTCAGTATGCTGAGCATTCCTAGTCCTGCCAGGCACACGATCGTCGTGTCCGGTCCGCCCAGCTCCACCCACGGCCGAAGGGACGAGATGCACGGCGAGACCAGTGTGCAGCAGGCGATCATTGCCCAGTCGGACGGGCACGCGCTGCTCGCGCAGGGCGTCGAGGACGCGATGACTCGTACGGCTCGCGTCTTGGCGGACTTCGTCGACGAACGCGTGCGGCTCGCGGGCGGACGCTCGCAGGTGGCGGCGCGGCTGTGGACCGACCTCGCGGCGGTCGTCGGCGGCAAGCTGATGCGACCCAGGCTGGCGGTCGCGGCGTACCTGGGCCTCGGTGGCGACGACCCCGCCGCCGTAGCGCCCGTCGCCGCGGCCGTCGAGGTGCTGCACACCGCGATGCTCGTGCACGACGACCTGCTGGACCACGACGAGCTTCCGGCGGGGACGGCCGAACGTCGCGGGCGCCACACGCGCGCGGCTGGACGGGCGCGGGCTGGACGGGCGCGCGATCGAGGACCAGGTGCTCGCGGCCGGGCTCCTCGCCGGCGATCTCGCGATCGCCGCGGCGTTCTCGCTGGTGGCGGGCGCGCCGACGGGTTCCGGCACCAAGGTGCGCATCATCGAACGGTTGGCCGAGGGCATCGAGACGACGGTCGTCGGCGAGCTGCTCGACATGGCCGCCGCGCTGGACCGACCCCGGGACGTGGACGCGCTCGCGGTCGCCGAGCTCAAGACGGCGGCCTACTCGGGCAGCCTCCCGCTCGTGGTGGGCGGGATCCTCGCGGGTGCCGACGACGAGACCGTGGCGTCGCTGGCCGCCGTCGGCTCCGCACTGGGCGTGGCGTTCCAGCTGCGCGACGACGAGCTCGGGGTGTTCGGGGACCCGCAGCTGACGGGCAAGTCGGTGCTCTCCGACCTTCGTGAGGGCAAGCGCACCGAGCTGCTGCGACGGACGTACGCGCTCGCCGACGAGGCGGGCTGCGCGGTGCTCGACCGGTACGTCGGCCGCGCAGACCTCGACGGGGCCGGGGCGGAGCGGGTGCGTACGGTGATGCGCGACAGCGGTGCGCTGGACTCGGTGCGGGACCTGACCCGGCGGACCGCGTGGCACGCGCGCGAGCTGGCGGTGGGCGCGCTGCCCGAACCGCTGGGAGGCTACCTGGTGGGCGTGGTCGACGACCTCGTCGGGCGGGGCCGCTGAGTGACGGAGGAGATCGTGGGGCAGGCGAGGGACCGGGCGCTGCGGCTCTACGACGTCACCGCCGCGCGCACCAGCGCGAACGTCCTCGCCGTCTACTCCACCTCGTTCGGTCTGGGCACGCGGCTGCTCGGCCGGCGTGCGCAGCAGGACATCCGGGCCGTGTACGCCCTGGTGCGTCTCGCCGACGAGGTGGTCGACACCTACCGCGGCGACGACGCCGGCGCCGAGCTGGACGAGCTGGAGACGCAGACGCACCGAGCGCTGCGCACCGGCTACTCGACCAACCTCGTCGTCCATGCGTTCGCCCGGACGGCCCGGCGCGTCGGGATCACGCAGGCCGAGACGGTGCCGTTCTACGCGTCCATGCGCGCCGACCTGACCGTGCACAGCCACGACCGCGCCAGCTACGAGGCCTACGTCTTCGGTTCCGCCGAGGTGGTGGGTCTCATGTGCGTCCGGGCCTTCCTGAACGAGCCCCGGCGCCCGGGCGACCCCGTGGTCGAGCCGACGAGCACGCAGGTGGCCGGCGCCCGGGCACTCGGCGCCGCGTTCCAGAAGATCAACTTCCTGCGCGACCTGGGCATCGACAACGCCGAGCTGGACCGCACGTACTTTCCCGGCACCCGCCCCGGTGTCGTCTCCTCGGAGCAGCTGACCGAGATCCTCGAGGAGATCGCCGACGACGTCGCCGTGGCCCGGTCGGCGCTGCCCGAGCTGCCGCCGCGCGCCCGGTACGCGGTGGCCGCGACGCTCGCCCTGTACCAGCGGCTGCTCGACGACCTCGCGCAGTGCACGCCGGCGCAGATCCTCGACCGCCGCGTGCGGCTGTCGACGCCCACCAAGCTGCTCGTCGTCGGGGAGGCCGTCGTCGCGCAGGCGCGGGCGGGCCGGTGACCGGACGGGTCGTCGTCGTCGGCGGCGGGATCGCCGGGCTCGCCACGGCGGCCCTGCTGGCCCGCGGGGGAGCGGGCGTCACCCTGCTCGAGGCCCACGACCGGGTCGGTGGGCGGGCGGGCCTGCTGGAGCGGGACGGGTTCCGGTTCGACACCGGGCCGTCCTGGTACTTCATGCCAGAGGTCTTCGCCCACGCGTTCGCGCTGCTCGGGGAGCGCATCGAGGATTACGTCGACCTGGTACGGCTCGATCCGGCCTACCGCCTCTTCCCCGAGCAGGGTGCGCCGCTGGACGTCGTGCAGGACGCCGAGATCAACTGGAAGGCGTTCGACGCGCTCGAGCCGGGAGCCGGCCAGGCGATGCGTGCGTACGCGCAGGCGTCGACGCAGGCCTACCGCGACGCCCTCGAGTCGTTCCTGTACACGACCTTCGCGCGACCGGACCGGCTGCTCACGGTCGACGTCCTGCGGCGGTCGCCCACGCTCGTCGACCTGCTGACGCACACGCTCGCGGACCGGATCGAGGGCACCGTCGAGAACCCCGTCCTGCGACAGGTCCTGGGCTACCCCGCGGTGTTCCTCGGCAGCTCGCCGTACCGCGTCCCCGCGCTCTACTCCCTCATGAGCCACCTCGACCTCGTCGACGGCGTACGTTTCCCGCGCGGCGGGATGTACACGATCATCGAGGCCCTCGAGCGCCTCGCAGTGCGCGAAGGGGTCCGGATCCGCACCGGCGCCGCCGTGGCCTCGATCGAGGTCGATCCCGACGGGCGGCGCGGGGTGGCCCGGGGCGTGCGGCTGGCCACGGGTGAGCTGGTGGCCGCCGACGTCGTCGTCTCGGCCGCGGACCGGCACCACACGGAGACCGAGCTGCTCGACGCGCGGTTCAGCGACCTGCCCGCGCGCGAGTGGGAGACCCGCGGCCCCGGCATCTCGGCGCTGGTCATCATGGCGGGCGTGCGCGGCGAGTTGCCCGAGCTGGCTCACCACTCGCTGTTCTTCACGCGCGACTGGCGGACGAACTTCGAAGACATCCTCGGCACGGACCGGGCGTCGACCCGCACGAGGATCCCCGAGGTGGCCTCGCTGTACGTCTCGCGGACGACGGCCACCGATCCGAGCGCCGCCCCCGACGGCCACGAGAACCTGTTCGTCCTCGTCCCGTTCCCCGCCGATCCGTCGGTGGGCGACCTCGACGCACACGCCGACCGCTACCTCGACCAGATCGGGACGTGGGCGGGCATCCCGAACCTGCGCGAACGCGTCGTGGTGCGCGAGCTGCGGGGGCCGGCGGACTTCGCACGCGACTTCCACGCCTGGCGCGGGAGTGCCCTGGGCATGGAGCACACGCTGCGACAGAGCGCGATGTTCCGCCCCGGCGACGCATCCGAGCGCGTCCCGAACCTGCTGCACGCCGGCGGTGGGACGATCCCCGGTGTGGGCCTGCCGATGTGCCTGATCAGCGCCGAGCTCGTGGTGAAGCGGATGCTCGGTGAGACGTCCGCGCGCCCGTTGCCCGCGCCCCTGCGCCCCGGCTTCCTGGCCTCGGCGCGACCGCGCGGCGTGTGGAGCGCCGTCAGCCGATGAGTTTCTCTATCTCGGCGCCCTGCTCGTCTCGCTGGGCGGCCTCGCGATCCTCGACCGACGGTTCCGGCTGGCCTTCTGGGCCGACGCCCGCCGGGCCGGGCTCACCGTCGGGATCGGCGTGGTCGGGTTCCTGCTCTGGGACCTCGCCGGGCTGGGGCTGCACATCTTCGCGCGCGGCGACTCCCCGAACATGGCCGGCATCCTGATCGCTCCGGAGCTGCCCGTGGAGGAGGCATTCTTCCTCGCCCTGCTCTGCTACACGGCCCTGCTGGTCTGGCGCGGGCTGGAGCGGTGGCGACGATGACCAACGCCGTCATGAACCTCATCGTGCTCGTGGTCCTCGGGGCGGTCTCGTGGCCCGTGCTCCGCCGGCTGCGCGGTGGCCCGGTGACCGGCACGGTCCTCGTGCTCTGCCTGCTGACCGTCGTCTTCGACACGGCGATGATCGCGGCCGGGCTCTACGTGTTCGACGCCGACAAGATCCTCGGCGTCTACGTCTGGGGTGCGCCGATCGAGGACTTCGCGTACGCGATCGCGGCCGCCGTCGGTATGCCGGTGCTCTGGACGGTGCTCGGGCGGGGGAGGGACGAGTGAGGGAGGTCCTCGCGGCGTCGCGCCCGTTCTCCTGGATCAACACCGCCTACCCGTTCGCGGCCGGCTACCTGCTCGCCACGGGCGGGCGGGTGGATGCGCTGTTCGTCGTCGGCACCCTGTTCTTCCTGGTCCCGTACAACCTGCTGATGTACGGGATCAACGACGTCTTCGACTACGCCTCCGACCTGCGCAACCCGCGCAAGGGCGGCATCGAGGGCGGGCTCGTCCCCATCGACCGGGCACGGTCGGTGCACCGGCGGATCCTGTGGTCGTGCGTCGTGCTGAACGCGCCGTTCGTGGTCTACCTGCTGCTGAACGGCTCTTCCGGGGCGGACGCGGTGCTCGTCGGCGTCCTCTTCCTGGTGATCGCCTACTCGGCCCCCGTGCTGCGCTTCAAGGAGCGCCCGGTGCTCGACTCGTTCACCTCGGCCATGCACTTCGTCGGCCCCCTGCTCTACGCGTTGGTGCTGGTCGGGGCCTCCTTGACGACGAGGACGACGTGGCCGGTGCTCGTGGCGTTCGTGCTCTGGGGGATGGCGTCGCACGCGTTCGGGGCGGTGCAGGACGTGCGCGCGGACCGCGAGGGCGGGATCGCGTCGGTCGCGACGGCACTGGGTGCGCACGCCACCGTCGTCGCCGCGACCGTCCTCTACGTCGTGGCCGCAGCCGTCCTGCTGCTGGGTCCCTGGCCGATCGCGGCCGTCCTGCCGATCCCCTACGCCATCAGCACCGCGCAGTACTGGTCCGTCCGCGACGACGACTGCGAACGCGCCAACGCGGGCTGGCGTCGGTTCCTGTGGCTGAACCTGGTCACCGGCTTCCTGGTGACCATGCTGCTCATCGTGATCGCACGAACGTGAGCGCCTTCACGCGTTGACCTGCGCGTCTGGCAGAGTGCGCGCATGGCGAACGCTTCCGCGCACGACTGGTCGATCTTCCTGGTGATCGTCGGCCTGCGACTGATCGTGCCGTTGTTCATCCCGAAGTTCCCGCTGCCCGCCATCCTGGCCGCGCTCGTCATCGACGGTCTCGACCAGACGATCTTCGCGACGTACACCGACCTGCCCCTGGACAACTACCAGTCCTATGACAAGGCGCTGGACATCTACTACCTGACCATCGCGTACCTGGCGGTGATGCGGAACTGGCGCAACCCGTTCGCGGTCGGGGTGGCCGCGGCGCTCTGGTACTACCGGCTGGTCGGCGTTCTCGCGTTCGAGCTCACCGGGTACCGCTGGATGCTCATGGTGTTCCCCAACACCTTCGAGTACTTCGTCATCGCCATCGAGGTGGTCCGCACCCGCTGGGACGCCGGCACGCTCTCCAAGAAGGCCTTCGTCTGGACCGCCGCGCTCATCTGGATCTTCATCAAGCTGCCGCAGGAGTGGTGGATCCACGTCGCCCAGCTGGACTTCACGGACGAGTTCAAGACGAAGGTCCTCGGCATCGAGACCACCGACCCCTGGTCCGCGGCCTGGGACGCCCGCCCCGGGGTGGTGATCGGCCTGGTCGTGCTGCTCGTCGCGATCGTTGTCGTCGGCTGGCGCCTCTCGCGCCGCCTGCCCCCGGCCGCCTGGCCGTTCACCGTCGACGCCGACGTCATCAGCCGCCGCGTCGGCTGGCTGCCCACCGGCCCGATCGCGGTGGCCCCCCGCGGCACGGCGCACGTGCTCGAGAAGATCGCGCTCGCCGGCCTGGTCTCGCTCATCGTGCTCGAGTCGTGGCCGCTGCTCGACGTCCGGTCGTGGGTCGCGTTCGTCGTCGTCGGCGCGGTCGTGCTCGTGCACGCCGGGGTGTCGGTGTGGCGGACCCGGGCCGGCCGGACCACGGCCGCGAACCTCGGCGTCCAGGTGGTCATCAACACCGTCATCAGCCTCGTGGCCATGCTCGTCTTCGCGGCGTTCGCCAGCCGTGGCTCGGCCGACATCTCCGTGGGGGACGTGCTGCTCTTCGCGTACATCGTGGCGCTGATCGTCACGCTGTACGACCGGTACGCGGCCCGTCGTGAGGCGATCGTGCCGGCGGGTCCGTCACCTCACGACGATGTGCGCTCCTCGACCGCGGTGGGCGGCCGATAGCGCACCAGGAGCGCACGCAGGCCGCGGACGGCGAGGACCCAGGCGATGAGGAGGAGCGCCACGGTGCAGATGCGGGCCGCGGTCCACGGCAGCGCATCGACCCACGTCGGGCCCGCGTTCTGCGACGACGAGAACCCGTACCGTGTCGACCCCCGCCGTCGAGACCAGCCACGTCAGCGCCACGGCGGGCAGCAGGTAGGCGCCCGCGCGAGCCGGGACGCGGTTGCGGGACGCGACGACGGCGCCACCGGTCGCGATCAGGAGCGTCGCGACGGCCGGGGCGGCGAGCGCGGTACCGGCCGGCGCCGGGGCGTAGAGCCCGACGAGCCCTGTGTGGAGGTGCCGAAGTGCGGGTCCGGCGTAGAGCGACACCGAGAGGACCGACGCGACGACCGCCAGGACGTGCATGCTGCCGGTGCCCGGCCGGGCATCGCGCACGAGCGCCACCAGTCCGAACGTCGCGAGCGTCCACAGCAGCCCGACCAGGAGCGCGATGACCGCGGTGCCGGCGGACCCGGGGACGTTGTCGAGCGGGCTCGGGTCGAAGGCAGGCAGGGCAGGGAGGGCCGACGCCGTTCCGACCTGGACCGTCAGGAAGTAAGCAGGGCCGGCGTTCGTGCCGGACAGCCACGCCCAGGAGGCGAGGGTCGCGGGCACGGCGTAGAGCCAGGCGAACCGCGCGGCTCGCCGTGGCCGCCATGCGACGCCGACCGAGGCGACGACCACGACGGTCGCCACGACGAGCAGAAACGGCCCGTCCCCGTTCGCCCCGAGGTCGAGAGCACGAGCCAGCGCCCAGACGGCCACGGCGACGACCGAGGCGGCCTGGGCGAGCCACCAGACCCATCGGTCGCGCCCGCGCAGGTCCGCCATGCGCCCAACCTAGGGGTCGTCTGTCGGCTGCGCGGAGGTTTCGCCACGACTGCCGTCGGGTGGTCCGCTCAACCCGGTCCCGACGGACGAACCAGTCGTTCTCGAGGCTCACGCGTCCGGGACGGGGATGCCGTCGGCGTCGACCGGGGTGGTGACGTCGGACCGGACGCCGAGCCGGCCGGCCACGAGCGGGCCGGTGAACCCGTAGACGACCGCGGTGGCCAGCACCACGCCGAACACGACGGGCACCAGCTGCGGGAACGGCTTGCCGGCCTCCTCGAACTGCAGCGCGAACAGGCTGGCGGTGGACGCGGCGACGATGCCGCGGGGCGCCATCCAGCCGACCATCACGCGCTCTCGTCGGGACAGCACGGTTCTCGTCGTGGCGGTCCAGGCGGCGACCGGGCGCAGGACGAGGACGAGCAGCGCGACGAGCCCGAGCGTGGCCGGGGCGTACGTGATCAGCTCGTGCAGGTCCACGCGGGCGGCCAGCACGATGAACAGCGAGCCGATCACCAGCACGCCGACGTGGCTGCCGAACTCGTGCAGCGCGTCGAGCCCGATGAACTTCTGGTTCGCCAGCGTGACGCCCAGGGCGGTCGCCGCCCAGAGGCCTGACTCCTCGTACATCGCCTCCGCGCAGGCGAACGCGGTCAGCGCCAGAGCGACGCCGAGGACCACCTCCATCGAGCGGGGCACGCGCGCGAACCGGATGAGCGCGACGTACACCGCCGCGGTGACGACGCCGACCGCGATCCCCGTCAGGCCTGTCTTGAGGAGCCCCTGCGGGTGCTCGTGCAGGGCGATGTTGGTGATGCCGAGCGCGACGGTCGCGCCGATCGGGTCGATGAAGATGCCCTCGAACGCGAGCACCGACTCGAGCGGCTGCTTCGGCTTGATCACCGCGAGCAGGGGCCCGACGACGGTGGGTCCGGACACGATGAGGATCGCTCCGATCACCGCTGCCCGGACGGGTGGCAGGTCGAACACCCAGTACGTCAGCAACGAGGCACCGACGCCGGTGATCAGCGCGCCGACGGTGACCAGGCCGAGAACAGGGCGTCGGGCGCCGCCCTGCAACCGGGAGAAGTCGAGCTTCAGCGACTCCTCGAACAGCAGGAGTGCGACCGCCATCGAGACGAGCGGGAAGAGGTCGTCCCCGAGGAGCGCGTCCGGGTCAACCCAACCGAGTACCGGGCCGACCAGCAGCCCGAGGAGCAGCAGCAGGATGATCGACGGGATGCGCGTGGCCTTGCCCAGAAGCTGGCCGACGACGCCGAACAGGACGATCGCGGCGATGCCGCCCGTGAACGCGAGTTCCATGGGGACATCATGTCCGCGCCTACGCGACGACGCCCGAGGGCCCCGTCGCGTGGGCGCTGATCGCTTCCTGAGCCGCGCGGCTCAGGTCAGACGCTCGCGCCCGCGAACTCCGTGTGCAGGCGGGCGGTCTCGTCCTGGACGTGGACGGCCAGCTCAGTGAACTTCGACGCGTGCTCCCGGGCGTGGTGGCCGCAGAACAGGAGCTCTCCAGCCGGCAGGAAGACCCGTACGTAGGCCCGTGCGCCGCAGCGGTCGCAGCGGTCGGCAACGGTCAGTGGTTGCGTCATCGTCTCGTTCATGTCCGCGTCAACGCACGGGATGCCGGTTCGATGCCCGCGGGACGGGGTGGTTCGCTCTGCGCGTAGCCGGTGGGGCCGACGACCGTTCTCCGTGCGGCCGCGGTCGTTCACGCGAGGTTCGCGCCGGACGCGTGTCCGGCGCGGAACAACGTCGGTACAGTCGAAAACGACCCGCCCTCAGGAGGCTGCGATGGACTCGACGCTCGATCTCGACGGCTACCGACCGGATGCCGAGGACAACCTGCGCGAGTACATCGACCGGCTGGTGGCCGAGGGCTACAGCGTGTCCGGCGGCGAGGGCGCCGACCCGGTGCTGATCGACCCGGGTGGCAAGGCCGTCGAGACCTGGCGCGAGGACTACCCGTACGAAGAGCTGATGGATCGCGACGTCTACGAGGAGGCCAAGTACCGCCTCCAGATCGAGCTGCTCAAGCTGCAGTACTGGGCTGAGGAGACGGGCGAGCGCCACATCATCGTGTTCGAGGGCCGGGACGCGGCCGGCAAGGGCGGCACGATCAAGCGGTTCATGGAGCACCTGAACCCGCGCGCCGCCCGCGTCGTGGCGCTGACCAAGCCCACCACCACCGAACAGGGCCAGTGGTACTTCCAGAGGTACGTCGAGCACTTCCCGACGGCCGGGGAGATCGTGCTGTTCGACCGGTCCTGGTACAACCGCGCCGGCGTCGAGCGGGTGATGGGGTTCTGCTCCGACGACGAGTACGCGTCGTTCATGCGGCAGGCCCCGGAGTTCGAGCGGCTGATCGTCGACGACGGCACCCACCTGACCAAGTTCTGGTTCTCGGTCACCCGCCGCGAGCAGCGCACGCGCTTCGCGATCCGGCAGATCGACCCGGTCCGCCGCTGGAAGCTCTCGCCGATGGACCTCGAGTCGCTCGACCGCTGGGAGCAGTACTCCGCCGCGAAGGAGGCGATGTTCGCGGGCACCGACACCGACCCGTCGCCGTGGATCTCGGTCCGCAGCAACGACAAGAAGCGCGCTCGGCTCAACGCGATGCGCCACTTCCTCTGCCAGTTCGACTACGAGGGCAAGGACGAGGACGTCATCGGCGAGGTCGACCCGCTGATCGTCCAGCGCGGCCGGCACACGGTGGGCGACTGAGCCTCAGGCGGGCAGCGCCGACGACCGCACGAACGCCTCGGGACCGGCCTCGCCGCCGAGCGACGCCGCGAGCAGCTCGCGTGCGCGAGCGAGGTGCTCGTCGAGCATGCGGGCGGCCCCGGGGGCGTCCCCGGCCTCGATGAGCTCCAGCAGCCGCGCGTGCTCGGCCACGATGATCTCGGGGCTGAGCCGTTGGCGGCCCTGCAGCTGAGCCATGCAGAGCTTCACCTCGAACGCGAGCGAGTGGTACATCGCGCTGGTCCGGGTGCTGCCCAGGGCGTCGATGAGGCTGGTGTGGAACCGCATGTCGGGCTCCACGACCGCGTAGGAACCGCCGGCCCAGAGCGTGGCGATCTCGGCGTTGGCCTCCCGCGCCGTGGCGGGCACGCGGCGTTCGTCGGCAAGCCGGCGCAGCACCTCGGACTCCAGGTAGGTGCGCGTGCGGTAGATGTCGCGGACGTCGTCGGGACCGAGGAGCCCACCACGCGTGCCGTCTTGTGGTTGTTCCGGACCAGCACCTTCTCGGCCGTGAGCCGTTCGATCGCGGCGCGTGCGCTGGCCCGGGCCACGTCGTAGCGGGTGGCCACGTCCAGCTCGGTGAGCGGGGTGCCGGGCGCGAGCGCGCCGGTCACGACGAGCGTGCGCAGGTCGTCGACGACGGCGTCGACCAGGCTGGTCACCACGATCCCGCGCGCCATCGCCATCCTCTCGTCGCGTCGTCGACAGCCTAAGGGTTGTCAGTTGAGTCTACTTGTCCGACAATCTGAGGGTGATGCCGACGCCGGACTCGCTCTCCGCCCTGCTGGCGGGATGCGTCGCCGACGCCGCGCAGGTCCGCACCGACGAGCTCAGCCTGCGGGCCCTCGCGCACGACGCCTCCCACGTGCTGCTGGTCCCGCGGGCGGTCGTCGCCCCGCGCACCGCCGACGAGGTGGGCCGGCTGCTGCGCGAGACCGCGGCGGCGGGGGTGCCGCTGACGTTCCGGTCGGGCGGGACCAGCCTGTCCGGGCAGGCGGGCGGCGACGGCGTGCTGGTCGACGTGCGTCGCCACTTCCAGCGCACCGAGGTGCTCGACGACGGCGCTCGCGTCCGAGTGCAGCCGGGCGTCACGGTCCGGCACCTGAACGCGCGGCTGGCCCGGCACGGCCGCAAGCTCGGCCCCGACCCCGCCAGCGAGGTCGCCTGCACGATCGGCGGGGTGGTGGCCAACAACTCCTCGGGCATGGCGTGCGGCACGGCCGAGAACAGCTACCGCACCCTCGAGTCGCTGGTCGCGGTCCTGCCGTCCGGCACCGTGGTCGACACGGGTGCTCCCGAAGCCGACTCGCTGCTGCGGACGCTCGAGCCCGACCTCTACGCGGGGTTGCACGCGCTGCGCCGCCGTGTGCTCGACAACCCGTCGTCGGTCGCCACGATCACGCGGCAGTTCTCGATGAAGAACACCATGGGCTACGGGATCAACGCCCTGCTCGACTTCGACACCGTGCCGCAGATGCTCGCCCACCTCGTCGTCGGCAGCGAGGGGACGCTCGCCTTCGTCGCCTCCGCGACGTTCCGCACGGTCCCCCTGCGCGCGCACGCCGCCACCGCGCTGCTCGTCTTCGACGATCTCGGCTCGGCCAGCCGCGCGCTGCCGGGCCTGGTGGCCACCGGTGCCGCGACCCTCGAGCTCATGGACGCCACCTCGTTGCGGGTGGGGCAGGGCCTGCCCGACTGCCCGCGGGAGGTCGCCGCGCTCACCGTGGACCGGCAGGCCGCGCTGCTGGTGGAGTACCAGGCGACGACGGCCGCCGAGCTCGCGGACCTGGTCGGTTCGGCTGCTCCGAGGCTGGGCGACGCCGACCTGACCAGTGACCCCGTCGCCCGCGCCGCGCTCTGGAAGCTGCGCAAGGGCCTCTACACGTCGGTGGCCGGCGCGCGCCGCAGCGGCACGACCGCCCTGCTCGAGGACGTCGTCGTCCCGGTCGAGCGGCTCGCGGACACGTGCGCGTCGCTGACGACGCTGTTCGCCCGGTACGCGTACGAGGACGCCGTCATCTTCGGGCACGCCAAGGACGGCAACCTCCACTTCATGCTCACCGACCGGTTCGAGACGAGCGAGCAGCTGGCCCGGTACGCCGGCTTCACGCAGGACCTGGTCTCGCTCGTGCTGGACAACGGGGGATCGCTCAAGGCGGAGCACGGCACGGGCCGGATCATGGCGCCGTTCGTCCGTCGGCAGTACGGCGACGAGCTCTACGACGTGATGCGCGAGATCAAGCGGCTGTTCGACCCGCGCGGGCTGCTCAACCCGGGCGTCCTGCTCTCCGACGACCCGGACGCCCACCTGCGGCACATCAAGCTCGCGCCGCCGATCGAGGCGGAGGTCGACCGCTGCGTCGAGTGCGGCTACTGCGAACCCGTCTGCCCGTCGCGCGACCTGACGCTGACCCCGCGCCAGCGCATCGTGCTCCGGCGCGACATCCGCAGCGCGGAGCTGAGCGGGGACACGGCGACGGCCGAACGGCTCGAGCGGGCGTACGAGTACCCCGGGGTGGACACCTGCGCGGTCGACGGCATGTGCGGCACGGCGTGCCCGGTCGGCATCAACACGGGTCTGCTGGTCAAGACGCTGCGCCGCGAGAACCTGCCCGCGCCGACGGCCCTGGTGTGGACCGCCGCCGCCAAGCACTGGGGGACCACCACGTCGCTCGCCTCGTCGGCACTGTCGCTTTCCGACGCCCTGCCAGGCCCACTGGTGCCGGCGGTCACCTCTCTCGGCCGCGCCGTGCTCGGCGCTGACACCGTCCCGGGATGGACCCCCGACCTTCCGCGCGGCGGCGCGCCCCGGCGCCGGCCCCGACCCTCGTCGTCGCCCGACGCGGTGTACCTGCCCTCGTGCGTGAACGTCATGTTCGGCCCGGCGCAGGGCCGCGGGGTCCAGGTGGCGTTCGAGGACCTGTGCGCCGCGGCCGGTCTCACGGTGCTGGTTCCCGACGGGATCGACGCCCTCTGCTGCGGCACGCCCTGGTCGTCCAAGGGCGTCGCCGCGGGCCACGAGGCCATGCGCGCACGCGTGCTGCCGGTGGTCCGCGAGGCCACCGACGGCGGGACGCTGCCGATCGTCTGCGACGCCTCGTCGTGCACCGAGGGCTTCCGGCACCTGCTCGGCGACGAGCTCGAGGTCATCGACGTCGTGGCCTTCGTCGCCGACCGCGTCCTGCCCGTGCTCGGACCGTACGAGCGGCTGTCCACGCTGACGGTGCACCCGACCTGCTCGTCCACCCAGCTCGGCCTGGACCCCGCACTGATGACCGTCGCCTCGGCGGTCGCGCAGAGCGTCACGGTGCCCCTCGACTGGGGCTGCTGCGCGTTCGCCGGCGACCGCGGGATGCTCCACCCGGAGCTGCCGCGTCGGCCACCCGGCGCGAGGCCGCCGAGGTTGTCAGCCTCGACGCGCAAGCGCACGCTAGCTGCAACCGCACCTGCGAGCTGGGCATGACGCGAGCCACGGGCGCCACCTACCGGCACGTCGTCGAGCTGCTGGCCGAGCAGGCCCTCCCCTGATCTGCACCATCCGTTCCGTCCGTTATCGCATGTCCAGCAAAGGAGCAGAGATGAACCCGGACACCACGGCACTCGTCCTGATCGAGTTCCAGAACGACTTCACCACCGAGGGCGGGGTGCTGCACGGCGCCGTCGAGGCCGTGATGGCGAGCACCGACATGCTCGCCCACGCCGCGACCGCGCTCGAGGCCACCCGTGCCGCCGGCGCCACCGTGATCCACAGCCCGATCGCGTTCCAGGCCGGCTACGGAGAGATCACCGCGCACCCGTACGGGATCCTCAAGGGCGTCGTGGACTCCAACGCGTTCGTCAAGGGCTCGTGGGGCGCGGACTTCGTCGCGGACGTCGCACCGGCTGACGGCGACATCGTCGTCGAGGGCAAGCGCGGTCTGGACGCGTTCGGGTCGACGAACCTCGACTTTATCCTGCGGTCCAAGGGCATCACCACCGTCGTGCTGGCGGGCTTCCTGACCAACTGCTGCGTCGAGTCCACCATGCGCTCGGCGTACGAGAAGGGCTTCGAGGTCATCACCCTGACCGACGCCGTCGGCGCGACCTCGCAGGCCGAGCACGACAACGCGATCACCTACGACTACCCGATGTTCTCCAAGCCGATGACGACCGACGAGTACGTAGCCACCCTGCGCGGCGCGCCCGTCACTGCCGACTCCTCGCGCGGGTACTGAGCGCGCCGGCGGTCCGGTCACGCCACCGGGCCGCCGCTCCTCGGGGCGGGTCCCGTCGACCCGCGGACCACCAGCTCCGTCGCGAGCTCGACGTGCAGCGCGTCGACCTTGTGGCGAGCCATCAGGCGCACGAGCAGGCCGACCGCGATCCGGCCCATCTCGGCGAGCGGCTGCCGGGCAGTCGTCAGCTGCGGCACCGACGCGCGGGCCACGTCGGAGTCGTCGAACCCGGTCACGGACAGGTCGTCGGGGACCGCCAGACCGCGCTCGGCGGCGGCGTGCAGAGCACCGATTGCCACCTTGTCGTTGAAGCAGACCAGCGCCGTGGGCCGCTCGGGCAGGTCGAGCAGCTCGGCCGCGGCCCGGTGGCCGGCGTCGGTGGTCGGCTCGATGGAACGGTGCAGCTCGGGCGGGGGCATGAGGCCCGCGTGCACCATCGCGGCCGCGTGGCCGGCCTGCCGCTCGACCGCGGCGGACCACTCGCGCGGGCCCCCGATCACCCCGATCCGGCGGTGACCCAGCTCGAGCAGGTGGGCCGTGACCCGCCGAGCACCGGCTCCGTGCGCGGCCGAGACGGCGGCGACGTCCGGCGGGGGCGGGGTGCGCGGGTCGACGACGACGAACGGGAACCCGGTACGGCGCAGCGCGGCCAGCTCGGCGGGGCGTTCGGGCGGCAGGACGAGGACCGCGCCCGCGACGTCGGGCCGGCCGGCCAGGCCGAGCAGCGGGTGCGTGGCCTGTGCGACCTCGCCCGCGTCGAGCAGGACGGCGCGCCCGTGCAGCTCGAGCGTCTCGGCGACCGCGGACACGACGAGCCCGAAGTAGTCGGTCAGGACGTACGGGCACCGCACGAACACGGGCCCGGAGCGCTCGGTCGGCACCGCGCGGGCGAGCGGCGCACGCGGGCCCAGCTTCGCCCACCGCGCGCAGCACCAGGTCGCGGGTCCCGGCGGCGACGTTGGGGTGGCCGTTGAGCACCCGAGACACCGTGGCGATGGACACCCCGGTCGACGCCGCGACGTCCCGGACCGTCGAGCGCGGGCCCGGCTCCTTGGTCATGTTTCATGCTCCGTTTCAGCGCTCCGGTTGACAGCGCGCGCTCGACGTCCTGTGCTGTCCGGTACGCGCGGACTGTACCGCGTTGCGTGTTTCGCACCGTCGGAGGTGCGTTACATCTGTTCCATCGGTCGGTCTCAACGAGGTGTCCCGGCCGGTGACGCAGCATCCCGCCCGGGGCGACGAGGCCTCGGGTGCGACTCGACGAGGAGTGCACGATGAGACGGAACCTCCTGCGCATCGCGGTGGCCACGGCCGCCTCCGGTGCACTGCTGATCCCCGCGGCGGCGGCCCAGGCGACCGGCGGGCGGCCCGGCCACGGCGATCCCACCGTCCAGGCACAGGTCTGGGTCACCACCCCCGACCGCGCCGAGCTCCTGCACCAGCGTGCCCCCGTCGCGTTCGCCGCCGGATCGTCGGACCTCGCGACGATCGTCGTCGACCCGGACCAGACCTTCCAGACGATGGACGGCTTCGGGGCCTCCATCACGGACTCCTCCGCGTCGGTGCTCTCGGCGCTGTCCCCGGCCGAGCGGGACAAGGCGATGACGTCGTTGTTCGACCCTCGTCAGGGCATCGGCGTCAGCTTCCTGCGGCAGCCGGTCGGATCGTCGGACTTCACCGCGGCG